>JBIOUH010000121.1:0-15115 GCA_044866955.1 Steroidobacteraceae bacterium
GAACCCCAGCCCGCAACCGATCAGGATGACGATCTCGAAAGGTGAGCTCGTCTCGGCGGTATCCCTGCGCTACTACTCGCGACCCGGCCCCGATCTGGCGTTCGACATCGTCGAGGGCAATAGCGTCGACACCAAGGGCCGCGACTACACAATTCCAGGATTGCTCACCTGGATGGAGAAAGACTTGCAGCAGCAGGACATCGTCGCGCAGTGCCGGTTTCATCCCGAGCTGGGCTTTCCGCTGACGTACTCGATGACACAAAAGTTCATCGAAGACGGCAACTACGCACTCGAACTTACCGACTTCGAGGTGCTGCAGTGACCCGGAACGTCTGACGTAGCGCCTACTGGATATCCACCCAGCTCCTGCGCTACGCTTTATCCATGAGGCGTGTGCGCGTTCGTTACGACCCGGAAGATCGGGCCTGGATCGGCATCAGCAATCCCTGGGGGGTGCTGGCCTATGTCGACTGCCGCCTGGGCGGCGCACAGCGCGCGTTCACCGAGTTGTGTCAGGGCTTCGAGCGCGCAGGCTGGCAGCTCGAAGGGCGCAAGTTCGACTGGCAGTTCGTGAACAAGGGCTCGCTGCGCTGGGAGATCCGCATCGGCGTGCTCGGGCCGGGCGAGAAAATGCGAAAGAGCTGGGGCGATCCGGTGCCCGACCGGGCGCCCGTCGTCAGCGGCTCGCCATCCACGCGGTGATCGTCTCGTTCACAGCGTTCATCCGTTTCGCTGAGTTCGTGGATTCGAGAACACGGCTCGCGAGCGGGTCGCAGATTTCGTCAGTATCATCGGCGGCGATGCTGGACTTTGCGGAGCGATCCACTTGGCCGGAATAACCCTGATGACGCTGAGCACGCTCGTGCTGCTGGCGTTGGGCGTGCTGCACCTGATCTACACGTTCTCGGGCCCGAAGCTGCTGCCGCGCGACCCGACGCTGCAGGCGCGGATGAATGAGGTCAATCTCGTCATCACGCGCCAGACGACAGTGTGGCGTGCGTGGATCGGCTTCAACGCCAGCCACAGCATGGGCGCGATCCTGTTCGGCCTCGTCTACGGCTTCCTGGCGAATGCCTACCCCGAGCTGTTGTTCAATTCACCCTTTCTGCTCATCGTCGGACTCGCAATGCTCGGCGGCTTCGCAGTGCTTGCGAAGGTCTACTGGTTCCGCATTCCTTTCGCCGGCGTCGTGCTCTCGCTGATCTGCTACGTGCTGAGCGTCGCGGCGTGGCACATGGGGTGGGCGTGAGCGTGATCCCCACCGTCGAACGCGACGTCGTCCGGTTGGTTGTGCTCGAAGCGAGTGGACGCGTGCTCCTGCTGCACGTCCGCGACGCGACTCAGCCGGAGTTCGGTACGGCCTGGGAGCTTCCCGGTGGCGGGATCGAAGCCGGCGAGGATTACATCCGGGCCGCGATCCGCGAGCTGCGCGAGGAGACGGGCCTCGAGCTCGCGCCGGAATGCATCGATGCTCCGCACTGGCGCCGCGAAGTCTCATATGTCTATCGGCATGTGCATCGCCAGCAGCATGAAATCGTCGTCGCTGCACGGCTGACGCAAGAAGCGCCGCCGCTCGGCGATCAGAACCGCTTCGACGCCGAGAAGGATGACGTGCTCGGCGCGCAGTGGTGGTCGCTGGAGGAGATCGCCGCGAGCCGTGAGCGCTTCTACCCGAAGTCGCTGGCAAGGCTGCTGCCTGCGTTCCTGCGGGGCGAGGCGATCAGCGAGCCGCTGGAAGTCTGGCCCTGACGGAAGCAGTAATGAGCGTAGTCTGCACTCGAATCATCATCGGTTTTTTCGCTTCGATTACCGTCGCGGTGGCGCGGGCCGCAGGACCGCAGATCCATACCGAAGACGTCGACCGGTTCTACAAACTCTACGACGCGGCAGGCGGGCATCCGACCGCCGAGCAATTGCAGCGCGACTACCTCGATGCGGGCTCCGAAGGCCTGCATCACCTGGCGAAGCTGCGCAACGTCACTGGCGCGCGAATCGCCGATACCCTGGCGAAGCGTCCCGAGCTTTATGCCAGTGCGAAGCGGTGCATGGCCGTTCTGCCTCGCGTACGTCCGCGCGTCGAGGCCGCGTTGCGCGAGTTGGTGCGACTGTATCCCCAGGCACGCACGCCACCGGTCACCATCGCTGTCAGTCGCGGCAAGCCGGTAGGCGTCGGCAGCCCGGTCACCGGGCTGCAGATCGGTCTCGAAGCGCTCTGCGGCGCCGAGTGGATGAATCCCGATGTCGAGGAGCGTTTCGTGCATGTAATCGCGCACGAGTACGCGCACGTCCAGCAAGTTGCCGCGCTCGTCGACGACGAGCATCCCACCGTGCTCGTCCGCGCGCTGACCGAAGGCGCCGCCGAGCTCGTCGCTGAGCTGATTTCCGGCCAGACCGGATACACGCATTTCGCTGCCCTGACGAAGGGACGGGAGCAGGAAATCGAGACGGCCTTTGCCGCCGACGTCGATCGGACCGACCTGTCGCGCTGGGTCGACAACAGCACGATGGAGCAGGGCAACGACCTCGGCTACTGGGTGGGCTATCGCATCGCCAAGGCGTACTACCAGCGCGCCGCCGACAAGCAGCAGGCAGTACGCGAGATCCTGGAGATGTCCGACCCGAAAGCTTTCCTCGCGAAGAGCGGCTGGCGCCCGGGGATGGATCTTTAGCCGCGACGCAACCAACGCTCCGCCACCGATGTCGGCTGGCGGCCTCCTCGTTCGTCTTCAATGCAACCGCGCGCCCCGGCGCCGAGTTGTATCGACCCGCCTTTACGAATCTCGAGGAGCACGTCCATGACCTACGTCGACGGTTTCGTGATCGCAGTCCCCAAGGCCAACAAACAGCAGTTCATCGAGCACGCGAACAAGGGCGATAGCGTGTTCACCGAACTCGGCGCCACCCGCATCCTGGAATGCTGGAGCGACGATGTGCCGGACGGTCAGCTCACCGACTTTCGCCGCGCAGTGCAGGCGAAGGACGACGAGGCTGTGGTGTTTTCGTGGATCGAGTGGCCGGACAAGGCCACGCGCGAAGCGGCCATGGGTCGGATGGAAGAGCTGATGAAGACCGACCCGCGCATGGATCCGGCGAAGAATCCGATGCCTTTCGACGGCAAGCGCATGATCTTCGGCGGCTTCGCACCGATCGTGACGCTGGAGAAGTAGACCGCGCCGTACACTGGACGCTCAGCCGCCCGGCGAGCGGCTCGGCGTCTGAAGAGGGCGGTTCAGCCTGATGTGAAAGCGCGCTTGAGCGCGTCGAGATCGACGGGCTTCACCAGGTGCGCGTCGAAGCCGGCTGCCGCAGAGCGCTGCCGGTCTTCGAGCTGAGCGTAGCCGCTCAACGCAATCACATGCAGCCCACGCGCGGCTGCTTTCAGTCGGCGCGCAACCTCGTAGCCATCCATGCCGGGCAAGCCGATGTCGAGCAGCACCAGCTGCGGCTGAAATGCTGCGAGCACTTCGAGCGCCTGCTCGCCCGAGTACACGCACAAGGTCTGGCGTCCTTCGAACTGCAACAGCATCGCGAGCGAGTCGGCAGCATCGCGGTTATCGTCGACGATCAGTACGCGCTGCAACGAGTCCGGTTGCAGCGCCGCGGCTCGCGGCGACGTCGCCGCCTGTTCGGCCAGCGGCAGTCGGATCGTGAACGTCGAGCCGTGACCCACGCCGGGACTGCTCGCAATGACGTTCCCGCCATGAAGCTCGACGATCTGCTTGCACACGGTCAGTCCGACGCCCAGTCCGCCTTGCGAGCGATCCAGTCCGCGCTCGGATTGCGCGAACAGCTCGAAGATGCGCGGCAGGAATTCCGGCGCGATGCCGATGCCGTTGTCGGCGATCTCGACCACGGCTGTGTTGCCATCGACGTGCGGGCGAATGCGAATCTCGCCGCCGTCCGGCGTGTATTTGGCTGCGTTGACCAGCACGTTCGCGATGCACTGCCCGAGCCGCACTTTGTCCGCCGGCACGTAGATCGGCTCGAGCGTCTGCGTGAGCGTCAGCCGATGAGCCTTGCTGCGGATCAGCGGCTCCGCGGTCTCGATCGCCAGGTGCACGCAGGTCGCGACATCGATCACTTCGCGCCGCAGCTCGATGCGGCCCTGGGTGATCCGTGCCACGTCGAGCAGATCGTCGAGCAATCGGCCGAGATGCACGGCCTGCCGCTGGATGATGCCGACCAGCGTTCGCTGATTTTCCTGCGGCACGAGTCGTGACAGCAGTTCCGCGGCGTTGGCGATCGGCGCGACCGGGTTGCGCAGCTCGTGCGCCAGCATTGCAAGGAATTCGTCTTTGCGACGATCCGTCTCCTGAAGTGCGCGCTGCAGCTGGTGCTGCTCCGTCACGTCCTGCGCGTTGCTGACCACGTAGTCATCGCCGGCCGCGAACAGCGTAATGATCAGATCGCGGCCTGCGAACTGGCTTTCATATCGCACAGGCTCGCGCGACTCCACTACGCGTCGCAGTTGTGCGAAGACAATGGGGACTCGCTCCGGCGCCAGCTCGCTGACCGATCGTCCGAGGATCTCATCGCGCGACCGGCCCATGATCGCAGCGGCGTTGCGATTGACGTTCGTGTAGATCCAATCGACGATCGCGCCCGACTCGTCGCGCACCGCTTTCAGGATTGCCGTGAGATCGGTCGGATGCTCGAACAGCGTCTGCAGCTGAGCCTCGCGCTCTGCCAGCGCTTTCTGGTGCTCGACATCCAGCTTCGCGCGCGCGGCGCTCAGCTCGGCGTTCAGCGCTTTGAGCTGCCCGCGACGTTGATGCAGCTCGACCAGCACGGCGACCTTGCTGCGCAGGATGTCCGGTACCACCGGCACGGCGATGTAGTCGATCGCACCGAGCTCGTAGCCCTTCAGCCGGTCGAGCTCGCTGACGTGGACCGCGGTCACGAAGATGATCGGCGTGCGCTCCAGCCGCGGGTGCTCGCGCACCAGGCGCGCCACCTCGAAGCCGTCCATTTCCGGCATGTTCACATCGAGCAGGATCGCCGCGAACTCCTGTTCCAGCAGTCGCTCCAGCGCCTGCGGGCCCGAGAGTGCCCGGACGCATTGCACGCCCAGCCCGTACAAGACTGCCTCGTAGGACAGTAGCCGGGCCGGCTGGTCGTCCACGAGCAGGATGCTGGCGCGCGGCGCAGTCGCTGGCGCCTCGCCGGCCACCGCGGGCGCGGGGGTTTGACCTGTCTGCAGCGTGCTCATGTGGCCGTGGATTGCTCGCCTGGCGTTGTGCCCGGTCGACGGGTTCTGATCTGCCAGAGACCGTAATGCTCCGCCTGGCCAAAAGATCCGCCCTGTGGCCGGTTGTCGCATCCGATGGCGATTGAGTGGCGTAGGGGTCCGCCTGCGACCGCAGGTCTGACTGGAAACCTTCGAGGAGAACCGCCATGAGAATCCTGATCGGACTGACGCTGGGCCTGCTGACGACGATAGCGATGGCCGCCGAGCACTACGGGGCGCCATTGACGTTGCAGAATCCCCTGACGCTGGAAGCTGCCGTCCAGAAGGTTGGCGACGGGGCGGCCAAGAACGTGCTGGTGGAGTCGACGGTGGCCAAGGTGTGCGAGCAGCGCGGCTGCTGGCTCGCCCTGAAGAGCGCCTCGAGCCAGTTGCACGTGACCTTCAAGGATGAAGCGTTCTTCGTGCCGGCCAGCCTGGTCGGCAAGACCGTGCTGGTCGAAGGCAAGCTGAGCAAAGAGGCGGAGGGCTATCAGCTCGTCGCCAATGGCTTGCAAGTGAAGAGCTGAGCGGTGTTGCTGCGATTGCCGATCGAGCCGGGCGCGCTTGCGGCGCCCGACGGCGCTTTCCGCACCCGATGGGGACGCGAGACCTGCATCCTCTGGGGCCGGCTGCGGCACGCCGATTTCGGGCCGTGCACCCATACGCTGTCCATCCGCGCGGCGTGGGGCGGCGTCGAGTCCGTCCACATCGACGGCCGCACGATTGGCGTCGACGACGACAACTTCCTCATCCTGAATCACGGCCGGATCTACTCGACCAGCATCCGCAGCGAGCAGCCGGTCGAAACGCTCTCGATCTGTTTTCATCCCGCTCTCGTCGAGCAGATCCATTCCGAAGGCGCGAGCAGTCAGTTCCTCGAACACCTGCGACCGCAAGATGCCGTGGTCAGTCCACTCTTGCAGTCGATCAGGGCGGAGCTGGCGCGCGGCAGCGAGGACGAGCTATGGCTCGATGAGCAGCTCACGATCCTGCTGGCGCGCATGCGTCTCCACCAGGAAAGCCTGCTCGACCGGGTAGATCGCCTGGCACTGACCCGCTCAGCGACGCGCCGCGAGGTCTATCGTCGCGTCGCGCGTGCGACGGATCTCCTGCACAGCAACTATGCGAGGGGCGTAGATCTGGAAATGCTGGCGCGGACCGCGGGCATTTCGAAGTATCACTTCCTGCGCCTGTTCAAGCTGGTGCACGGCCTGACTCCACACACCTACCTGCAGCGCAAGCGCGTCGGCGTCGCCGTGCGCCTGCTGGAGTCGACCAGCCTCACCGTGCGCGAGGTCGCTACGTACGTCGGCTTCGCCGACGACTCTACGCTCGTTCGCCAAGTGCGCCGCTGGACTCGGCGCACCCCCGGTCAGGTTCGTGCCGCTGCGCTGGGAGAGGGGCAGGTGCCGGCGTGAGTTTGCGCAGGAGATAAGAGACCGGAAATTACTCTCGCCAAGACGCCAAGACGCCAAGGGAGACAAAGAATCGAGAATTCGGAATCCGGAAAGAAATTCGAATCTCTTTTTCTTCCTTGGCGTCTTCGCGTCTTGGCGAGAGATATTTCTTATTCTTCAATCTCTTTCCGCAGCGACCTGTGCAACAGCAACCTGGCTTTGCTCCAATCCCGGCGGATGGTGCGCTCGGAGGTCGCCCGCATGGCGGCGATCTCCGCAAACGAGAAGCCGCAGAAGAATTTCAGGTCGACCAGCTCGGCGAGCTCGCGGTCGATCGTGGCGAGCTCATCGAGGGCATCGCTGATAGGTTGTAGCTCGCTGACGTCCGCCGCCAGGTCAGGAACGACCGTGGGCAGGGCTGTGATGTCGAAGCCGCCGCCGCGTTTCTGCGCGCGGCGCTCGCGGGCGTAGTCGATGATGAGACCGCGCATCGCACGGGATGCATAGGCCATGAAGTGGCTGCGATCCGGAAACTGCAGCGAGTCGCGCTTCGCGACGTCCAGGTACACCTCGTGCAGCAGGGTGGTCGGGCTCAGCGTCAGCTGGGGGCCGTTGCGGCGCAGGGCGCTTTGGGCGATCTGTCGCAATTCGGCATAGAGGGTCGCGAACAGGGGATCGTCGGTGAGGTTCATCGCAGCCGGGGCCAAGGTTGCGTGTACCGAGTGTGCCTGAGCCGCCGGGTGGGGCTCAATGTTGCGGATTGCGGTCGGGTGTTGCGCTGTGGCCGGAACTGCCGCGAGGTTACGATTGCCAGTGCGATGGCCGGGATCGACAAAAACCGCTGGACGCTGCTGAGCCCGCTGCTCGACGAGCTGCTGGACGCCGACGAGCAGGTGCGCTCGGTGCGGCTGGCCCATATCCGCGATACGGACAGCGATCTGGCGGACGACCTGTCCGCGCTCCTGCATCGGCAGTCCGTGATCGAAAAGGAGGGTTTCCTCGAGGGTTCGGCCGCGGCATTGCCGGTCGAGTCAGCGCTCGCCGGGCGCGACATTGGCACCTACACGCTGGAGCGGCCGCTCGGCCGCGGCGGCATGGGCGCGGTGTGGCTCGCCCATCGCAGCGATGGACGCTTTGCGGGTCGCGCCGCCGTCAAGTTGCTGAACCTGTCGCTGCTCGGACCGGCCGGTATCGAGCGCTTCAAGAGCGAGGGCAGCGCGCTGGCGAGGCTCGCGCATCCGAACATCGCCCGCCTGATCGACGCCGGCGTGACGGCCGAAGGTCAGCCCTACCTCGTGCTCGAATACGTCGAAGGCCAGCCGATCGATCGCTGGTGCGAGGCCGGCGCGCTCGGCGTCCGCGCTCGCGTGCGTCTGTTTCTGCAGGTCCTCGATGCGGTCGCGCACGCGCACGGCAAGCTGATCCTGCATCGCGATCTGAAGCCGCCGAACATCCTGGTGACCGCCGACGGCCAGGCCAAGCTGCTCGACTTCGGCATCGCGAAGTTGCTCGACGAGGAGTCGCACGTGCCGGCGCCGATGAATCTCGGTGCGCGCGCGTTCACCCCGGAGTACGCCGCACCCGAGCAGGTGCAAGGAGCGGAGGTAACGACGGCAACCGATGTGTATGCACTCGGCGTGCTGTTGCGCGCGCTCGTCGGTCCGGCGCTGCGCAGCGATGTCGGCTGCATCATCGCGAAGGCGACCGCGACCGAGCCGTCGAAGCGGTATCGCACGGTGGCCGCACTCGCCGACGATCTGCAGCGCTATCTGCACAAGGAGCCCGTCGGCGCCCGGCCGGATTCGCTGTCGTATCGGCTCGGAAGATTTGTTGCACGCAACAGGACGGCAGTCGGAGCAGCCTGCGTCGTGTTGCTCGCACTCGTTACGGCGAGCGGCGTCGCCGCCTGGCACGCACGTCAGGCAACAATGCAACGCGATCAAGCGCGCGCGCTTTCGGCGCGCAACAACGCGGTGATGGAGTTCGTCAGCAGCATGCTCACGGAAGTCGTGCCGGCCGACCAGCCGGTTCGCGTCGGCGATCTGCTGGAGCGCAGCCAGTCGGTATTGCTCGGCATCGAGACGCGGCCGGAGATCAAGGCCGCGATCCTCAATATCCTCGCAACGTATTTCCTGAATGCCGGCGACATTGCTAAAGCGCAGCCGCTCCTGACGCGGTCGCTCGAGCTGACGCGCGCCAGCGCTGACCTCGAATTGCGCGCAGAGCTGCTCTGCACTAACGCGCTCGCTGCGTCGCTGCTCGGACGGCCGCAGGAAGCTCAGGCCAGGATGGGCGAGGCGCTCGCGTTGGAGAGTCAGGACGTGCCGACGCCGGCGCGATGCACGGAAATCGCTGCGAGACTGGCCGGGACGTGACGATGGAAAGCACCGTCGGCAACTACGCGCTCGATCGGCCGATCGCTCACGGCGGACGAGGGACTGTGTGGCTGGCACATCGTCGCGACGGACGCTTCGAAGGCCGCGCCGCGATCAAGTTCCTCGATGCACTGCTCGGCCCGGCGGGCGTCGAACGATTCCGCCGCGAGGGTCACGTCCTCGCGCGGCTGGAGCACGCGAACATCGCGCGCCTGATCGATGCAGGCGTTACGGACGAAGATCAGCCGTACCTGGTACTCGAATACGTCGAGGGCGAGCCGCTCGACAGATGGTGCGAGTCACGCTCGCTCGACATTCGCGCTCGGGTGCAGTTGTTCGTCGAAGTGCTGGCCGCTGTCGCGCACGCGCACAGCAAGCTGATCGTGCATCGTGAGCTCAAGCCCGCGAACATCCTCGTCACGCCGGACGGTCACGTGAAGGTGCTCGACTTCGGCACGACCGCACTGGTCGACGCCGATGGGGCGACGACGACGACCGACGTCCATGCGCTGCGAGTGCTTCTCGGTGAGTTAATGGCGGGGCGGCAGCTGCCCGGCGATCTCGACGCCATTCTCAAGGTGCAATATCCGACCGCGGAAGCACTTGCCGACGATCTACGTCGTTACCTGGACGGCGAGCCGGTCCGCGCGCGCGGCGATTCGCGGTGGTATCGGACGAGCAAATTCCTGGCGCGCCACCGGCTCGCCGCCGGGGCAGTGCTCGTCGTGATTGCGGCAATCGTGACCGCGGGTGGGTTCTCGCTCAGGCAGGCGCACGAGGCGACCATTCAGCGAGATCGAGCGCATGCGCTCTCGGCGCGCAACGGGGCGGTGATCAATTTCGTGAACGCCATGCTTGCTGACGCCGCGCCGTCGCACGGTCCGATCTCCATCGCGGACCTGCTAGAACGCAGCTATTCGACTCTCACCGTCGGCAAGCAGCCACCCGAGCACGAAGCCGCCGTGCTCGCATTGCTCGCGCAGTTCTTCGCCAACAATGGCAATGGCTCGCGCGCCGAGACGATGCTCGACCGCTCGCTGGAGCTGACCGCTGACAGTCAGGACACGGCGCTGCGCGCGCAGCTGTTGTGTCAGAGCGGGGCCGCCGCTCGCTCGGTTGGGCGCAGAGACAAGGCGCGCGCCGAGATCCACGAGGGATCGCAGCTGGCGGGCAACGACGACCTCGCGGCCATCACTTGCCTGGAGGCCGAGTCGTGGCTCGCGCAAGCGGAGAATGATCCCGAAGGCACGCTGACCTTCGCGCGGCGCGCGCAGGAGCGGTTGCGTCAATCGGGCATGTTCAGGCCGGACTGGGCCGCGGTCCTGATGGCGCGAATCGCCGATGCGCACTCCATGCGAGGACAGACTGCGGAAGCCGAGCGCTACTACGCCGCTTCACTCGCGGCGCTGGCGAAGATCGGTCGCGGCGAAAGCATCGCGACCTACGCGATCCGCAGCCGCTGGGCGGCAATAGCCTCTGACACCGGCGATACTCTGCGTGCATTGCATGACTACGAGCAGCTGTTGCGGGTCGTGGCGGCGAACTCGCTGAGCGGCAAGCCGCCGGCCTGGCTGGTAGCCAGCCGCGGCAATCTGCTCGCACAGCTCGCGCGCTATCCCGAAGCGATGTCGAATCTCGACGAAGCCATCGATCTCGCCAACGGCAGCGGCAACGTGCTGTACGCAATCGTCACGCGGGCGAATCGCGCCGACGTGCTCGTCTCGATGGGCAAGGCTGAGACCGCCGCGCGCGAGTTGCGCGACCTCGCGCCGCTGATCGACAAGACCATCGCGGCGGACAGCACCTACATGCATCGAATCATGCGCGTGCAGGCGCGCATCGACGCGGCGGAAGGCCGCACGCCGGAAGCGCTCTCGCGGTATTCCGAAGTCATAGCAAGACCCAACATTACGGATGCGATGCTGGCTCGCGCGCTGGCGGAACGTTCGGACCTGTATCTGCAGCTGGGACAGACGGAGCTGGCGCTTGCGGACGCGCAGCGGGATGTTCAAGTGGCGCGCGAGCTGCAGCGAGACAAACCTTATTCGAGCTACACGGGCCGTGCGCTCGCGATGCTGGCCCGCGTTCAGCAGGCGCGCGCGGCGCCAGACGATGCGCGCGCGAGTGCCACGGCAGCAGTGCTCAATTTATCGAAGACGCTCGGGGACGATCATCCCGATACGCGTCGGGCGCGCCAGGCAGCCCTATAGCGCGCACCGCGCTGCGTCCGTACGTCAGCACGCGCCAGAGATATTCCATCGGCCCGATCTGATAGCGGCTCAGCCACCAGCGCGACAGCGGCACCTGGATGACGAAGAAGATCGCGACTGCAATCACCAGGTCGAGCGCGGGACCGACCTTGTTCCACAAGTTGAAGCCCCAGTGATAGAAGAGAGTCACCGCGATCAGCGTCTGCAGCAGATAGTTGGTGAGCGGCATGCGGCCCGTAAGCGTGATGGGCGCGATGCGCTGACGCCATTGCTCGTTGCACACCGCGCGGATGATCGTCGCCACGTAGAAAAGCATGATCGCGACGCGGCATACCACGTAGCCCTCCGCGGCGAGGATGCGTCCCACTGTCGGCTCCCACGGATTCGGCGCGAAGTCGCGCCAGGCCATGAAGCCGATGCCGCAGATCAACCCGATGCCGAGCGCCCACCATTGCACGCGGCGCACGAGCGGCAAGTGCGACGCGACGTTCTGGAAAAAGCGATTCCGACCGAGCAGCAGACCGATCAGCACTGTCGTGAGGAACTGCACGTAGAACCGGACGATGCCCGTGCTCTGCGGGTGCATGTAAAAGGTCACCATCGATTCGGTGCTGCGCCGGGCCGTGTCGAAGAAATTGCCGTGGCCGAAAGCGGCGTTGTCCGCAGCGATTGCGTGTTGGGTCAGCTCGATGGCGGCCGACGAGTCGTCCGGCGTCGGACGCAGCATCGCGATCGTGCCCATGATGGTGGGGTAGAGCAGGCACAGGACGATGAGCGCTGCAATGACCCGATCAGGCAATCTGCGCAACATGAGCAGCGCCAGGCCGAGCAAGGCGTACATGTGGAGAACGTCGCCCGCCCAGAAGATGCACGCATGTATTGCGCCGAACACGAATAGCCAGAACAAGCGTCGCACGTAGATCTGCGTCGCATGGTCCGGCGCGCGCGCTTGCAGGCGCTCGAGCTGGATCGTGAAGCCGACCGCGAACAGCATGCTGAACATGCTGTTGAACTTGCCGGAAAAAATGACGTCGCGGACCGTCTCCGTGGCAACGTCCCACCAGCGCGGCCATGCCGGATCGCCGCCAAAGCCCTGGAACAGCGACGTGTTGAACGCCGGCACGTTCATGATGAAGATGCCGAGCAGCGCGAACCCGCGGATGGCATCGAGTACCTCGATGCGCTCGCCCAAAGAAACGGGACCCGCAGGAGCGGGTGCGACCTGGGCCGGTGCGGCTTCGGTGTTCATGGGCGCGTACACTATACGGGCAATCCAGCCCGAAGGGTCCCATCAATGCACAGCCTGTCGAGACCGGCCATCGTCCTGACGTTCCTTACGTTATTTTCCGGCGCGTTGCTGGCCGCCGAAAGTACTGCGACGCCGACTCCGACGCAGCTGCCGCGCCTGGTGCGGCCGACGCACTACAACGTGACGATCGAGCCGGACGCGGCCGCCCTCACGTTCCGCGGCGACGTGGCGATTGCATTGGACGTGCTCGCCCCGGTGCAGAGCATCACGCTCAACGCGCTGGACATGACGTTCGCATCCGTTCGTTTCACCAACAGCAGCGGCGCGGCCGTGACGGCCGAGCCGAAGATCACGACCGATGAGGCTGCGCAGACCGCGACTTTGGATTTCGGCAAGAAGATCCCTTCAGGAAGCTACTGGCTGGCGCTCGACTACACCGGCAAGATCAGCACGCAGGCGGTCGGATTGTTCGCCATCGACTACGACACGACGAGCGGCAAGAAGCGCGCGCTGTACACGCAGTTCGAAGCATCGGACGCGCGCCGCATGATTCCGTCGTGGGATGAGCCGGCGTACAAAGCGACGTTCGTGCTCGAAGCGATCGTGCCGCAGAATCAGATGGCGGTCAGCAACATGCCGGTCGCGGAGCGCACCGAGATCGCCGGCGGGCGCGCGCGAGTGCGCTTCCAGCAATCGCCGAAAATGTCGACCTATCTGCTGTTCTTCGGGCTCGGCGAATTCGACCGCGCGACAGCAAAGCTCGGAGCGACCGAGCTGGGCGTCGTGACGCAGAAGGGCAAGGCCGGCCAGGCGCAGTTCGCGCTCGACTCGTCCGTGCAGGTGCTGCGCGAGTACAACGACTACTTCGGTATTCCGTATGCACTGCCCAAGCTGGACAACATCGGGTCGCCCGGCAGCAGCCGCTTCTTCGGCGCCATGGAGAACTGGGGAGCGATCTACACGTTCGAGCACGCGATCCTGCTCGACCCGCAGATCTCCACGCAGAAGGACAAGCAGGGTGTGTTCGGCGTCGCCGCGCACGAAATCGCGCATCAATGGTTCGGCGATCTGGTGACCATGCGCTGGTGGGACGACCTGTGGCTCAACGAAGGATTCGCGTCGTGGATGGCCAGCCGCACCACGCAACGCCTGCATCCAGAGTGGAAAGAGGAACTGACCGCAGTGAATTCGCGCGAGCGGGCGGTCGATCGCGACTCGATCGCGACCACGCATCCGATCGTGCAGAAGATCGAGACCGTCGAGCAGATTGCGCAGGCTTTCGATGCCATCAGCTATTCGAAGGGCGAAGCAGTCATTCACATGCTCGAGGGCTACGTCGGCGGCGACGTCTGGCGCGAAGGTGTGCGGCGCTACATGAAGGCGCATGCGTACGGCAACACGACCTCCGACGACCTGTGGCGCGAAGTGGAAGCTGCAGCGGGCCAGCCGATCACGGCGATCGCGCACGACTTCACGTTGCAGCCCGGCGTCCCGATGATCCGCGTCGCGTCCGCGACGTGTCAGAACAACCAGACGACGCTGCAGCTGGTGCAGGAGGAATTCACGAGCGATCGGCCGAACAAAAAACCGCTGCAGTGGCGCGTGCCGGTCACGGCCAAGGCGCTGGGTGCGAAAGCACCGGCGCGACACGTCGTCACCGGCGGCAAAGCGACGATGACCGTGCCGGGTTGCGATCCGGTGGTGGTCAACAGCGGTCAGAGCGGCTATTACCGCACGCTGTATGCGCCGGCGCAGTTCGGCGAGATCGCGAAACGCTTCACCACGATTCCCGCGATCGACCAGCTGGGCATTCTCTCCGACACCTGGGCGCTCGGTCTCACGGGGCACCAGCCCTCGACCGACGTCCTGACGCTGGCGCTCGCGACGCCGGCGACCGCCGAGCCGCATGTGTGGAGCAAGATCACCGGTGTGTTCAGCGGGCTCAACACGTACTACGAGGGCGAGGGCGAGCGGCAGGCGCGCCTGCGTGCATTCGGGATCTCACGGCTCTCGCCGGTGCTGCAGCGGCTCGGCTGGAGTCCCGTTGCGGGCGAGCAGGATACCGACGCGATCCTGCGCACGGACCTCATCAATGTGTTGAGCGAGCTCGGCGACCGCAAGGTGATCGACGAAGCGCGACGCCGCTACGAGGCGGGCGACGAAAAGTCGGTGCCGCCGTCGTTGCGTACTACGATCCTCAGCGTCGTCGCGCGCCATGCCGATGCGAAGACCTGGGATCGCCTGCACGCGCAGGCGCGCGCCGAGAAGACGCCGCTGGTCAAGGATCGCTTGTACGCCTTGCTTGCGGCGACCGAGGACGAAGCGCTGGCCAAGCGAGCGCTGGACCTGGCGTTGACCGACGAGCCGGGCGTCACGAACACGCCGGCCATGATTGCCGACGTTGCCAATCTGCATCCGGATCTCGCGTTCGATTTCGCGATGGCGCACATGGCCGCGATCAACGAGCGCATCGACGCCTCGTCGCGCAGCTCGTACTTTCCCGCGCTCGCCTCGAAATCGCACGACCCCGCGACGATCGACAAGGTGAATGCGTACGCCAAGGCGAATCTCGCGCCGGGTGCGCGGCGCGTGGCGGAGACGGTGGTCGCCAGCATCACGGATCACATCAGGGTTCGCCGGGACCGGCTGAAGGCCAT
>JBIOUH010000122.1:0-16230 GCA_044866955.1 Steroidobacteraceae bacterium
GTACTTTGTTCCGGAAGGATCGTGACAATCCGCGGGGCCGGCGTCTGCCGGTTGGCGCGATCCTGTCGTGCGGTGAGGCGTTCGGAGCTACGCGGCAGCGGGTGCCAGCTCGCCGGCCCACAGGCCGGCCCAACGTCTCAGCAGGCGTCGCAGGTTCGCATAATGTATATTATGACAAATATCGATGGATCCATCTGAAGCAGCTCCCAGCTGGCCCGTTCTGGAGGTCGCTTACAACCAGGCCCGATCGGCTGTGAAATCGATCGTGAGCCAGAAGTTCGGCCAGACTGCGTTCAACCGTCCCGCGATGTCGCGCCGGATCGAATCTGCTGCCGCGGTATCAATGCGCGACTCGGCCTGGACCAGTACGTGGATCTCGACGAATCGCGCACGCCCCACTTTCGCGACGTAGCTCGAGTAATCGACGAAAGCGCGCTCGCTGACGATGCTCTTCATCACAGCGTGTACCTGTGCATCGAGCTCATCCGGGGCGACCTGCAAGACATCGCTCAGGGAACGCCACAGTCCGATGAGCGGCACAGGCAACATCGCGAGCGAAATGACCAGCAGCGCGCTTGCATCCAGGTACGGAACCCAGCCTTCGAAGCGAGTCCCGTGCAGCCCGAGGGCAATCCCGAACCCGATCACCAGGGCCAGGCTCAGGCATGCGCTGACCAGCCAGCTCCGCGAATCGATCCGGAGCATCGGCGACTGCAGTGCTTTCGCTCGTCGCCAGAGATACACGGTCATGGCAATTCCGATGAGGCTCAAAGCACCCGTCCACAGGGCGGCCATCCCATATGAGACGTCGCTCCCGCCGCTGGCGAGGTTGTTGACAGCACCGACAGCAGCATAGATGCACGCGACCACGAGGATGCTGTCGCGGAGCACCGCCACCAGCGGTTCCAGGTGCCAATACCCATACTGGAATCGGTGGCTCGATCCCTGCGCGATGAGCCTGACGACGACCAGCGAAACGATGGTCGGCACGACGTCGACGAAGCTGTACATGCCATCGAAGATGATGGCCTGCGAGCCCGTCGCGAGCCCGCTGCCGACGCCGACCAGGCCGAGGACGACCGTCAGGGCGATCGAAAACTTCAGCGTGGTCTGCTCGGCGTTTGGCTGCTGGGGCTGCACCCGCGCAAGTCTGCGTGGGCTCGGCGTGCCGCGGCATTGTTGTCTGGGGCAACCGAACTAGGGTGCAGCCTCGCTCAATGCTGCGATCGCGCGGGTTCCCGCACTCAAGGCCTCCATGGCCCGGGCTTCGTCGGTGTCGCGGGCCGTACCAATCGAATCGAGCAGTTGGCCCAGCTCGCCCATGAGGCGCTGCACCTGCGGATCCGCAGATCCCGTGAACATCGCTCGCAGCACCCGGATCTTCTCGAAGTCGACGATGCCTTCCCGCAACTTCTCGAAGCGGACGCTGCTCTCGCCGCCTGGATAGACCATGTACGTGTCTCCTGCCGGCCACGCCGTGTGCCGAGCATCGCGCATGGGATCCGCGGGCCATGCGTCATAGGCCCAGCGCAGGAAGCCGTCGTAGCCGCGAGCAACGGCGTACCAACCTAACCACCGGCTCTCCGCCGGCGGTGAGAAGACGAAGGTGTTGGGCGTGGGCGGCCAGCAGGCTACGTAGTACGTGGAGCTAGCGCCCCGCGCCGCCCGTGCCTCTATCCCCTTATTGTCCGGCTGAACGGTGAAGGCGGCCGAATAGTCGTCCACGAGACCGTCCAACTCAGGATGCCAGTCGCCGGCGTATGTGATTCGCCAGTCGGGCGAGTGCTCCTTGATGACCCGAATGGCCGCCAGCGTGTCCTCGAGCGGATTCTCGTTGATCCCCAGATACGTGCTCGCGAGCCAGTCCTTCTCTTGCAGATGTCGCTTCAGGTCGTCGAGGAAGGTGTGCCAGACGCTGCGGTACATCGGTGAAGTGGGCGGCCATGTTTCGTAAACATAGTTGCCGCTCGTCTCGTCCAGATAGCGGAACCGATGTCCCCACGGCAGCAAGGTGTAGATCGTAATGGAGTGGTCGATGCCGGCGCGCCGCGCCATTGATACGTAGTCGTCGAAGAAGCGATAGTCGAAGCGCCAGCCGCCGTCGCGCTGCCGGATCCATTCGATCATCGTGTTCTCGACGGTGTACGAAGCGTCTTGCCAGGGTGAGTCGATGGCGTACGTCGTGACGTATTTGCCGCCGGCTTCGGCATATAGCTTCAGATGCCGCTCGAGCAGCGCCTTGTGCTCATCGGACCAGGGTTCGAGATCGTAGTAACGAGCAACAACCCACGGGTTCTGCCAAAGGTCGAGCCTGAAGCTCCACTGCTGCGGCGGCGGCAGGATCGGCTGCTGCACCTTGACGCTCACGCGAAGCGTGACGTTTTGCATGCTGGACGACACCTGCAAAGTACCGGCGTACGCACCCGGCTCGGTCGTCTGCGGAATGTCGATCGATATCCAGACCGGTCTCACCGAACGCGGCGTCACGTCGAAGCGGTCGAACGCTTCGAGCCTGTCGGGCATCAACCAGGCGGCATCGGCTCGCGATTCGCAACGTAACGCCTGCGCGCCATAGGGATAGTCGGAGAGCACGTAGCGAACCATTCGCGGTTGCATGTGCTCGCGGCTCAAGACGTGACCTCGTTCGTCAAAGAGATCCGTCATCGTCACTCGCACCTGCTCCAGTGAGTCGGGTGACCACACGAGCACGAGCGCGTTGAGCCGCTCTCCTCGCCAGCCAGTTCCTTCCCACGACTCGGACTCGCGCAGCAGCGGTACTTCGCTCCGGAGGTAGCTCCTGCCAGTGTCGCCGAAGGTGGCATGCAGACCGGGCGATTGCGTGGCCCAGCGGCGCTCGTCTGCGGGCGCGTCGTAAGCGTGCTCGGGCTCGAAGTGCGCATGGAGCGCCGGGATGCGCTTTGCATCGACCTTGCCGGCCGGTTGTACGCCGCAACCGAATGCCGTGAGCGCGATGCTCAGGCACAAGGCCAGTCGGAATCTCCTCATGATCATTGTCAGGATGATGTCAGGGCGTGAATGAGCGCGTCGTTGAAAGCAGCCGGATCCTCGACCTGCGGGATGTGCCCTACTTTGTTCAGGACCTGGAGTCTGGCCTGAGGCATGAGCTCGTGCAGCCGCTGCGCCTGGGCCATCGGAGTCACCGTGTCGAGCTCACCCCACAGTAACGTAACCGGCATCGTGAGCTTCGAGTACTCCGTCGGAGTCTGGCTCGCGGCAAGCGTATGCGAGTCAGCGAGCTCCGGTAACCACCTTCCCACCGCGGCTGTCGTTCCCTGAACCTGCATCGGCTGCTGCAGCACCAGGACGACCTCATCCGTGGCCTTCGCCGGATCGGCGATCATCATCTGCAGCAGTTTTCGCGTGAACCTCGGGTTGGTTACGAACGTCGCGACGATCGCATCTCGCACCGGATCCCAACGCAGCAGCCTGTGAGTGAGCTGCGATGCGATTGTCGAGTGATCGAGACTCGCACCCGCAGGCTGAATATTCAGAGCGCCATCGACGAGAATGAGCTGCGCCACGCGATCCGGCTGCAGCAAAGCCGCCTCTACGGTGGGCCCGGCGCCGAACGAATGGCCGACGAGAATGACGCGCGGGATCGCCAGCGACTCCAGGACCTTCACGATCCGCATTCCCTGCGCAGCCTTCGAGTAGGAAAGGTGCGATGGCTTCTCGGAGAAGCCAAAGGGCGGCACGTCGATCGCAATGGCGCGAAAGCCAGCGTGCGCGGTTCGCTCCAGAGTCTGTTGCCACAATCCGCTCCACGCGCCCGTGCCGTGCACGAACAGCACGGCCGGCGCGTCGTCCGGGCCCATCTGCTGCACGTAGATCTTCGTGTCACCGGCATCGACCAGGCGACCCGTCGCCGGCGCAGCCTGTGATGGAGCAAGTCCTTCGCGGCTAGCCGCCTGGTAGCGACACGCAGTGAGGGTGCCCGCCGCTGCAACCACTACCAACAGGAGCGCCCAGGCGAGCAGGCGAACCGTCCCTCGAACCAGTTGTCGCATTCAGGCAGGGTCCTCGATCGAGTAGCCGGCTGCTCGAAGACGAGCAATGACGCCGTCCTTTCGCAGCAGCATGTGAATGGGCAGCGCCGCGAACGTTACCTCATTTCGCTTCACGGCGCGCTCGATCGCGGTGAGCAGCTTGTTTTCGGCGTCCGTGTGCAGACGCTGCACGTCCTGTTCATTCAGAAAAGGCCAGCTGTACGCCAGCGACCTGGCGTACGACGCATCGGTCGCCGCAACCTCCTCGAGGGCAGCGATGTCTCCTGTGGCCCACGCGTTTGCGCTGGCGCGCGCCTGCCGAATGTCCGAGCTCAAACGATTCATCGTTTCGGACAGGTACCGGACGCCGTTCTGGCGCGCCCTGCCGGTGCGACGCCACTCGCCCGCGACGAGTTGTGTTTCGTAGTTCTGCGGTCGGACAGGCACGCCGTGCTGTCCCGCGAGCTGATAGATTCTTTGCCAGACAACATCGCTGTACGTGAGGCCGGATCGCTCATACGCACGCGCCTGAAGCAGCAGCGCGGCAGCGGCGGGCAGCAGACGATCGGTCTCCTCATCCTTGTCGATGTACTGAATGCGCAGCGTGCGCCACTGCTCATAGGTTCGTGCGGGCAGGATTTCCTTCAGCCTGCCACGTCGCGACTGGAATGCGGCTTCCTGATCGACGCGCAGCGAAACCGAGTAGACGCCGAGGACTTCGTTCGCTCGGGCGATCGCTGATTCCACTTCCCTGGATTGCCACACCAGATCCTTAGGCAGAGGCGCGTGGGTACCGAGGATGCAGAGCGTGTGCGACTGTTTCGACACCTTCCACAGCGCCGGGCCGGGGTGCTCGCCCTCGACCAGGACTTCTTCCATGCCTGCGACCGGATCCTCGGCGGCCCTCAGTTCGCATGCGCAGAACGCCAGTGCGAGCAGAGCCCACCGGGTCATCGCTCGAGCCATTGCCAGCTCACGGGCACCCGCTTTCTCGTTGCGTCCTTGACCATCGTGCCGCGCGTGACATAGCCGACGCTGATATTCGGAAACATCCGCTGCATCGCCAGGCGTGCCGCCTCCGGATCCGTGGTCACCGCGCGGCGGCCGGCACGCTGCACTTTGCCGTCCGGAGCGATCAGGAACCACAGCTCCTGCCCGGCCGGCACGCCTTCGCTGATTGCCGTCGGATCGAAGTGCTCGATGACACGGCGCTGGGCATCAATGGTTGCCAGCATGCGCGCTTCCATGATGTGCGCCTGCCGGGGTGCGATTTCGAATCTCGGTGCCGTCGGATCCCGAGACACGGCCCCGGGAACCATCGCCCAGGCCACGGCGACGAAATTCGGACCGATGGGAATCAGCATCACGAGTTGCTGACGGATCTGCGACTCGTCCACGCCATGACCCTGCAGGTACTCGCGCCAGTTGCGTGCAAAGTCGTCCTCCCTGTCCCAGGCCGGGCGCACGTCCATGTCGATCTGCGACACCTCGCCGCGCTCGTTGATCACGGCCCACACATACGGCCGCCCTGCTTGCGTGCTGTCGGCCAGCTGCGGGTAGAAGTAGGCGACTGCGCGCGCGAGCTCAGCTTTATCGTCTTTCCACGCGGCGACTGGACTGGGCAATAGCGGCAGCTCAGCGGATTGAGCCGGGATCAGTGGCGGAGTCGTCACGTTCGCGGCGACGACGAGCGAAGCAAGGCCGCAAGACGCGAGCAAGACAGAGATCAGCCGCCAGCGTTTGCGCAGCGGTGTGTGCATGATCCTGATGCGCTTCTCCAGCGACGATGCGGATTCGGAGAGACCGGCCGCGGCGGCGCGCACCGGCATCAGATGCGTCGCCATTCGCAGAAGCACGGCAGAATAAGACGAGTGAGACTGCCCTGCCCGCAGCACACGCGCATCACAGTCAACTTCCATCGCGAAGCGCAGCCTGCGCAGCTGCCACCACACCGGCAAGTTCCACGGCACCAGTAGCGCGATCAGAAGCGCGCCGCCGAGCACGCGAACGTCCTGCGCTTGCAGGTGCTCCCGTTCGTGGGCGATCACGACCGCTCGTGTCGCAGCGTCCTCTTGCAGCAGCCACCGTGGAACGACGATGCGCGGGCGAACAATTCCGACTACTGCCGGACCGATGTCGTACGTGACTGTGACTCGAAGGCTGCCTACTTCGCCGTCAACCGCTGATCGCAATCGATGTCGCAGCTGCAGCCATCCCATCGCCAGCGTCGCGAGCACGAGAGCACTCATGACTGCCCAGGTCGCGAGCAGCCATGTGTCCAGCGTGAGCCGTCGTGTCGCAGTCGCCGCCTCGCCGCCGACCCAGGCGATCGGCGATCGTGCGTAAACCGGCGGCGCCTCTGGTGCCGCAAGGGCTGCAAGCACGGCCGCTGGTTGTTCGCTCGAGCGGGCGCCCTGCAATCCCAGGAGCAGCGGCAAGGCGATCGACAAAAAAAGCGCAGACATCCAGATCCAGCGGCCCGGCCAGCGGCGCAAGCGTGCGATGCGCTCGACCATTGCGGCCGCGACGCTGACGAGGACCGCCACGACGAGCGCATAGGCCATCCACGCGGCGATCATGATCTCTCCTTCGGCGGCTTCTCCTCGAGGATCTCACGGATGCGCCGCACCTGATCCTCGCTCAGTTTGCGATCCGAGACGAGCTGCGTCAGCAGCAAGTCGGACGAGCCCTGGAACAGCTTGCCGGCGAGGTGGCGGATGGCGCTCTTGCGCGCCGCCTGCTGCTTGATGCGCGGCGCGTAGCGATGCGCCCGCCCCTCGGCCTCATGGCCCACGTATCCCTTTGCCTCCAGGTTGCGCAGGATCGTGAGCACCGTGGTGTAAGCGAGATCGTCGCTGAGCTTCTGCTTCACCTCGGCGACGGTGCACGGTCCCTGCTCCCATAGCACGGCCATGATATCGGCCTCGCGATTGCTGAGTGTCACACTCATTCTTTCGAAGTCTCCTCTGCGACGCGCACTGCCTTGTAGGTATGGCCGTCCTGGTTCAGGACCAGCGACGGCGTCGGTCCCTCGCCCGATTCATCGAACACGAACTGAGCCTCGATGTCTTCCGGAAAGAACTCGCGCGGCGCGGCGGCGAAAATCGGCGACGGGCCCTGTCCGGTCATTTGCACGACCAGATGATCCTCTTCCCGAACCACTGTCATGAAGACTCCATCATCGAAGCGATAGCGCCCGACATGGCGTTCGAGCACGGCGGCGGAAACACTGATCCGCGGGTGTAGCCGGATCACCGGCACGCGCGGGTCCAGGATGTGCCAGCCGATGTCGTCGACGCCGACGTTGGTCCTGCCGTTGGTCAATGCGACGACCGCGACTTTCGCGTCGGGATCGAAGGCCATGAAGGAGCGAAAGCCGTCTGCGCCGCCGGTGCTCCAGATCGTTCGAACGCCCTTGCTCGTGGTGACGCGCCACCCGAGACCCATTTGCGTGTCCGGGCCATCGCCAGGCCGCCGCGGCTCCAGCATCGTGGCGGTTGCTGCTGTGAGCGGCTGCGGGCCGCGCCCGAGGAACAGCTCGACGAATGCGAGCAGATCGTCGACGTTCGAATACAACCCGCCGGCGGCTCCGAGTGCGCCAAGTTCCTCGTAGGGCATCGGCTGCAGCTTCCCGTCGTAGGGCGAGGCGAGGCGCGATCGGGCGGCCGCGGTTGGAACGAACGTCGTGTCGCGCATGCCGAGGGGTCCTGTGACACGCTCGGCGAGCAGCGCGTCGTAACTCTTCCCTGCGCAATGAGCGAGTGCCTGACCGAGCAAGGCGAAGCCCCAGTTCGAATACTCGAACGCCGTTCCCGGGTCGCGCGGCAACTCGAACGTCGCCAGGCCCTGGTACAGCTGCTCCAACGTGTAGCCGGCATACTTGTTGAGTGCTGTCTGCGACGCCAGGTTCTGTGGTCGCAGCGGCAGTCCCGAGCTGTGCGTTGCGAGGTCGACGAAGGTCATCTGCCGGCTGCCGTGCTGCGGAAGTTTCGCTCCGGCGGGCATGCAGGTGCTCACCGGCGCTTCGGGCCGTACCTTCCCCTGCTTCGCCATGTCGGCGAGCACGAGCGCAGTGAATACCTTGGTGAGGGAGGCGATCTCGAAGAGCGTGGTGCCGTCGACCTTACGGCTATCCTGCAGCGACAACGTGCCGTAGGACACGACATGTCGTCCCTCGGGCGTGCTCACGCCGACGACGATGGCGGTGCCCCATTTACGCACGTCGATGCGCTCGACCAGCTGGGCATGGATCTCCTTCTCGTCGACGACGGCCGCCTGCGCGTTCAGCGTTACGACGCCAAGCAGGCCGGCGGCCAACCGGGCTCCAATGGAATGGGGCATCTGGCGCTCTCAGCTACTATCCGGATAGTAGGTTGGCGGATCGCCCGGTTCCTTGTCAACTATCCAGATAGTAGGTGCGTCCTTCCCCAGCCTGCAGGGCGCTGTGGTTGCCCCCCACCCGCATAGCACCCGCGAGCCCGCCGCCTAAACTGCAATATCCGTTCTTGCGGAGAGCCTTCATGAAGTCCGGCATCCTCGCCCTCGTGGCATGCGTTACCACATTGCCTGCCTGGTGCGCAGACGCTCCCACTGCGGGGGCGAAGCCCACTCCGGAAGAGATCGTCGCCAGCTTCCGCGACGACCTGGAGGCCAAGTCGGCGGACGTGATGGCCAAGTCCCTGACGCTGACGGCCGACCAGGCGACGAAGTTCTGGCCGCTGTACGAGACCTATCAGAAGGAGCAGCGCGCCATCGTCGAGGACCAGCTGCGGGCAACGCAGAAGTATGGCACCCACTACGCGACGCTGACCGATGTCCAGGCGCTCGAGTTCATCAACGCGCTGCTGTCGCGCGACCAGAAGGTCCACGACCTGCGCGTCAAATGGCTGGCCAAATTCCAGACCGTGGTGCCGCCCGCTACTGCTGCCCGTGCCATTCAAGTGGAGCGTCGTCTGGGACTGGTCACGCAGATTGGCATCTCCTCGCAGATCCCACTGGTGCGCGCCGAGCAGTAGGTCATTTCCGTCCAGCAGTCGAACGCGCGTCGCTCCGCAGGAGGGGCGCTCGCGACTGTTGTGCGTTAGGCTGGGCGCAGAAGAAATCCACGATCGGGGAATTCCATGAAGCGCCCTCTTGTGCTCCTGACCGCAGTGGCAGCCCTGACTGGCTGCGCGACGACGCAACCCAGTCCGCCCGCCGTCGCAGCTGCGCCGCTGCCTGAGATTACGATCTATCACCTCGAGGGCCGCAGGTCGGAACGCGTCATCTGGTTGATGGAAGAGCTCGGCCTGCCGTACAAGCTGGAGTTCAAGCGTGGCGATCTCGCCGGCTCGATGGCGGCCATCAGGGCGATCAACCCCGGCATGCCGGTCGCGCCGACGGTCAAGTACGGCGATCAAGTGATCGTCGAGTCCGGCGCGATCATCGAGACGATTCTCAACCGTCACGCGCCGGGCAAACTGCAGCCCGCGCTCGACAGCCCTGACTATCCCTATCACCTGATCTGGATGCACTACGCGGAAGGCTCGCTCGCCTCGCGATTGATCGCTGACTATCGCGTGTGGCGTGTGCAGCCGCCGAAGCAGCGCTCGCCCCTGGTCGACTCGGAACAGGTCGTGCAGTTCGCGGAAGACTGGCTCGGCAAGCATCCCTGGTTCGGCGGCGCCGAGTTTTCCGCGGCCGACATCATGATGAAATTCCCGCTCGACTTCGGGACCTCGCTGAATGTCGTCGATGCGCAGCAGTTTCCGAACGTCGCGGCCTGGAAGACGAAGATCGAGGCGAGAGCGGCGTATCAGCGGATGCGCGCGAAGGCGTTGCCCGATGGCATGGTCGGCGCGCCGCCGGCGTTGCCGCAGCACGCACCGGCGGGTCCGCGCAACTCGACGCCCCCTTCGCAGTAAGCCTTGCCTACAGCGGGACCGTCGCGCTGGTGATGACGTCGTTCGAGTCGACGAGGACTCCCCATTCCGAGACACCGCGTTCGTGCCGGACCTCGTACTGGTCGATGCCATTCTCGCCGACGGACTTGAACTGATAGCTGAGAGGCTTACCCAGCGATGCCAGTCGTACTTGCAGTTTCGGCAGGTCCTTCGTCAGGGCTCCCGCCAGCTGGGCGTTGACATGGTTGCGGTCGATGCGGCCAGCACTGATGCTTTCGACGAACGCGCGCAGTGCTGCCTGACTGTGTGGATCGGCAGTCTGTGCCGAGAAGCGCTGCTCGACCGCGCTCTCAATTTGCGTTGCAACGTCCGGCTCGATGCGTGGCATGCGCGTGACGGCTCCGTTTTGCCGCAGCACCGCTGCCGAGACAGTGCCCTCCTCTGCCGAGACGAATTCGATGCGCGCGTCGACCGCAGGGCTCGCGTAAAAGAACGCATTCGTTCCCTGTGGATAGATCTCATCTTCCGCCTGGCCCGTGAAGCGGACGAGCAGATGATCGTCCTTGCGAGCGATCCACATGATCGTGCCTTCCGAAAAGCGGTAGGCGCCGCTGTAGCGGTCGAGCGCCACGGCGTCGACTGGCGTGAGCCGGGCCTGCTCCAGGATGGACGCGGTCGGCTGACTGACTTGCGCCGCTGCCGACGCCAGGCACATCGAACCCAACACCAGTCCGCCGGCCGTGACGAGCGAAGTCTTGCGGTTTCGTTGACTCATCGCTGCGATTCTCCTTTCGAGAAGCGATCGGGACCGTAACAGGGAAAGCGCCAGACGCAGCGGCTGCGATCTGCGCTCGGCCACTGCGATCAAAGCTTCGCCGTAGTCGCGCTCGTCGAATGTGCGCAGCACACGCTCGTCGCAATCGAGCTCGATGGCGCGACGCAGGCGTGCGAATTGCCACCAGAGAATCGGGTTCCAGGGCATGGCAGCGACGACGACAAACGCCAGCAGCATCAGCTGCGGATCGCGGGCTGCGATATGTGCACGCTCATGCAGGAGCACGGCGTTCTGATGCGCACGCGACAGATCATGAAACCACTTGGGCAGAACGATCACGGGCTGCAAGAGGCCGAAGACAGCGGGACCGACGTCATGTGCGAAATACGCCTCGGATTCGCCGACATGGCTGCGAACCCAACGACGCCTTTGCTGTGCAAAGCCCGCAAGGCGCACAGCGAGAAGTCCCCAGAGGCACACCGTCGCAGTGGTCCAGGCAATGATGGCCGCACGAGCGACGGTGGTTTCATCCACTTCCGCAGCGCGTACGGTTGTAGCTACGGGCGGTTCGATCAGCACCCCACTTTGAGTTGTTGCGATACTCGCGGCTGACGCGATCGGTTTCGCTTCTCGCGGGGTCAAGGCATGCACCGCGAACGGCAAACCAATGGATATCAGAACCGCGGACAGCCAGATGTATCGCGATGCGACCCGATCGCGCAACGCCCATTCCGCGAGGAGTGCAGCGGCTCCGACGAATGCGCTGGTAGCGATGAGGTAGACGAGCCATTCGCTGATCATTTCTTCTTGCTCCTGATCGACTCGTCCAGCAGCTCGCGCAACCGCTTGATCTCATCCGCCGTGAGCCGCTTCTCGGACACCAGGTGCGTGAGCAGCAGCTCGCGCGAGCCGTCGAAAAGCTTCTGCGTCAGGTGCTGGAGTGCGCTGCGACGTGCGACGTTTTGCTCGACCTTCGCGAAGTAGCGATGGCCACGGCCTTCCGTGGAGTGATCCACGTAGCCCTTCGCCTCCAGCGTCCGCAGCACTGTCAGCACGGTCGTGTACGCGAACTCCTCGGGAAGTTGCTCGCGCACCTCCGCAACCAGGGACGGACCGGCCTTCCACAGGACGTCCATGACTTCGGCTTCGCGATCGGTCAGGTACACATCCACGCGACGCTCCTACTAGAGTTCTAGTAG
Source organism: Steroidobacteraceae bacterium (assembly GCA_044866955.1). Lineage (GTDB taxonomy): Bacteria > Pseudomonadota > Gammaproteobacteria > Steroidobacterales > Steroidobacteraceae > Steroidobacter. Next base: position 11,864 of record JBIOUH010000122.1, read on the forward strand.
AGCCTAGTGTCCGGAGCGGAGAGTGTCAACTAGTTATTTAGTTGATGGCGGGAAGCGCGCCTAGGGTCGGGCGTGGCGCGGCTGATAGACGCCGAGCTTGCCGCCGCCGGGCAGCTCGACCTTCGTCAGCAAGCCCCATCCGAGGGTCTGCACGGCTGAGCACACAACCTTGTGCTCGGTCATTCGTGCCATGAACGCCTCGATGTCATCGCACATGAGATAGAGCTCGTGCACGTTGTTGCTTCCCGGGTGTACGGCGACCTCGGCCGGCGGCAACGCGAAGATCAGCCAGCCGTGACCGACGTCGACGTTGCGAAATGCAAGCACGTCGCGCAGGAACGCGCGGTCCACCTCGGGGTTGGTGCTGTAAATGATTGCGTGTGCGCCGGTGATCATGGGCCCTACTCCAGCTTCATCTCCATGCGAACCGCGCCGTCGTTCGTCAGCGCCGCACTGCGGTCTGTCGTGATGAACACGCGCTCGGGCGGCACGTCGGTGTTGGCGAGGATTGCGGACTGAACTGCCTGTGCGCGTTGCCGCGCCAGCGCGTCGAGCGCGGGTTGGTCAGGCTGCAGGCCTTCGAGCAGTCGCGCCTCGATCCACTGCGTGCGTGCGGTCCAGTCGATGCTGTCCTCGGTCTTCGTCTCGGCCGGATAGTCCGGGGCAACCTTCGCCGACTCCTTGTAGAGCACTTCGAGCTGTCCGAGCCGTTTCTTCAACGCCGCTTCGTCGGACCCGTCCGGGAGCTTCGGTACGCGCGCATACAGCGTCGTTGCGGCGATCGCTTTGCTGTCCTGCTCCGGGATCAGCGTCACGGGCACGTCCAGTCGCAGCTGCGGCCTCTCGATCAGCGCCTGCGAAAGCTTGCCGAGCTGCTCGATCTTGTCCATCGGCAGATCGGCTGAGCCCGGCGGAAAATCGACATACGCCAGTTCCTCGCCGCCGCCGAAGAGCGCGCCGAGAGCAGCGAACGGCGCGGTCACAATCTTCGTCAGCAGTCCGAGCAGTGCCTTCCAGATGATCGGGCCGAGCCGGAACTTCGGATCGTCCAGACTGCCGCCGACCGGCAACTGCAGGTCGATCACTCCCTGTCGATCTTTGAGCAGCGCGACTGCAAGCTTGATCGGAATCGGCGCGGCGTCCTTCGAATCCGTCTTGTCGCCGAACTCCAGGTTGTCGACGACGATGTGATGCTGGGCGTCGAGCTGGCGGTTCTCGATCTTGTAGCGCAACTCCGTCGACAGCTTGCCCTTGCTGATGTTGTAGCCCGCGAATTTACCCGAATAGGGATTGAAGGTCGTCAGCTCCATGTTGCGGAAGTTCAGTGCGACATCGGAGTACTTCGCGGCCGACAGCAGGTTGACCTCGCCCGTGATGTCGACTGGCGCGTAGCGATCGACTTTGCCCGCCAGCTTCACTTTCGCCCGCGAATCGGCCTGCGAGGACAGCCCGGTGATGGTTCCCTGCAGATCCATGATGCCGGTGGCAAACGACGGCGCAATCGAGTTGTCGGCGAACAACGCCGACCCGTCTGTGATCGTGACGGACTTGATGCGCATCGGAGTCGGCGGCGACTCCTTCGCTGCCGGCGCTGGTTCCGCTGCCTGCTCCTCGCTCTTGCCCTCATCGCGTTTGAGTGCGGCATTGATGTTGAGCGTGCGATCCTGAGCGATGATCACGCGCGCGTAGGGCTGACGCGCAACGATGCGATCGATCGTGAGGCGATCCGGATTGTGCGACACGTCGATTCCGCTCACTGCGAGGTTGCGCCACTTGATGAGATCGTCGTTGGCGGGCCCGGCAACGGTGTGCAGATCCGCGACCTGCACGTCGCCACGGAATTGCATCTTCGCGGGCGTGCCCTCCTCCATCGCCGCGGACACGTCACCCTTCACGCTCAACCGGCCCGAGCGCAACGTCAGATTCGTCGCCTCTGCGACGTACGGTTGCAGGATCGACAGGTCGAATGCGTTCAGATCCAACGCAAGCGCGGCCGTGAGCGGTTCGAGTTGCATCTCGCCAGTGGTCTTGACGAGCGACGTGCCGTTCAGTCCCAGGTCGGTCGTCAGGTTCACTTTGGCGGCGGGCTCGCTGCTCAATCCGGCGACCGTGATGGCAATCGGCGTGAGGTTGAGCTGAACGACCGGCGAGACGGCGCGGTCCTCGAGCTCGGCAGTCGCGCCTGCAACTCGAACTTCACCGACTGCCCATTTCCACGGCGTCGCTGCAGGCTGCGATTCGCTAGCTGGCGCAGCCGGCTCAGGCGCTGCCGCTTGCGCAGTGCTTTTGCTTTTCGTGAGCCGCGAGACACTCAACGAGCCGTCGGTTTCGCGACTGGCCCGCACGCGCGCGCCTTCGACCTCGACCCTATCGACGCGAACCGAGCGGGTGCCGAACGCGAACTGTGTGCCCGTGACGCGAATCTTCGGCAGCACTGCGACCGGCTGCGAGTCAGGTGCCGCGCGCTCTGTAGCTGCGAAGTTGTCAAAGGCAATCTCCGGCAAGCCGATATCGAGCGACAGCGTCGGATGCAGCGACAGGTTGTATGTACCCCCGAACGACAGCGTGCCGTCGGCTAGACGCAGCGGCAGCTGGCCCTGCAGGTAGTCGTCGATCGTCTGCGCCCGCAACTGCCCGATCTTGAACTGGCCGTCGGAACCGAGCGGTTGCGCGGTGAAACGGCCCGACCAGTTCAAGGTCTCGCCCGCCGATGACTGTGCGGCGAATACGTAAGCGTTCTCGTGGTTGAGGTCCGTGCGGAAATCAGTGAGGGCGAAGCGGATCGGCGCCAGCGTCGCGGTGAAGGGCTCGGGTCGCGTGAGATCCGCGAAATCCACGCGCCCGCTGTTCACGGCCAGGTGGCCGATCCGGACTCGCGGCAGCGGCGTCTCGGTTTCAGCAGCGGCCGACGCTACTTTGGACCCGGCTCGCGCCAGATTCGTGACGTTGACGGACCCGTCACGCTCGATCACGAGATTCACATCGGGCGCATCGAGCTGCACTTCCTTGAGCACGACAGCGCGCTGCCAGATGGAAGCGAGCTCGGCGTTGACCATCAGGCTCTGGAAGCTCGCTATCGGGTCGCCCGATTTCTCGGACAGCGTGGCGTCGCGGATGCTCAGCCGGAAGGTGAATGGATTGAAGGACACGTCGCCGAGCGCGAGACCCCTGCCCAGCTCCTCGCTCACGTATTTCTGCGCGTTGACGCGCAGCAGGTGCGGCACCCACAGGAAGCCGACCAGCGCATAGAGGACAATCAGCGCCGCAGCGATGCCCAGCGCAAGACGATGCAACACAAGGATCGCGCGCAGCGCTCGAAGCATTGAGAGTGGGCGGCTCATAGCGCCGGGCGATCATACTCGTTCCTGATTACAATCGTCTCGGCGCCGTCAATGGGAGCGTTCATGTCCAGCCGTCTGTTCGAGCCGATCGCAATCGGCGAAGTGCACCTGCCGAACCGCCTCGTGGTCGCCCCGATGTGCCAGTACAGCGCCAGCGACGGCTCGGCCACGGATTGGCATCTGCAGCATCTTTCGCAGCTCGCCTACTCCGGGGCCGGGCTCGTCATGGTCGAGGCCACTGCGGTCGAGCGGCGCGGTCGCATCACGCACGCTTGCCTGGGCCTGTACAGCGATGACAACGAAGCAGCGCTCGAACGTGCGCTGTACGCCGCACGACGGCTCGGCGGCCCGACCCGCTTCGGCATTCAACTGGCGCATGCAGGCCGGAAGGCATCCACCCATCGGCCGTGGCACGGCGGTGCACCGCTCGGACCCGCGGAAGACCCGTGGCAGACCGTCTCGTCGACCGCTACGCCCTTCGGTGAGGGTTGGCACATGCCTCATGCGCTGACGAGCACCGAGATCGATGCCACGGTGGAGGCGTTCGTTCAGTCCGCGCATCGCGCCGTACGCCTAGGATTCGACGTGATCGAGATTCACAGCGCGCACGGCTACCTGCTGCACGAGTTCCTGTCGCCGCTCGTGAATACCCGGACGGACGACTACGGCGGATCGCTGGAAAATCGCCTGCGGCTGCCGCTCGCTGTGATCCGCGCAGTACGAGCAGCAGCGCCACGCAACGTCGCCGTGGGCTTGCGCATCTCCGGGACGGATTGGGTCGATGGCGGCTGGGACATAGCGCAGTCGATCGGGTACGTGCGAGCTGCGCAGCAGCTCGGCATCGCGTACGTCTGCGTGTCGAGCGGCGGCATTCGCGCCAAGGTCACCATTCCGGTCGTACCGGGCTATCAAGTGCCGCTCGCACACGAGGTGCGGCAGGCGACCGGAGTTCCGACGCGCGCTGTCGGGCTCATCACCGATCCGCGTCAGGCGGAGCAGATTCTCGCAGCAGGCTCGGCGGACATG
>JBIOUH010000123.1:0-90278 GCA_044866955.1 Steroidobacteraceae bacterium
ATCCGCTCGGGACCCGCGACGATCTGCGGCATCACCGACAGTTGCAACGGCTTGGGCTCCTGCAGCAGCCACAGCGGGCGTTCGGGGAATTGCGGATTGTCGCGTGAGTCCTGCAACGGCGCGGCAGCCCAGCTTGCTTCAGGCCGGTGATCCGCGACCTGGCGTAGCCCGTGCACCTGCTGTGTCCCGAGCCGCGCCGCAATCCGGTCGATCGTATGAGCGAGGTCTTCGCTCTGCTGCAAAGCGCCGCGCGCCAGGTCCGCCTGCAGCGCTGCCGGCATGGCGAACTGATCGGCATCGATGCGAAGTCCGATCGTCGGCGCCGGCAACTCGAAACGCTCGAGTCGCTCGCGCACGAGCGCCAGGAAGCGATTCGCATCGCGCTCGGCGAGCGACAAGCCGATATCGAGCGCCGTGCCCGGCGCGCCGCGATGCGCGAACGTGATGGTGAAGTGCTGCACGCCGGTGTCGCGTGCCCGCAGAAAACCGGCGAATTCGTGCAGCATGCGCCGCAGCGGGAACAACAGCGCTTCCGTGCTCTTGACCTCGAACTCGAAATCGAAGCGTGCGGCGTAACGATGCGGCAAGCGGAACACTGGCCGCGGATCGGGGGCTGCGCCGATCAGACGATCGAGAAAGTTTCCCAGCGCCACTCCGAAACGCTTGATCACCGCATCGCGCGGCAGCTCCAGCAATAGACCGATCGTGCGTACGCCGGACGTATGCAGCGCGCCTGCGATCTGCGGCACGAGCGCGAGCTGCGCGATCGGCAGATTGCGAATGCGCAGTTGCAGCGCCGCGGGCGAAGGAATGACGACCCGAATGCCGGCGCGCGCCAGCAATGCGGCGCCTTCCAGCGTCGGCCCGATGCCGAGCTGATAGCTGTAGTGCAGGAGCTCGAGCTCGCGCTCCAGCGCCGCGATGAAATTGCGAAAGCCGCCGAACAGCTTGAGGCTGCCGCCGATTTCCAGCCACAAGGCAGCGCTGCTGCGCGCCTGACGGAAGTCGAGTGGTACTTCGCCGGTAATCACCGTGCTGCTGAACTGGTAAGCCCAGGCGGCCAATCGTTCGAGCGCTGCAGTTTCGGCGGCGGGGCTGCGCTCCAGCTTCTGCACGTCGGGGCACAATGCGAGCGCCACGGTGTAGTTCATGTCCTGCCGGAGGCGCATGTGTTCCGCGGCTGGATTGCAGCAGACGATCCAGCGCGCGCTGCCTTCGCAGGCAGTCACGACGAACGGCCGGTCGGTTTCCTCGGAGCGCAGCGCTTCCAGAGGCAATTGCGGCAGCGCTATGCACAGCCAGAGCATGGCGCTTCGACCTTGACTGACTGGCCGCTGCGTCCGCCGCGGCACTTGAGGACATCGATCTGCAGCGCGTTGCGGTCGGCTCGCTGCAGCTTCAGGCGCAGCGCGGCCGGCGAAGCTTCGCGCGCGGCATCGACAGAGCGATACAGGAATCCAGTGCTGCCGCCGGCTTCAGCCGCGAGTTGCAGCCGACGAACCTCACGATCGTGGATCGTCGTCGGCCAGGCGAGCACGGCACCGAAAGATCTGCAACGCAAAGACTGTTCGGCGGCCCACAAAATGTCGTCGGCGTGCTGGGCCTGAATGACGAGCAGCCGTTCGAGCCGCACGCCATGCTGCGACAGCGCCGGTGCGAACGGAATGTAAGGCGGAGCAATCAGCGTGACGTGACGCCCGCCGCCCGTGATCCGCGCCAGCGCGGGCAGCAACAGTCGCAACTCGCCGATCCCCGTAGTTGCCGGCATGAGCTCGACGACCGTGCCGGCCTGCCAACCGCCGCCGGGCAACACCGCATCCAGTTCCGTCCAACCGCTCGCTTCGATGGCCGCAGCGGTGACTGCGCGACCGTTGCGGCACAGCCAAGCCAGATGTTGCAGTGTCTCGGCTCGATTCATCGCGGCGTGCCGAGGCGACGTTCACGAACGACGGCTCGAGTTCAACCCGGAGCTCGAGGCGGCGAGCGCGGTGCGGATCACGCCCGTCGCCAGGCCTTCGATCGCGAATTCCTGCTCGCGCAGATCGATCTCGAGGGGCGCGTGCGCGGGATTGGCGGGCTCGAGCAGGACCCGCTGTCCCTGCCGCCGGTAGTACTTCACCGTCGCTTCATCGCCGATGCGTGCCACGACGATCTGGCCGTTGCGTGCCTGGTGTGTGCGATGCACGGCGAGCAGATCGCGATCGAGAATGTCCGCATCCTTCATGCTGTCGCCGCGGACCCGCAGCAGGAAATCGGCAGCCGGCCGGAACAGGGCAGGGTCGACGTTCACGTAGTCTTCGATGTTCGCTGCCGCCAGGATTGGCGCGCCGGCTGCAATCCGTCCCAGCAGCGGCAATCCCGGCGGCGCGGCCTGCGTCAGGCGAATACCGCGTGAGACGCCGGGGATCAGCTCGATGGCGCCCTTGGCGGCGAGCGCCCGCAGATGCTGGTCGATGCCCTGGCGATTCTTCAGCCGCAGGCCCTCGGCGATTTCCCCGCGCGTCGGCGGCAGGCCGCCGTGATCCATGAAACGGCGGATGAAAGCCAGCACTGCCAACTGCTTGGGCGTGAGCTCTGGAACGAAAGTGGGCATTGAAGATCGATACCAGACGGATGTCTGGCATCGAGTCTAGGAGCGTTGGCCGCCCTGTGCAAGTATCCAGTAGACCCCTGCCGTGACGGGGCTACATAGGCGCGCTGGCACCGCTGTAAGGCGTCGAGGTCAGCGAGCTCGCCGTGATCCTGGTGTGATCGGGTGCGCCCGTTCGCGCGTAGCTATTGAGCTTGTTGTACAGCGTCTTCAGGCTGCAACCGAGCACTGCTGCGGCCCGTCGCTTGTCGCCTTCGCAATATTCCAGCGTCACTTCGATCAGCGAGCGCTCCGCCTCGTCGAGCCGTGAGCCGAGCGGCACGTGCAGTCCCGCGGGCCGCGGTTGCTCGATCTGCTGCGGCGCTTGCGTCGCCATCGACAGCGTCAGGTCGAGATCGAGCACGTCGTCGGCCAGAATGAAACTGCGCTCGACTGTGTTCTTCAGCTCGCGCACGTTGCCCGGCCAGCGATACGAGCGCAGCGCTTCGGCGAAACTGGGCGAAAAGCGCTTGTGCGTGCCGTTGGTGCGATTGAGCAGAGCAAGGAAGTGCTCGGCGAGCGGCGGCACATCGCCCGCGCGCTCGCGCAACGGCGGCAGGTGCAGCGGGAACACGGCGAGGCGATACATCAAATCCTCGCGCAGCTGCCGGTTCGCCACCGCTTCGGTGACGTTACGATTGGTCGCAGCGAACACCCTGATATCTGTCTTGATTTCCTGCGTGCCGCCGACGCGGTAGAAGCGGCCAGTCTCGAGCACGCGCAGCAGGCGCGTCTGCATGTCGAGCGGCATCTCCGTGACTTCGTCGAGGAACAGCGTGCCGCCCGTAGCGCGCTCGAACACGCCGGCGTGCGCGCGCGATGCTCCGGTGAAGCTGCCCTTCTCGTAGCCGAACAACTCGGCCTCGATCAGCGACGCGGGAATGGACCCGCAATTGATCGCGACCAGCGGTCCCTGTGCACGATGACTGAGCAGATGGATGCACTCGGCAACCAGCTCTTTGCCCGAGCCGCTCTCGCCCATGATCATGACGGTCGCTTCGGTCGGCGCGACGCGCTGGATCAGCGCGAACACCTGTTTCATCGCGGGTGAGCGGCCGAGCAGATTGCCCAGTCCGCTTTCGTGCAGCGTGATCCTCGAATCCACTTATTCCGTCCCCTTGCGTCGGCGTTGCGTGCGCGTCCAGATGCAAATTCTTCAAGCGCACCTGCGGTTCCGTTGTAATAAGGTTTTTGTTGTGCGAAATCGCGCAAGCGTCGTAAGCAAACTCGCCACACCGCGTTTAGCCGGCGTCTGACGCGCAACGGTTGATTCGGCCGTGTATGTAATCCACGTCGCACGTCGCCGACAGCGATCTGTAGATTTTCCATGGCGGCATAGAACTTGCCGCTCCCGCGAGCGCGCGCGTGCTTCGAGCACGTGCGCTGCAAAGCATGTGTTTGTAAAACAAAGACCGGGAGAGAGCATGACCTTGCAGAGCGACGCAGCCAAGACCGGAACGGCAGCGCGTCACCAGTGGCTCGACGATGCGGCGGACGACGAGCTCCTCACGCCGCCGACGTCGCGCAGGATCAGCATATTCGGCCTCGGCTACGTCGGTGCGGTGTCGCTCGCATGTCTTGCCCGCGACGGTCACGAGATGACAGGCGTGGACATCGACCCGGCGAAGCTGGAGATGCTGCGGCGGGGCCAGGCGCCAATCGTGGAGACCGGCATCCAGGAGCTGACGCGCGGCGTCATGCGCAGCGGCAAGGTCACAGTGACCGATTCGGTGCGCGACGCGATTCTGTCGACCGACGTCTCGTTCATCTGCGTCGGCACTCCTGCCCGCGCCAATGGCAGCCAGAATCTGGACGCAATCACGCGCATCGCCGAACAGATCGGTGCCGTGCTGCCGCAGAAGTCCTCGCGTCACGTCATCGTCGTCCGCTCGACTGTGAAGCCCGGCACGGTCGAGGATGTGATCCGGCCCGCACTCGAGGCCGCGTCCGGCCGCACAGCCGGCATCGACTTCAGTTTGTGCTTTCAGCCTGAATTCCTGCGCGAGGGCACATCGATCCACGACTACGACCATCCGCCGCTGAGCGTGGTAGGCGCGAGCGATCCGCAGGGGGTCGCAGTGCTCCGCGGCATCTTCGGTCATCTGCCGTGCCAGTTCATCGAGACCTCGATCCGCACCGCAGAGATGCTCAAGTACGCATGCAACGTCTTTCACGCCGTGAAGGTGACGTTCGCGAACGAGATCGGACGGATCTGCCAGGCGGCCAGCGTCGATCCGCACGAGGTGATGCAGCTGCTGTGCATGGACCGGCAGCTCAACATTTCGCCGGCTTATCTGCGGCCCGGCTTCGCCTTCGGCGGCTCGTGCCTGCCGAAGGATCTCAAGGCTCTGGTGTACCTGGCGAAGAGCGCGGACGTCGAAGTGCCGATGCTCGCCAGCGTCATGTCGAGCAACGCAGCGCACATCGAGCATGCCATCGATCAGGTGCTGCATAGCGGCCGCCGGCGCATCGGCATGATCGGTCTCAGCTTCAAGGCGGGGACCGACGATCTGCGCGAGAGCCCGCTGGTGATCATGGCCGAGCGCTTCATCGGCAAGGGCCTGCCGCTATCGATCTACGACCCGCAGGTGAACGTCGCGCGGCTGATCGGCGCGAACCGTCGCTTCATCGAGGAGACCATCCCGCACATCGCATCGGTCATGACCGGCGACCTCGAGCAGCTGGTGCGCGAAGCCGACGTGCTGGTCGTCGCGACGCGCACACCGGAAGTGCTGGCGGCGTTGCAGGCGCATACGCGGCCCGAACAACTGCTGCTGGATGTCGCTGTTCTGCCCGATCGCGAAGCGCAGCAGGCGCGCTATCGCGGCGTGTGCTGGTAGATGAGGCTGCAATGGGCGTCGAGGGACGAACAGTGAGCTCTGCGGTCGCGATGACCGGGCTCGGCCGGCGCGTGCTCATCATCGTCGAGAACCTGCCGTGCCCGTTCGATCGGCGCGTCTGGCAGGAAGCACGCACGCTCGCCGCGGCGGGCTATCTCGTATCCATCATCTGCCCGAAGGGCAAGGGCTACGAGAAGAGCTTCGAAGAGATCGACGGCATCGCAATCTACCGCCACGTGCAGCCGTTCGAGGCCAGCGGCGCACTCGGCTACCTGGCCGAGTACACCTGGGCGTTGCTCGCGGAGTTCGCGCTGTCGCTGCGCGTGCTGATGGAGCGCGGCTTCGACGCGATCCATGCGTGCAATCCGCCGGACACGCTGTTCCTGATCGGCAGCTTCTACAAACTGTTCGGCAAGAAGTTCCTGTTCGATCACCACGACATCAATCCCGAGCTGTACGAGGCGAAATTCCAGCGCCGCGACCTCTTCTACCGGCTCATGGTCTGGCTCGAGCGGCGGACGTTCGAGACCGCGGACGTCTGCGTCGCGACCAACGAGTCGTATCGCCGGATTGCGATCGAGCGCGGCTCGCGCTCGCCGTCGAAGGTCTTCGTCGTGCGCAGCGGACCGGACCTGCGCCGTCTGCGCGTGCTGCCGGCGACGGCGGCGCTCAAGAACGGCCGGCGCTATCTGGTCGGTTACGTCGGCGTGATGGGGCGGCAGGAAGGGATCGATGGCCTGCTCTCGTCGGTGCAGCACATCGTGCAGGACATGAAGCGCACCGACATCCAGTTCGGCCTGGTGGGCGGCGGTACGGAGCTGGCGGCGATGCGCAAGCTTGCCGAGCAACTCGGCATCGCGGACTACGTGACGTTCACCGGGCGCGTGCCGGATGACGAGCTGCTCGCGATGCTGAACACGGCGGACGTGTGCGTGAACCCGGACGTCGCCAACGACATGAACGACAAGTCGACCATGAACAAGATCATGGAATACATGGCGCTGGGCAAGCCGATCGTGCAGTTCGATCTCACCGAGGGTCGGGTGTCGGCGCAGGACGCGTCGCTCTATGCGCGCCGCAACGATCCGGTCGATATGGCGCGCAAGCTGGTGGCGCTGCTGGATGACCCCGAGCTGCGCCAACGCATGGGCGCGGCCGGACTGGAGCGAGTGAAGACCGTGCTGGCCTGGGAGCACGAGGCGCCGCGATTGCTCGCGGCCTACGAAGAGCTCTTCAAATGCGATACGTCGCGTTAGCCGCAGGCTTCGACGGCACGCTCGCGCGCGATGGCCGCTGCGACGAGCGTTGCATCGATGCATTACGGGCGCTCGCCGCGACGGGTCGCAAGCTGATCCTGGTTACCGGCCGCGGGCTGCGGGAGCTGCTGGAGTTCTTCCCCGAGGCGCGTCTCTTCGACTACGTCGTGGCGGAGAACGGCGCCGTGATGCACCGGTCGGCGACGCGCGAATCCGAGATCCTGGCGCAGGCGCCGCCGGAGATCCTGCTGCAGGAGTTGCGCCGGCGACACGTTACACCACTCACCGTCGGCAGCTCGATCGTGCGCACGGTGCAGGCGAACGAGGCCGAGGTCAGCGCTGCCTTGCGCAAGTTGCAGCTCGACTTCCAGCTCGTCACGAATCCCGGCGCACTGATGATGCTGCCCGCTGGCGTCAACAAGGCGTCCGGAGTCTGGGCGGCGCTGCGCGAGCTCGGTGTGTCGCGCCACAACCTGGTGGCGATCGGCGATGGCGAGAACGATCTGGCGCTGTTCGAGTTTGCCGAACATGCCGTGGCCGTGCAGAACGCGGACCCGCTGGTGAAGCGCGTTGCGAATCGCACGACGCTCGGCGCTTACTGCGACGGCTTCCTGGAGCTGGCGCGCGATCTGATCGCAACCGATCTGGCCGGCGCCGTGCCCCGCCAGAAGGTCGTCGTCGGCGTGCGCGATAACGGCGCAGCGGTTGAAATCACGCCGTGTCGCGATACGGTGCTCGTACATGGACCTGCAGGCAGCGGCAAGAGCGCACTGTGCCGTCGCCTGCTCGATCGGTTCCTGGCCAGCAGCTACCAGTGCTGCATCATCGGTGCCGAGGTCGGCGGGATGCGTATGCCGCGCGAAGTCGAGGTGTTCGGGGACGTGCATGAAGTGCCGCGCCTCACGGACATCCTCGGCGCGCTCGACCAGCCCACTGCGAGCGTCGCAATCAACCTGGCGGCGCTGGCTGTCGAGACGCGACCGGTGTTCACCGATGCTCTACTGGTGCAGCTGCAGGCGCTGCACGATCGCCTTGGCAGGCCGCATGTCGTGCTGATCGACCAGGCGCATTCCTTCCTGACGGACGGCCTCATCGCGTCGTCTGCGCGGCTGTCGGAAGTCACGATGATCTATGCGACGGCGGAGCCCGAGCGGCTGCCCGCGCGAATCCTCGACAGCGTCACGCTGGCGCTGAACAGCGGTACTCAGGCGGTGATCGCGGGTGGCGCTGAAGTGCGCATCTCCGGGCTGGTGGCGGGCTGCTCCGGCAGCGCGCCGCTCCCGGAATCTGCCGCCGCCACGGCATCCGGATACTGAATGACCTCTTCGACGCGGTAGTCCTTCAGGCCGCGTGCATGCGTGAAGATGATGAGCTCGCCGAGCAGGCCGAGCGCGAACAGCTGCATGCCCAACACCAGCAGCAGCGCCGCCAGCAGCAGGGCAGGGCGATCGGCGAGCGGCTCGCTGAACAGCAGCCGATCGAAGCCGAGATACGCGATCAGCACTGCGCCGACGCCGAACGTGGCGGCGCCGAGCATGCCGAAGAAGCGCAGCGGCTTCTTGGTGAACCGCATCAGGAAGAAGATGCTGAACAGGTCCAGCAGGTGATGCATGTACTCGCGCGGCCGATAGATGCGGCCGTGGCGATCCTGCGCCGACTGCCGCGCCGGCACTTCGCTGACGCGGAAGCCGAGCCGCATCGCCAGGATCGGCAGGAAGCGATGCTGATCGCCGTACAGATCGATCTCTTCCAGCACCTGCCGCCGCATCGCGCGCACGCCGCAACCCAGATCGCGCAGCCGCGCGCCGGTTACGAAATTCACGAGCCCGTGGAACGCGGCGCGCCGCATCCGATCGACTGCATTGCCGTAGCGCGGCCAGCGATAGCCGATCGCCATGTCCGTGGTGCTCAGCGCCGCTAGAAGCTTGCGGATGTCGGCGGGGTCGATCTGCGGATAGGCGGGCAGCGTCACGATGGTGCCGCCGCCGGCGCGTTCGAACCCGGCTGTCAGTGCGGCCGCCTCGCCGAAGTTGCGCGTGAGGTTGACGATGGTGAATTCCTCGCCCTCGCGCAGCAGCGTCTCCAGCGCGCGACGCGCTTCGGGCCGCGGCCCGTCCAGCACGAAGATGAACTCGTGCGTCGCACCGGTTGCGGCGATTCCCGCCCGGTATTCGCGGTAGAGCGCCCCGATGTCGGCGGCGCGGCGTGCGCCGATCGGCACGATGACGGAGATCGACGGAGGTGCTGCTTGCGGCTTCATGGTGCTCTATAACGTTCGATCTGCGTCGGGGTTGCGTGGGCCAGCAAGAATCGTCTGGGTCAACTTAAGAAATTCCCTGTCACGGACGTCGCCGCGCGCGTAGATGAGCTCCGCGAGCGCGCCGCTGCACAGCAGGATCAGCCCCGAGCTCAGGAAGATCACGCCGGCGCCGGCGATCGGCAGCGAGAACGCATCTTCGCCGATGAGCAGCACGTCCATGACGGTCTGGGCGAAAGCGAAGAATGCGAGCGCGAAGAGCGGAAGCGACAGCAGCGCGAACCAGCGCAGCGGCCGCGACGCGAAGCTGGCGATCGTCTTGATCACCATCAGGTCGAGCAGCACTTTGTAGATGCGCGACAGCCCGTATTTCGACTCGCCGAAGCGGCGCGCGTGATGCCGCACGCGGATCTGTGCGAGGCGCGGGCCCGCGATCGACGCCATCGCCGGGATGAAGCGATGCATCTCCGAGTACAGCGGAATACGCTTGATCAGCGCGGCGCGGAACGCCTTGAGCGAGCAGCCGTTGTCCTTGATCGGCACGCGCGTCACTTTGCCGATGAGCCAGTTGGCGATGCGCGAAGGAATCTTGCGCGTGATCAGCTTGTCCTGGCGATTGTGGCGCCAGCCGACCACGACGTCGAAGCCGGCATCGATCTGCTCGAGCAGCAGCGGGATGTCGGCCGGATCGTTCTGCAGGTCGCCGTCCATCGTGACCAGCACTTCGCCATTCGCGTGCTCGATGCCCGCGGCCATTGCCGCCGTCTGGCCGTAGTTGCGCCGGAACTTGACGATGCGCAGGCGCGGATCGCGGCGTGCGAGCCCGGTTGCGACTGCGACGGTGTCGTCCTTGCTGCCGTCGTCGACAAACACGATCTCGAACGAGCGATCGAGGCCGGCGAGTGCCTGGACGATCGCGGCGTACAACGGCCCGACGCTTTCCTGCTCGTTGTACAGCGGGACGATGACCGACAATGCGGGCCCTACAACGCTCGTCGTGCGTTGTGCAGCGTCGATGTTGCCGCTGTGCGTTGTATTTTTTGCACCAGACATGACCCGATCCAACGTTCTTACAACCACATTTCCCCTCAGTCGCATCGGCGCAGTGAACTTGCCGACAGGGTTTTGCCGGGCCGAACCCCGGCGCGCCGCGGCTGCGCGGCTGATCGGCGACTGCGTCAGGCGACACTGCCGAACGTTGGCACATGACCTGCAAGGGGCAGGCCAACCTGCAAATACAAGCTTTCATTTCCGCTGGAGCGTACTGAATGCTGCTGCGTAGATTTTTCCTGACCGCTCGCGTGTTGCTGCTGAGCGGCGCTGCCTATTTTGGTTGCATCGCCTCCCTGCACGCGCAAGCCACGGCCGGTTACACCGTGAAGCCCGGCGACACGCTGGAAATCTCGGTGTGGAAGGAGCCGGACCTGCAACGCACGGTGCTGGTGCGGCCGGACGGCCAGTTCTCGTTCCCGCTCGTCGGCGAAGTCGACGCGCGCGGCAAGACGGTGGCGGAGCTCAACAAGACCGTGAGCGACCGGCTCACGAAGTACATCTCCGACGCCGTGGTCACGATCTCGGTGCAGGAGATCAAGGGCAACAAGATCTACGTGCTCGGCCAGGTCAACAAGCCCGGCGAGTTCATCGTGAATCCGAGCGTCAACATCATGCAGGCGCTCAGCATGGCCGGCGGCATGACGCCGTTCGCTGCCACCAACGACATCATCGTGCTGCGCGGACAGGGTGCACAGCAGAAGGGGATGGCGTTCCGCTACAACGACGTCGTCCGCGGGCGCAGCCTCGACACCAACATTGAGCTTCTGAGTGGAGACATCGTTGTCGTGCCGTAAAACGCCGCGGCGCCTGGTTACGCCGCAGTTCATCAGTCCGGTCGTTCTGTTTGCAGCGCTCGCCGCGGGCAGCGCGACCGCCGCCAACTGGGAAATCGCGCCGCGCGTGGAGGCCGGCTATCGCTACAGCGACAACTACCATCTGGGTCTGCCCGGCACCGAAGTGGAAGTGTCCGGCGCCGAGGCCGACGCGGCAGTGACGTTCCGCACGCTCGATCCGCGCACGCAGGTCGAGATCACGCCGCGCGTCGAGGGCACCTACTTCGGCAGCGGTTCGGAGGACAACCTCGGGAACTACTTCCTGGACGCCAGCATCCTCGACAGCACGCCCCGGCGGCGCATGGGCGTGGAGGCCGAGCTGTCGTACGAGGACGTCGCGCGCAGTGAGCTGCCGGCCGGAAGCGAGGGCGGCGGCGACCTGGGTAATCCGGTCGGGGGCGATTCCGGCCGATTCGTCGAGCACAACCGCCGGAGCTTCGGCCGCATCGCGCCATTCTTCCGCTACGACGTCACGCAACGCCAGGTAGTGGACCTCCAGGCGCACTACGCGCGCGCTGATTTCGAGACGCAGCTCGACGGCGCGCAGCGCGACTGGGCCGACGCCGACGTCTCGGCAGGCTGGGGCTACCAGATCACGGAGCGCTCCACGGTGATGCTACGCGGCCTCGTGTCGCGGTACGAAACCGTTTTCGATACCGACGCGTACGGCGGGTATCTCCAGTGGGATACGAGATTCACAGAGAACTCACGCGCCTACGTGCGGCTGGGTGCGCAGCAGACCGAGCCGGAGGGCGGCGAAACCGACACTAACGTGCTGGCGGGCATCGGCGGGAGCTGGGACACGTTGCGCAACAGGCTATTCGTGGACCTGACGCGCACCGTCGAGCCGGTATCGGCGGGAACTGTAGTGGAGCGTTACCAGTTGCGTATGCAGATTAACCACGAGGTGTCGCCGCGCGTCTCACTGCTGCTGGCGGCGCGCGGCACGCGCGACGAGGACGTAGCCGATTCCGGCACGTTTCCGACGCGCAAATACGCGGCGGCCGAGGGCGGATTCGAGTGGCGCGTGTTGCGCAACTTCGCGGTGACTGCGACCTACGGCTACCGCTGGCAGGAGTATGCGGATGAGCTGTCCGATCGCAGCGCGAACACCTTCCTGATCGGCCTCGTATACGAACCGAAACGACCCGAATGAACAAAATCAGACAGAACGTGCGGCAGCAGCCCATCGCCCAGCTCCCGGAGGACGATACCCCGGGGTTCGGCGATTACGCGGGAATCATTCGCAAGCGCAAGCGCCTGTTGTTCATGGTCGGGCTGCCGATCATCGCGCTTGGCGCCGCCGTCGCGCTCATCCTGCCGGACGTCTACCGCGCCTCCGGGCAGATCGAAATCGAAGGCGCCGAGACCGGGCGGCAGAGCTCGGATCCGACGCTGCAGGACGCGATCGCGCGCCAGTCGGACGAGCCGCTGTACGCCGACCAGTACGTGCAGAGCCTGAGCACGGCAGTGCTGGGCAGCGAGAATCTCTCGAAGCTGCTGGCGAAGGAGCAGTTGTACGACGACCAGAAGGACGACCCGAAAAGCGCGCTCAAGCGCCTGCGCAAGGACATCAAGGTCAACATGGTGACCGTGCCGATTCTCGATCCGGAGTCCGGCCGCGAGCGCGAGGTGGTCACCGCCTTCACCGTGAGCTACGACAACCTCGATCCGCAGCGCTCGTACGTTGGTGCCAAGTGGCTGACGCAGGCCTTCCTCGAGGGCAATCGCCAGGACCGGCGCAACTATGCGTCCGGCACGGCGAAATTCTTCGGCAGCGAGGCCGAGCGTATGCGCAAGCGCGTCGGCGAGCTGGAAGGCAAGCTGGCGGAGTTCAAGGCGAAGTACGTCGGTCAGCTGCCCGATCTGAACGAGATGAACATGAGCTCGATGGACCGGGCCGAGAACGAGATCAACAGCGTTGAGACGCAGCTGCAAGGGTTGCGCCGCGAGCGCGTATTCCTGGTCGCCCAGCTGCAGCAGGCGCGCTCCACCGGACCGGAGACGACCACCGTCAATGCGCTCGAGGCGGAGTACAAGCAGAAGTCGGCGATCTACGATGCGAATCATCCCGACATGATCTCGCTGCGCCGGCAGATCGACATGATGCGCGCCGGCGGCTCGCCGTCCGGCATGACGCTGCGCCAGCAGGTGCAGCAGCAAAGATCCATTCTTGCGGAAGCGCGCCAGCGCTACGGCGAGGACCATCCGGACATCAAGCGCATCCAGCGCAACATCGAGTCGCTGGAAGCGCGCATCAAGTCCGGCGAGTCGGCCGACACGACGCTCGCGTCCGATTCGCCGATGGCCGTGCAGCTGCAGACGCAGCTGAACGCGACCGACACGCAGATCGCAGCGATGCAGCAGCGCGGGCTCGAGCTGCGCCGGAAGATGACGGACCTCGAGGGGCGCATGAACACGGCGCCGCAGGTGGAAAAGGAATACCAGGCCGTGACGCGCGATCTCGACAGCGCCCGCGCCAAGTTTCAGGACCTGCTGAAGAAACAGATGGACGCGGAAGTGAGCGAGGCGGCGATCGCCAACGGCTCTGCCGACAAGTTCCACATCACGTCGCAGCCCACGCTCCCGGACAAGCCCGCGGCGCCGCAGCGCATTGCAATCTTCGTTGTCGCATTTGCCTTTGCGATGATCGCTGCCATCACCTCGGTCGTATTCGCACAGCTGCTCGACCCGACCGTGCGCGGCGTGCGCGACATCCGCGACATTCTCGACGTCACGCCGCTGACCGCCGTACCGGTCATCGAGAAGGCGGGACGCAATCCGCATCGCCGGATGCGCTGGGCATTCTCGCGCGCGGCGGTAGTTCTATTGGCGGTAGGCTGCGCTGCCGCGTTCATCCATTGAGGCGAGGACCAGCACGCTCATGAGCATCATCGAAGAAGCAGTGCGCAAGAACGCCGAGCGGAAGAACGCCGAGCGGACGAACCGGCATGCCACGCCGACCGACCCGACGCGCGGCCAGGCGCACCTGCGACGCGTGCCGACGCCGCCTGTCGATACTTCCCGTGCGGAGCGCTTTCAGCCGATCACGCTGGACAAGGCAGCGCTGCACGACGCGCTCGTGCTGCCGCAGCTCAAGGACGCCGGAGCCTTGCGCGCCTACAAGATCCTGCGCACGCGCGTTTTGCGGCGTCTGGAAGCGAACCAGTGGCACTCGTTCGCGATCACCGGCGTGACCGTGGGCGAGGGCAAGACCCTGACAGCCATCAATCTCGCGATCGCACTGGCGCAAGACCCGAGCACCTGGGTGGCGCTGATCGATCTGGATCTGCAGCGGCCGCGCATCGGCGAATACCTCGGCATGCGCAACACGCACGGCGAGAAGGGCCTGGGCGACTATCTGCAGGGCAACGCCAGCTTCGAGAACATCGTGTATGCGCCGGATATCGAGCGGCTGCTCGTGATCCCGAACTTCACGCCGATGACCAATTCGTCGGAGATGCTGGCCTCGCAGCGCATGCTCGAGATGATGCAGGCACTCGACGCCGAGCAACCGCGTCGCATCCTTGTCTTCGACATGCCGCCGGTGCTCGCCGCCGACGACGTGCTGGCCTTCGCGCCGCAGATCGATGGCCTGCTGCTGGTCGTGGCCGAAGGGACCACCGATCGCGACTCCCTGCGCCGCGCCAAGGAAGTATTGTCGGAGATGAACCTGCTGGGCGTCGTGCTGAACCGCTCGGCAGAGCGCAACGACAAGGCCTACTACCACTACGGGCAGCAGCAGTAACCGCGTCGCTAGGCGGCGCGGTGGCGGCTTGCGGGCGTCGGCTCCCGCGCGGGCTCGGGTGTCGATGCAGATTCAGCCGGCGGTCGCACCGCACCGGTGCGGGCAACCAGCATCAGCCACCACGGCAGCCACACCACGATCTGGAATACGCGGGCGGCGACGGACAGCGCCAGGGAATCGTCCGGGCGCATGCCGCCGAGCGCCATGACACCGATGAAGATCGCTTCGTAGACGCCCAGCCCGTCGATGGAGATCGGCAGCCGCGAGATCAGGATCGCGAGCGGCACCGCGGCGAGCAGCAGCACGGCGTTGAACTTCAGCTGCAGCGCCATCGCCACCAGCCCATAGCACACTGCTACGAGTAGTTGCTCCGCGACCGTCAGGACGAAGAACAGTACGAGCCTGCGGCGATCGAAGGATAGCGAGCGATAGGCCTCGTGCAAACGTACTATCAGGCGCGCCGCGGAGCTTTGAGACGCGCGCTGCGGCAGCAGCCCCAGCACCGACGTGACGGCCTTGCTGTTGAACGAGAGCAGCAGGACGCCGATCGCCACGAGCAGCGTGACAATGCCGATGAACAGCGGCGTGTCGTACTCGCCGGCATCGGGCACGATGAAGCGCAGCAGCAGCAGGCTCATCACTGCCATCAGCAGCGCGGAGATGAACCCGAGGCCGCGTTCCACGAGGATCGTCGCGAGCGCATCGTCGACGCGCACATTGAAGCGCCGGACCAGCAGGATCCGGATGCCGTCGGCCCCGACAGTGCTCGGCAGCGCCAGACCCCACATCATGGAGCTGCAGTAGACCATCATCCGTTCCTTCAGCGTCACGCGATAGCCGCGGATCGTGAGCAGCAGCCCCCATTTGAAGCTCATCAGCACGCGGTCGAGCGTGAAGGCAGCGAGCGCGACTAGCGCCCACAGCGGGTCGCAGCGCATCAGCGTCTGCAGCACTGCACGGAGGTCGACGACGTAGATCAGCAGCAGCGCGCAGGCGAGAACTGTGATCGAGATGCGCAGCCAGTGCTTCATGCGGAAAGGCTGTAGGCTGTTGGGCGTGGGCTGTAGCCAGAGGAGAGCAATGCGCTGCGCATGTCTTCCTTTGACTGGCCGAGGATCTTCATCCGGTACCACACCTCAGCGTTGATGAGCAGCCACAGGCGGTTGCCGTGATCGGCGCGCTTCGCCAGGTGTTCGTCGATCAGGCGCGACATGACGGTGCCGTCGAGAATGCCGTCGTGCGCGAGCCGCGAGTCACGCAGGCAGCTGGTGTAGAGCTGCGCGTACTCCCGCTGCAGCAGGTACGGCAGGGCGGACGAGAAGCCCTGCTTTGGGCGATTCAGGATCTGCGGCGGCAGATAGCGCGCCGCGAGCTTGCGCTGGATATAACGCAGCGTACCGCCTCGAACCTTGAGCGCCGGCGCGAGCCGCGCTGCGAACGAGGCGAGCTCGTGGTCCATGAACGGGCTGCGCGCCTCCAGGCCATGCGCCATGCAGATGCGGTCCGTGATCATTACCGGGTGGTTCGGCAGGCGCACCATGCTGTCGGCGAACAGCATCTTGTCGAGCGGCGGGCCACCGGAAGCTTCATACGGCGCGCGGATCGCAGCCTCGGCGTCGAGTTGCCGCCACCGCTCTGCAACCTGCGGCGCGAACAGCTCGGCGCGGCGCTCGCGATCGAAGTAGAAGTAGGAAAGGCTCGCAGCATAGCGCGCGCCACCGGAATGAAACGACAGGTGGTGCAGCCAGCGCAGCTGATGGCCGACGCTCTTGTACCAGCCGGACTCCGGAATCAATGCCACCGCCGGAGCGAGCACGCGGCGTCGTAGCGTCTCCGGGACCTTGCCGTAATGCGAGGCGTACAGGTTGCCGTAGTACCGGTCGTAGCCGCCGAACAGCTCGTCACCGCCATCGCCGCCAATCACGACCTTGACGTGTTTGCGCGTGAAGCGCGCCAAGAGCCACGTGCACAGCGAAAGCGGATCCGACGGCTCGTCGAGTGCCGCGACCAGGTCCGGCAGCAGCGCCGTGATCTCGGGCGTGACCCGTTCCTCGTGATGCTCGGTGCCGAACATTTGCGCCACGGCGCGCGCCGCCGGCGCTTCGTCGAAGCGCTGATAGTCGAGGCCCATCGTGAACGTCGGCAGCTCACGCACACCGAGCTTGCGCGCGAGCATCGCGACCAGCAGGCTCGAATCCATGCCGCCGCTGAGGAACGCACCCACCGGCACGTCGCTTACCAGATGCAGGCGCAGCGCCTCTTCGACACGCGCTTCCAGCTCGTCGCACAGCTGCTCTTCCGAGCCCGTCAGTTTCGGTTCCTGTTCGAGCCGCCAGTAGCGCTCGATGCGCGGCGCGCCGCCGGGTTCGAGCACCAGCGAATGCCCGGGCGGCAGCTTGTGAATGCCTTCGAACATCGACAGCGGTGCGTCGATCAGCCGCAAGGCGAGATATTGATCGAGCGCCGCGAGATTCATGCGCGGCGGACGGCCGTCGCAGGCGAGCAGCGCTTTGATCTCCGAGGCACAGGCGAAGCCGCGCTTGTCGCAGGAGTAGTAGAGCGGTTTCTGTCCGAGGTGATCGCGCGCGGCCAGCAAGCGGCGGCGCTTCTTGTCCCACAGGATGAACGCGAACATGCCGCGCAGCCGCTCGAGCAGGCGGTCACCGACGCGTTCGTACAGGGCGATGATGACTTCGCAATCGCTGTGGGTGAGAAACTGGTAGCCGTCGCGCTCGAGCTCGCGACGCAGCTCGCGATAGTTGTAGATCTCGCCGTTGCACACCAGCAGGATCGAGCGGTCGGCGTTACGCAGCGGCTGCTGGCCGCCGGCGAGATCGATGATCGACAGCCGGCGGTGGCCCAGTGTCGCGAGATCGTCGTGATAGATGCCTTCGCCGTCGGGCCCGCGATGCGCGAGCGCGTCCAGCATGCGCCGCATGGAAGTGTCGCGCGCCGGATCAGAGTTTACGATACCTGCGATGCCGCACATTCAGGGATGATCAGGGCCAGGACTGGTGGGGGCACTGCCACGGTGCACTGTGAGACGTCGGTCGATGACAGCCTCGAACACCTGCTCGTAGCGGGCCGCGCAGCTGTCTATGAAATAGTTTTCGACGGTCTGTCGGTTCCGTTGCCCGAGGCGCCGTCGCAAATAAATGTCGGCATGAATTGCACGGACTGCGTGCGTGAATGCGGCCGTATCGTTGAGTTTGACGACGAAGCCGGTCTCGCCGCTCGCCAGGAAGTCGGTCTGCCCGCCGCGGTCATAACACACGACAGGCAGGCCGCACGCCATTGCCTCCAGGAACACCAGGCCGAAGCCTTCGTGCTGGCTGGTGGAGACGAACGCATCGGCGATCGCGAGCGCGGCATACTTTTCCGTTTCCGCGACCTGACCGCGCAGATGGACCCGGTCCGCGACGCCGAGCTCGGCGGCCCGCTGCCTGATCGCAGGAGCATCCGGACCGTCGCCGATGACGAGCAGATGTGCATCGGAAATTGCGCTCGCAGCCAGCACGTCGACCAGCTGCGTGGCTGCCTTGCGTGCGACCAGCCGCCCGATCGTGACCATGACGAATGCGTCGTGCGGCAGACCGAAGGTTGCGCGCGACGCCGCGACTCGCGCCGGCGGCCGCTCGATGCCGAGCGGGATGAGCCCCACGTCTCTGTGCACGCCGTACAAATCGTTCACGTGGCGCACCGTGTCGCGCGACTGGCCGATGACATCGTCGGCAGCTGCAAGCATCCAGCGCACGGCCGCGCGCAGCGGCGCATGCAGGTGCGGCGACGAGCGCTTGCTCGGGTCGAACAGATCGCCGCCGTGCACCGACAGAACATTCGGCAGATGGTGCCAGCGCGACAGCGCATGACCGAGCGGTCCGGTAGGCACCACGAAATGCGTGTTGATCACGTCGAAGTGTCGACGCCGCAGCCCCAGGCCGCGCACGAAACCGCTCGGCAGGTACGCCAGCATCGAAGGAAAATTGGCGACGGCGAGCTGCCGGCGAAAGAACACCGGCACGCGCAACACCTGCACACCCTGGTCATTGGATTGGGCGGCGAGCTCCCCGGCGCGCGACGTCAGCACCGTCACTTCGTGACGACGAGCGAGCTGCCTCGCCAGGGCCGCCATCACGACGCCGCCGCCGCCGCCGAGGGGGGGGTACTCGTAGTTACAAAAGAGGATGCGCATCAGCGATATCGAGCAAGTTCTGTGCCTGTCGGTGGAACGCCCACCGCGTATCCAAACGAGGGAACTCGGCCTTGCGTTCCCGGATTTACACGCACGATATCCGCCATCCGCTTACACCCATGAACGTTCAGCCCCTGATGCCCGAACGAGCGCCCGGTACGCGCCGCGTGCTGGCCGCCCGCCTGGAGCCCTTCGATTCCTACTGGCAGGCGCCCAAGGACATCGAGGCCGGCTACAGCTCGTTTGCCGCGTACTACCGCGCGAACTACCTGCAGCACCTGCCGGCCGATCGCAACGCGCGCATCCTGGTGATCAGCTGCGGGCCTGGGTACCTGGTCGAGGTGCTCGCGAAGGCCGGTTACCGCAGCGTCGTCGGCATCGATTCCGACCCGTCCAAGATCGAGCATGCGCGCCGCCACAGCCTGCCGTGCGAAGTGGCGGAAGCATTCAACTATCTCGAGCGCAGCCGCGGCGAGTTCGACGTCATCATTCCGGAGCAGGAGCTGAACCATCTCACGCACCAGGAGACGATCGAGTTCCTGCAGCTGTGTAATGCAGCGCTGCGCCCGGGCGGACGCATCGTCGTGTACGCGATGAACGGCGCCAATCCACTGGTCGGCTCCGAGAATCTCGCGCACAACATCGATCACTTCTACCTCGTCACGGAGTACAGCCTGACGCAGCTGCTGGAGCTCGGCGGCTTCCGGCAGGTGCGCCCGTTCGCGCTCAAGCTGTACGTGTTCTGGAAGAATCCACTGAACTACGTCGGGCTCGCAGTCACGACGGTGCTGGAGCTGACGATGCGCGTGATCTTCATGCTCTACGGCAAGAAGGTACGAGTGCTCAGCAAGAAGGTGGCGGCCGTCGCAGTCAAGTAGGAGGGGCGACCTACTCGTCGTCGTCCCGGATGGTCGCCTCCGCGATCGCGATCGGGCCCAGTCGCGCGTTGACCGGCGACTTCAGCTGCACCTTGAACGTCTCGTCGCCTTCCTTGAGCAGGTCGTTGCGCAGCGGCACGTAGATCGCGCGCTGCGCCTGGCCGTCGGCGAACTCTACCGAGCCCGCAGCGCTCGATGCGAAATCGATGCCGGCGTCGGCGCTGCCGCTCGTTGCGACCCATTGCACACGCGCCCGACCGCGCAGAGGCTGCGAGCGCTTGATGAGAAATACCGCGGCGACGGAGCTTTCCGTGGTGACGATATTGGCAGATTCGAACGAGATCTCGCTCAGCGGCGCAGGCGGCGCCGAGGGTTTTGCAGCCGGAATCGCCATCGCAGCGCCCGGGCCGGGAGCAAGCGCTGCGGTCTTGGTATCGCTGGGCGGATCAGAGAATGTGAAAGGCTTGCTGTCCGTCATCGATGGCAGCGAATCGCGCGGCCGTTCGACGGCACCTGCCACCGAGCCCGTCAGCGGCGCCGCCGTGGACTGGCCGGGCATGGGCTCCGAGGCTGCAGCGACCGCTGCCGGCTCGTCCGGATCGTCGTCGTTGCGTTGCGCGGCGATGAAGATCACCACGATCGCACAGGAGACGAACACGAAAAACCCCCAGCCGCGCTGCTTCGGCATCAACTCGGGTTGCAGCTCGGTCACGATCACGTCGCCGGCCGGGGCAATGGGCGGCGCGACAGCGATCGGTTCGGACTCGGTCAGCAGCGAGTCCAGCACCGATAAGATCTCCGCCGGACGCTGCTCGCGATCCCAGGCCAGCGCCGACAGCAGCGCCAGCCACTGCGGCGCCGAGAGATTCCAGGCGCGCGCCGGTGTCATGCCAGCATCGCGCGCTTCCAGCGACGAGCGATGCTGGAATGGATGCTGTCCCGTGAGCAGCTCATAAGCGACGCAGGCAAAGCTGAAGACATCGTCGCGTCGGTCGGGTGATTCGCCGCTCAGCACCTGCGGGCTCGCGTACGCGGGCGTGCCGGCGGGAATGCGCGAGCTGCCGCCGGAAAGCGCAGCCGATGCGCCGAAGTCGACGATCTTCACTTCCTCTTCTCGCGTCAGGAACACGTTGCCCGGCTTGAAGTCGCCGTGCACGACGTCATGCTCGTGCGCATGGTCCAGCGCCAGCGCAGACGAGCGCAGGATCTTGTTCGCGAGGGCGCGCGGCAGCATCGTCCAGTCGCGCACGATCGTCGACAACAGCCGCCCTTCGATCAGCTCCATCGTGATGAAGCAGGAGTCGTCGCGCTCGTACAGATCGAACACGCGCACGATGTTCGGATGCGCGAGCTTGGTCGCCTGCTCGAACTCGTGGTGCAGGCGCGCGGCGGCGCGCGTGCGGTCACCGCGATCGGGTCGTGGCGCTTTCAATGCGACGCGCAGGTTCGGCGCTGTGCTGGCCGACGTCATGTCCCGGGCCTGGAAGACGACGGCGGTGCCGCCCTGGCCGAGGATGCGCTCCAGGATGAAGCGATCGCAAAGGATTGCGCCCGGCGCTAGCGGCTTCGCGGGCGCCAGCGACGCCGGCGGCTGACGGCCGAGCCCGGGGAGCTCGCGGGCGGCGAACCCGGTTCCGGGCAGCGCATCGACGCGCTCGAGATCGGGTGTGTGGACGATGTCCGGCGGGATTTCGACTGCCATCGGGCTGTCGCCGTCAGGAATCTCTGCGGACATCTCGGCGCGGTCGGTGTCGGTCGTCACTGGTGAAAGGTCCGTGGTGTGGTCACCGGTCAGGTCCGTGGTGGACTCGAGGTCCATGGTCGGGGTCATGCGCTCGCGGGGGCGGTCGCTGGCGGCAGAGGTAGGATCGATGAATGCAGACATGATCGTTATGCCGATTCCGCTCGTGCGACTTCACCCGCGGCGCGCGGCGTCAGCAGCCCGCGCGAGCGATACCACCGCGCCGTGTCAGCGGCGCCCGACTGAAAATCGATTTCCGGCATGAAGCCGAGCAGCCGTTGCGCTTTCACCGTGGAGAAAACGAACGACTTGCGAAAAAAGTCCAGCCGGCGCCGATGCAGCGGGGGTTGGATGCGCAACGGCTGCAGTGTCTTTTCCAGCACCGTCGCCGCCACCAGGAATGGCCACATCGGCAACTGCATACGCGGCGGCTTGCGATCCAGTGCGGTTGCGATGCGCTCCACCATCTCGTTCGTCGTCATCACTTCGCGGCCGGCCATGATGAACGTCTCGCCGACTGCCGCGGGGTGCTCCGCCGCGAGCCACAGGCCGCGCACCAGGTCGTTGACGTGGATGCACTGCCGCCGGTTCGCGCCGGGGCCGATCATGAAGAACTGACCGCGCTCGATCGCGCGGAACAGCTTCAGCAGTCGCCAATCGCCGGGTCCGTAAGTCTCGGCAATGCGCACGATGGCCGTATCGAAGTCGTAAGCGCACGCGCGCACCAAGGCCTCGGCTTCCAGCTTGGTCACCTGGTAGGGATTTTCCGGGTGCAGCGCGCTCTGCTCGTCGAGTTGCTGCTGACTCCCGTCCCCATAAACGCCCATCGTGCTGCCGTACACGAAGCGCCGGATTCCAGCGGTCCGGCATTCCTCCAGCAACTGCCGCACGACGTCGACGTTGACCGAGCGGAAATAGGCCGCCGGCATGTGCGATTCGTGCTGAGCCGCCGCCAAATGAATCACGACTGTCCGGTCGTGCACCAGACGTCGCACGAAGCCGACATCGTGCAGAGTGCCGATTTCAACCGGCACGTCCGCGGCGCGCAGCTCCGCGAGCCGCTCGCGCTCCACATCGATCTCCGCACGCCCCGTGCCGAGAACGTCGATGCCATTGCGGCGCGCGTGCAGCGCGAGGCGCGAACCGATGAAACCGGTCGCGCCGGTGATCAGCAATCGCATCGGCGGCACGGATTGTCGATTCTGCATGGTCATCTGGGACTGGGTCATTTGCGTCGAGTCACCCACGGGAGTTTGCAAGCATCGCGCCATGCGCCGCCCGGACGTCGGTGCGCGCAGACACCGGCGTCGAATTAGCCCGCGCGAGATGCCGAGCAAGCGTGCGTTCCGTTGCCGACAGCTCTTCACGCATGCGGCTGTCGGACCAACGCAGGTAGTTCGCCATTTCCATCACTGCAGCCTCTAGCGCGCGCCGGCCCGGATGCGAGCCTGCGGCCAATTCGGTGCGACGCATGACGACGTCTTCGAGTTTCATCGCCATCTCCTGATCGATGGCGTGGCGGATCTCCGCGAACAGCGTGCTGGTATCGGGAACGGTATGCGCGTCGCGACCGCGCAAGACGTGCGCGTAGTGCGTACCATGGTTGCGGAGCAACGCGCGCATGGTCTCGTCGTTGACGCCGGGCGGCTTCGTGTGCAGCGCCTGCGCCTCGAACGCTGCAAAATCTGCGATGTCGCCGCCCGCGAGCGGCAGACGCGCGGTATCGACTGCTGCAGGTGTGCGCGGCATTTGTCGCAGCAACATGTTCAACGCGCGTGCAGCGTCCGCCCGCGCAGTAGTGAAGCGGATTCCGACGAGGCTGACGAGTCCGTCGACGCCGTGCGCGGCGCGATGATCGATGATGCGCGACTCCTTGCCGAAGCTCAGTTCGGTCTGCGTCGCCGTCTCGCCGAACGGCACCAGGCCGCAGTTCGCGAACGTCACCTCTGAGGGCGACAACTGCAATGCCGGGTAGACCGAGTTGAGCTCGGTCATCCAGGTCTCCAGCTCCTGCGGCTGGACGTGCGCGGCATCGGGAAACTCGGGGAACAGACAATGCCACACGCCGATGAGTGTCTTGTCACGCCAGGGAACGGCGAACAGGTGCCGCGTCGTGCGTCCCAGGACTGCATCCTTGTCGCGGCTCAATCCCTGCACGGCTACGCCGTATTCCGAAGTAGGCGCGCGATCGACGATGAAATATGCGTCACGCGAGTAGGGCAGGCGCCGCCACGCGCCGAAGCGCTGCGGGTCGTTCTGCAGATAGTCCGCCCACGGCCCCGCTGCGTTCAGCGTCAGCCGCGCTCGCACGTCGAATTCTTCGCCGCTCAATCGGTCTCGCGCGCGCACGCCGCAGACTGACGAGCCGCGCCACAGGAATCTCGTCGCTTCCACGTAATTGCACGCACTGGCGCCGGCGTCGACAGCGGACTTGACGAAGGCGAGCACGATGCGCGCCGGGTTGTACATCTGGCCGTCTTCGAAAACGACGGCGCCGCTCAGGTCGGGCGCGCGCAGGTGTGGGAAGAGCTCCAGCAGACGCGCGCGAGAGAGGAAGCGGCTGCGGCGAATCTGTCGCCGGCGATCGCCGATGCCGCTGTTGCGATCGAGTGTCAGCAGATCGTAGGCAGTCGCTCCCGCCGCGAGCAATGCGCGCCCGCGACGGCCGTGACCGTATGTCGGGATCGCGATCGGCAACGGCTGCACGAGATGCGGAGCGATGCGCAGCAACGCAGACCGTTCGTGCGACGATGCCCGCAGACGTCGAATATCCGCATGCTGCAGATAGCGGATGCCGCCGTGAACCATCTTGAAGCATTCGGACGACGCGCCGCCGCCGAAATCTGCGCGCTCGACCAGGGCTGTTCGCAGGCCACGCAGGGCTGCCTCACGCGCAGCTGCGGCGCCGAATGCCCCTGCGCCTATGACCAGTACGTCGTATTCGCGCTCGGCAAGTTGAGTTGGATTTCGCTGCATGACGGATCTCAGCACTGACAACGCTTACGATGCACGTTCGGTGCCGAGTCTGTCCTCAAAAGTCTGTGTACCACTCGGACAGTCTCCCGCCCTGCGCACTGGCAGCGAGGCCTAGGCGATGTAAGCGTTGCATCGAGGTTGTAATGTTTTCTCCTGCACGTGCGCTCAACTGCGGGAAACTTCGCTCTACGGGCGCGCGTTCACACGCGGGCGTCACGTCAATGAAGCACGTACGCGTCTCGAGCGGCAGCGGGATACGCGCTGCATGATTTACATGTTCCTGGACGCACTGCGAGGGATCGTCTGTGTGAACTTGGCAGCGCACGCGTGGTACGCATCTTGCTCCTTTCGACTCTCAGTCACAGAGCCGCCACTGCGGATTGATCCATGCAAAATGCTGCGACCCGCGCTGCGACGCCGGCAGTCACCATGCTGAATGCGGTGTGTGTAGGGATACTGCGTCCGCTCTCCTCGCTGTTCGAGGTCACCGCCGCCGCGGACCGGGAGACTGCTCTGCATCGCGTGTTGCTGTTCGTGGTGTTGTGCATCGGCGCCGTCCTGCGCTTCTGGGGCTTGGGCGATCCGGGCCTGCACGGCGACGAAGACACGATGGCGCTGGCCGCGACGCACATCGTGAAGGACGGCCTACCGATCCTGCCGAGCGGCATGTTCTATCCGCGCGGCCTTACCGAACTCTATCTCATGGCCGCGTCGGTGCAGATCTTCGGCGAGTCGGAATGGGCATTCCGCCTGCCTTCGGCTCTGTGCGGAGTTGCGGTCATCGCTCTGACGTTCCTGGCGGGGCGACGCTTCCTGCGGCCCAACTGGAACCTGGCGCTTGCCGCCACGGTCGCGCTGCTGCCCGACCTGATCGAATACTCACAGACGGCGCGGATGTACATCTTCATGCAAGCCTGTATCGCAGGCTGCCTGGTGTGCATATTCGCGTGGGAGCGCAGCAACCGTGTTGGCTGGTTGATCGGGGCGGTCCTGACGCTCGCGGTGGGCATAGAGCTGCATGCGCTCGCCGTCACCTGCGTTCTGCTGTTCCTGTTGCCCAGCTTGTTGCACGCCGATCGGCGCAAATTCGTATACGAACTGGCGGCAGCGAGCGTCGTCATGGTCGCCTACGTGATCATCGACGGCTGGACTAACGCGCAGTATCCGGTGCCGCCGCCGGAGTACGGAGCCGACATCGTCGCGACTCTGCGGCATGGAGGCGCGCCGGTTCGCGGGTTTCCGCTGTCGATGGACCTCGCCCTGTGGATCACGGGAGCGGCCACGGCGCTGCTCGCAGTGCATTTCGGTCGCGTGGTGCACCAGCGCCTGCCCTCGCTCATTGCAACGGCGCTGCTGCTCGCCGCGCTGGTGGCGCAATTGATGCTGTTCTATCACATCGCCGCGTTGCTCGGCGTGGCGGGCAGCGTCATCGCATTTCGCTATCGCGGGCAGCGCGCCTGGCGCAGGTTCCTGCGCTTTGTGCTGGCGGCTGCCGTCGTGGGTCTGATTCACGTGGCGCTGCTCGCATCGTGGCCGGGCTCGGTCGTCAAGCTCATCGGCATGCTGATCGGTCAGCCGAGCGTCTGGCCCTATGTTCGCATCAGTGAGCTGTCGCGGGTCGCCGCACTGTTCGTCCTGGCGGGGACGATCTGGGGGCTGTGGCGCATTGCCAGCCGGCGTCGCGTGCCCGACTACTGGTTGCTCGCGCTGCTGGGCGTATGGATCCCGATGTTCATGCTGGGGTATTTCCGCTGGAACGTGCCATCGCGCTATACGTCCGCATCCCTGTTGCCCATGTTGCTGTGCGCGTTCGCCTTCGCTCAACACGCACTGGGCGCGCTGCTGCGGCGCCTGCAACTGCAGTCCGCAGTGAGGCCGCTGCAGGCTGCAGCCGTGCTCGTCGCGGTCGTACTGATCGTCGATCCCATCGCTGCGAGTGCGAGATTCGGGCCGAATCACACGCAGCTGCCGGATCACAAGGGCGCTGCGCTCTTCATGCGCGGCCAGCAGCTCACTGCCGACGACGTCGTGGCGGCAGAGGATGTGCAGGAGCAGACCTACTACCTTGGCGGCGTCGACTATTGGCTCATCTCCCGCAAGCACGGCCGGCGCTTCGTGCAGGAGGTCGACGGCGTGATCCGCGATTTCTATACCGGCACGCCGGTGATCGACAGCGGCGCGGCGCTCGTCGAGCTGCTCGACCGCTATCCCGATCGCCGCATCTACGTCATAGGGAGCGGCGAGAACAAGGGCGACGACCGTCGCGAGATGCGCGGCGACGGCATCGCTCCCGTGCTGAAGTCACGTTTCGAAGCGGTGTACATCGGCCGCGACAACTACACTACTGTGTGGCGCGCGCGGCAGCAGCAGAAAACAGTAACCACGCGGCCCGCTCAGCCCAGTGACGCGCCGCCTGCCCGGATGGAGTGAGCTATCAGCATTACGCAGCGGACGCTGATCGTATCGATCACGCGTTTGATGAATCGCGCCCTGATCGTCATCAGCCCGATCATTTTGGCGCGGCTACTGAGCGTTACCGACTTCGGCCGGTACCGCGAGTTCCTCGTATACGTGACGATGCTGACCGCGTTTTCTGCGTTGGGGATCAACAGCAGCCTGCTGAACTTCATTCCGGGCGACCCGACGCGCGGCTGGCGCTACGTCAATCAGGCCCTGCTGATGACTCTGGCGAGCAGCTCGCTGGTCGCAGCAGGAGCGCTACTGCTGCATGCGATCTTCGGCGGCACCGTGCTGGGCGAGTACCCGATGGCCGCCGTCGTCTATGTGTGGCTGTTCGTCAATTTCGACTTCTGGGAAGCCCTGTTCATCGCAGAAAAGCAGCCCTACCGCGTTTGGCGGTACACGACGGTGCGCCTCGTCAGCCGCATCACAGTCGTCACAGCTGCGGCCGCGCTGAGCCGGGACGTCACGACGATCGTCTGGTCAATGGTGACCCTGGAAGGAGTCCGGGTGCTGCTCTCGATGCGAGCCTGGCATATGCGTCACCGCGTGGCTCCTGCCGACGGAGCCAGTTCGTGGCGCGAACAGTTGGCGTATTGCGCACCCTTCGGCGTGGCCCTGCTGCTCAACGGGTTCAACCAATCGATGGGCAGCCTGTTCGTGAGCAAGATGCTCGGACCTGCAGCGCTCGCGCAATATGCGATCGGCGTCTTCGCTCAGCCGATCATTTCGCTGATGCGCAACTCGCTCTCCGACGTGATGCTGGGCGAGCTGGCAGCGCGGTGGCGCAACGGCCAGCAGGAGGTCTTGGAACTGTGGCGTCGCAGTACGGTGGCAACGGCGATATTGCTGGTCTACGTTGGTGTGATCCTGATGCGCTTCGCAGATACCATCGTCACCATGCTGTTTTCGGAGCGCTATCAGTCAGCGGTCATTGTGTTTCAGATCTTCGCGCTGGCGCTGCTGCGCCCAGCGTTCGATTTCGGAATTCCGCTGCGGGCGCGTAACCGTACTGCGCCTATTCTGCACAGTAATCTGCTGTCCCTCATTCTCAATGTCGGCTTGTTGAGCCTCATGGTGCCGGCCTGGGGGCTCATCGGTGCGGTGGTTGCATCCGTAATCTCGAGCTTCGTGGAGGGCACGTACTTGGCCGCACAGGTCATGCGGATCTACGAGCTGCCGTTATCGCAGCTGGCGCGCTGGCGTGATCTGGGCAAGATCCTGGTGGCTGCCGTCATTGCAGCCAGTCTGCTCTACCTCCCGATCTGGCCCGGCATCCTGGGGCTGATCGGGGGTGCGCTGGTGTTCGGGCTCGTCTTTCTCTGGTTGCTGCGCCTGGCGGGGATTCCCGAAGTGATCCTGGGGTTGCGCCGTGCGCACACCTATTCGCGCTCGCTGCTGGCGCGCCTGCAGACGTGAATCTTACTTCCAAGCCACGAGACGGATTTCCAGCAGCCCGCGCAGTAGCTTGTTGTGGCTGAAGCGCGTGCGTGCGGCCGGCGAAAGAGCTCCGAAGGCAGTCTCGACGAGGCTCGTGAACCACGCGGGAACGGCAAAGTAGACTCCGCTGAGGCGGGCATATTGCACGGTTCGCCTGAATCCGGCGCGCCGGAAGATGGCGCGCAGCTCGGCGATCGTGTACTCCTTCAGATGGAAGCCGCTGGCCGTGCGCTCGAAGTACTTCGAGATATCGTGCGGTCCGGTGAGGCGATTCGGCGTGATGCACACGTAGGCGCCACCGGGCGCGATGGCCTGATAAATGTTGGCGAGCTGCTCGGCGGCATCCTCGGGATGCAGGTGTTCCATCAACTGATTGCTGTATGCGAGCGTGACGCTGCCTCGTGGCACGGGAATACTGACGCCGTCCGAGAGGATCAGCTCGAAGTTGCGCGGTACGCGGACGTCCTGAGTGAGCAGAGCCGACACGTCCAGTGCGTACACCTTGCGGACGCGCTCGGTGACACGCAGTGACAAGGCGCAGTCGCCGGCGCCGATTTCCAGGAAGCACGTGTCCGGCTTCAGGAAGCGCCCCAGCAGACGCAGTTGCTTGGATACATGTGCTGCGATCTGCTCCGAGGACATCTTGCGCGTGAGCTGCCGATGGTGGGGAATGCGGCGAAACAGCTCATCGTAGGCACTGCTGTAGAGCTTGCGCCGCTCCAGCCGCGGGGCGTTGAGCAGCTGCGCCGCGAGATCTTTCTCGACCTGATACTGCTCCCACAGCTGAGCGGGTGCGCGGTCGTCTGCTCGCGGCGGCTGCAGAAGGGTGATCGTCGTCATGCGAGCTCCATTACTTGCGCGCGATCAGACAAATCTCGCGCAGCTCGCGCAGCCAGGTGCTGCTGGCCAATTGTGCCAGCGGCCCCGGGAGAGTCACGTTCGCACCTGAGCACCGCGCATGCTGGGCGACGGTGCGAAATCCTACCTTGCGCAGCATGGCGCGCAGCTCGCCGAAGGTATGAGGCGGAGCCACTCCCGTACCGAGAAGTCGATTGCGCGCACAGCATATGAAGACTCCGCCGCGCGTGAGCGCACGCTGAATGCTGGCGAGCTGTTCGCACGTCTGCTCCGGGTCCAGCTGATCGACCAGCCCGTTGCTGTACGCCAGGTCGACGCTGGCCTGCGGCACCGGGATGCAATTGCCTTCCGCAGCGATCAGGTGAAAGTTCGCCGGAAAGCGCCGCGTGCCCGTGACCACGGCCGAGCGGGCGACGGCATAGACACGCCTCACGCTCTCGGCAAGGCTCAGCGACAGCGAGCAATCGGTCGCCGCGACTTCGAGGAACGCGCTGTCGCGCGTCAGGAATTTGCTCAGCAATTGCAGCGGCGCGTCGCTGGATGGCGGGGCGGCGGATACTGCCATTGCGCGCTCAGGTGCGCGACGCCGCAGCAATCCGAAGCGGTCGCTGCGCTCCTCACACGTCGAAACGTGCGCCAGGCTGCCATCCACTGCATTCATCCCGATATCCTCGTTTTGTCTCGTATAGGCCCGGTTGCAAGAAATGCCCGGATCGCGTGGAACCCAACCCTGCCATAGGGAGTTGTCGGACGATTCCCGTGTTCCAACGCACGAATCGAGTTAAGAGGTCCAATGCCGATTCCCGAGAGCGTCGCAGCTCGCGCGGACCCCGTCGCGAGCTGGACGGGCCCGCTGTTCATCATCGGCATGCCGCGCTCCGGCACCAAGCTGCTGCGCGGTCTGCTGGAACAGCACCCGCGCGTCCGGGTGCCGACGATCGAGACCGAATTCTTTCCGTTCCTGGTGCGCTGGGTGCAGCAACGCGGCGCTCCCGAGCAACCGCAGGCGTTCCAGGCGCTGTTCGAGGCGCTGCAGAGCGCACCCTATTTCCATTGGCGGTCGGCGGAAGCGCGGCCGTTTTCCTGGCGCGAGTGGCGGGAGTATTGCGGCGGTCGCTACGACGCCGCGGGCCTGTTCGAAGGCTTCGTGCGCTACGAGACCGGAGCCGCTGCGCACACCGGCCTGATCTGGGGCGACAAGTCGCCGGCCTACATGCGCCACCTTGGCGCCTTGCTGGAGCATTTTCCGCGAGCGCGCGTGGTGCACATCATGCGCGACGTGCGCGACTACTGCGTGTCGATGCGCAATGGATGGCACAAGGATATCCGCCGTGCAGCTTTTCTGTGGGGTCGCGACGTGGCGCAGGCGCATCGGATCTGTCAGGCACACGCTGATCGCTGCATCGAGGTCAAATATGAGGACCTGCTGCAGGCGACGCCGGCGCAGATGCGACGCTTGAGCGAGTTCCTGCAGATCGATTTTTCCGATGCAATGACGCGGCTGGCGAGTCCGGTCGAGCCCAGCGGTTATGCGGCCGGGCAAAGCCAGGTGGTCAGCGATAATCGCCAGAAGTTTGCCGAGCGGCTCAAGCCTCGCGAGATCCGTGCGGTGGAGTCGCTTGCATGGGACACGATGCGGCTGCTCGGCTATCGGCCGCTGTACGCGAACCGGCAAAGACAGCTCAGCGCGTTCGAGCAGCGTGCATTGCGCGTCAAGGATGCGATCCAGCTATTGATGCGCGACGGCCGCAGGGGCTTCCGCAGCGCGCTGCGCTTTCATTGGAGTCGTGCGCGCGTCGCCAACTAGCGGCGCGCCGGGTGCAACCATGCGGTTCATGCTGATAGCCCTGATCTGCTCCCTGATGCTGGCCGTGGCGCTGGGCATCGACCCGGGACCGATGCCGGGCCTGAACCTCAAGAACGCGCTGCTGTACGTGATGATGCTGGTGCTGCTGTTGCGGGTGACGCTCGACCGCCGCTATCGCATTCAGCTGCCGTCGATCCCACTGATCTTCATCACTCTGATCGGCTACGCGGCGGCGATGCTCGTGTTGATCGCGCTGGTGATCCAGTATCCGCGCTACGACTTCATCCGCAACAGCATCGTTCTCAAGAATTCGCTGTTCGACCAGATGATGTTCTTCCTGGTCTTCTTCTACGGCCTGCGCTCGGACGAAGAGGCAGTGCAGGTCTTGAAAATCGTGCTGGCGTGCTGGGCCGTCACGCACGTCGCGGCGGTGCTCAGTGCGCTCGGGCTCGTGCAAGTGGGCCGCATCGAGCCGGACCAGGACGGGCGCGTGCAGGGGTTGGTCGGCGAACCGAATCAGTACGGCACCTTCTGCGCGCTCTCCCTGGCTGCCACTGCGCCGCTGATCTTCGTGACCCGCGGCTTCTGGCGCGTGTTCTGGATCGCGGCCACCGGGGTCAGCGCACTCGCACTCGTCATGACAGTATCGCGTGGCGCGTTCGTCGGCTCGGCGGTCGCCGCCTGCGTGGGTCTGTATCTGTTCCGGCGCTATGTGCCGCCCCGCAAGCTGTTCGCGTTCGTTGGCTGGTGCACGCTGGCCGGAGTCGGTGTCGTTGCGGTTGCGACCGCGGCCGGCTTCGGCAGGCTGCTCGTCGATCGATGGCTCGGCGGCGCCAGGGTGGTCTCAGACGTCCAGGGTATCTCCTCCGGACGCACCCTCATCTGGGCGAATGCGATCTCAGTGATGTGGGAACAGCCAATCACGCTGCTGACTGGCTATGGCTGGCAGATGTACAACACCATGCCGTTTCGCAACGCCGTGCACAATCACTACCTCGCATCGTGGTTCAACCTGGGGCTGGTGGGAGTGACCTGCGCGGTGCTGTTGCTGGTGCTGCCGATCCGCTACGCGAGTAAGGCTGCGCTGCGTGCCGATGACGAAGTGCGTCCGTTGCTGATTGGCTACGTCATCGGTGCGTTGGCGCTTGCAGCCTCCGTGTTCTTCGTCGAGCTCTACGCTCCGTGGCACTACTTCTGGGCATACACCGGCGTGATGATGCGCATCGCTATCAACACCATCGAAGGACAAGACGCGACCGTCCCTCTGCCTGCTCGCCGGCGCGCAACCTGGAGAGCGCGGCGGGACGCACACGGTTGGACCCGCGCGTCCGCGCAGCGATCGCTCAGGTGATGATCTTGCGGCCGGCATTCGAGCGCGCGCTTTCCTGGCCGTGAGCGTTGATCGCCGTCACGGCGAAGTAGTACGTCGCCGGCTTCAGCCCGTCGATCACGTAAGTCAACACGCCGGCGTTTTTCACCTCGATCCTGTTCGTCATCCGCGCGACGTCGGTGCCGTAGTAGATCCGATAGCCCGCAAGGTTGGTCAGCGTCGAGCCGTCGGTGGCGGTCTGAGGCGCAAGCCATTCGACGGTCGCTGCCCCCGCTGACGGCAGCGGCGGCGGCGGCGGCGGCGGGGGCGGAGGCGGCACGGTTTGCGGCGGCGGACCGCCGGAAGCGGGCGGAGATGTGGTCGCGACTCGCTCGTTGTCGTCGCGGCATCCACCCAGCATCAGTGCGAGCACGGCAATCGTTGCCGCCAGGACTCGAATTCGATCGTTGCGCATGCCAGGCCCCCAGTGAACTTCATGTCCCAAGGGCGTGACGTGCTCGCTTCTGGAGAAGCGAACGACCAATGGAGTGCTCTGCCGAGCCTCCGGACGAGTCGCGCTGACGGCTCGCCCCGCTTGATTGGCAGCCCCGCTATCGTAGAGCCCGAAGGCCCGGTAGACCGGAAGCTTTGCGTCCCCGCCTTTCGACGGGTTTGCCCTTGCAACTACGCGTGCTGTCTATGCGCGTTCTTTGTGCACCACGCGGCGAATCAATTCCGTGATCGACTGCACACAAGCGGATGGAACCTGGCGCCGCCGCGGCGAGCGTCGCGACGGGGCGACAGACAGTCCGTGTCCGGGAACTTCCGTCGGCGGCGTACGTTTTCGCAGCGGGATGCGAACACAACTCCACCAGCCGGCGCAGACCCATCGACTCTGAAGCGCGCGTCGTGGCGGAAGTCCCGCGGCGATTCGAGATGCTGCACGATCTACCGGCAACCGAAAGGCGGATTCTGCAAGTGCTGATGCTGGGTCCGGACCTGCGCGTGCGCGGTGGCGTTTCCGCAGTCGAGCAATCCTTGATTTCACATCTGCCGGCGCACGTCCGCGTAACGCATGTCGCCACGATGGTAGAGGGCTCCAAGTGGCGCAAGCTGTGGACCTTCGCCGCGGCGATCGTGCGTACGCTGCGTCATCTGCGGCGTGCGCGAACCGACGTCGTGCACATCCACTTCGCCAGCAACGCGAGCAGCGTTCGCAAGATCGTGCTCGCCCGGTTGGCGATGGCGAACGGCGCGAGAGTCATCATGCACGCGCACGGCGGCGGCTATCAGAGCTACTGGGCAAAACTGTCGCCCCGCCGGCGGGCTGCGACCCTCGCGACGTTGCGGCGCGTCGACCGGCTCATCGTCCTCGGCGAGAGCTGGCGCGCGTTCTTCATTTCGATCGGGCTGCGTCCCGAGCAGGTCGTGGTGCTGGCGAATCCAGTGGTGTTGCCCAGCGCCGTGCCGAGACGCTTGCCGGGCAGTCAGGTGCAGCTGGTATATCTGGGCCGGATCAGTGCGGAGAAGGGCGCCTTCGATCTGGTCGAGGCGGTTGCGTCGCTGCCGCCGTCCGGTCTGGCACGCATCAAACTGGTGCTCGCGGGCGACGGCGAGCTGACGCGCCTGCGCGCACTGATCGAGCAGCGTGGCATTCAGCACGCAGCCCAAGTGCGCGATTGGCTGAACCCCAGCGAGCGGGATCGCTTGCTGGCCACTTCAGACGTTTTCGTTCTGCCCTCGTATGCGGAGGGCCTGCCGATGGCGTTGCTCGAGGCCATGGCGTGGGGCTTGCCCGCAATCTGCACGCCGGTGGGCAGCATCCCGAGGCAAGTGCGGGACGGCATCGAAGGATTCCTGGTGCAGCCAGGAGACGTTGCGCAGCTCGCACGCGCAATCGAGCGTATGGCCGGCGACGACGCATTGCGCGCTCGCATGGCGAGCGCGGCCAGGGCAACGGTCGAGCCTCTGAGCGTCGACCTGTTCGTGGAAGCCGTGGTTGCCTTGTATTGCTCGCTGGCATTCGATGCGAGCGGCGGGACCCGGAGCGAGTGATGCACGCGCTCGCAAAAAAGCTCAAGGCATTGCGCATCGGCGACGTGGCGGTACGTCGCAATCCTGTCTTCTATGACTCCATGCGTGCGCAACTGCAGGCGCTCGAAAACGCCGGACTCGACGTGCGGCGGGAATGGACCCGCTCGCGCCTGCGGGAGACGCTATCGTCCGCTGCTCGTTCCGCGTACGGCCTTCGAGTCGGCGGTAGTGCACTGCTGGCGAGTTGGCCACCGCTGCAGAAGCCGGTCGTGCGCGCCGATCCGGCCGCATTCGTGAGCGGCTCGAAGCTGCTTGCAGTCCGGGCGAGCACTGGTGGAACCACCGGTATGCCGCTGCAGCTGACGCGCTCGCTGCGCTCGATTGTTTTCGAGCAGGCTTGCATCGACGCGATGATGCGCCGGCTCGGCGTCGATCCGCATCACGCACGCATAGCGGTGCTGCGGGGTGACAACATCAAGGATCCTTCCGACTTCACGCCGCCCTACTGGCGAGCTGCGGGAGGCGGCCAACGCCTGGTGTTCTCGTCCAATCATCTGAACGCAAATACCGTGTCGGCGTACGCGCAGGCGCTGGAGGAATTCCGTCCCGATGTGCTCTGGGCCTATCCCACTGCGCTGGAGGCCCTGTGCGTTTCCCTGCAACGGACGCAACGGGAGCTGCGCATCGCACGTGTCCTGACGTCGTCGGAAATGTTGCACCCGAGCCTGTGGCAGCTTGCCGAGCGCACGCTCCAGTGCCGACTGCTCGACTACTACGGTCAGGCGGAGCGGGTCGCGTTCGCCTATGCGACGCGGGCGCACGAATACCGCTTCCTGCCGGGGTATGCGCACGTCGAGCTGCAGCCTGTCGCTGCCGAAGCCGAACACGTCGACTACGAAATCGTCGGCACGGCGCTGTGGAACTCGGCGATGCCACTGCCTCGCTATCGTACGGGCGATCTGTTGCGACTGCCCGCATCGTGGGGCGCCGCGCAGCTCGAAGAAGTGACGCTCGGAGTTCGTGCATTCGCTGGCGTGCTCGGCCGCGACAACGACATTCTGATTTCGCCCGACGGCGTGCGGCTGACCGGCATCGATCATTTCCAGCGCGACGTGTCCCACGTCCTGCGCATCCAGGTGATCCAGGAGGCGCCGGATCGCGTTCGCATCCTGGTGTTGGCGGACGCCGGCTACGACTCGCAGGACGCCGACCGTCTCATGAGCAACGTCCGCGGGAAGCTGCCGGACAGCATGCATGTCAGCATCGAGCGCAGCGAGGCTCTCGAGCGCAGCGCGCTCGGCAAGATACCCTTCGTCATTCATCGCCCGCAGGTGCGTGAGCTGCTGAACCGCGCGCGCGATGCCGGAATGAACGCATGAGCTGGCGGTGGAGGGTCAAACGCCTGTCCGCGATGGGCCCGCGTGAGATCGCCTATCGCGTACAACAGCATCTACGGGCGCTCGCGGAGCGCCGCGGCTCGACCGCTGCCCGGGTGCCGGCGCGGCACCGTGAGACAGCGGGGGCGCCGTGGATTGCGGCGTTGCCCCGTCAGTTCGATGCAGCCAGGTACGCCAGCGCTGCTGATCGCATCCTGGCGGGCCAGTTCGACGTGTTCGCGATGCGTGCGGTGCGGCTCGGCTTTCCGCCGCGCTGGAACCAGGACCCGAAGACCGGTCGGGTCGCCCCCCTCGAGTTCGGCAAGACGCTCGACTACCGCGACGAGCGCAAGGTCGGCGACATCAAGTATTTGTGGGAACCGAGCCGGCATGCCGAGTTGCTCACCCTGGCGCAGGCATGGCACCTCACGCAGCACCCGCGCTATGCCGAGGGCTGCCGCACGTTGCTGGATTCCTGGATCGAGCAGTGCCCCTGTCCGCTCGGCGCGCACTGGACGAGCAGCCTCGAGCACGCAGTCCGACTGGTCAACTGGTCGTTCGCGTGGCACCTGCTCGGCGGCGATCAGGCGTCCCTGTTCGCGACGCCGGCCGGGCAGGCGTTCAAGGAGCGCTGGCTCACGGCGGTCTTTCAGCATTGCCGCTTCATCGCCGGGCATTTCTCGCGGCATTCCTCGGCCAACAATCATCTGATCGGCGAGCTGACGGGTATGTTCGTCGCCGCCACGACCTGGCCGCTGTGGCCGCAGTCTCAGGCCTGGTTGGATATCGGGCAGCGCGAGCTGGAACAGCAGGCCCTTCTGCAGAATGGCGCGGACGGCGTGAATCGCGAGCAGGCGGTGTGGTATCACCACGAGGTCGCAGACATGATGCTGCTCGCAGCGGTGGTCGGCCGCGCTAACGGACGCGAATTCAGCGTCGCGTTCTGGCAGCGGCTCGAAGCGATGCTGGAGTTCGTTGCGAGCATCATGGACGTCGCGGGCAACGTGCCGGCCTTTGGCGACAGCGACGATGCGATCATCGCGCGCCTCGATCCCGCGGCTGACGTGCACGTGTATCGCTCGCTGCTTGCGAGCGGAGCAGTTCTGTTCGGCCGCGCCGAGTTCATGCACAAGGCGGGGCGCTTCGACGACAAGAGCCGTTGGCTGCTGGGCGATGATGCAGCGGCACGGTTCGCTGCGCTCTCTGCGCCCAGGGCCCCCGCACCACTGCGCCGCGAGTTTGCTGATGCGGGGTATTACATTCTCGGCAGCAGATTCGAAACTGCCGAGGAAGTGCGGATCGTGGCCGACGCCGGACCGCTCGGCTACCTGTCAATTGCCGCGCACGGTCACGCCGATGCACTGTCATTCACGCTCAGCGCGTCCGGTCAGGAATTGCTGATCGATCCCGGCACGTTTGCCTATCACACCCAACGCCAGTGGCGTGACTACTTCCGCGGCACGGCTGCGCACAATACCGTTCGCGTCGACGGACAGGATCAATCGGTAGGTGCCGGCAACTTTCTGTGGCTGGCGCACGCGCGCGCCCGCGCAACGGCGTTCGAGACGACACCGCAGCTCGACCGCCTCCTCGCCGAGCACGACGGCTACCGGCGTCTGGGCGATCCGGTCCTGCATCGTCGGGAGCTGCGGCTGGAGCACGCGACAGCGACGCTCACGGTCATCGATGAGCTTTTCTGCCAGCACTCGCACCAGGTGGAGCTGTTCTGGCATTTCGCGCCTGATTGCAGCGTCACGCACAGCGGCAACAGGGTCGTTGTTGCCGGCAACGGTGCTTCACTGACTCTGGAACTACCGCCGACGCTGCTGTGCGAGCTGGCTCGTGGTCGTGAAGTGCCGCCTCTAGGCTGGGTATCGCCGCGCTTCGACACTCGCATGCCCAGCCATACGCTCGTGGGACGCGCCGCTATCCAGGGCAACGCGCGTTTCGTGACGCAGATGCAGGTGTCACACGCCGCCGCGCGCTCCGCAGTCAGCGGGCCGGATCTGCGGGATCAAGACTCTGGAGGTACGGCTGCAGGGCAACAGCTTCGGCAAAATGTTGCTGGCTGAATGCCAGGCACCGCGCATGCGCGGCGCGCCATGCCGATTCGTCGCGTGCAAGCCGCTGCACGGCTTCGACCATCTGCTCGCGCGTCGTGACCGCTGCGCCGAGCCCATGACGCGCGATGATTCCATCCGGATCGAAGAAGGCGACGACCGGCGTGCCGCTCGACCAGGCTTGTACATACGTGTTGGGGAAGCCCTCCAGGTCCGAGGTGTTCACGAACACGCGGGCACGTCCGTACAGTGCATTGGTTTCGCGGTACTCCATAGCGCCATGAAAGTGCACGCCGAGATCCGCGGCTCTCGATTGCGAAATCCGGAACAGTTCGAGCGCCACTGGCAGCGCGCCGCCGACCATGTGAAAGCGCAGCGCGGGCGACTGCTCGGCGACGTCCAGCAGCACGTCAGGACGTTTCACTGCTCGCAGGTTGGCGACCCATAGCGCATCGATGTCTCGGTCCTGGAAGCCGATGTCGCTGCGCCCAGCGTCGACGAGAAGCGGCGCGATCGAGCTGTGCGCGCCGAAATTGCGCAGCAGCAGCTCTTGCTGGCGCGCGCTCTGGACCAGGATGCTGTCGGCGCGCCGCAGCGCTTGCTGGTACATCCAGCTGTCGCGCCAGTACCAGCCCTTGGTGAGCACCGAACCTCGCAAGCAGTCGGAATCGCTCGCCACCCGGAATACGAAGCGCTTGCGATGGCGCGCGCAGAACATCGCGACCTGTCCGGGCAGGGCGCCGGCGCAACTGGTGTAGTAAACGTCGGCATTTGCGCGCCTCATCGCCGACCACAAGCCGGTCCAGCGAGGATGGACGAAGCGCAGGATCGGCAGCCCGGCCTTCTGCGAGTAGGCCTTGTACGTCGTCACGCGCTCCCAGGTCGCCCCGTCCGGCTGACCATGATCGGCGACGACCATGCTGACGTCGTAACCTCGGCGCGCGACCGCGGTGGCCAGCAAAGTCTGTTGCAGAGGCTCGCCGGCTATCCCGCGCCGGTCATGCTCGGGCGCCAGCACTGCCAGATTGTTCAAGCCTACGAAACAGACGCTCGGACGGCGCTCGGTCTCGTGCTCCAGGCGCGCAGCGGAATAGGGCTCGCGTTCGCGGACAGCTGACGACATTCAACGAGCAACGGGTGTTGCCCGCCGAAAGTTCCTCTTAGTGGACGGCGATGAGCTTCGGTGCGCTCGGCAGCCCCTTGGCACGCAGCAGGATGATGCCGTCGCGATCTTTGAGCTGGACTTTGCGGGTCGTCTGGCCGTTGTTGACGGCAGGGGCCTGCTTGCCGGCGATGTGCTTGAACTCCGTTTCCAGCTCGACTTCCACCGGCCCATTGCCACGCGGATTGACTAGCGCGATGCCGTTCTCGAAGTCGCGGCGATAAACGCCTTTCTGCCACGGCGTCAGCGACGGCGGCGAGACCGCCTGGCCGAGATCTGCATCGTATTCATCGAACGTGTTGACGTTGCCGTAGCCGTTGCTGCTGAAAGCGAAGTAGGCGTCATCGAGCAGGCACGAGGCGAGCCCGTAGCGCATCGCCTGGTAGTCGCCCGCATC
The DNA here is from genome assembly GCA_044866955.1 of Steroidobacteraceae bacterium. GTDB lineage: Bacteria > Pseudomonadota > Gammaproteobacteria > Steroidobacterales > Steroidobacteraceae > Steroidobacter. The sequence goes on from JBIOUH010000123.1 coordinate 39,307, forward strand.
GCCGTGCTGATCGAACATCACCAGCTTCGGGTCGCGGATGGCGGCCATGGTCTTGCGATACCAGCGCATCATTTCCGTCCACGATCCCCACTTCTCCGGGGAGTAGCTGGTGCCGAGGATCCCTTCCATGACACCGCCATCGAGCGTGCCGGACAGCTCAGTCAGCACGGCGTCCTTCTTGCCCCAGTCGGCGACGTTGCCGATGATGTACTTGCCGGGCATGAGCTGGTGCATGAGCGCGAAGCGCTGGCGATAGCCCTCGCGCAGCCATTTGCCTGCATTGGGGCCGGTTTTCGCGTCCGTAACGCCGTCGCGGTTCCAGTCTGCATCGACGCGGGGACGCCAGAACACGTTGTCTTCGAACACACCCGCGATCGAGGGGTTCGGCTTGTAGTAGTTCGTGACGACCCAGCGGGCATGGTACTCCCACCACTGATAGCCGCTGCTGTCGCGCGGCGTGAACAGCGTAGTGTTGGTGACGTAGATTTCCTTGTTGTTCTTGGCGGCGAACGTGGTCAGGATGCGTCCGCCGCTCGTGCCGCTCGGATAGGCCCACCAGCGCATCTGGTCCGCTTTCTGGCGCAGCTGCTGGACCGATGCGGAGTTGCCGTCCACCTGCATGCTGTTCTGGTACAGGAAGATCTTGGTGTCCGGGTTCATTGCCTTGATGTTGCGCAGGACCTGCTCCATGGTCATGCGCCGCGTGTCATTCCAGCCGGGCCAATAGCTGAGCACCGCCATGTCGACCTTGGCCAGCTTTTGCTGGTAGCTCGCATCGTCATAGTCCTGAGGTGCGGCGATGTTGAGGCTGCCCGTGCGGGGGAAGCCCGGCCGCTCGGCCGCTACGGCGCTTGCCGCGAGCAGCACCACCGCACAGCCCGCGAATACCGATTTCTTCTGGAACATGAATGTGCCCTGTCAGTAGCTACGTGGCCGCGCCTGTGGACGCGTCACAAGGACGAATCAATCGTCGAAGGGCATCGGAGCTCGGCATGGCTTCCGACAGAGGAGTGAATCACGGCTCGCACCCGCTGTTGGATCGGGTCGACTCGCCGGTAACCCCGCTGTCGTAGGCCGATGGGCCCTTAGACCGGAAGCTTTGCGCCCCCGCCTTTCGACGGGTTTGCCCTTGAACGATGCGATAACTTAACAAGCTCGAGCGTACTGTCACAGCAGGCCGGAAACGCTACTTTGCCTGCGACTGTCCACTACGCGGCGCTCAGTCTTCCACGCGCGCGGCGCCGTTTGTGTGTACTGCGTCTCACTCTGCGTAACCCCACCGCGCGAGGCTCGGTCGGATGCAGGCTGTGAGCGTTGCTTGCTGCTCGGCGCTGAGGCCCTGCTTCCACTTGTCGTTCTGATTGCGCAGGGACGCACGCTCGATGCTGCGCTCCAGCTCGCGCGACCACGCGAGCCCGGCGAACTCGGTGGCGGCGCGGAATGTCGCGAGCGGCTCGGCGCATAGCTGCTCGTAGCGGATCTCCATTACGCGATCGGGGTGCACCAGGCGTTTCGCCCGCTCGTAGGCATCCATGAGGATCTCCCACTCCAGTCCCGCGAGCGCCGCGAAGGACCGGTCGTAGCGCTGCCAGCGCTCGTTCTGCTCGGCACTTAGCGGACCGAGGCCCCAGCCGTCGGGGCCGTGCCAGCCCTGCCAGAACGACACGCGCATCAGTGAGCTCGCGACGGCGCGGCCGTCGCGGATGATGTGGATGAAGCGCGCCTGCGGAAAAATCGCAGCCAGGAAGCCGAGACGCGGCCAGCCGGTAATCTTGCAGAGCAAGTGCGGGCGGCTGCGCGTGACGCACGCGCGCGCCATCGATTGCAGGCTCGCGACTGCATACGGTGCAGCGTCCTGCGCGGTGAGGTCGTGACACGGCACCCTGAAGCCGCGGAAGTGATGCTCCCAGAACGGGTAGCCCTCGACCGGCGATACGTTGTTGCGGACGATCGAGCCGACGCCGGGCACGCTGGCGAGCCCGAGCAGCAGGTTGTTGAGCTGCGGGCGATCCGGAAAGAGGTTGACCATGCGCGTGAACCACGAGAGCTGCGGATGGTGCGCGAACAGCTCGTGGAAGACCGTCGAGCCGCACCGGCCGGTCCCGATGATGAACAGCGGACTGGCGGGACTGGCAGCGGCAGGGGACACGGCGGAAACCGGCTCGGCAACGGCGACCGGCTTGGCGACGGCATTCATCGATAGTTTGATCCGGCTGTAGGAAATTCGTCGGGAAAACTCGCCCGCGGGCCTTTGGGTTCCCTGCCGGTTTGATCCAGGTTTGCGCGCGGTCCGCGCTCCATGAGGCAAAAGATGAAGCGATCCGCGAGCGAGTGCGCCCACGCCGTTTAGCAGGGTACGCCTTATTGAAATGCGGGATTCATCGCAGCGTGCAGCACAATCGAGCCGCCCGCTAAATCGCTGCGGCGACATCAGGTTACGAGCGCTTGTAAGAACTTCTCCTGTGACCCATCAGAGACAGTTGTTGCACATGCGGGCAGCGGCTAGATTCGCGCCCGGCTTTAGCCACTCGAATCGAAACTGGAACTTTGAAGCGACCGCACCGAGTCGCATCAACCAGTCCGATGTATTAGCAACGACCCGGTCGTAAGCGGACGGCCGGCTGAACCCGATGGGGAGATCAGCATGAAATTGAGATTCATCGCATCGCTGTGCGCGGCGCTCGCTTGGACTGCGGTTGCGGGCGTGGCGCAGGCTGCCAACCCGGGAGGCATCGCATACAGCAAGACCACGAACGTCCTGCTGTATGGCAAAGCAACCGGTCTGATGATTGCCGGACGCTGCAACAACACCAGCTCCGTGTTCCAGACAGTGCGCAGTCGCGGTGGCGAGGTGCTCAAGTACATCACCCCGGTCGCGGTTCCGGACAACTTCATCTGCTCCATCGACCAGCAGTCCTTCATGAACAACTACGGCGCCGTGCCGCTGTGGCCGTATCCCTCGTACGGCCAGCGCATCATGCGTCCGGGTAACCACATGGCGGACATCCGCGCGGGCTCGAAGTGGAGCAACTGGCTGGTGAGCTACGTCGAGAAGCTCATGCGCGAGCGCAAGTTCGACGGCGTGTTCATCGACACCTGCGGCGGCCGCCCCTGGTCGAGCTACAGCAACTGGAAGAACTGGCCGAAGTCGGAGCGGGACGCCTGGACCAACGGCTGCGTCGACCTCGTGCGTCGTATCGACGCGAAGCGCCGCGCCATCAATCCCAATTTCATCGTCGTGAATAACAACGTCTGGGATCGCACCGACGGTTCGACGATCGGCTATGCCGCCCACAAGTACATCGACGGCGTGAGTCTGGAGCACCCGGCCGCTCCCGGCTCGGCGAGCTATCACCGGGCCTATGCGGCGAAAACCTTCAGCAACCTCGGTCATCGCCGCGTGTTCGTGATCGCACGCAGTGTCGCTGACGCGCGTGCTTGGGCCACCCAGAAGGGTGTCACGCACGTGTCGAGCCAGTCGTCGGAGTCGTCCTATAGCTATCCGACGGTGCCGCCGGTCAGCTTCAAAGCGCTCACCGATCGTTGATCGCAGTCGCGGATTGACCCAACGGACCGGCGGTTCATTGCAATCGCCGGTCCGTTGCGTTTAGCGCTACCATGGCGCCGCTGAATTTTCCCGCGGGTCGGCGTCATGAACAGCGAAGAGCTCCAGAGCGCAGCGGACATTCTGATGATTCGTCCGGTGCGCTTCGGCGGCAACCCCGAGACGCTGGCGTCGAACCGCTTTCAGGCGCCGCAGCCGGCGCTGGCTGACTCCGCCGCGCAGAGTGCAGCCGCCGCGGAGTTCGATGGTCTGGTCGCGGCCCTGCGCGGGGCTGGCGTGATCGTGCACGTGATCGACGATACGCCCGAGCCGCACACTCCCGATTCCCTGTTTCCGAACAACTGGGTCAGCTTTCACGCCGACGGCTCGGTCGTGCTCTACCCGATGCTGGCGCCCAATCGCCGCGCCGAGCGCCGCAACGATGTGCTCGAGGCGCTGAGCGCATCCCACGGCTTCCGCATCGCTCGTGTCCTCGACCTCACTGCTCACGAGAGCCGCGACAAATTCCTGGAAGGCACCGGCAGCCTGGTGCTGGATCGCGTTCATCGCGTGGCCTACGCCTGCGTCTCGCCGCGCACGGATGTGGATGTGCTCGGCGACTTCGCCCAGCAGCTCGACTATGACGTCGTCGCCTTCGAGGCCGTCGATGCCGCGGGTGCTGCGATATATCACACGAATGTCTTGATGTGCGTCGGCACGCGGTTCGCTGCAGTCTGCTCTGCTTGCATCCGCGAAGACGAGCGCGCGGCCGTCATCGATGCGCTGCGGACCACGGGTCACTCCATCGTCGATCTCAGCATGGAGCAGCTCGCCGCGTTTGCCGGCAACATGCTGGAGCTGCGTTCGGCGCGCGCCGGTGGTGTCGTAGCCATGTCGACCCGGGCTCGCGACTCGCTCTCGCCGCAGCAGCGCGGGCTCATCGAGCAGCACGCAGGTCCGATCGTAGCGGCGCCAATTCCGACCATCGAGACGCTCGGTGGCGGCAGCGTCCGCTGCATGCTCGCGGAGATCCACTTGCCGAAGAAGTGACCGGCCTGCGCCAGTGCGTGGTCGGTCGCCGCTTCCATTACAATGCGCCGATGCTGGAACTCGGCGTCAAGACGCTGCTCGCCTATCTGCTCGGCTCGCTCATCGGCAGCTTGATCGTCGGTCAGCTGCGCGGCGGCGTCGACATCCGGACCCTCGGCAGCGGTAATCCCGGCGGCACCAATGCGCTGCGTACCCAGGGTGCGGCTTTCGCAATCTGGGTGATCCTGATCGATGCTGGCAAGGGCTGGGTCGCGGCGGCTGTATTGCCCGAGCTGCCCTTGCCGCTTGTGGAGCTAGATCCGGGCATCGATCGGCTCTGGCTGACGGTCGCATGCAGCACGGCAGTAGTCGTTGGCCATGTCTTCCCTGTCTGGCACGGCTTCCGCGGCGGCAAGGGCGCGGCCACGCTGGTCGGCGTGCTGCTCGGTCTCAAGCCCGTTGCGCTGATACCCGTCCTGCTGGTGTGGCTGTGCGTCGTGATGCTCAGCGGCTTCGTCGGGCTGGCAACCATGCTGGCAACTGCCGCGTTTCCCGCGTACATAGCGCTGTCGACAACCGATCCCTCCGCTGCATTGCTCAGCTTCGGCTGCGCGATGCTGCTCTTCGTCTGCTATACGCATCGTTCCAACATCGAGAGAATGCGCGCCGGCACGGAGCATCGGGCGCAGCGACTCTGGCTGCTGCGCAAGCGGTGAGCGCATGGCTGCCAGCAAACGCCGCAATCGCAGATCGCCGACGCAAGCGCGCCGGCAACGCCTGCTGGCGCTGCTCGCCACCGGCGCCTTCTATTCCGGTGAGCAACTCGCCAGGAAACTGCGCATCTCCCGCGGCGGAGTCTGGAAGCTCATTCATACGCTGCAGGCGCTTGGCGTCGACGTCGAATCCGTGCCGCGGCAGGGGTATCGGCTGCCGCGAGCCGTGGACCTGCTCGACAGCAAGGCGATCGCCGCGGAGCTGTCGCCAGCCATTCGCCCGATCGTCGATCCGCTCGAAGTACTGCTCACGGTCGGTTCCACCAATTCGCATGTCGCCGAGCATGCGGCCAACCCGCCGGGCACGACGCACGTGTGCGTCGCCGAAATCCAGAACGCCGGCCGCGGTCGGCGCGGCCGCAGCTGGGTTGCCCCGTTCGGCTGCGGCATCTGCATGTCGATGGCCTGGCAATTCGTCGAAGCGCCGCCGACATTCTCGGCGCTCAGCCTTGCCGTCGGCGTCGCGGCCGCCAACGCGCTGCGCCGCCTTGGCGTCGAAGGCGTCGGCCTGAAGTGGCCGAACGACCTGGTCTGGCAGCACCGCAAGCTGGGCGGCATTCTCATCGAGATGCGCGGCGAATCCGCCGGCCCGGCGCAGGTGGTGATCGGGCTCGGCCTCAACGTCCGCATGCCCGCGACGGTGCGTCTGCTGCTGGCGGAACAACAGGCGGCGCTGATCTCCGATATCCACGAGATCATGCGCGAGCGCACGCCGAGCCGTAACGCGCTGGTCGCGCTGCTGGTCGAAGAGATCAGCAGGATGCTGCAGACGTTTGCGGCCCGCGGCTTCGAGCCGTTCGCGGATGAGTGGCAGCGCCTGGATACCCTGGCCGATGCGCCGGTGCGCGTGATCAGCGGGGCTGAGACCGTGTTCGGGCGCGCGCGCGGAGTAGAGCTCGACGGCACGCTGCTCGTTGACGTGGATGGGCAGGTGCGTCGCTTCGCATCCGGCGAAGTGAGTCTGCGAGCGGTGCGCTGACGATGGGCGACCTCCTGATCGACATCGGCAACACGCGCATCAAGTGGGCGCGGCTGGAGCAGGGCAGGCTGCAGCCGCAGTCCGCGTCGCCGCACGCGGACTGGACAGCGCAAACGTTCATCGACAGGGTCGGGCCTGCCTGCGTCGACGCTCATCGGGTGTTGGTCAGCAACGTCGCCGGCCCGCGCATGGCGCAGGTCATACGCGAAGGCCTGGCGCAGACTCGGCACGTCGAACCCGAGTTCGTCACAGCGACGGCGACTGCCGGCGGCGTGCGCAATGCCTATTCGCAACCGGCGCAACTCGGTGTCGACCGCTGGCTTGCAATCATCGGCGCGCACGCGCTCGAGCGCGGCCCGGTGTGCGTCGTCAGCGTCGGTACCGCACTGACGATCGACGGTGTCGATGCGAACGGCCTGCACCTCGGAGGCGTGATCGTCCCGGGGCCGGACCTGATGATGTCCAGCCTGCTGCACAATACGAGCGACCTCGCAGAACGCGCGAAGCAGGGCAGCACGTCGCGGGGTTTGTTCGCCGACAATACGCTGGGTGCAATCCGGCAAGGCACGGAGCATGCGGCTGCGGCACTGGTGGAGCGGGCAGTCGCCCTCATGGGACAACAGCTGCACCAAACGCCGAAGCTATTACTGACCGGCGGGGGAAGCGCCCGTCTCGAAGAATCGCTCGCGCTCCCGCATCTGCAGATTCCCGACCTGGTCCTGCAGGGTCTCGGGGTGCTCGCCGTGGGCGCTAGCTGAGGCGCGCTGACTCCAGCGTTCTTGTATTGGAGGTGCGTCGTTGTATTGCATCGACGGCGCTGCGCCACAGTCGCGCGAGTGGGACGGCTGCGAAGATCCCAAGCAGGCAGTCGATCGGCAATCTGTAGCGCATGGTCGGCAGAAACACCGTGAACGGCGCGACGAAGACTGCAATGAGCAGATAGACAGGAATGAGTTTCCGCGCGTGCGTTCTCGCCGTCATCACCAAACCAGCCAGAGCCAGCACCAGCATGGGAATATAGGTGAGGGCGGAAATCGCCCCTCGTTTGTCGCCGCCGCGTGCCGCTCCGGTGTTGACCGCGTCCGGCCAGGGACTCCAGAGTTGCAGGAACTTCGTGACGGCGAGGCGGGCGAACCGGCTGGGCGATTCGCGGACGAAGCGCAGACCGTGCTCCCATGCAGCACGCTCTTGTGCGAGCACGTACTCAGTGCGCGTCAGGTTGCGGCGCTGAAGATCAGCCTCGGTTTCGCGGAATTCGAGACAGTAGCTGGTGTCTGCATAAGGTCCGCCGCACATCGGGACGCTGCCCCGTTTGCCCCAGCGCGCGTACGCTTCGTTGTTGGCAGCCCAGAAGTTCGCGCCGCTCGCGGCGTTCACGACGACCACGTGGTCGTAGGCGATGTAGTTGCGCAGAGTCCAGGAGCCGACGGTAATCGCCAGGCCAGCCGCCGCAACGAGAGCGTAGCCGAGATTGCTGCGCAGGCTGGCATCGCGTTTCAGCGCCAGCAGCCCGAACACTGGGACGAAGAGCAGGAGCGTCGGCAGAGTCAGGATCGTCGCGCCCAGCACCACGCTGGCCAGGAATAGCGTCGACAGCTTCCGGCTATCGTCAAACCGATACAGCAACAGCAGGAATGTGACGAGGAACAGGATGCCGAGGGTTTGCGGATACTCGAACAGCGCAGACAGGTAAACGAGGTGAGGGTAGGCAGCGAGCAATAGTCCCGCGCATACCCCTGCCACTACACCGAACAATTGTCGTCCCAGCAGGAAGGCGACAACACACGACAACGCGCCCAGGATTGCGCTGACGATGCGTAGCGCCACATAGCTCTGGCCGAAGACGCTGTAGACGCCGGCGATGAGCAGTGGCTGCGTCGGAACCGAGCGGCGGTTCTCAACGAGATCGCCGAATCCTTTGCCCTCGAGCAGGTTGAGCGCCACCCGCTCGTAGCGGTTGCCGTCAGGCCATACGACCTGCTCCGGCAGCCACAACGCCACCGGGATCCGCATCACCAGTGCTGCAACGAAGACGAGGAGGGCCATCCTGACGCTCTCGCGACGCGTGTCGCCTGTCATGCGGTCCCCTGCTACTCGCCGTGCGATGCACGGCGCCGGAACACGAACCGCCGCGACGCAAGGAAGTTCCACAGCAGCCCCGATAGCGAGCCGCAGGCGATCGCCGCAACTGGTGTCACCCGCGCCGCGATGAGCAGCGAGGAAATGCTGATGTTGATCAATCCGCCACCGCTGTTGGCCGCCAGGAACATGAGCCACTGTCGCAGCAGGCCGGCATCTCGATCCCTGAACGTGAGCGTCCGGTTCAGCCACCACGTGAACGTTGCGGCCGCCAGCCACGACAGCGGGCGAGCGGCGTAGACGTCCACGCCCACCACATGGATCAGCAGCAATAGCACACCGGCGTCGACGGCGAACCCAGCGCCGCCGACCAGCGTGAACAGCGCGAGCTGCTGAAGCATTGTGCTACCCGCGGTCAACCCAGCAGGCGTCTGTCGGGCATCCTGGATTCCACGGACGGCTGCTGGAAGGTTCGCAAGGGGATCGAGAGATACTGCAGGCGCTTCAGTTCGATGCGCCCGCGCGTGACTGTCTCGAGAATGAGACCGCAGGTCAGGGACAGGAAAGCTAGCAACATCATGCCGGTGCCGAGAACCGCGGTCGGCAGCCGCGGCACGAGGCCGGTCCTCAGGTAGGTAAGCAGGATCGGTACTTCCAGGATCACGGCGAGGGTCGCCAGCGCCACGCAGAAGAAGCCGAAGAACTGCAGCGGCTTCTCCGCCTTGATGAGGCGCACGATCATCATCAGGATGCGCCAGCCGTCATGGTAGGTGCGCAGCTTGCTCGTCGAGCCCTCGGGCCGTTCCCGATAGCGCGTCGGAGCCTCGGTGATGGGCAGCCGCAGCTCGAGCCCGTGCACCGTGAGCTCGGTTTCGACCTCGAATCCGGACGACAGCAGCGGGAACGACTTGACGAAGCGGCGCGAGAAGACGCGGTAGCCGGACAGCATGTCCGTCAGGCGCTTGCCGAAGACGAGCGCGACGACGGAGGTGAGGAAGGTGTTGCCCCAGCGATGGCCGGGCCGGTAGGCGCCTTCGCTCGTCGCAATTCGCGAGGCGTTGACCATGTCGAAGCAGCCGGTGAGCAGTCGTTGAACCAGCGCTGGCGCCGCGGAGGCGTCATAGGTGTCATCGCCGTCGACGAGCACGAAGACATCTGCCTCGACGTCGGCAAACATGCGGCGGACGACGTTGCCTTTGCCGGCCTGCGACTCCTGACGGACGATTGCGCCGGCTTTGCGCGCCTCGGCGACGGTCTGGTCGGTCGAGTTGTTGTCGTAGACGTAGATCCGGGCAGCAGGCAAGGCATGGGTAAAGTCGCTCACGACCTTGGCGATCGTCGCCGCTTCATTGCGACAGGGAATCAGCACCGCAATGGACGGTCCGGCTGCCTGAGTCGTCGTGTCGGTCGCGTCCATACCCACCTGTGGCTCGATAACGCCGCGTGTCGAGCCCAACAATCACTGACTGGCCGTGAATGTTCCACATTTGCGCGGTGTGTCGGGCTACCCGCACGCGTCGGCGAAATGGGGCGAGTATGCGTGAGTGATTGACCTACACTGGGCCGCCGAAGGGCGCGGATCGTCGTGTATCATCCGCGCCGACGCTGGACCGAAGCGGGACGAACATGTCGAAAGTACTCAGTACAGTCCTGGTGGTGCTTGCGGGCTTAGCGGGCTCCGCCGCCTATGGCGCTGACTTGCAGGCTGGCAAGGGGGCGGCGCAGAGCAAGTGCGCCCAGTGTCACGATGCAGATGACTGGGAGGGCGAGGATGCGGCTTCGCTGGAGAGCCTGATCCGCGACATCGTCGCCGGCAAGGTCAAGCACAAGGTGAAGCTGGAGCTCACAGCGGCCGAGGTTTCCAACATCGCGGCGTACTGGGCCGCGGGCCGGAAGTAAGCACTCGCAAATGCGCTCGCTCTGTCTGCTGCTGATTCTGGCCAACGTGCTGTACTTCACGTGGTCGCAGATGATCGATGTGCACGGCAGCAGTCTCGATCGCAAGGGCTCGACACCGGCCGAGGCACCCGCGCGCATCGTGTTAGCACGCGAGATGCTGGAGGCGAATCCGGATGAGCGCACCGTCGGTCCGATCCGCGACGTGCAGCCTCCCGCAGTAGAGCCGCTCAACGCGCAGACTCCGCCGGCCGCCGCGAACGAGACCCCGCATCCCGACTCGTTGTCGTGCACGAGCATCGGGCCGTTCGCCGATCTGCCGCAGGCGTCGCGGGCGCAGGCAGCACTGCGCACTGCCGGTTTTCAGCCGCGTCAGCGCATGGAGCAGGGCGAAATCTGGGCGGGCTATTGGGTGAGCATTCAGGGCCTGCCGACCCGCGACGAGGCTGAGAGTGCGCTCAAGACACTCACTGCGAACGGCATCGCCGATGTCTACGTGATGCCGGGCAACGATCCGCCCAACGTGCTGTCGCTGGGCGTGTTCTCGGACTACCAGCGTGCACAGCGCAGACTGGACGAAGTGCGCGCGCTTGGGCTGACACCGCGCATCGATGATCGCAAGCGCTCCGGCTCGGTGTACTGGATAGACGTGGAGCTGCAGGAGCCAGGGCAGGTCATCGACAGCAGCATCTTCCAGACGGATGCCCGCAAGATCACGCGCCTCGAAATGCGAGCCTGTCCGTCGGGCGGCGAAGGTTGAAAGGCGCCACCTGCGGCGGGAACCCTCGAGCCGGCAAGGCAGTTGTAGGTTTCTCGATCGAGCGTCCCGCTCGAGTTGAGCTCGCGTCCACGCGATAGTTCGGCGAAATGTCCACAGAGAAAAGTTCGCGTCGTGCGTTACACAGCTCCGTATCTGCCGCCGATAACGGAAGACGCGTGCTGTGGCTCATGCTTATCCCCGCCATAGCTTCGGTCGCGCTGGCAGTTTTCTGGGAGACGCCAGGACACAATTGGGGAGATGACTTCGCCGGCTATCTCATGCAGGCAAAAGCGCTGTTGGAGGGAACGCCCTCGCAGGAATTGCAGCTCAATGCACGCCTCGAGGCGGCCAGTGACTGGCGCACGGGACCCGATGCCTATCCCTGGGGATATCCCGCGATCCTGGCACTCGTAATGTCGACCTTTGGAACAGGTCTCGCGGCACTCAAGTTCGTTTCCATCATGTCGGTGGGCGTGATCACGCTCGCCGCGGGTTGGTTGGCATATGTGAGTCGCCTCAGTCGCACTTCTGTGGTCTGCGTGGCGATCATGGTCGGCATGCAGCCCGACCTGGCCAGTCTCGGAAATATCATCGGTTCGGATGTCGTGTTCCTGGCGCTGACCGGTGTCGCGCTCCTGTTCGCAGTCCTGGCGCTGGACGCGGAGCAGAACCAGTTCTCCGCTGCCTTCGGTCCGTGGATGACGATCATCGCTGCGGCCTTCGTTTCTCTGAGCTACTTCGTGCGTTCGAATGGTGCAGTCACCTTGATCGCCATCGCAGCCAGCATCGTCGCAGTGCCGGTTTTCACTCATCGTCTGGACGTGCGCAAGATTGCAGTCAGCGCAGCTCCGTTCGTCCTGGTGTGCGCCGCGCTCATCTTTGCCTATCACGCGCTGCTGCCGGACGGAACTGCTGCCCATGCCGAATATCTGAGCGCTGAGCCGTCCTCGCTGGTGCGCCGGAGCGGCGCTGCGATCGCGGCCTTCGGCATGTTCTTTCCGCTCTTCATTCTGCCTACGCCCCTCGAGCGTTTGGGCGTACTGGTGCTCGTCATCCTCACTGTGCTCGGAGCGCGTCGCCTGGGACGGATAGGATTCCTGTTGGCCCTGTACTCAGCCGGCCACCTGCTGTTGGTCATTCTTTTTCCGTTCAGCGGTGGGCAGCGTTACTATTTGCCCGTCCTCTTCGCAGTCGTAGTGCTCGCCGCCGGTGGCGTCGAAGGCCTGGCAAGTTGGGCATCGACCAAATTGTCCATCGTGGGTAGCTCGAGGGTCGCCCGCCCCGCACTCATTGCGCTGCTTTTCATCGGCGCCATCGTGTCGAACCTCTATCGCGTCGATCGGCGCGACGAAAAAGCGAGCGATGGACCTTACTCGCCTGCGGCGACTGAAATGTTCGGATACATAAGAGAGCAGCCCGGCGAGATCCAGCCGGTCGCTTTTTTCAAGCCGCGGGCGCTGCGGCTCTTGGCGGGCAAGCAGGCTATTCTCGTCCGCAACACGGATAGCGCCGGAAAGGTCAACTCCATAGCGATTTGTCGCGAACCGGAAGCTTCACGTTGGCAGCTGAGTGCGGATCAGGTAGCAGAGCTGAGGGATTTTCGGCCCACGTTTCGCAACGAGCACTTCACATTCTACGTGCGGACGAGTAGGACAGCCGATGCAACGGTGGCTGACGGACCTCCCCCCGGGCGGCGTCATCCGGTTCATCCTCGAGAGCGATCCTATGGTCGTTGAGCTGCCGATCCAAACCGATGCGGGCCAGACGCGCTCGCAGTTGCGAGTACATCCAACAGGCGGGCGCAATATCCTGTTCCTGCTCAGCACGCTCGCTATCGGCGGCTCGGAGCGCAAGACCGTCAGGCTTGCAAACCTTCTGAGCCGCCGCGGCCATCGGGTCACCGTGGCGTATCTGAATGCTCCGGACACCCTGCGTCGCGAGCTCGCGCCGGTCGTCGACGCTGTGCATCTCGAGAGAACCCGGAAGTTCTCGCTGCGCGCACTCAGAATGTTGGAACGGACGATCCGCGAGCGCCGCATCGATGCGGTCGTTTCCCTGAATCTGTACGCGACGCTCTATGCGGCGCTCGTGGCGAAGTACGCGCGGCAGCTCTCGGACGTGCGTTTCATCGCCTCGCTCAACACGACCACATTTTCGAGTGCGCAAGGCGCGCGCCGCATGCTGCTGTATCGGCCGCTTCTGCGCAGCATGCAGCTGCTGATATTCGGCGCCGAGTATCAGCGGGAGCTCTGGCTGCGGCACTATCTCGGTAACAACGCGCCGCAGAGCCGCGTGTTGTACAACGGAGTCGACACGGCGCACTTCAATCGAGACGATGTGAGCCCACGGCGCGCGCCGGATTGGCCGGCTGGCCGCGTGGTGCTCGGCTCGGTCGGCCGGCTGAGTCCCGAAAAATCACACCATCTGTTGATCCGTGCGATCGCGCAGCTGCAAGCCCGCGGCCTCGACGTGGGCGCGGTGATCGTCGGCGAGGGCCCCGAGGAGAGCGCGTTGCGCCGACTCGTCACTGAGCTGGGAGTCGAAGATCGCGTGCATCTGCCTGGGCCCGCCTCCGATGTGCGGCCGTATCTTGCTGGATTCGACGTGTTCGTGCTCACGTCGACGTCCATCGAGACATTTTCCAATGCCGCCCTGGAGGCGCTCGCCATGAGTTGCCCGGTGGTTTCGAGCCGGATCGGCGGCATGCCCGAGATGCTGGCCGCGGGGGGCGGGATCATCTACGAAGCAGGCAATCTCGAGCAGCTGGTGAACGCACTCGCGGAGCTTGCGAGCTTACCCGAGCGACGGCTTGCCCTGTCCACCCAAGCGCGTCAGTCTGTATTGCAGCAGTTCAGTCTCGAAGCGATGGCCGATGCGTTCACGGCATTGATAGCAAAGCGGTAACTGAAGCAAAGCAGCACCATACAGTTGCAGCTTGCCAGCGAGTCGATCGAATCGCGGATCAGCGTCACGCCAGCGGTATCGACCAGCGAACTCCCACCGGTGCCATCGACTAGGCCAGTAGAGTCGCGCCAAGTTGCGGCGGAGGCCTCACACTGACCATAATCCGCGCACGCAACATACATGCATATGTATGTCCCGCCGGCCGGCTTAGCTCAGTTGGTAGAGCACCTGATTTGTAATCAGGGGGTCGTGGGTTCGAGTCCCTCAGCCGGCACCAATCATCCAGTGGCGAATGCAGCTGTCGCAGACCTCGTCCGGTGGATTGAGGCTACCGACGCACACGTTGTCCATGGCATCTCGCTCGCTCGCCGATCTCCAGAGCTCACGCTCTATCGCCACTTCGCAGGCGCGAAACAATGGCGCTGCGCAGCCATGCATAGCACATGGTCCCGACCGTCAGTACCGCAATGGCGACGGGAGAGTAGAGACTTTCGACCATGGCCTGCTTCAGATGCGGGAAGAGTGTCACGGTCAGCAGGAAGAGCAGATACAGGACCCCGGCTATTGCGAGAAACTTCAGCGCAAAACGCAGCGTCGCACTGAAGGTGTCCGCAGCTCCACGTCGCATCAAGACCTCCTTGTCATCGTCTGCGAGTTCCGAAGACATGAGTACCCGCATGGCTTCCTGCGAGCGTGCGATGATTGCCATCGCATCCCTGCCGATGTTCAGCAACGCGAACAGCTCGAATAACACGATGCAAAATGGAAAAAGTACCGCGTAAATCATGCTTCGGAACTCGCGCTGACCCCGCAAGCTTCTGCTGATCGAGAGTGGATTGGAAGTGCAGCCCCGAAGTGCTTGACGGTTAGTTTTCGTTGGCCTCTACTGCCCAGAGAGCCAGGGAGAGAGAAGGGGGCTGGTGTTCCGTGGCGATTCAGACCGCATCAACGAAAGGGCGGTCGGCAGTCAGCACAAGGGTGATCGATGATGACCCTGAGGTACGCCCGCAATTTGGCATGCAAAAGCTGCTTCCCCTGTGGCTGTTCCTCCTGTGTCTGCTCCTCGGTGCGCTGTTCACCGTCATCTTCGCCTGGTGCGTCAAGAGTACGCTCGAAGGCAACAACCGCTTTGGACGACTGGGCAAGGCCGCGGTCGTCATCGCGTCGTTCCCGGACACCGTGAGAATTTCGCTCAGAGAGATGCGGCAAGACGCGGACTGGGGCGTGCGTGTTCCGCGAACCGGTACGGACCTCTCACAATTCCGTCCGCTGAAGATGAAGCCAGGTATCCAGATCCAGGGACCAGTGGTGCGTGCTGATCAAGCTGCTCTGGCCCGGGCGTCCGGGTGGCGTGTGCTCGTCGGCGGATTCGTAGTAGACGGCGAATTCACGCATGCGGCGCTCGCGCTGTCCCCCGAGCTCGAAATTGTAAAGGTCTGGAAGCTGACTGAGAAAGACATTCGAGGCCAGGAGCCACTGCCGACGTTCCGCAAGTATGTCCACGGGTTCGCCATCCTCAAGGACGGCTCGATGATCTTTTCGTTCGACGAGGGTGTCTCGCTGCAGCGCTTCGACCGGTGTGGCAGGCGAATCTGGTCGATTGGCGGCAACTTCGACCACGCGGTAACGCTCGATGAGGACGAGCAGTTCGTCTGGACGTTGCGTCGCGAGGTGGCGGACGAAAAGTTACTGCACGAGACCGTGGTCAAGGTGTCGACGGCGACCGGCGAAATCGTCCGACGCATCACGATGAGGGACATCATCGCGGCCAATCCCACGCTCCATGTCCTGGACATCCGTGAGCGCGATCGCAACTTCGTGCGGGAAAATCCGCGGAACACGGCGGAGGAATGGCTGGACAACCCATTTCATCTGAACGATGTCGAGCCACTGCCCGCGGCTATCGCGGACCGGTTTGAAGGATTTGCAGCAGGCGATCTGCTGCTGAGCGCCCGCTCCCTGAACCTGGTCTTTGTCGTGGATCCGGACACCCTGGAAGTGAAGTGGTGGCGAATGGGCGCATGGCGGCGCCAACATGATCCGGACTGGCAGCCCACCGGTGAAATCACCGTCTACGACAATCGCATGAGTCTTGACTACAGCCGTATCGTGGGCATCGTGCCGGCTTCGCAGAGCACGAGAGTTGTGTTCGATGGGCGCGCCGCCGACTTCTACTCGCGCATAAGAGGCAAACACCAGATCACCCAGGCGGGAAATATCCTGATAACCAGTCCCCAGCAGGGGCGCGTATTTGAAGTCGAGCCGAACGCACACATGGTGCTCGAAATTTTCAATCCCAAACCCGGCAGCGAGGAATTCAGTTACCCCATCTCTGAAGCCATCTGGTTCCCTGCCGACGCTTTCAACTTCGCGGAGGACTTCTCATGCGCAAGATAGCCTTTGTCTTCGGCCTGCTCGCCATGCTGCAACTGCCGATAACAGCACACGCCTATGTCGGACCCGGCGTAGGTGCCGGCACGCTCGCCATTGTCCTGGGCATACTCTCTTCGATCTTCCTCGCCTTCGTCGGGATCCTCTGGTACCCGATCAAGCGTCTGATAAAGGCATGGAAAGCGTCCGCAACGCCTTCGGCCGAGCCCAGGCACAAGGTGGAAGACACAAGCTCCGGCAGTGATCCCGCGAGCACGGGTCGTGAATCCCGCACTGCTGGCGATCATTCTTTGAGCAGACCGTGACGGCACGACAGGCGTGACTGTTCGCGCCTGGACCGCTGCCTAGTGGATGTCTTTTGGTTGACTCCGACTACAGTTTCCTGGAGCGACTCCTCCACCGGCTCGCGTTGCATTACCGGCCGATCGCCGAGATGAGTGTCGACCTCGACCAGATGACGGTCCGAGGTGACCCGTCGGAAGTCGTCTCGCAAAGACATGTGTTCGTCTCAGGCCTGGCGCGTGCCGGCACGACTGTGCTGATGCGACGATTTCACGCAACAGGACAGTACCGATCGCTCACCTATCGAGACATGCCTTTCGTCCTGGCGCCGAACCTCTGGCGCCGCCTTTCCCGGATTTCGCGACGCGATCTCGAGCGCTCAGAACGAGCGCATGGCGACAACCTGCTCGTCGATGCCGATAGCCCGGAGAGCCTCGACGAGGTCTTCTGGCGGATCTTCGCGGGCGATGAGTATCTCGAAAGTGACCGATTGAAGCCCCACGCGCCTGGCGCAGAGTTGGTGGAGAAGTACGTCCGCTATGTGAATGCAATCCTCTCGGCGAATGATCCGCGAATTGATCGTTATCTCTCCAAGAACAACAACAACATTCTGCGACTCGGCACCATTCACCGTGCGTTTCCGAATGCGCTGCTCTTGATCCCCTTCAGGAATCCTGTGCAGCACGCTCAGTCCCTTCTGCGTCAACACCTTCGTTTTCTGGAGCTGCAGGCCAAGCATGAGTTCGTTCTCTCCTATATGACCTGGCTGGGTCACCACGAATTTGGTCTTGACCATCGACCTTTCCAGTTCGAAGGTGCCGTGCCGGCTCGCTACGCGCCCAATACGTTGGACTACTGGCTGCATCTGTGGTGCGAGACGTATTCATGGCTCGAGCGCTCAAAACCCGAGGCTGCATTGTTCGTATGCTACGAGGACCTTTGCACGCAGGCGCAAACCTGGAGGCGGCTCGCGGAGCTGGCAGACGTCTCGGGCCCAAGTGAGGCGGGCGAGCCATTGAAGCTGACCGACCGGCCGCTGGCTGCCAATTTCGATCGGGAGTTGGGTGATCGCGCAGCCGCGATCTATGGCCGCCTGGTCGCGCAGGCGCGCACTCAGCTCGCCTGATCGACGCGACCGCGTCCACAAGGCTTCAGAGCTGATACCGTTGGCGAACGATCGAAATGCCCCATTGGACGAGCTGTGCCTCAGCAGCTGGTTCAGTAAATCGCAGCGGCACTACTTGGGGAATCTGCACATGGATTCCTAGTTTTCCGAGGACGCGCGCGGTCAGGCGGCCAAAATGCAGCCACCGCAGCGACAACCAGTGCAGCAGCGAATGAACGAGTTCTGCAGTCCTATCTTCGGCTCTTCGATGTGCGCTACGAAACTTTTCGTAGTCCTCTTTTGATTCGGATTTTGGCTGCAGCGTCCACCATGTGGCCGCAGCTGACTTTCTCTGTCCGAACATGTGTCGAGGTATTCCGCCCATTTCAGCAATCCTGCGCGCGATAGGCCTGTCGTATCGTCCCCCCACTCTCCAGGGGTCCAACTCGGCAGAGCGGCCAATCGCACTGATATCGGAATGGTTTTCACACCCGATGAAGGGAACAGGCACATGAATAAATCCCACCCGCAGGCGAAACTCTCCGAGACTCGAACCGCTTGCGTCGTGACGGCGAATGTCCGGTCCCATGTCCCACAGAGGATCCCACGCATTGGGGAACCCGGTAGTCAAAATGCATCCTGCCAGCACGTCCTCAAAGCCGCTGAATTGGACGTCGCCTGCGTCTCCTAAAGCTGCGAATTCAGCCTCTGGCGTGCCTGCGTTGTGAAAGTAATCTTGCCTCCTTCGTTCAACGACTTCGTCGAACAGCAATTCCCCGATTTCCCGGCCGCTATCGATCGGATTGCCCCAGGATGAATCGCTGACGGTCATCGCTCGCTCGCACCCGCATTCCTTCGCCAATACGGCGCATGCCGGAGAGTCGTACCCCCGCGAAACGGTAGTCAGCAGCCGGTAGCCAAACAAACGGCTGCGGTCGTTTGCATTCAGGGTAATACGCTCGAGCCTGCTCTTCAGATACTCGCGGTAGTCCGCAAAGGCCGCGAAGTGCGGCGCCGGCGGTTTGCGTTGCTGCCGCACTTGCAAATCCCTGGCGATAACCAGGTTGCAGAAAAAATGCCTGTGGACCGGAACCCCTTGCAGTGTGGGGATGATTTTCACGTGCCTTTGCAGGCCTCGCATGATTGATCGCATGTCGATCAGATAGCATCGATAGGCGGGATTCAAATCCAAACCGGCACGAACCAGCGCAAATGGAAGGCTATTGGAAACAACGAGCCGGTCATCCACCCGTACGGAATACAGGGCTTCGAGCGTATGGCTTGGAGCAGCCAGGACTAACTCACCGTCCCGGATACGTCCTCCGGATCCCATACACACGCCCTGATCCATTGCCATGTCGTCATAGGTTCCATCCCACGCACCCTCCACGAAAGCGTCCGTCGACGTTTCGACCCGTGAACCGTGGCAGACCGTCACCTGCCTCGCTCCCGAGGTTGCCTCCAGGCACCATGCGAGAGATGGGATGCCGTCCTTCCTCGTGAAGGAAAGTACGAATGATTCCTCTGCTGATGTCATTTGAATCTATCTCTGCGACAGCAACCGCTCGCACGGAGAGGGACGCATGGCCGGCATCCTTACAACCCGCGTGGCAATATTTGCAGCGCACGTCGGGCGAGGTGGCGGCGCAAAATTACAAGCGCTCTGGCCTGACGAGCAGCGGATGATGGACGCGCGAGTTGAGAGTGGCATGTATATTGCTGTCCCGGAACCAAAGATCGTGCGCCTCGTCAACTCGATGCCTGCGCGCGGTGTGTATCCGTCGACGCGACTGAATGAAATTTGGGTGCTCGAGGTTCCTGATGACGCCACACGACCTTCGACCGAAAGCCGCGCCGGTCCATTTCGGATCGCGAGCGCCAGACTTGTCGGTACGCAATGACGAGCCGATGAAAGACGAGCATCACGACCGTAACGACAAGCAGGACAAGGAATCGTTGTTCAGGCGCATGCGCCGGGGTGTCTTTCGCTCGTTTCTGCGGGCGTTTCCGGAAAACCGCACGGGCGATCGCCTGGTCTCGCTCATTCGATTCGTCAGATTCCACAAGCGCCTGCCAAACAGCAGCATGTCCTATAACGACGTCTTGCATAGGCTCAAGACGAGCGATGATATTCTCGATCCGCTGCGCGTCTTCGTCTCCGACAAGGAATTCCTGAAGCTATATGTGAGAGCTGTAGTCGGAGATGCGTACGTCGTTCCGACGCTCGATGTGATCAAGAGCAAAGCCGCCGTCGACGCATACGAGTTTCCGGCGCAGTGCTGCATCAAGGCGACGCACACCAGCGGCTGCGTGATCTTGCGCAAACAGGGCGAGCCGGTCGATCGTGCTCTGATCAAGAGCTGGTTTGACATCAACTACTACCGAACCGGGCGCGAGGCGAACTACAAGCTGCTCAAGCCGAAAGTGATCGTCGAGCCGATACTGTTCGGCAACTGGAACCTTCAGGACTACAAGATCTTTTGCCTGAACGGGGCGCCGAAGCTCATCCAGGTCGATGTCGACCGTTACATCGGGCACAAGCGCAAGTACTTCGATGCAGCGTGGAACGAGCAACCGTTTTCGATCAAATATCCCCGCTCCGACAAGATCATTCCGCGACCGAAGAACTTCGAGGAAATGCTCAGCGTTGCGGCGCAGCTCAGCAGGGACTTCGGATTCGTTCGCGTCGATCTCTATAGCGATGGCAACAACGTGTGTGTCGGAGAGATCACGCACTGCGCGGACAACGCTGACGGCAAGTTCATGCCAGCCAGCGCCGAAAAGCTCGTTTCGGACCATCTGTTTCGCGACGTGAAGCGCCCGGCTTGATTCGCTGTCGATACGGCGAGCGCGCTGCCTCGGGTCTCATTCTCCATTGACGGCGAAGTGTCGCGGGCGATCACGCATTGGGAAAACGGTGTAGCTGTCGTTCGAGCAGCACCAGGATCGCAACTCTGCGCAGAATGTCGAGAGGGGCGATCGTTGGCGCGGGCCGTTCTCGAGAGCGCGAATGGGTCCAGCCATCGACATGCTTGTAGATGGGCTGCCGCCGCAGCAGCTCCTTGGCGTGATCCTTGATGATTCGAGACGCGCGACTGCGTCTGGAAACGGGCGCGGGGCGCTGCGCGAAGAATGCATCGCGCAGCGCGCGGAAGCGACCGAGGTCGAGCACATCGCCCAGCGAGCCGGACTCGATGAGCGGATCGTGAAGGATCTGCAGAAAACAAGCCCTGAGCCCTGCGTTCGCGCGCAGGTCGAAGTTCCAGTCGGGCAGGCTGTTCACGCTCGGATAGGGCACGCGCGCAGCTTTCGGCAGGTACCGCTGCAGCATCGTGAGGTAGAGATTCTTGTAAACGCGAAACTCCGCTGGCAGGCGCTGCACGACGTCCAGCACGCCCCGGGTAAGAAAGGGCCTGCGCTGTTCCAGCGCCTGTCCTCGATGGTAACCGAGCGCCAGGATGAACCTCGCCACACGCGCATGCACATAAAAGAAGTCCTTGCGATCGGTCCAGTCCGTGTCATGGCAATCTCGCATGGCGTCCCTGACGTTGGCCAGATAAGAGGATGCCGCAGCCTCGCGACGATGCTCGGGCATCAGTGCCAGCAGCGACGCAGGGACGCTGGGCGCCAGCACCTTCGAGTACGCATGTAGCTCGTCATATGCAAAGCCCTGCCAGCCCCAGGCCTCATCGCCGATCAGGGAGCACGGATAGCCGGCCTGGTCCAGGTAGCGCAACGTGCCAAATCCTTCGCCGTACCAGCCGAAGTTGTCATTCGACAACTCCGAGACATACGCCCACTGCTCGCAGTTCTCGACGAAGGTGTCGGTGCGGGTAGCGATGAAGTCCAGCGGCACTCCGCAGCGCTCGGCGAGCGATTTTGCGATCGCTGCGTCGGAGCGAGGCGCATCCTGCAAGAGTCCCCAGCTGATGGCCTTGGCCGGCAGCACGCCGAGCATGCAGCAGGTGGCGAGCATGCCGCGGGAATCCGCCCCGCCTGAGAGCAGGATCTGAAATGCAGGCTGGTCACTCAGCAGAACGCGGTGCGCATGCTTGATCGACTGTATCAGCACGTCCTCGGCATCTCGCCGATCGGTGAGCTTCTGTCTCGAGCTGAAGTCCATCTTCCAGAAGCGCCGCGCGGTGCAACGCTTCGGCCGGTCAAGGGTGATCTCCAGCATCTTGCCCATTTCCACCCGCTGGATATCGTTGAACGCCGTTCGCGCAGCGATGTCATAGCCAATCGAGAGAAAGCCGATGAGGCCGTCCCGCGACAACGTCGGCGCCCTTGCGATGACGGTGCACAGCGCCTTGACCTCCGGACCAATGACGATGTCGTCACCTGCGCGTGTGTAGTAAAGGGGCTGCGTGCACAACCGATCCGGCACGACGTACAGCCGCTGCAACCGCAGATCGGCTACGACGATGACGAAGGCGCCTTCGTACGCGTAGCAGGCTTCGATGCCTTCGGACATGTAGTCTCGAAGAATCTGCGCAGCACTGATCGGCTGAGGCTGCCCTGCGTCCTTGAACGTGTGTCCGTAGCGCCAGACATGCACTTCATGACCTGGTTCGCCCGTCCATGTCTGACGTTCGATACGTTCTCGCGGACCCGCCCAGCCTATCGCGAGCTCCGCGGAGAGGGCGACAGCCTCTGAATGATGCGAGGGAAGGTACACCAGCTTCTGCACGGCTGCGCGAAGACGATCGGTGGCGAATCCCCCGACCGCCACGACTATGCCCGGCATCTTTTTCCTCCCTCGACGGTGGCAGTGCCGGCTTAGCTTAATTGGTGGAGCACCGGATTTGTAATCAGGAGGTCGGCAGTTCGAGTCCTTCAGTCGGCGCCGAGGGCGTGGGCATTTCTCCGCCGAGGACCGCTTCAGTCCCCGGTAGTGGTCTTCGTTACGTTTTCGATCCAGACGATCTGGTTGTCGTACCTGACGGGAGCGGGGGCGCCAGACTCCATCCACTTAATCTTTGCGGCGGGTCCGATTTCACCTTTGCCCTCGCCCGAAGCTTTGACCGAGATCATTGCATAGGTCAGGTCAAACCCCTTTTTCGATTTCTTCGATCCGCCGATGAAACCCATCGGCTCGTCACTGATGACGATCAGGTTCTCACCGTCGTCGAGGGAATAGACAGAGGCAAATCGAATGGGTACGCGTCGGTCGCCGGCCTCGATGACGCCAAGTTGCGGTTTAGCGGCGAGCAGGCTTTGTGCGGAATCCGGGTTGCTCTTCACCTGCTCCGCGATGGCCAAGCGCTCCGCATCCGGCATGGTTTGATCGAGAGTGACCGTGAGTTTTTCCGTGACCTGTTTACCCGCCGCGTTCTTGAATTTTACGGTGCCCTGGTAAACGTCCGCGGCCCATGCGTGACCCGCGAACACTGCACACAGACCTAAACTTGAAACAACAAACCGATGCATGCGGGTAATTCGGCTCATGACGGCGGGTCCTGATTGAGGTGAGGAGTTGCGGCGATGCTGGGCTTGATGATGAATCGTTCTGCATTGGCTGCGCGCGCAGCTCAGGCAAGTCGTTGCGAGAGCGGGCGAACGCCAGCAATCGCCGGAGCATCATCTTCCTATCGGTGAGCCGCCGTATCGAACATTACGACGATTGGTGCAGCAGGCTATCGTAAAAACGCATCGCAGTGCCCACCGGCCCCTCAAGGTGTGCCTGCAAACAGTCGCGCAACTGTTCTGGATCGATTGGCTGGGTCAGGTGATGGTCAAAGCCGGCTGGGTCATGGGTTCGAGTCCCGCAGCCGGCACCAATCAATCTCCGCTTACAGACGCACGGTGGCGGCGGTGAGCGAGCGCGCGTTGACGTCCTCCATCGCACGGGCAGTCGCGTCATTGGCGCAGCGCTGCAGCGGGTTGTGGAAGTCCAGCGAGAGCAGGGCTCCACTGCGGATGCAGACGCGACGAGCGGCCGCCTGAACCCTCTGCAGCAGGATTGCGGCGTCAGCCTCGTTCGCAATGTCGAGGTCGGCGTAGCTCACGACTTCGGACGCAGCATTCCTGGCGGCAGCAGTCGTCGTGGCCTGTGCGGTGCCGGCCAGGCAGCCGACCAATAGCGCGGTGAACACCAGGGCCCGGGTCTTCATCTCTCGTTCCTCCGAAGGGTGATATGAATCGACAGCGCTCGTGGGCGCTCAATGGAGGAGAACGTAAAAGGGAAGAAGAACCCGACACGACGGCGGGTCTTAACCCGAAAGGGCATGAGCCGCTTTACTCGCTTCGTTCCTTCAGCAGCTCCCGGCCGATGATCAGCTTCTGCACTTCCGTTGCGCCTTCGTAGATACGCAGTGCGCGGATCTCGCGGTACAGGCGCTCGACGGGCTCACCGCACATGACGCCTCGGCCGCCCAACAGCTGGACAGCACGGTCTATCACGCGCTGCGCGCCCTCGGTCGCGGTCATCTTCGCCATCGCGGCTTCTTTCGTCACGACCTGTTGCTTGTCGCGCATCCACGCCGCGCGATAGATGAGGAGCGCGGCTGCGTCGATTTCGGTTGCCATGTCCGCCAGCGCGGCCTGTGTAAGTTGGAGATCCGCCAGGGTCTTGCCGAACATCTGTCGCGACTTCACGTGCGCCAGCGCCTCGCGAAAGGCGCGGCGTGCAAACCCCAGCGCGGCCGCAGCGACAGACGTGCGAAACACGTCCAGTGTGCGCATCGCGATCTTGAATCCTTCGCCTTCTGCACCGAGCCGCTGCCCGACGCCGATGCGGCAGTTGCGGAAACGCAGGGTCGCGAGCGGATGGGGCGCGATGACGTCGATGCGCTCCTCGATCTCTAGTCCTGCAGTATCGGCTGCCACTACGAACGCACTGATTCCCTGCGCCACGGCCGAGCCGTCGGCGCGGCGCTGCATGGGCGTGGTGCGCGCAAAGACGCAGTAGAAATCTGCGATTCCGCCGTTCGAAATCCAGGTCTTCGAGCCGTCGAGCACGTACTCCTCGCCGTCGCGCACCGCCGCGCAACGCATCGCGGCTACGTCGGATCCCGCATCGGGCTCCGACAGGGCAAACGCAGCGATCGCACGTCCGGTCGCAACTTGCGGCAACCAGCGCTGCCGCAGCGCCTCCGATCCGGCCAGCGAGATTGCTCCGCTTCCCAGGCCCTGCATCGCAAATGCGAAATCGGCGAGGCCGTCGTATTCCGCCAGGATCTCCCGCAACAGACAAATGGCGCGCGCATCGAAATCGACCGCAGTTCCGCCATACGCCTGCGGCACGCAGTGCCTGGTAAATCCGGCCTTACCCAGTGCCGCGACGAGCTCGCGACACGCCGCATCGGTCGCGGCTCGCGACCCGTCCGCGTGCTCGCGCAGGTTTTGCCGCGCCCAGGCTCGCGCCTCGCGTGCGATCCGCACATGTGAGGGATCGAAAAAAGGCCACGACAGCGATCCGCTCGCGTCGATGTCGCTCGATGAAATGTTGCTCATACCGTGTGCAGTGAACTATCGCCCGAATACGGCTGCTATCGCCGCGCTCCCGCGGCCGAGAGGATCCTGACGGATGGCCTTCTCCTCCTCGCCGACTTGCGTGAAGAGCGCGCTCAGGCTCTGTGTGAGCACGTGCTGTTCCAGGTCCAGATCGGGCTTGTCGGCGAGCGGCAGTCGCTTGTAGGCGGTTAGCAGTTGCTGATACTGGTTGTAGAAACCGACCTGCTGCAGGTTGCTCTTGATGATCGGCAGATATCGTTGCCGCAGATCGGCTTCGGTGCGCTGGCGGAAATAGTCGGTCGCGGCCGTGTTGCCACCTCGCACGATGGCCATGGCGTCAGTAACTGTCATGCCTCGCACGGCATTGATGAAGACTGCTTTCGCCTCGACTGCCGCGTGCTCGGCGCCCTGATTCATGAGTGCTTCGATTCGATCGACTTGCCCACCCAGGCCGAACTGGCGCAGCCGCGTGGCTAGCGGCTGAACTGCCTCGGGCAACTTGATGCGATATCTCGAACTGTTCTGATACCCGCCTGTCTTGGACAGCAGATCCGCTGCGCGGCTGCTGCCCAGTTCCAGCGACTCCTTCACCGCGCGCGTCAGAGCAGCCTGGTCAGGTTGACCGGCACTCCCTGCACCTGATTCCAGGATCTGCGACATCTCGGCGCACGAGCTCAAGCTCAACCCAAGGGCCAGCGAAACGCTGGCGATCATGAGCCGAAGACCCTTCATGTCACGTCCCCGCCAAGTGGTACTTCCCGGGCGGAGTTTATCGAAGTTGCGCTCGAGAGCCCTTCGAGCCCGGCGACGCAGGGAAGCGGCGACCGCAGAAAGTGCTTACATCTGAGGAGCTTATCTAAGCTGCAACAGATCCCATTGGTTCCCATACAGGTCGTGGAACACAGCAACCGTACCGTAGCTCTCTTCTTTCGGCTCGCGGACGAAAACGACACCCCGCTCCTTGTAGCGCCGGAAGTCTCGCCAGAAGTCATCGGTGTGGAGAAACAGAAATACACGTCCGCCAGTCTGGTTGCCGATCCGCGACTCCTGCTCCGGACCCACTGCTCGTGCCAGCAGCAGCCGAGTCTCGGTTGCGCCGGCAGGCGCCACCAGGACCCATCGCTTGTTCTGCGATTCGATGAAGGTGTCTTCGACCAGCACGAAATCGAGCGTCTCGACGTAGAACCTGATCGCCTCGTCGTAATCGCGCACGACCAGCGCGACATAGCCGATAGTTTGTTTCACCTTGTTCTCCGGAGCTCGCCGCTTACACGGATCGGGTCAGTCCCCCATCCACACGGATGTTCTGCGCCGTGATGTAGGCGGCGCCGTCCGATGCCAGAAAGGCAATGGTGGCGGCGATCTCTTCGCTCGTTCCATAGCGCTGCAGCGGGACGCTGGCACGACGCTCTTGCGTTGCCGGCAGACTGTCGATCCAGCCGGGCAGCACGTTGTTCATGCGGATGTTGTCCCGAGCGTAGGTGTCCGCGAAGATCTTGCTGAAGGACGCCAGGCCGGCACGGAAAACCGCGGACGTCGGAAAGCTCGCAGTGGGCTCGAATGCCCAGGCGGTCGAAATGTTGATGATCACGCCGGAACGCTGCTTCTGCATGATTGGAGTGACGAGGCGAGTCGGCCGGATTACGTTCAGCAGATAGGTATCGAGGCCGCGGTGCCAATCCTCGTCGGAGATATCGAGGATCTGGGCGCGCGGTCCGTGACCGGCGCTGTTGACCAGTACATCGATACGACCCCATTGCGTCATCACTCTGGTAACGAGGTTCTGCAGGTCCTGGATGGACTGGTTGGTGCCCGTCACACCGACGCCGCCGAGTTGCCCGGCCAGGGCTTCGCCTTTTCCCGATGAGGAAAGAATACCGACGTGAAAACCGTCTGCTGCAAGGCGCTTTGCTGCCGCGGCACCCATTCCGCTGCCACCAGCAGTAATAACCGCTACTTTTCCTGTTGTCATCGAGTTCCTCCGCGCCATCCAGGCCGCCGCATGGCCAGCGATCCACCAGGAATGCTACCCTCAGCCGGGTGTCTGCCGCTGAGCTCAACGACATCCTCGATGAGTACGCGAATGTACCCGGCCCACTGTTGCTCGTGTTACACGCGGTGCAACGCAGGCTCGGGTTCATTCCGGAAGACGCCGTGCCGTACATCGCCGAGCGATTGAACCTTTCGCGGGCGGAGGTGCACGGAGTCCTCAGCTTCTATCACCACTTTCGACGAGCTGCGCCGGGCCGCCACGTGATTCAGATCTGCCGGGCCGAATCATGTCAGGCGATGGGAGCGGACCAGCTGGCGCAACATGCGCGACAAAGGCTGGGGATCGAGTTTCACGAGACGACGCCCGACGGCGCATGCTCACTGGAGCCTGTGTACTGCCTCGGCAATTGCGCCTGCTCGCCGGCCGTGATGATCGATGACGAGCTGTTCGGTCGCGTTTCTCCCGAGCAGCTCGACGCCCTGCTAGCAGCGTGTGACGGCGATCTATGAGCACTGTGGTCTACGTTCCCAAGGACGCGGCCGCGTTGTCCGTCGGAGCGGACCGCGTCGCGACGATGATCGCTCGTGAAGCGCAGTCTCGCGGCATCGACATCATTCTCAAGCGCAACGGCACACGCGGCATGTGCTGGCTCGAGCCGCTCGTGGAGATCGTGGTCGGCTCCGAACGCTACGGCTATGGCCCCGTGACGGATCGCGACGTTGCCGGTCTTTTCGCGGCCGACTTCCTGCGCGGCGGCGCGCACCCTCTGCAGCTCGGTCGCGTCGAGGAAATTCCCTACCTCGCGAGTCAACAGCGATTGACGTTCGAACGCGTGGGCATCATCGAGCCGACCAGTCTGACCGACTACCTGCAGCACGGCGGATACGAAGGCTTGCGCCAGGCGCTGGGCCTGCAGCCGCACGAGATCGTGCAAGTCGTCACCGAGTCGGGACTGCGCGGTCGCGGCGGCGCCGCTTTTCCTACGGGGATCAAGTGGAAGACGGTCCTCGATACGCCGTCGCCGCAGAAGTATGTGACGTGCAATGCGGACGAAGGCGATTCGGGCACGTTCGCGGACCGCATGCTGATGGAAGGCGATCCGTTCTCGCTGATCGAAGGCATGACGATCGCTGCGTTCGCCACGGGTGCGACCCAAGGCTACATTTACCTGCGCGTCGAATATCCGCACGCCGAGCGCACCCTGGCTGAAGCCATTCAGGCGGCCTATGCCGCCGGATACCTTGGCAAAGATGTCGCGGGCAGCGGCCGTCGCTTCGACCTCGAAGTGCGGTTGGGCGCCGGCGCCTACATCTGCGGCGAAGAGACCTCGATGCTCGAGAGCCTGGAGGGCCGCCGCGGGGAAGTTCGCGTGCGGCCGCCATTGCCCGCAGTCAAGGGCCTCTTCGGCCGCCCCACGATCGTCAACAATGTGATCTCGCTCGCGAGCGTGCCGATCATTCTCCGCCGCGGCGCAGAGTTCTATCGCGATTACGGCGTCGGTCGCTCGCGCGGCACGGTGCCCATCCAGCTTGCCGGCAACATCAAGCGCGGCGGTCTCGTCGAGCGCGCGTTCGGCGTCAGCTTGCGAGAACTGTTGTACGACTACGGCGGCGGCTCGGCTTCGGGTCGTCCAATCCGCGCGGTCCAGGTCGGTGGCCCGCTGGGCGCCTACATTCCTGCTTCGCAATTCGAAACGGTCATCGATTACGAGGCGCTGAGCGGCATTGGCGCGCTACTCGGTCATGGCGGCATCGTCGCTTTCGACGATACGGTCGACATGGCGCGCATGGCGCGATTTGCGATGGAATTCTGTGCGATAGAATCCTGTGGCAAGTGCACGCCGTGCCGCATCGGGTCGACGCGCGGCGTCGAGGTGATCGACCGTATTCGCAACGGAGTCGATCGGCAGGAAAATCTGCGGCTGCTGGAAGATCTCTGCGAGACGATGGCGGAGGGATCGCTGTGCGGCCTGGGCGGCCTGACGCCGTTCCCCGTGCGCAGTGCGTTGCGCCACTTCAAGGACGATTTCTTCAAACCTCCCATGAGGTAGCTTTCCATGTTTTCCCTGGATCACTACGACCTCGGAACTCCGCCCAGCCAAGCGACGGAGTCGGTCACGCTCGAAATCGATGGCCGCGCGGTGACGGTCCCTGCCGGCACGTCGGTAATGCGTGCCGCGGCAATCGCCCGCACGCAGATTCCAAAACTCTGCGCCACTGATACGCTCAAGGCGTTCGGCTCGTGCCGTCTTTGCCTCGTCGAAATCGAAGGTCGCAAAGGCTATCCAGCGTCCTGCACCACCGAGGTCGCGCAGGGAATGAAGGTCAAGACGCAGAGCGAGACGCTCGAACGCCTGCGCCGCGGCGTGATGGAGCTCTATCTCTCGGATCATCCGGCCGAGCTCGTCAGCGACCAGGCGCCGGTGCGCACCGAGATCAGGGCGATGGCGCAGCGAGTCGGTTGCACGCAGAACCGTTACGGCGCCGATGGCGCTCGCCACGTTGGCGCAGCTGTCGACGACAGCAATCCCTATTTCCAGTTCGATCCCAATGCATGCATCGTGTGCTCGCGGTGCGTGCGCGCGTGCGACGAGGTGCAAGGCACATTCGCGCTGACCATCGAGGGACGCGGATTCGCCTCGCGGGTCGTCGCGAGCCAGAACGAGAGCTTCGTCGCTTCGGAGTGTGTGTCCTGCGGCGCCTGTATCGAAGCGTGTCCCACCACTGCGCTACAGGAAAAGACTCTCGTTGCACGCTCCGTTCCCGATCGCGCAGTGACGACGACGTGTGCGTACTGTGGCGTGGGATGTTCGTTCAAGGCCGAAATGAAAGGGGAGACGGTCGTGCGCATGGCGCCCGATCGCGACGGCAAGGCAAATCATGGTCACGCCTGCGTCAAGGGCCGGTTCGCCTATGGCTACGCGACGCACGAGGATCGTGTCCGCACGCCGCTGGTCCGCGCGAAGATCACCGATCCGTGGCGCGAAGTGAGCTGGGACGAGGCGCTCCAATACGCGGCGAGCGAGTTCAAGCGGCTGCAGGCGAACTACGGGCGCGATTCCGTCGGCGGCATTACTTCGTCTCGTTGCACGAACGAAGAAGCGTATCTGGTCCAGAAGCTCGTCCGTGCTGCGTTCGGCAACAACAACGTGGACACCTGCGCCCGTGTGTGCCATTCGCCGACCGGCTATGGCTTGAAGCACACCCTCGGTGAATCAGCCGGTACCCAGGCCTTTACCTCGCTCGCGAAAACGGATGTCGTTCTCCTGATCGGAGCGAATCCGACCGAGGGTCATCCGGTCTTCGCCTCGCAGCTGAAACAAAGGCTGCGTCAAGGCGCACATCTCATCGTCGCAGATCCGCGCAGCATCGCGATCGTGCGCGCGCCGCACGTACAGGCGGACTACCACCTGCAGCTGCGTCCCGGAACGAACGTCGCGCTGATGAACGCAATGTCGCACGTCGTCGTGACCGAGGGACTCACGCGCGAGTCCTACATTGCGGAGCGATGCGAGCAGCCGTCTTACCAGAAATGGAAAGCGTTCGTTGCGCATCCCGACCGTTCCCCGGAAGCGACGGCCGATGCAACCGGAGTCCCGGCCGAGCAGGTGCGCGCGGCCGCGCGCCTGTACGCGAAAGCCGGTAACGCTGCGATCTACTACGGCCTCGGCGTAACTGAGCACAGCCAGGGAACGACGATGGTGATGTGCATTGCCAATCTCGCCATGGCGACCGGCAATCTCGGTCGCGAAGGTGTCGGCGTGAACCCGTTGCGCGGCCAGAACAACGTGCAGGGATCGTGCGACATGGGCTCGTTCCCGCACGAGCTCAGCGGCTATCGGCACATTTCGGATCGGGCCACGCGCGCGCTGTTCGAATCCGTGTGGGGCGTTGCGCTGGAGCCGGAGCCGGGGCTGCGGATCCCGAACATGTTCGAAGCAGCGCTGGATGGCACATTCAAGGGTCTGTACGTCCAGGGCGAGGACATGGCGCAGTCGGATCCGAACACTCAGCATGTCACGGCGGCCTTGTCCGCGATGGAGTGTATCGTCGTCCAGGACCTGTTCCTGAACGAGACGGCGAAGTATGCGCACGTGTTCCTGCCGGGGTCTTCCTTCCTCGAGAAGGACGGCACGTTCACGAACGCGGAGCGACGCATTTCGCGCGTGCGCAAGGTGATGCAGCCGCTCGCTGGCCTGGAGGACTGGCAGGTCACCGTGCGCCTGTCGAATGCGCTCGGCTATCCCATGCACTATTCGCATCCATCGGAAATCATGGATGAGATCGCGGCGCTGACGCCGACCTTCCACGGCGTGAGCTACGACAAGATCGATCGGCTCGGCAGCATCCAGTGGCCGTGCAACGAGCGCGCGCCCGACGGCACGCCGACGATGCACATCGGAGAATTCGTGCGCGGCAAGGGCAAGTTCTTCGTGACCGAGTACGTGCCGACCACCGAACGCACGACCAGCCGCTATCCCTTGCTGCTGACGACCGGCCGCGTGCTGAGCCAGTACAACGTCGGCGCGCAGACACGACGCACGAAGAACGTCGTATGGCACGACGAAGATCGACTGGAGATCCATCCGCACGACGCCGAGACGCGAGGCGTCGGTACCGGCGATTGGGTCGGCGTGGCAAGCCGCGCTGGCGACACTGTGATGCGAGCGCTCGTGACCGATCGTGTACAGCCTGGCGTCGTGTACACGACGTTCCACTTTCCGGAGTCGGGCGCGAACGTGGTGACGACCGAGAACTCGGATTGGGCCACCAACTGTCCGGAGTACAAGGTCACGGCTGTGCAGGTCATCAAGGTCACGCAGCCTGCGCTGTGGCAGCAGCGGTTCCGCGAGATCGCCCAGCGGCAACGCGTCCTCAGAGCCGATCGTGTCACTCAGACCTGAGCCGGTTCGCGAAGTCAGCGTGCAGCGCGAGCACGCTGGCGCCGTCGAGTCTGCAACCGACTACGTCGCGGATGAGCGTCCCGTCGCCCTTCACTATTACCGGTTGCCGTACGTGGTGATGCTCGCCTCGCCTGCGGATCTGGAGGACTTCGGCGTCGGCTTCACGTTGAGTGAAGGGATCGTCGGCGCTGCCGATGAGATTCGCGGCGTCGAGCTGGTCGGGGAAGGCGACGCTCTGGCCGTACACCTGAACATAACCGGTGAGCGCCTTTCGAAGATTCTGCAGCGCCAGCGCAATCTGACGGGCCGCACGGGCTGCGGCCTTTGCGGCGTCGAGAGCATCGAAGAGGCGATTCGACATCCGGCCGCGGTGCGCGAAGGAGTTCGCGTCACGAGCGCCGAGCTGCATGCCGAGCTTGCGAGATTGCACACGCTGCAGCCGCTGAATCAAAAGACGGGAAGCGTGCACGCGGCGGCCTGGGCGCTGCCCGGGAAAGGCATCCAGGTCGTTCGCGAAGATGTCGGCCGGCACAACGCACTGGACAAAGTCATCGGCGCTCTTGCGCGGGCCGGGACAGACATGAGCCGCGGCTATCTCATCATCACCAGTCGTGCGAGCTACGAGATGGTGCAGAAGGCGGCGACGGTCGGCGTATCCCTGGTCGTCGCAGTGTCCGCGCCGACGGCTTTGGCGATCGATCTCGCCGGGGAGACCGGTTTGACACTCGTTGGCTTTGCGCGCGCGGATCGCCACGTCGTGTATTCCCATCCGCAGCGGTTGCGGGGCTGACGCCGATGGATCCCCAACATCTCGTCGAGATGGTGAACGAGATCGCCGCGTTCTTTGCCGGAGAAGATCCGCCGAAAGCCGCGGAGAACGTCGCGAATCATCTGCGGCGTTACTGGGACCCGCGCATGCGCAGGCAGATCGTCGCTCACGCAGGCAGTGGCGGTGCAGGCCTCTCCGACGTCGCCAAAGCCGGCGTTGAACTGATTGCGAGATAAAAGTACAGGACGTCCGCGACGATCAGCATCACGAAGAACGAAACCACCGTATCCGAAAAGAAGTGCGCGCCGCTGGCAATGCGGCAGAACGACACGAAGATTCCAAAGCCAGCCGCTGCGGCCAACAACAGTGCGCGTCGTCTGCTCAATGCCATCAGCAGAGCAAGGGGAAAGAAGCCGCCGGCCGCTTCGCCTGACGAGAAAGAGCAGTTCGTGCCGCATTCGCCGCTGATGACGAAAGGCGGCGTGTAGTG
Source organism: Steroidobacteraceae bacterium (assembly GCA_044866955.1). GTDB lineage: Bacteria > Pseudomonadota > Gammaproteobacteria > Steroidobacterales > Steroidobacteraceae > Steroidobacter. The sequence goes on from JBIOUH010000123.1 coordinate 72,659, forward strand.
CCTGGATCCGCCAAACTCCACGATATCTCTGGGCCGCGCGCGTCCGAAATTGTCTTTGAAAACCACATTGACGGTCAGGCCGGCTCCGACAATCAGGACCAGAAGCAGATACACGACTGTCTTGCCGTCGACTCCGCAGCAGCTGCGTTTCGATAGCTTGTTCCAGGCATAGAGTGCGACGACTGAACCCAGACAGAGGTACAGAAAATAGCCCATGCTCTCGTGCATGAGAGTCGTCCACCATTGCCGCGCCAGGTAGAAGCTTCCGTCAAAGAACAGTCGCGAGATGTAGATGTCGACGTGCGGAAACACCGCGAGCAGCAGCGAAGAGGCTACGAAGCAGGCGAGAATTGTTCGAATTTGCCTGCGCTTCAGATAATGCATCGCATACCCGACTCCCCCAGGGCATCTGCTCGATAGTTGCCGTTAGACGGCGGGGGCGCGGAAATCAATCGCGGCGCTGCAAATCACACAGGCAGTCCGCAACTGCAGGGCAGTTGACGCTATAGTCGCCCGGCAAATTCCAGGAGAGCCGGCATTGTTGAATTCGAGACTGAGATTCCAGACCTCCCACCTCAGGTTTTCCCTTGGGTTCTCGATAGCGCTCTATGCGCTCTGCAATACGATCAACATGGACAAGTTGTCCAGGTGGTTTCGTCACGGCGACTCACTCGATTACGCCGCGCTGACTGCCTACCTGCTCGCGGGACTGTCCCTGTTTACGGCTTTCTTCACCCTCCTGGCGCATCGCCGGACGATCAAGCCATTCGCTATCCTGCTGACGATCCTGGCCGCCGCCGGTACCTACTTCATTGCAAAATACGGCGTGGCCATCGACAGCTCGATGGTTCAGAACACCGTGCACACGGATTTGACGGAAGTCGGCCAACTCTTGTCGCTGCAGATGATCCCGTACGTCGTGTTCCTGATCGTCCTGCCCGTGCTGATCACTCTGTCGGCGGACATCACGTTTCAGCCCCGGGGACGGTATCTGTTGGGTTCGCTGCAGCTGATCTCGGTCGCCTTCTGCATCGCCCTGGCCTGTCTGTACGTCGAGTACAACGCCATTCTTCGCGCTGGCAACGTGTCGAACAAATACATCGTCTATTCGCTCGTGCCGATCAACATCATTTCGGGCTCGATCAATGCGGCTTCCAAGTCGCTCAAGCCCTATCTGCAAAGAAGCGAGCAGGACGTAGAGATTGCCGCGCGCGTTACGGCGCCGGACAACCTGGTGGTTGTCCTTGCTGTGGGAGAGTCTTCGCGAAGAAGGAACTTCAGCATCTACGGCTACCAGCGACGCAAGACGAATCCGGTCCTCGAGAACGTCGCGGGGCTCCATCTCCTCGATGCACTCGCGACGCGAGCGTCGACTCTGTATGCGTTGCCGAAGATTCTGCAGAAGAGCGACGTCAAGCTGACGACTATCACCTCGAAGGCGGGGATACCGACCGTGTGTTACGTCAACTACACGCTGTATGAGAATTGTTCGGCGGTCGGCGAGACGAAAGTCAGCAATTGCGGTCACGGCGGCAAGTGCTACGACGAAGACGTCATCCCGCTGCTGCAGGAGAATATCGGCACCTACACATCCGGTTACCGATTCGTCGTGCTGCACCTGGGCGGCGGTAGTCACGGACCGATCTACAGCGACCGATACCCGCCCGAGTTTCAGCGATTCGAGCCGATGTGCACCGATGCGGACGTGGCGAACGAGTGTTCCGTCGAGCAGTTGTACAACTCATACGACAACACGATCCTCTACGTCGACAATGTCGTCGGGCGGGCGATTCAGGCGCTCGACAGCTCCCGGGTTCCGTATGTCTTCATCTATCTCTCCGACCACGGCGAATCCTTGATGGAGAACGGCGTGATGTTCCATGGGATGCCGCCGGGAATGTCATTGCCGGCCGAGCAGGCGGAGGTTCCGATGATCGTGAAATCGTCGATACCGATTTCGATCGTCGCGCGGCCGGAATATCAGCAGTCGGACGTGTTCGATACCGTCCTGGATCTGTTTTCCATCCAGGCGACGACGTTCGACAAGGCCGGAAGTTTCATCAAGAAGGGAGTCGCACCGGCGGTAGCCAGCGGATCCTAGTCATCTCAGGCGACCCGGCTGACGCGCCACTTCTCGAGCATCTGCGCCAGCGTCGAGCGGTCGACGGGCTTCGACAGAAAGTCGTTCATGCCGGCGGCAAGACAGCGGTCGCGATCTTCCGCGAAGGCGTTGGCGGTCATTGCAATCACCGGCACGTCGTGATCGAGGACTGCGGAGGAGGGGTCGCGGATGTGACGCGTGGCCTGATAGCCGTCCATCTCCGGCATCTGGCAATCCATCAGGACTGCGTCGTAGCGCACGGCGGCCAGCCGTTCCAGTGCCTGCCGTCCATCCTCCGCGAGATCGACTTCGTAGCCCATCTTGACCAGCATGCGCATGGCCACTTTCTGATTGACCACGTTGTCTTCGACCAGCAGGAGACGTCCGCCTGCGCTTCGTTGTACGGGCGGAGGTTGCGGCGCCCGCGGTACCGGCGCTGCGATCCGCGTCGATGAGTTGAGCGGCGCGCGTACCGGCAGCGTAAACCAGAAAACCGATCCCTTGCCTGGCTCGCTGCGTGCGGAGATCTCGCCGCCCATGAGCGTGATCAGCTTCTTGCTGATCGCGAGCCCGAGGCCGGTGCCGCCGTAACGACGCGTGATCGAAGCGTCACCTTGCGTGAATCGCTCGAAGAGCTTGTCGAGCTGATCGGCGGCAACGCCGATACCGGTATCGATCACGTTGACGCGGACCTGATCCGGGTCGCCCGGCGACACCTCGATGCTGACGGAGCCCGAGGTCGTGAATTTGATGGCGTTGCCGACCAGATTCAGCAGGATCTGCCGTACCCGGACCGGATCGCCGATGAGGTTCTCCGGCGTGGACGGGGCGAAATGCAGGTTGAGCGCCAGCCCTTTCGCGGCTGCACTGGGTTGCAACAGTGACCGGACCTCGCCGCAGACCGAGCGGAGGTTGAACTCCATGTTGTCGACGCTGAGCTTGCCGGCCTCGATCTTCGAGTAGTCGAGCACATCATTGATGATCGTCAGCAGCGCGTCGCCCGAGCAGCGGATGTTCTCCACGAACTCGCGCTGCTCGCTGTCGAGCCGGGTGTCCATGAGCAGATTCGCGAATCCCAGCACGCCGTTCATCGGCGTGCGGATCTCATGGCTCATCATCGCGAGGAACTCGCTCTTCGCTCGGGATCCGGATTCGGCGCGCTCGGCCTGCACTTCGGCCTGCGACTTCGCATGGGCGAGCTTGCGCCTGACGATGCGGTCGCGCCGGCGCGCACGTCGCACTGCGCGGCTGAGCCGGAACGTCATGTAGCCGGCGAGGAGCGACAGGAGCGTCACCGCCGCGAACGCCGTCAGGCCGGCGCGGCGAATGACGGCAAGTCGGGCATCGAAGTGGTGGACCCACATGTCGATGCCGACGACGCCGGCGAACTCGCCCTTCGAGTCGAAGAAGGGTGCGTACGCGCTCATGTAACTGCGCAGGGCTTCCTGCACCGGATGATCGTTGACGGCGGGTTCGTGAAATTCCAGCGCGTGGCGCAGCGCCGGGTCCGCCGTGTTGTACGGCTCCATGATCGGGTCGGGCGGCAGGTCGTCCTGCACCGCTCGATAGAGGTAGTCCGTACCCAGCACGAAGTAGATCTGCTCGCCCTGAAGGATGGCCGTGTAGACGTAGATGACGTCGGCCGTGGCCTTGTGAAATGCCACGAGCGGCTGGAGCAGCTTCAGATGCTCCGGACTGCCTGCCTGCGCATTGGACTTCATCGTTCGATGCGCGTCGCCGTCCACCTGCGTGGCTGCGACGCGGGCCAGTTGCAGCAGCTCCGATTGAATAGCGCGCAGCTGTCCTTCGCGAGCGGCGTGCCAGGTATAGAACAGACCCAGCGATGCAATAGCGAGGATCGTGCAGCCGGCCAGAATGCCGTGCAGCATCGGTCGATCGGCGCGCCAGTGTACTCGTTTTGGTTTCATGCCCCGCTGCCCTGACCCTCGCCAAGGCCAGGCGGATCCATAGTCCTGTATCGGCAGGCGGCGGCGCAAGCTTTAGGGCTCAGTGAAGGTATCCAGGGAACGCCGGAGCGTGGCTGCGTATTCCATACCGGTCCATGGCTCGAGCGACATCAATGGCCGACGACACCGCGGAATCACCTGCCCCTCACCTGCTGGCGCACGGTGCCGAGACACTCAGCCACGTGACCGTGGACGCTTACAACGCCGAGCTGCGTACGCCAGACGGGTTCGTAGGCGACCGGGCAAGCAAGCGGGCTTTTCAGGCGATCCTCGATGATTGGCGCGAGCGGGTCCGCAAGATGGGCGAGGATCCGCTGGGCGAACAACCCAGCGAGGAGATCAGCAAGAAGCAGCTCGACAAGCTGCTGATCGAGGGCGACCCGGAAGCTGCCGGCATGGTTCACAGCGCCATCGAGGAGTTTGCGCAGGAATTTGCAGCGGTCATCCGGCGCTTCCTGCGTCTCAAGGAGTGGAAGGATGTCGAGCGCATCGCCGTGGGAGGAGGCCTGCGCCAAAGCCGCATCGGCGAGCTGGCCATCGGTCGCACCAGCGTGGCCTTGAAGGCCCGCGGCCACGCGGTCGATCTGCGCCCGATCCGGCATGCACCCGATCACGCAGGTCTCATTGGCAGCGTCCATCTCGTCCCCTCATGGATACTCGCCGGCCACGACAGCATCCTCGCGGTCGATATCGGCGGCAGCAACATCCGCGCGGGCATCGTCGAGTTCCATAGAAAGAAGAAGCGAGATCTGTCCGATGCGAGCGTTCACCGCCTGGAGCTCTGGCGGCACTGCGACGACGCGCCCAAGCGCGAGGATGCAGTGGAACAGCTCATCGAGTTCCTGGCCGATCTCGTGAAGCGAGCGGGCAAGGACGGCTTGACGCTGGCTCCGTTCATCGGCATCGGCTGTCCCGGCGTGATACGAGCGGACGGCTCGATCGAGCGCGGCGGCCAGAACCTGCCGGGCAATTGGGAGGCGAAAGGCTTCAATCTGCCCCACCGATTGCGTGACGCGCTACCGAAGATCGGCGATCACGAGACTGTCGTCGTCATGCACAACAACGCCGTCGTGCAGGGACTGAGCGAGCTGCCCTGGATGCAGGATGTGAAGCATTGGGCGGTGATGACGATCGGGACGGGACTGGGCAACGCGCACTTCACCAATCGCGCCCAGGCGGAAGAGGACAAGGAGTGAGGGACACTGCTCATGCCGTTCAAGAGCAAGGCGCAACGTCGCAAATTCGCGCAGCTGCTGGTCGAGGGGAAGATCAAGCCCGAGACCTACGAGGAGTGGAATCGCGAGACGGGCGGCAAGGTGCTGCCGGAAAGAGCCCGATCGAAGAAGAAGGCGAAGCGCGCAGCGAAATCCACACGCTCTAGAACTCGAGTGGCGCATCGTCGATGACTTCCTTCAGCACGAAGAACGTGCGGATCTGCCGGACCCCGGGCAGAGTGAGCAGCGTCTTGCTGTGCAGCCGGTTGAAGTCATGCAGATCCCGCACGCGAACTTTCAGGAAGTAGTCGAAGTCGCCGGCCACCACGTAGCAATCGAGGACCACCGGCAACTTCTGCACGGCTGTCTCGAGCGCGCCGAAACTTTCCGGAGTCGATCGGTCGAGCACGACGCCGACCAGCACGATCGTATCCCGCTCAACGGACTTCGGGTTCACCAGAGCGCGCACGGATTGCACGACGCCGTCCTCGAACAGCCGCTGCATGCGCCGATGACAGGTGGCCTCGCTCAGTTTCAGCTTGGCGGCGAGGGCGGAATTGCTCAGTCGGCCATCCCGCTGCAGCAGCCGCAGCAGCTTGCGGTCGATGTCGTCGAGCTGCGCAGTCATGAAAGAAGCTCCCAAATAACCTGGGTAGAGTGCAAGAACTATTGAGTATCAAGCTCGTTGATGAGAGAAGATAGTAGAGCCGAGCGGAAAAATAAAACCCCATTTCAAGCGCGCTGCACTACGCTGCCAGCACCCATCCCAACGCGTTGAAGGCCCGCCATGCTCGAGAAGTTTGCGCGCTATCCACTGACCTTCGGCCCGACGCCCATCGAGAAGCTGGAAAGGTTGTCGGCTCACCTGGGCGGCAAGGTCGCCTTGTTCGCCAAGCGCGATGACTGCAACTCGGGACTCGCCTGCGGCGGCAACAAGCTGCGCAAGCTCGAGTACATCGTTCCCGATGCGATAGCGGCGAAGGCGGACACGCTGGTCAGCATCGGCGGAGTGCAATCGAACCACACGCGACAAGTCGCCGCGGTCGCGGCGAAGCTCGGCATGAAGTGTCGCCTGGTCCAGGAGAGCTGGGTGCCGTTCAACGATGCCGTCTACGATCGCGTCGGCAACATCCTGATGAGTCGCCTGATGGGCGCCCACGTGGAGCTGGTCGACGCGGGGTTCGATATCGGCATTCGTGAGAGCTGGGAGCGAGCGCTGCAAGAGGTCCGTGAGGCCGGCGGGCGGCCCTATGCCATTCCAGCGGGGGCGTCAGTGCACAAGTACGGTGGGCTCGGCTACGTGGGATTTGCCGAGGAAGTGCGGCAGCAGGAAGCCCAGATGGGCATTCGGTTCGACGCCATCGTGGTCTGTACGGTCACGGGCTCGACCCACGCAGGCATGCTGGTTGGTTTCGCCAAGGACGGACGCGAGCGCAACGTGATCGGCATTGATGCTTCCGGTACTCCACAGCGCACCAAGGAGCAGGTGCTGAGCATTGCCAACGCAACGAGCGCCCTGATCGAGCTGCGTCGCGAGTTCACGGCCGAGGACGTCATCCTGAAAGAGGATTACGCCTATCCTGCCTATGGCGTGCCGTCCGAGCAGACCAATGAAGCCATGCGGCTGTGCGCACGAACGGAAGGCATGATCACGGACCCCGTGTACGAGGGGAAGTCGATGCAGGGGTTGATCGATCTGGTGCGCAATGGATTCTTTCCAGCCGGCTCCCGAGTGCTTTACGCACATCTGGGTGGCGTCCCGGCAATCAATGCCTACAGCTACGTCTACAGGAACGGCTGAAGCGTCAGAGCTGAAAATTCACGCCGCGCGCGTCACCTCTGGCCCGCTGCGGCGTAGACCCACCTGCCCATGAACTCCGGGAGGTGGACCCATGCGTGCGATCATTGTCGGTGCGGGGATCGGCGGTCTCGTTACAGCCTTGCGGCTGCACCGGCAGGGCATCGATTGCACGGTCTACGAACAGAGTGACCCGATACGCGAGTTGGGCGTAGGCATCAATCTGCTGCCCCATGCTGTCAAGGAATTGGCTGAGCTCGCGCTGCTGGAGCGGCTCGACGAGATCGGAATTCGCACGCAGGATCTTTGCTACGCGCATCGGCTCGGCCCGCAGATCATGCGCCGACGCTGTGGGCTCAACGCCGGTTTCGCGGTCCCCCAGTTCAGCGTTCATCGCGGCAAGCTGCAGGGAATGCTGCTGCAGGCCGTGCGCGAGCGGCTCGGCGTCGCAGCCGTGCAAGCGGGCCGTCGGCTGCTGGGCTTCGAGCAGGATGCGGCGGGAGTTTGCGCCCGATTTGTCGACCTGAGCGGCAACGATGTAGCGGCAACGCGCGGGGACGTTCTCATCGGCGCCGACGGCATCCATTCGACTGTGCGCGCGTCGCTGTTCCCAAACGAAGGCGCGCCTCATTGGAACGGGATCACGATGTGGCGTGGAGCGACCGAGTGGCCGGTGTTCGGCAGCGGCAGCTCGATGATCATCGCCGGCGGCGTCGATGCAAAGTTGGTGGTGTACCCGATCGCGCCGGGTTCGAGCCCGCGCACCCGGCTCACCAACTGGGCAATCTGCGTGCTCACCGGCCGAGCCAACGATCCGCCGCCCGGTCGGCAGGAATGGTCACGACCTGCTCATCGCAGCGACCTGCAACGACACGTCGAGCATTTCCGCGTGCAGCTCATCGATCACGAGGCCCTCGTCATGGCGACGCCGGAAAGCTTCGAGTTCCCAATGTGCGATCGTGATCCGCTGCCGTACTGGACCCGCGGACGCGTGACGCTGCTGGGAGACGCGGCACATCCGATGTATCCGATGGGTTCCAACGGCGCGGGGCAGGCGATCCTGGATGCCACCACGCTCGCAGAGCAGCTGATCAAGCACGCCGATCCCGGCGATGCGTTGCAGGCCTATGAGCGCGAGCGTCTGTCGGCGACGAGCGAGATCGTCGTGCGCAATCGAGCCGGCGGTCCGGAGAGAGTGATCGATGAGGTCGAGCGTCGTGCGCCCGCGGGGTTCTCACGCCTGGAAGATGTGATCTCGCCTCCGGCGCTCGAGGCCATCGTCAGCAGCTACGATCGCTTGTCCAGGTTCCAACGATAGCCCGCGAGCCATTGCACCTTGGTCTTCGCCCGCAGTATGGTCCATCCCTTTTGCGGAGGGCGTGCGTGGACACTGGCGGAGTTATCAAAGGATTCATCGTGGCGGTGCTCGCCGCGCTCGTGCAGTCCGATGCCAGCGCTCAGAGCGGCGCGGATTCGGCGGCGCCGGCGTGGAGTGCACAGCCGAGCACGCAGGTTGCTCAGCGTGAGATCGCATTTCAGAGCGGCACCGTTACTCTGAGCGGCACACTCTACGCGCCACAGACGCAACGCCGGCTTCCGGCAATCATTGCGTTCCACGCGGCATCCGCGCCCACACGCGACAATCCCCTTTATCGTCATCTCGTCGAGATGCTCCCGCCGTTGGGAATCGCGGTGTTCGTCTTCGATCGGCGTGGCAGTGGCCGGTCCGGCGGCAAGCTCGAGGACAGCGACTACACGACCCTGGCCGATGACGGAATCGCCGCTCAGCGCTTGCTGGCGCGGGACCCGGCCATCGACCCGGCGCGGATCGGCTTCTGGGGACTCAGTCAGGGCGGCTGGCTCTCACTGCTCGCCGCGTCCAGAAGTTCGCAGGCTGCATTCGTCGTTTCGATCTCGGCACCGATGACCACGCCGGATGTGCAGATGAACTTCGCGGTCGCGAACATTCTGCGGATCAAGGGCTATTCGCAGGCAGACATCGATCAGGCGGTGGCGACGCGCACCGCGATCGATGACTTCATGCGAGGCAAGCGCGACCGTGCGAGCACGCAGAAGATTCTGGATGCCGCCTCCACGGCGCCATGGTTCGATCTCATCTACGTCGGCAGGACTTTCAAGGATCCGTCCGAGTCACGCTGGGCGAAAGAGATGAAGCACGATCCGCTTGCGACGCTGGATGCAGTCAAACAGCCGGCGTTGATCATCTACGGATCGGCGGACCCGTGGGTGCCGGCACAGGTGTCGATCGATCGTTTGCGGGCGAGCGCCGCACGGCATCCCAATATCGCATTGACCGTGATAGCCGGCGCGGATCACGCGATGGCGACGTCTGTCTCTGCTGCCGATCAGATCGATCCAGTGCTCTCGACGCGAGAGGCGCCCCAGTCCGCGGAGTACTTCGGTCTGTTGGGCGCCTGGCTGATTCAACATAGTGTTGCTCGCAGCCCATAGTCGATCGAGATACCCCCTTCGGAGTAATTGACGACGCGCGCAGGCGTCGTACGCTCGCCATCCGATCCGCCGCCGGCAGGTCGCGACACAGGGGGAGTCATGCAAATCCATAAGCTATTGAAGAAACAACTCGGGGCTCTGTTGGCAGTCTCCGCAGCGCTCTCGATTGTCAGCGCCGGAGCCGCGGAGCTGGACCGCAGCGCCGCGCGCGTCACACAGGCGAAAGCAGGTAAACCACTGACGACCGCATCGACTGCGAGCCCGGAAACGGTTGTTGCGAATTATCTGCGGGGTCACGGTCGCGCCGCCGACGTCGTGGACTCTTTGCGAGTCGCCAATCGCACGACTGGCGCCAACGGCGTCAAGCACGTGCGGCTGGAACAACAGGTCGAAGGCCTGTCGCTGCACGGCGCATACGTCAAGGCAGCGACCAATCAGCGCGGCGAGCTGGTGCAGGTGATCGATCGGACCGTAGCGCTGTCGACGCCGGCTCCCAGCCGGATCAACGCACTTCAGGCGCTGCAGGCTGCACTCGCGAAGGTGCATCCCGCTGAGACTGCGCTCGTCCTGCGTAGCGCTGGAACCGAAGGCAACATGACGCGCTTCAACGGCGGCGCGTTCTTTCACGGTACACCGACAGCGACCGCGGTCGTGCTGCCGCTGGCGGATGGTCGGCTCGCGCGTGGCTGGCTCGTCGAGACGTGGACTGCCCGCACGAATCAGTTGCATCACACGATCGTGGACGGCGACGGGCGCGTGCTGGACGTCGAGTCGCGCACGGCCAAGGACACTTACAACATTTTCGTGGAGGATCCGCTGAAGGGCGCGCAGACGATCGTGAACGGCGCGGGCAATGGCAACGTCCAATCGCCGGCCGGATGGCTCGGCGCCGGCGCCCAGTCGACGTTCCAGATCTCCGGCAATAACGTCGATACCTATCTCGACTCGGTCGTGAACAACCAGCCGGACAAGGGCGGCACGCCCGTGACCAGCGGCGACTTCGTGACGGCAGTGGACTTCGCAACCGCGCCGAACACCGAGAGCAACAAGACAGTCGCCGTGCAGAATCTGTTCTATCTGAACAACGTCATCCACGACACCCTGTACCGCCACGGCTTTACCGAGGTCGCGGGCAACTTTCAGGTCGACAACTTCGGCAAGGGCGGCCGCGGCAGCGATGCGGTGCAGGCCGAGGCACAGGATGGCAGCGGCACCGACAATGCAAACTTCGCAACGCCTCCGGACGGTCGCGCGCCGCGAATGCAGATGTTCCTCTTTACGGGCGCCGGCGAAACGCACGAGGTTGTGGTGAATTCGCCGGTCGCGGCGCGCTACAACGCAGCGACCGCGTCCTTCGGAGAGCAGCTGACGAAGACGGGGATTACCGGCAACGTCGTCGTTGCCGAGCCGGCCGATGGATGCACAGCCATTACCTCCGCTGTCGCTGGCCAGATCGCGGTCATCGACCGGGGAACCTGCGAATTCGGCCTCAAGGCACTCAATGCGCAGAAGGCCAAGGCCGTGGCGGTGATCATCGCGAACAACCAGGGCGGCACTGCCGTCATCCCGATGGGTCCGGGCCTGGTGGGATCGAAGGTCAGGATACCGGCCGTCATGATCAGCCAGAACGACGGCGCGGCGCTGAAAGCCCTCGCGTCGCCGAACGTCACCATGCGCGAACTTGCCGTACTGCCGCTGCAGATCGATTCAGCGCTCGATTCAGACGTGGTCTTCCACGAGTACGGCCACGGCCTCAGCTGGCGGATGATCGGTGGAATGAGCGGTCCGCTGGCCGGTGCAATCGGCGAAGGCGATTCGGATGGCATCGCGATGCTGATCAACGGTGACGATCGCATAGCCGAGTACGCGACCAGCACCGAGGCCGGATTCCGCCGAGCCCCCTATGCTGGCTACCCGCTGACCTATAAGAATGTGACCGGTGCCGAGGTCCACAACGACGGCGAAATCTATGCCGCAGTCATCTGGCGGCTGATCGAGCTGTTCGGTGACAGCCGCCGCAACGAGCTGTTCCGCTACGTCGTCGACGGCATGAACTTCACGCCATCGACTCCAGCGTATGAAGACATGCGCGACGGCATCCTGGCCTCGGTCGCGAACGGAGCGACGCCGACAGACTGCACTCTGGTCTGGCAGGCCTTTGCGCAGTTCGGTATCGGCGTCGGTGCCCAGGGCACGGTGACTCCGGCTGGCGTGCAGATCGTCGAGTCGTTCCAGGTGCCAGACAACTGCGCTGCGCCGTGACCTGAGCGATCGCAGATCTGCCGACTCGGCCCGCAAGTCGCGCAGAAACTATTCGAGCACGGGCACGCGCTTCAGAGCGCGTGCCCGTGCCGCCTTGGGCAAGATAGCGACGAGCCGCGCAATACGCGCAACCTTCTGGGTAGCTGCGGTGTCGTATCCGGGTCCTTGCGTTCGCGGGCGGTGCCTCATGTTGTCATCTCAGTGGATACGCAGTATCGGCGGCGCATTTTTCTTCTGGATCGTCTTTCTGCTGGCGCTCGAGCCCGGCAACGTTCTGCATGCCGGCAGCATGGGGCACACACTCGATTTCGGTGACGAGGCCTTGCGCATCTGCGGTGCGGCGCTGCTGGGTTGCTCGACTGCGCCGCTGCTTCTCGCCCTGGGCCGCCGGTTTCCCATCTCCGGCACGCGAGGGTGGCGCAGCATCGCGATTCATTCGGCAAGTGCAGCGACACTCTCTTTCGTGTTGATCGTCGTTTCGTGCGTCCTCGCCGCATGGGTGCTGATGGGGGAGATCGTTCCGTCGGTGTCCGAAGTCCGCACCGAGCTCGCAGGCAACTGGCTGCTGGTGACATTCGGTTTGTGCGCCTTCGCCGCGATCAGCCATGCGGTGAAGGTTCGATATCCGCAGACGAGCCAGCCGGCCCGTGTGCCCATCAAGACGCGAGGACGTCTCGGCTACGTCGATCTCGCCAGCATCGAGTGGATCGAAAGCCAGGGAAACTACCTGGCGCTGCACGTCTGCGGCCGGTCGCATCTGATTCGCGGGACGTTGCAGAGCTTCGCCGGCCGGCTCGATCAGGACCGGTTCGTCCGCGTACACAGGCGAGTGATCGTAGCCATCGATCGTGTCCGGGAAATCGAGCCGCTCGCGAACGGCGACTCGACCTTGATCCTGCAGGACGGCCACACGATTCGCGCCAGTCGCAGCTATCGCGACACCGTCAGGAAGCGCTGGGCGGAGTTTCACGGCTTGCCGAAGGACTTGCCCCGGACCTCGCCATAGACCGCATCGAAGACTTGCAGCTTGCTGGTGCCGGGCAAGCTGTCGACGAAGACTGAGTTCGAGAAGTGCAGGGCGTTACCGGTATCGAAGGTCGGCCAGCGCGCCAACCCTGCGCCGTTCGGATCGCCGCTCTTGACGAAGTTCGTCCAGTAACTCGCCATCAGCTGCGCCAGGCGCCGATCCGTCGCGGACCAGGCCCACGGTTCCTGATCCAGGTGATCGAACATGTACCACAGCTCGGCGAAGTGGCTCGCTCCCCAGTCATGGTGGATGGAGCCCACGGGGAACGGCGGTCTGCGCATGAAATGGTAGAAGTACGCGCGGCCGTGGACCGACTGCAGTCGTCCCCACGTCCACGCGTCCCAGGCGAAGCGCAGGTCGCGCTCCAGATCGAGTCGGGCCTGCTGCGCCTGTGCATCGGTTGCGTGCGGATACGCAGCAATCAGCGGTGGCGGCAGGGCGCCAAAGCTGCGTTCGATGTCGGCCGCGAAAGTCGCTGCTTTCACACGCGTGACATCGACGAGCGCACGCGCTTCTTCGGCGTTGAAGCCGACGAGAATCGGCACGTTGTTGTAGGAGCCGGAAACGAGCGCGTCGTACGGCCCAGTGGGCAGCACGTAGGGCTCGATGACCGGATGACTCACGCTGTTGGCCGTTCCTTCCAGCAGGTTCGCAGCGGGCCGTTTGCGCAGCGCTGCGATCGAGGCCGCGCGCAGTGAGCTCACATACTCCTTGCCATCGCGCTCGGCGTTCACGAGCAGATATTGCGGAGCGATCTGTACCGGCTCGAAGACGCCGCCGCTCTGGCCGATGGCGCGATGGAACAAGCCTTTGGCTCGCGGCGAGGCCATCAGCATGCTGACCGACATGGCGCCGGCGGATTGTCCGGCGATCGTCACGCGCCCACGGTCGCCGCCGAAGGCCGCGATGTTTCGTTGGATCCATTCAAGCGCCGCGATCTGATCGAGCAGCCCATAGTTGCCCGAGGACTCGTGTGCCGACTCGGCGGTCAGCTCCGGATGTGCAAGAAAGCCGAGCGGTCCGAGTCGATACGCAAGGGTCACCACGACGACACCGCGTTGGGCCAGCTTGTCGCCCCAATACAGCGGCATCGAAGCCGATCCATTCGTATAGCCGCCGCCGTAGATCCAGACCATGACGGGCAGGCGCTCATCCGCTGTCTTCGCAGGCGTCCAGATATTCAGGTACAGGCAATCTTCGCTCGTCGCGGGCGGCGTCTCGCCCGGCATCGAAACTCCCTTCTGCATGCACGCCGGTGCGAAGGCGTCGGCTTTGCGTGTGCCTTGCCATCGCACGACCGGCTGCGGTTCGCGCCAGCGGAGCTCGCCAACGGGTGGGGCGGCGAACGGCACGCCCCTATAGATAGTGAGACCGTCCTTCGCGACGCCTTCGAGGGCGCCCGCTTCGATTACTGCTGGTTTTGCCCAGGTGGTTGCCGCAATCAGGCAAAGCGCGCTTGCGACACTCGTTCTACGCCGCCATTTCGACATCGACATTCTCCGCTGAAGCCCGCGGCGAGTCTGAAATCGGCGGAGTTGCAGGCACAGACCGAAGCGCCCCGTATTCGGAGCGCTTCGTCACAAAGGGACCGGTGGAGGAGAGAGTGGGAGGGGACGCGCCGCGTGTTCCTGTCGCTCATGCGCCGTGGCGGCGACTCACGTCGAAAACGTGGTGCTGCCACGGTGCCACATTCAAATAGAGGCCGCGCGACCGCAGCTCATCTCCGTCGCGTTCGTAGCGAGCATCGCCGAGGAGATCAGTGAGCAGCCACTGTCCGCGCTCGAGATCGGGAAAGGCGAGCCGCACATAGCACTGGCTGGAGTGAGCGGAGAAGTTCACGGCGATGAGCAGCCGTGCTCCGTCCGGACCCCGCCACGTCCAGGCAATGAAATTGTCGAAGGACCCATCGCCGTCGAAGGCCGGACGGCATTCGAGCAACTGCCATTGGCCCTGCCGGACAGCCGGCCGCTTCAGAACATCGAGTAACCGTGCATAGAACTGCTGCACAGCTGGATTCGGCGATTCGTCCGGGCCGCGGCCGAGATGCGGCGAGATGCGCTTGGTGCAACCGTCGAACTGGCCTTGGTGAAAAAATCGCAGACCCGGCGACAAGAAGGTGAGCACGGCAGCGGCGCTGTCCTTGCCCGGCGCGAACGCAGTGGCTGCGCGCGGCTCATCGTGGTTTTCGAGGAAGCGCGCGAGCTTGTCCTGGTAGTCCAGTCCGGCGTGGAAGTGCTCACGCACCGGTCGGGCGTGCCCCGCAAGCAGGCGATCGTACAGCCGCTTGTCATAGGCGTAGTCGAAGCCTTGTTGCTGCAGCGTCCATTCCAGGTCCCAATAGACCTCTGCCATGAAGCAGAAATCCGGGTAGCGCTCGCGCACGTGATGCGTCGCCTTCGGCCAGAACGATTCGGCCGCGATGCCCCAGGTGCGCTCGAACACTTCCGGCAGGATGAGCATCGCCATGTCGCAGCGAACGCCATCGCACTGACCGGCGATTCTCACCAGCTCGTCGAGCATCGCTGCCTGCAAGTCGCGATTGCCGTAGTTGAGCTGCAGTGTGTCCGGCCAGCCGGCGAAATAGGGATCGCGACCGTAGGCGAGCAGACGGTCACCGCGTTCGCGACGCACCCATGTGTAATTGTGCGGCTCGCCGACGAGGTCCAGCTCGGTGCCCGCGATGTAGTACTCGGGATGATCCTCGACCCAGTGATGGTCCAGCGCGGTATGGTTGGGAACGAAATCCAGCATCAGGCGCAGGCCGCGTTGCCGCAGACGCTCGCGCAGGCGCGCCAGCGCGGCGTCGCCGCCGAGATCGCGATGCACCGTGTAGCGGCTGATAGCGAAACCCGAGCCCGGAATGTCGCTCTCACGCAGGTCGGGCAGAGTCTCCGCGAATTCGCTGCGCCAGTGCGGATTGCTCCGCGAGATTTTCTGCCCCGCCAGGCCGGTCTGCCAGACGCTCAGCAACCAGATCCAGTCGAACCCCATCCCGGCCAGGCGATCGAGCTCGGCGTCGGGAATGTCGTCCAGCGTCGCGGCTCGATCGAGCGTTCGCGACAAACGCGTCAGCCACACGCGAGTGTTGATTTGATACAGCGACGGATAGCGCGGCTCGTGCACGGGCTTGCAGCTCTCGGGCTAGGCCGCTGGCTTCATCGCAAGTACTCCTCGGGTGCCGCCTTCCAGCAGTTGCTGCGGCGTCGTGGTGGCGAAGAGATGCATCGCGCGCGCAATGACCCCGGTCCATCCTGTCTGATGGCTGGCGCCGATGCCGGCGCCGCTGTCGCCATGGAAATATTCGTAGAACTGGATGCAGTCGCGCCAGTGCGGGTCGTCCTGATACTTGCGCGCGTTGCCGTTCACCGGTCGTCGGCCATCCGCGTCGCACAGGAAGATGGAGGCCAGTCGCCGTGTGATTTCCTCGGCCACCTGGTACAAGTTCATCATCCGTCCGGAGCCGGTGGGACATTCCACGGTGAACTCGTTGCCGTAGTACGTGTAGTACTGGAGCAGTGCGCGGATGATGAGTGCGTTGACGGGCATCCAGATCGGTCCGCGCCAGTTCGAGTTGCCGCCGAACATGCCGGTGTCGGATTCGCCCGGCACGTAAGACACCCGGTACTCCTGCCCGCCGGCGTGCATGACGTACGGATGGTCCGCGTGATAGCGGGATAACGCGCGGATGCCATGGGCGCCGAGGAATTCGCTTTCGTCGAGCATCCTCGCCAGCACGCGACGCAGTTTCCCTTCGTTGAGAATCGCGCCGAGCCGCCGACCCGAATACCCCACCTTGCCCGGATCGTGGATGATGTCGACGAGCTCCGGCCGAGCGTCGAGATATCGCGCGATTCCCTGCATGAGCCCAGGGTATTTCTCCCGCAGCTCGCCGGAGAACACGGTGACCGCGCACAACGGCAGCAAGCCCACCATCGAGCGAACCTTCAGACGTTGTGCCGCGCCGTTGGGCAGCTGGAGCACGTCGTAGAAAAAGCCATCCTCCTCATCCCACATGCCGACGTTGCCTCCGCCCGCATGGACAGTCGCGGCAGCGATCGACACGAAGTGCTGCACGAACTTGCGAGCCATGTCGGCATAGTTGTCCCTGTGCAGCGCCAGCTCGACGCTGATTTCGAGCATGTTCAGGCTGAAGAGCGCCATCCATGCAGTGCCGTCCGCCTGTTCGAGGTGACCGCCGGTCGGCAACGGCGAGCTGCGATCGAACACGCCGATGTTGTCCAGCCCGAGAAATCCGCCCTCGAACGCATTGTTGCCGTCGCGATCCTTGAGGTTGAGCCACCACGTGAAGTTGAGCTGCAGCTTCTGGAAATTGCGCTCGAGCCAGGCGATGTCGCCGGTGCCGGTCTGCCCCTTCTCCAGGAAGTACGTGAAGATCGTCGCCCACGCGTGCACCGGCGGATTGACGTCGCCGAAGTTCCATTCGTACGCCGGTATCTGTCCGCTCGGGTGCAGATAGTCTTCGCGCAGCATCAGGTCCAGCTGCTGCTTGGCAAAGTCCGCATCGACCAGCGACAGCGGCAGCACGTGGAATGCCAAATCCCAGGCCGCGTACCAGGGATACTCCCACTTGTCCGGCATGGAGATGATGTCGGCGTTGTACATGTGCTGCCACTGATTGTTGCGCGGCGCCGCCTTGGGCGAGGGTCCGGACGGACCGCAGCCGCGTTCCCTGAGCCAGCGATTCACATCGAAAAAGTAGAACTGCTTGGACCACAACATCCCGGCCAGTGCCTGGCGCATGACGCTCGCCGCATCCGC
>JBIOUH010000124.1:0-6065 GCA_044866955.1 Steroidobacteraceae bacterium
GCGAGACACGCGAGCATCACCACCAGGCCTACGATCACGAACACCCGGTCCAGCACCTTGCGGCGCGACAACCCGCGCCGCAGGGCTTCGCTCGTGAGATACGCAGCCGCGCCGCCCGCGCTCATCAGTAAGCCTCCCGGAAGCGGCGCGTCAGCGAGAAGCCGACGACATTGAAGATCAGCGTCAGCAGCATCAACACGAGTCCGGCGGCGAAAATGCTCTGGTAGCCGATGCTGCCGTGGGGCAGATCGCCGAGGCTGACCTGCACGATATACGCCGTGATGGTCGCGGCCGGCTGGCGCGGATCGAAGGTGAAGTTCGGCTGCATGCCGGCGGCGATCGCCACGACCATCGTTTCGCCGACGGCGCGCGAGATACCCAGGATGAACGCTGCGGCCAGTCCGGAGAACGCGCCGGGCACGACCACGCGCAACGCGGTCTGCAGCCGGGTCGCGCCCATCGCGTACGAGCCTTCGCGCATGTAGCGCGGCACGGCGCGCATCGCATCTTCGCTCACCGAGCTCACGTACGGCACGATCATCAGGCCGATGACGAGGCCGGCGCTGAGCATGTTGAAGCCAGGCAGCTCCGGCATGAACCACTGCAGGACCGGCGTGACCATGGTGAGCGCGAAGTAGCCGTAGACCACCGTCGGCACCGCGCCCAGCAGCTCGAGGATCGGCTTGACAGTCTCACGGACGTGATGCGGCGCGAACTCGCTGAGGTAGATCGCAATCGTCGTCCCCAGTGGGACTGC
Organism: Steroidobacteraceae bacterium; assembly: GCA_044866955.1. Lineage (GTDB taxonomy): Bacteria > Pseudomonadota > Gammaproteobacteria > Steroidobacterales > Steroidobacteraceae > Steroidobacter. The sequence goes on from JBIOUH010000124.1 coordinate 758, forward strand.
CACGAGCAGCGCGACGATCGTCGTCGTCAGCGTGCCGGCGACCAGCGGCAGGATGCCGTAGTGCGCGTCCGCAAAAAGCGGCGTCCACAGCGTGTCGGTCAGGAAATCGACGATCGAGACGTGCGCGAAGAACGCGCTCGATTCGTACAGCAGGATCGTCACGATCGCCAGAGTCGTGAACACGGCAACCAACCCGGCAGCGAGCAGCAGCGCCTCGACGATGCGGTCGCGCACCTTGCGATAGCGCAGGGCGCTGCGCGAGATGGCTGGTGTCGATGGCGAGGTCATTTCATTTTTTCATGCGCGCAGCCCGCTTCGCGCTGCGCACTTTAATGGAACGAGCCACCAGCTACCAGCCGGCCAGGCCAGAAGGGGGATCTGGCTGGCCGCTGGCGGCAGGTGGCTTTGGAGCCGACGCTCAGAGCTTGCCTTCGCGAGCCAGGAGCGCGTCGATAGTGACGCCGACTTCCGGGATGCCGCCGAACACGGTGCCCAGCTTGCCGCCGCTGAAGTGCTGCAGCGCCAGCTTGTACGCCTGCGGCGGCAGCGGCACATAGCCGACTTCCTTCACCAGGTCGGCGCCCTCGCCGAGGTAGAAGGCGATGAACTCCTTCACTTCGGGGCGCTGCGCGGCTGTGTCGCGCACGTAGATGAACAGCGGCCGCGACAGCGGCTGGTACGAGCCATCGTTCACCGCTTCGATGCTCGGGCCGACCGGCTGGTTCTTCGGATTGAGGACCGGCACCGCCTTCATCTTGTCCTTGTGCCCGACGTAGTACGCGAAGCCGAAGTAACCGAGCGCGTTCTTGTTGTTCTCCACGCCCTGCACCAGCACGTTGTCGTCCTCGCTCGCGGTGTAATCGCCGCGGCTCGCCTTCGCCTTGCCGTTCACGGCCTCGGTGAAGTAGTCGAACGTGCCGGAGTCGGCGCCCGGACCGAACAGCATCAGGGGCTGATTGGGCCACTCGGGACGGATCTGGTTCCAGGTCTTGACGCGCCCCTGCGCGCCCGGCTCCCACATCTTCTTCAGGTCGGCGACGGTGAGCTGCTTGACCCAGCTGTTCTGCGGATTCACGACCACCGTGAGCGCGTCGAACGCGACCGGCAGCTCGAGGTACTTGATACCCGCGGCGCGGCACGCTTCCATCTCTTCCTTCAGGATGGGACGCGAGGCGTTCGAAATGTCGGTCTCGCCCCGGCAGAAGCGCTTGAAGCCGCCGCCCGTGCCGGCGATGCCGACGGTAACGCGGACCTTGCCGCGCTTGGAGATCTGGAACTCCTCGGCGACCGCTTCGGCGATCGGGAAGACCGTGCTGGATCCGTCGATCTTGATGACGCTCTGCGCCAGGGCAGGCGTAGGCCCGCCGCAGGCCATGAGCCCGCCCAGCACCGCCGCACCCGCCAGCCAATTCCAAAACTTCATAGATTTGACCTCGTGCTCATGCCACCTGGCGCGCAGTCTGCAGTCGTTCGATGACACCCATGTTACAAAGCACCGCTCGCGGGGCGATGGCCGGTGCGACTTGTGGCGCCCGGTGTAATACGGGCGTAACAGAGCCGGGATCCGCGCGGCCTTGCCGCCACCGGAGGTCTTCGCTATAAGACCGCGCCCGCACTCTCCCTTGGCCGACCCGGAGCTCACGACATTGTCGACCGCTGCCGACGCGACGCTCGAACTCGCCCAGGACCTGATCCGCCGCCCTTCCGTCAGCCCCGAAGACCATGGCTGCCTGCAACTGCTCGGGCAGCGGCTGGAAGCAGTCGGCTTCCGCGTCGAGCGCATGCCGTTCGGGCCGGTCGAGAACCTGTGGGCCCGGCACGGCAGCGGCCGGCCGGTACTGTGTTTCGCCGGTCATACGGATGTCGTACCGACCGGGCCGCGCGAGGAATGGCAGACCGATCCGTTCGAGCCGGTCGTTCGCGACGGCATCTTGTATGGACGCGGCGCCGCGGACATGAAGAGCGGGCTCGCCGCGATGGTCACTGCTGCCGAGCGCTTCGTTACGGCGCACCCGGAGCACGCCGGCTCGCTGGCATTCCTGCTGACGAGCGACGAGGAAGGACCGTCGGTCGACGGCACACGTCGCGTCGTCGAAACCCTCGAAGCGCGCGGCGAAAAGATCGACTGGTGCGTGGTCGGCGAGCCCAGCAGCACCGACATGCTCGGCGACACGGTCAAGATCGGCCGCCGCGGCTCGCTCTCGGGCAAGCTCACCGTGCACGGCATCCAGGGCCACGTTGCGTATCCGCATCTCGCGGACAATCCGGTGCATGCAGTCGCGCCCGCACTCGCCGAGCTCGCAGCGCGCGTCTGGGACAAAGGCAACGAGTTCTTTCAGCCCACGAGCTTTCAGGTCTCGAACATCGCCGCCGGCACCGGCGCGCCGAACGTGATCCCCGGCGAGCTCAAGGCCCGCTTCAACATCCGCTTCTCGACCGAGCAGACAGTCGAGAAGCTGCAGCAGACGATCGCCGAAGTGCTGAACCGTCACAAAGTGAACTACACGTTGGAATGGTTCGTTTCGGGCCTGCCGTTCTTCACGCCGCCGGGAGAGCTTTCGCACGCAGTCGATCGCGTCGTCAAAGCTGCGACCGGCCGCAAGCCCGAGCTGTCGACGACCGGGGGCACGTCCGATGGCCGCTTCATCGCGCCGACCGGCGCGCAGGTCGTCGAGCTCGGCGTGATCAACGCGACGATCCACAAAGTGAACGAGCACGTGCGCGTCGCCGACATGAGCTCGCTGTCAGCCATATACGAGAAGGTGATGAAAGAGTTGTTGTCGGGCTAAAGGCCGACCCGTCAGGGCCGACTCGTTCCGGCCTTGGCGCCCTTGTCGATCTTGGCGCGAGTCATTTCTTCTGTTTGATCCCGACGTCGGAGCGCCACCTCCGCGCACACCGTTGGAAACTGCACTCTGCATCTTTTGGCGGGCGACCGCAGAAGAGGGCAGCTTCAGCCCAGGATCGCGGCGAAGAGGGAAGACTGAGAATATCTCTCGCCAAGATCGCCAAGACCGCCAAGGAGGAGCAGAAAAATCGAGAAATTCTGAAAGTCGCGGGCTCGGAGATTCCGAACGCCAGATTTGTGAGAGCTATTGCTTCTTGTAGTTCACGGCCACTGCCCACGCACCGAGCACAGCCAGCGAGATTGCAACCCACCACGGCATCGACAGGCCGAGGAACGTCCAGTCGATCTTGCCGCATTCGCCCGAGCCGGTGAGCACCTTCGTGACCACCTCCGTCACCGGCATGATGTCGAGCAGGTAGTCGAGATCGGCGCCGCACGCAGCGACCGTGCCCGGCGGCTGCGCCTGGATCCAGATGTGACGCGACGAGATCAGCATGCCGCATAGCGCGGCGAGGCCGATCAGCACCCCATACACTCGCGCGCCATTGCCTCGCGGGTCATGCAATGCGGCGATGAGAAACAGGATGCCCGTCACGATGGTCGCGATCCGCTGAAAGATGCACAGCGGGCACGGCGCGAGGCCGAGCACGTATTGTGCATAGAGCGCATAACCCATGAGACCGGCGCAGGCGAGGAAGCCCAGCGCGTTGCCGGACCGGCGCGAGATCGCGGACAGCATCTAGCGACTCGCCGTTTCCGGATTCTGACCGCTCTGTGCCTGGCTCCTCTGGGAGCGCGACTGCAGATGCTTCTCCACCTCGTCGATCGACAGGTGGCGAATGTCCTTGCCGTGGACCATGTAAACCACGTATTCGCACACGTTCTTGGCGTGATCGCCGATGCGCTCCAGCGCGCGCGCCACCCACAGCACGTCCAGCGCGCGGCGGATCGTGCGAGGATCTTCCATCATGAACGTGATGCACTGGCGCTGGATCGCTTCGTATTCCTCGTCGACCAGCCGATCTTTCTTCGCGATCGCGACCGCGCCTTCCGGATCGAGACGCGCGAAGGCGTCGAGCGCTTCATGCACCATGTCCCCGACCAGGCGGCCGAGGTGCTTGATCTCGCGGTAGCGGTCCGCTGGACGCTCGACCGCGGCGAGACGCGAGCCTATGTAGCCGATCTTCTCCGCCTCGTCGCCGATGCGCTCGAGATCCGTGATCGTCTTGATGACCGCGACGATGAGCCGCAGATCGGACGCCGCGGGCGAGCGCGTCGCGAGAATGCGGCTGCAATCGTCGTCGATGGCGACTTCCATCGCGTTGACCTTCTGATCGCCGCGCGCCACCTGCTCGCCGAGCCGGCTGTCGCCCTGCACGAGCGCCAGCACTGCCTGCTTGAGCTGCTCCTCCACGAAGCCGCCCATCTGCAACACGCTGGTGCGCACGCGCTCCAGCTCTTCGTTGTAGCGGCTCAGGATGTGATGCGAAAGGTCCGACTTTTCCATGATGGGCTCGCGTGACTGATGGGGGCTGGTATACCTGCAGCCCCCGCAGTCTGCAAGACGCCCCGTCTCAGAACTTCACGTTGAAGTCCAGCTGCAGACGGTCGTAGTCGACCTCGGTCTGACCGGCGCTGTTCGCCCGCTCGACGTTGCGCTTCGTGAGGAAATAGGTGGCATTGAGCACCCAGTTCCGAACCGGCGCATAGCCGAAGCGGAACGCGAAGCCCTCGTTGTCCGAAACGCCGCCGGCGAAGTCGGAGTCGATGAGCTGCGCGAACAGCGCGTCCTTCTCCACCTTCTGGTACATCACGCCTGCTTCCCAGGTGTTGGCATTGCTGGCGCGCCCGAACACGCCGCCGATCGACCACGCCGTGTCCTGGTCGTTGGGGGTCACCCCGTCGGCTAGAAAGCCGTCCGGATCCTGGTTCTGCGCCGCTTCTGCCCACAGCTGGAACGGTGTGGTGCCGAACGTCGTGTCCCACTGCACCAGCACGTCGAACACTTCGTAGTTGTTCAGCAGTCCGATGTCCGTGCCGTTGGTGATCGTCGTGTTGCCGTTCGCGTTGTTGTTGTAGAACGGTCCGGGAATCCGCCCCTGCGATGCGGCCAGTTCGTAGTAGTGCAACGCCGCGGTGAAGGAGCCGGCACCGACCGGCATTTTCACGCCGACCTGCGCGCCATGCATCATCGGATCCGACGTGCGGGCGGTCTCGGAGCCGGACACTTCGTTCAGCCAGAAGTTGTAGACGCTGCCGAACCAGATGCCGCTGTTGAACTGGAACGCCAGGCCTTCTGGCGTGATGTCGTTATCGAAGAACAGGTTCTGCGCGCTCTTTACCAACGGCTGCTTCATCTTGCCGCCGACCAAATCGCCCCAGCTCGCGAACTTCCAGTCGAAGTAGGCCAGATCGATCTCGATCGGCTTCTTGCTGAACACGCCGGTGAGCGACTGGTTG
>JBIOUH010000125.1:0-99656 GCA_044866955.1 Steroidobacteraceae bacterium
GAACAGCAGCAAGCACGCAATCGCAAGGAACGCCAGCGCGGGCCCTCCGCGCAACACGAAGGCAGCTCGCGGAACATCTTTGCGTCGTCTGAGCAGCGGCAATATCGCGCACGTGACGATATAGGTGCTGATGCGGGTGATGATCGTCACCTTCACGATGTAAATGAACGACCCCGACAGGGCGAGCACCAGCACCACTGCAGACATCGCGATGATCGCGTTCACCGGCGTGCGAAAGCGAGGGTGTACGGCGCCGAACAGGGCAGGGAGCTGGCCGTGTTCCGACATCGCAAACAGCAGGCGACTGCCGGTGGTGAAGGACGCACCGTACACGCCGGCGCAGGCGACGACGGCGGTCACAGCGATCACTATCGCGCCGGCCGGGCCGATGAATGCGACCGCGGCGTCGGCGAGCGGTCGCTCCGACGTTGCGAGCGTCGGCAGAGTACCGACACAAACAATCTGAATGAGGGCGTAAAGCACCAGAACGGCACCGATCGAAACGATGATCGCGAATGGCACCGAGCGTGCGGGGTCGCGTACCTCGCCGGCTAGAATGGACGTTGCATCGAAACCGAAGAACGCGAAGGCCGCCAGGAGCATCGCGCTCGAAAGATCGCCGGCTGCCGGCAGCGGACCGAGCTCGAAAACGCGCGGATCGACAAAGAACGCGCCGACCGCGACGAATGCGATCAGCGGCAGCAGCTTGCACAGCGTGAACGCTGTGCTGACGGCCGCGGTCTCCCGAATGCCGCGAATGTTGAGCCACGTGTAACCGATTGCGAGAGCGCAGATGGTCAGCGCTCGGCCGAGCGGTGTGCTCAGCGGCGACCACAGCACGCCGGCGTAGTCGACCAGCAGGTTCGCAACGGCGGCGCCCGAGCCCACGCGGGAGATCCACATCAGCCAGCCCACAGTGAACCCGGCGACCGGGCCCATGGCGACCGAAGCGAAGAGCTGCGGTCCGCCTGAGCGGTCGAAGCGGCTCGCAACTTCAGCGAAGCACAGCCCGATGATCGCGATCAGCAACCCACACGCCACGATGACCGCGATGCTGTAGTTGTCGACCAGCGCCTGGATCCGGCCCTGCACGCCCAGGATGCCGGCGCCGACGGTGAGATTGATCGAGAAAGCGACCAGCGCCCAGCGATTGATGCCGCGAATCAGGCGCGCGTCGGGGTGACCAGGCAGCGCTGGCATGCAAATCCGCAAGCGAAAGAGGGGGAGTCCTCACAAGGACTATCGGAAATGCACGTCCATTCATGACACGCAGGGATGTGCAGAGTGACGTTCGGCCGCGCTGTGTCGTGATTGCGCTCGGCCATTTCGATATGGCCGGTGCACGGGTTTGCCGTGCGAACGGTTCGACCACAGGGAGTCACCATGCGCATCGCCATTCTGGCAGCGGCCACGTCGATCGGAATGATGGGAGCCTCAACTGCCGGCGCGGCTGGTGAGGGCGCAGAGTCTGCGCTGGAGCAGGTAGTCGTCACAGGCACGCGCGTCGCGAATCGCTCGGCGTTGGAAACTGCGGCGCCCGTTGACGTGGTGCTGGGCGAACAGCTGCAGGACATAGGCATCACCGAGATCAACCAGGCGCTGGCCGCGGCACTGCCCTCGTTCACCTTTCCGCGCCCGGGCCTCAACGACGGCACGGATGCAGTGCGGCCGGCGACCTTGCGGGGTTTGTCCCCGGACCAGACGCTCGTGCTCGTGAATGGCAAGCGCCTGCACTCCGCAGCGCTCGTCAACGTCAACGGTTCGATCGGCCGGGGCGCATCGGCTCCGGATCTCAATACGCTTCCAGGCGCAATCGTGCAGTCGATCGAAGTCCTGCGCGACGGCGCATCGGCGCAATACGGATCCGACGCGATCGCCGGCGTCATCAACCTGCGATTGCGCGAAGCACGCGAGGGCGGCGGTGCTGACTTGACCTACGGCTGGCGCGATACCGATTTCGATGTCTTGACCGGCACGCCGCCTGACGGTGCAACCTGGTCAGCGCCGCGCGACTTGTCGCGCAGCAAGAGCGACGGCGAGACGCTCACGGCATCGATGTGGAAAGGCCTGCCGCTCTCCGACTCCGGCTTCGTGACTGTCGCCGCCGAGTACAAAGATCAGGATCACACGGAACGCGGCGGCTGGGACGCCCGCGCGCAATATCCAGTTGTGAACGGCGTATTCGATCCACGCGAGCAGACGTTCAATCGCTTCAACTCCTGGTACGGCGAGCCCGAGCTCGATCAGAAGACGCTGTTCGCAAATGCGGGCTACGACCTTTCGGACGACACCTCGCTGTACGGCTGGGCGAGCTGGCAGGACCGGCAGTCGGTCGGCGCAGGTTTCTATCGGCCCGCCGGCGACCCGCGCAACATTCCTTCGATCTACCCCGACGGCTTCCTGCCGCTGATTGCCGCAGACGTTACAGACTACTCCGCGGCGTTCGGCACGCGCTGGGCGCTCGGTCAGTGGGACATGGATTCCTCGCTGGTCTACGGCAGGAACAAGATGGAGTTCACGATCGATCACACGCTGAACCGCTCGATCGGGCCGACCAGCAAGACCAAGTTCGATGCCGGCGGCTTCGACTACGACCAGCTGGTGCTCAACGTCTCCGGTGTACGGCCCGTCGAAGTGAAGGCATTCGCTTCGCCGCTAAACGTTGCGCTCGGCCTCGAAGCGCGGCGCGAAACGTATTCGATCTTCGCCGGCGAGCCGGACTCTTACCGCAACGGCGGCGCGATTCTACCGAACGGCCAGCCGGCCGCGCCGGGCGCGCAGGTGTTCCCGGGCTTCCGGCCTTCGAACGAAGTCGATGAGGACCGGACCGCGGTCGGCGCGTACCTCGATCTCGAGGCGAATCTGACACGCAAGCTGCTCGCTTCGATCGCGGTGCGCGGCGAAAGCTATTCGGACTTCGGCGAGAATCTCTCGGGCAAGGTTGCGGCGCGCTACGACTTCAACGAGCACTTCGCGCTTCGCAGCTCGGTGCAGAACGGCTTCCGCGCACCTTCGCTACAGCAGGAGTTCTTCCAGACGACTTCGACGAACAACATCGTGGGGCTCGGCCTCGTTGAAGTGACGACGTTCCCGGCGACCGACCCGGTGGCGCGCGCGCTCGGCGCGAAGGATCTCGACGCGGAGAAATCGAAGAACTTCTCGGTCGGCGCCGTGCTGCGGCTCGGCAGGCTGGACGTCACGGTCGACGCCTATCGCATCGACATCGACGACCGCATCGTGCTGTCGGAGAACCTCACGTCTGCCGCGGTCGTGCAGTACCTGAAAGACCAGGGGTTCGTGGGCCTCGGCGGCGGGCGCTTTTTCATCAACGGCGTGGATACACGCACCGAAGGCGTCGATGTCGTGATGAGCTATCCGCTCGAAAGCGCGCGGGCGGGCCGGTTCGATTTCACGGTGGCCGCGAACTTCAATTCGACTGATGTGACCAAGGTGCCGCAGATCAGCCTGGCCGGCGTGGATCCGCCGCCAGTGCTGTTCGACCACCTCAACGTCCTGACCTTCGAGGAAGGCACGCCGCAGGACAAGTACATTGCGACGGTCAATTGGTCGCTCTCCCGCTTCGGCGCGACGCTGCGGGCGACGCGCTACGGCGACGTGCTCGCCCCGGGGACCACGGCGGCGACCGATCTCACGCTGTCGGCCAGGACGCTGGTCGACTTCGAGGCGCGGTTCGACGTCACGGACCGCATCCGTGCCGGGATCGGCGCGGACAATCTGACCGATCAATATCCGACCCAGAATCCGGCGGCGCTCAATTCGACCGGCACTCAGTCATTCAACAACTACTCGCCGTTCGGGCGCTCGGGGCGCTTCGTCTACGGCAAGGTCTCCTATCAATTCTGAAGAGCAGGCGCGCGCGGTAGGCAGTCGCCGCAAGGATGGCGTAAACGGCCGGCCGATTGCGATTGAAGGAGTCAAGCAAGCAATAGGACGAAAGGTCGTGGACGACTCTGCCGTGACTGTGCCGGCCATCGTGAGCGCGCTGCTCGTGCTCACGGTGATCGGCATCCTGTTCGCATGCAATTTCGCGGAGGGAACGTTGTTGCGCCGCCTGGCTCGCGCCGGAATGCGGAAGCGGCAGCGATCAAGCGCAGCGCACGCGAGTCCGCGGCGCCCGGCACCGCGACCGGTAACAGACTCGCGCGCACGCTCACACCGGGAATCACCGCCATGCTCGACGCCGAGGAATACTTTCATCTTGCCCTGCACGCGAGCGCGACAGGCGACCATCACGCCTGCATGAACTACATAGAAGAGGTGCTGCAGCGGGACCCGCACAACGCGCGTGCGATTTACCTGCTCGCGGTCCAGCACGCCGAGCTCGGCCTGACGCAGCGGGCCATCACCGGCATCAAGGCTGCGCTGTCGATCGATCCGGATCTCGAGCTCGCGCGCTTCCAGCTCGGCCTGCTGCTGATGTTCGACAAGAACGAGCCGCGGGAAGCGAAGAACTACCTGGAGCGGCTCGGCAACAGCGAGAACCGCGCGCTGCGGGCGTATTCGCAAGCAATGATTGCTATTGCCGACAACGAGCCGGCGGTGGCGCGGCAGAAGCTCGCGATCGGCTTGTCCGAGTCCTCGCCCGATTCGCCGCTGTCTGCGCTGATGCGCCGGCTGTTCGAGCGCATATCGAGCAGCATCGCGCTGCCGAACGCCAGCGAGGTAACGTCGCCGCGCTCGCTCGTCACGTGCCCGCCGACGTTATCGTAATGGAACGGATGTCTGGTCCGGCGTGCGATATTCGATCTACCTGTTGACATGCTATTACGTTCACTGCCGGATCTTGCCCAGAGCAATGCCGAGTTTCAGAGCGGGTTCCAGTCGAAATGGGGCCGCGAGAACTGCATCCTCTGGGGACGGGCGCGCCAGGCCGGGTTCGGCCCGTGCACGCACACACTATCGATCCGCGCCGCCTGGGGCGGCGTGGAGCACTGCTACGTCAACGGGCGCACGCTGGCTGTCGATGACGACAACTTCCTGATCCTGAATCACGGACAGATCTACAGCACGAGCATCCGCTCGGCGCAGCCCGTCGAGTCGCTCGCGATCTGTTTCAAACCCGAGCTGGCCGAGCAGGTCTACAGCGAAGCCTCGGCATCGATCGAGCAGGCGCTGGCGCGCGGCGACGCGCCGGCCGAGCGGACACCGGGCTTCATGGAGAACCTGCATCCGCACGACAATTGTGTTAGTCCGGTGCTGCGCTTCATCCGCGCGCACGCGAGCCGCGGCGTAGCGGACGAGGCGTGGTATGACGAGCAGCTCGTGTTCCTGCTCGCGCGCATGCAATCCCACCATCAACGGCTGCTGGAGCAGGTCGATCGCATCGCGCTGATCCGTCCGGCGACGCGGCGCGAAGTGTACCGGCGCATTGCGCTGGCAACCGATTTCCTGCACACGAATTACGCGCAGGACGTGGACCTGAGCACGCTCGCGAAGATGGCGTACCTGTCCAAGTATCACTTCCTGCGCCTGTTCACCCTCGTGCACGGCGTAACACCGCGCACTTATCTTCAGCGCAAGCGCATCAATGTCGCGATCCGGTTGCTGGAGAGCACACGCATGACTATGAGCGAGGTCTCCGCGAGCGTCGGCTTCGCGGAAGAGTCGACGCTGGTGCGACAGATGCGACGCTGGACCCAGCTGACGCCGCGGCAGGTTCGCGCGCGCGTCACGCACGGGCACGCTGCCGGATCCTCGGACTGTTCGGTAAATCAGGCTCTGGCCTGATCCATTCGGACGGCGGGCTCCCGCACCCGCCGTCCGTTTTTTGCATTTCGATCAGTGACTCGTGGCCGGCGGCGTACGTTCGACAAAGGCGTTCCTATCCCCGGGCCAAGCCGGCCGGCCGTTGCCCGGTCACGAGTCACCCTTGTGGGAAGCGGGAACGCAAAATAGGTAGTCGCGCGCCGAAAAATGGGTAGTCGCTGCCGATCCCGCCGCGGCGGCGCCGGCCGATCATGTGACCATGATGCGTGCATGGCTCTGTTGTTTGGTGCTGGTGACGGCGATGCAGGCGATGGCTGCCGCCCTGTCGCCCGAGGAAAGTCGAACCCTACGCCAGGCTGTCCTGGCTCACGATCCCGCTGCGCAGGTCGCCATGCCGGCGAGCTCGCCAGTAGCGGGCATGTACCTGACGTCCATCGACGGCGTCTCCGGGTACGTCAGCGCGGACGGCCGCTACTTCATCGTCGGTGACATGCTCGATCTCGCTTCGCACAGCAACGTGACGGAGGAATTCCGGCAGGCGACGCGGCGGTCGCTGCTGGAGAAGGTCGCACCGAGCGAGTCGATCCTGTTCGCACCCGCGAAGCCGAAGTACACCGTCATCGTCTTCACCGATGTCGATTGTCCGTACTGCCGCAAGCTGCACAGTGAGCTTGCGGAGTTGCAGGCGCGTGGTATCGCCGTGCGCTACATGGCCTTCCCGCGGTCCGGTCCGAACACGCCGGCCTGGAAGACGATGGCTGCGGTCTGGTGCTCGAGCGATCGTCGCGACGCACTGACGCGAGCCACTCGTGGTGATGCGGTCACTGCCGGAAGTTCGTGCAGCGACACGGTCATCGCGAAGCAGTACGCCCTCGGACAGCAGCTCGGTATTCCCGGAACGCCGATGGTCGTGTTGAGCGACGGCACTTCGCTCGGAGGCTACATGTCGCCCGACAGGATGCTGGTAGCGCTCGAAGAACATGCAGCCGCCCGGGCATCCGGAAAGTGACTCGCGACCGGCGGAGACCGTCCGACTGAGAGCCTCAACTATCCCCGGCAATCTCCGCGGCGGCCGCCCGGTCGCGAGTCGCCCCTAGAGCGAAGGGCCTACGTATCAAACCACCGTCCAATACCCTCTGGCACCAGCGTGTGGTTTCCTGCAGCCGTAAGCAGGAGAGCCGCCTCGCCATGAGCATAAAGTACTACACGCATTTCAGGCTGAAGCAGAGTGAGCCCGGCGCCTTGCCTGAATACCGCGGCGTGGTCGAGCTGAGTCAGGCACTCTTGCGCAGCGACGCGAAGGCGGCCGCAGCAGTTCTGGCCAGGACCTTCGAATGCCAGTCCAGTGACGTCAGCGTCCTGCACTGGTCGCGCTTGCAGTGACCGCAGAAGAGACCTTCCCTCGACGTTAGCCGGATCTGAACGCACCCGCGTTCACGCATCCGCGCGCCTGGCCTCCCTTGGCCTGCGCAGCTCTGAAGGCAGCGTGCGCCTTTGCATTTCCATTGCGACATTAGCGAGTGTTATGGATCGCATTACCAGAATTTTCTTTGGCACTGCTGCAGCCGTGCTAGAAATCGTGCGCTAGGGGGCGGCGCCAACCATATCGAAGAACATCGTCACCGGATCGAACCAGTGCGACCGTGCCGGCCGATGTCATGCGCGCACCACCCATCTGAACGCGACGATCTGGAGAGCTCCTTGATGAAACCTTGGCTGGCGTTCGCCACGCTTCTCCTGGCAAGTTCGGGGCTGGTGAGTGCAGCGTCCGCGTCGGCGCAGGACACGCGGCTCAGCTCCTCCACCTATGCCCGTGCCGAAGCCGTCATTCCGCAGCACATCGGCAAGTTGATCTACGGAACCAGCGTGCGCCCGCGGTGGATCGGCGAGACGTCGCGATTCCAGTTCGAGAAGCGCACGCCCGAAGGCCGCCAGTATTGGGTGGTCGATGCCGTGGCCGGCACGATGCGGCCGTTGTTCGACCACGATGCGTTGATCCAGTCGCTCGACGCCTCGACCGGCAAGGCGGTGGATCGCAGCAAGTTCCGCCTGACCGACCTCGAGGTCGACGCGAACACCGGCACGCTGCGCTTTCAGCATGACGGCAAGGGTTGGCAATACGACCCGAAGCCGAAGGTCCTGATGCCGTACAGCGCTCCAGCCGACAAAGGTCTGGTATCGCCGGACGGCGCGTGGCGCGCTTTCGTGCGCGACGGCAATCTGTTCGTGGTCTCGACGAAAGACGGTCGCGAGAAGCAGCTCACTACGGACGGTACGGTCGATGCGCCGTATGCAACGCCGGTGATGGATCCGAAGATCATGATTGCTCAAGGCACTCAGACGCCGGTGGTCGAGCCCGCGCTGAGCTGGTCTCCCGATTCCCGACGGATCGCAACCTTCCACCTGAGCCAGGAAGGTGCGCGGCGACTGGCGATCGTTCAATCGACTCCGCCGGACGGCGACAAGCCCAGGATGTTCGAGTACGTCTACCCGCTGATCGGGGATCCCGCGGTGCCGCTGGCCAGGGGAGTCTTCTTCGATGTCGATACGGGCAAGCGCACCGACATGGCGCTCGCCCCGGAGCCGATGCTCTATTACCTCGCCCCCGAATTCACGTGGACCGCCGACAGCAAGGCAGTGCTCGAACGGATCACGGAGCGCGGCTACAAGGCACTGCAACTCTATCGCGTCGACGCCGGCACCGGCGCGACGAGCCTTCTCTCGGAAGATCGCTCCGATACCTATGTCGACTTCTGGAGCCATTTCTGGTCGTACGACGACAAGAGCAACACGGTTTACTGGACCGCCGACAAGACAGGCTTCCTGCAGACCTATGCGATCGACGCGCGCACCGGCGCGCGGCGGCAGATCACATCGGGCGACTGGCTCGTACGCAGCGTCGCGGGCATCGACCAGGCAGCGGGAAAGTTGCTGATCATCGGAACGGGCCGCGAACCGGGGCGCGATCCCTATCTGCGCCATCTCTATGCCGTGCCGAAGAAGGGCGGCGCATTGCAGCTGCTGACGCCGGAGCCGCTCGATCACGACGTCTCCGTTTCGCCCGACGGCCGCTATTTCGTCGACAACATGTCGCTGATCAATGTGCCGACGCGCTCGGTGCTGCGTCGCTCGAGCGACGGGCGCATCGTCATGGAGCTGGGCCGTGCCGACATCACCGCCTTCGTTGCGGCGGGATATCGCCTGCCCGAACCGTTCGAGGCGCTGGCTGCAGACGGCAGGACGCCGATCTACGGCGCAATCTTCAAGCCGGCTGATTTCGATCCCGGCAAACGCTATCCAATCATCGAGGAGATGTACACGGGGCCGCAGATCATTTCGATGACTGCAAAGTCGTTCGAGGCAGGGCTCATGTCGCGAGGGCAGAACTCGCTCGCGCAACTGGGTGCGATCGCGCTCACGATCGACGGACGCGGCGTCGCCGGGCGATCGCGCGCCTTCCAGCAGCCCTCATACAAGAACCTGCATGCAGTCGGACTCGATGATCACATCGCCGGCATCCGCGCCATGGCTGCCAAGAACCCCTGGATGGATATCTCGCGGGTCGGCATTCACGGTTATTCGGCGGGCGGCTACGACGTCGTGAAGGCGATGACCGAGCGGCCCGACTTCTACAAGGTCGGCCTCTCGGCGTCCGGCGTCCAGGACAACCGGCTCGACAAGGCCTGGTGGAACGAGCAGTGGATGGGCGACAAGCTCGGGCCGCTGTTCGATGCCAATTCGAACATCACCTGGGCGTCGAAGCTGACGGGCAAGCTGTTCGTGGTGCACGGCGAGCTCGACGAGAACGTTCCGCCTGCCAACTCGCTGCGGCTGGTCGATGCGCTGATGAAGGCCAACAAGGATTTCGAGCTGTTGATCGTGCCCAATGCCTTTCATCCGGTGGAGGCAGTTCCCTATTTTCATCGGCGACGCTGGGACTTCTTCGTCAGGGAGTTGCTCGGCAAGACGCCGCCAACGGGTTATCAGATGGAGGCTTTTGAATGATTGCTCGGCTTCTGCGGCTGATGGTGGCAGTTCTGCTGATCCCCGCGACTGTCCTCGCGCAGGACCGTGAGCCGCAGGCACGACCCATCTACAACCGCGATCAGTGGTTGCCGCGCTCGGTGCCGACTTCTGACGACGGATTGCGCATTCCACAGCAGGCCGACTTCAACGTCCCGAAGGGGTCGTTCGTGCTGGTTGGCGGTCGGTTGTTCGACGGGACCGGTGCGCCGCCGCGGCCGGCGACCATCGTTGTAGTGGGCAAGACGATCACTGCTGTCTTGAATCCGGGTGAACGCAACTGGCCCGCGGATGCGGTCACTTACGACATCAGCGGCAAGACGGTCATGCCCGGTCTGATCGACTTGCACACGCACCTCACGTTCCTCGATGTCGATGACATGAGTGTCTATTCGACTGGCAACACGAGCGGCGCGGAATCCGTGATGCGCGGCTTGCGTCGAATGGCCATCCACCTGCAGGCGGGCGTCACCAGCGTGCGCGATGTGGCGTCGCACGGCGACGCGCCGTTCGTCCTGAAGAGATTGCAGGCCTCAGGTGAAATCCAGGGGCCGCGCATCTTCACGGCCGGCCAGCTGATCACCGGGACGGGCGGTCACGGAGCCTTGCACGCGATCACCGCGGGCTATCCCGAAGTTCCCAACGGCAATCCCAACTCGATGGTCCGGATTGCCTCCGGGCCCCAGGAGTGGCGTGAGGCAGTGCGGATTCAGTTCACCAAGGGCGCGGATCTGATCAAGCTCGCAAGCGAATACACGCAGGAGGAAATCACCGCCGCGGTCGACGAGGCGCACTCGCTGGGCCTGGCGGTGACCGTCGATTCCGAGACGCAATACATCGACATGGCGATCAAGGCAGGCGTCGACTCGATCGAGCACCCGCTACCGCGCAGCGATCAGGCCATCGCGCTGATGGCCAAGCGCGGCATCGCGTCGGTGCCGACGCTGGTCACCTATCGCATCATTCAGCGCAAGAGCGGCGGGTACTTCGGCTCAACGTCGCGCCGCTTCGAGCTCAACGAAGACACGATCGTGGCGATGGCAAAAAAACTGCGTCAGGCGAAAGTGAAAATGGGCATCGGCCTCGACCTCATCATCGACTCTCCGAACTACATGCCGGGCGCCTACATCGACGAGCTGGAATCCTTCACGCAGGTCGGCTTCACCAAGGCGGAGGCCCTGGTCGCGGCAACCAAAACGAGCGCCGAGATCATGCGCATGGGCGACCGGCTCGGCACGATCGAGGTCGGCAAGCTGGCCGACATCATCGTGGTGGACGGCAATCCAGATGAAGATTTCAACGCGCTGCGCAAGGTGCGCACTGCCTTCGTCAATGGCCGGCTGGAGTTGCAGGACGGCCGCATCTATAAGCCGGCTCATGAAGAGGTGCCACTGCCTGCACGGAAATGACGCCGATGACCGGACATCTCTTCCACAATCTGCAGCTTCTCGATCCGCGCTTCGACGAGACACGCGGCGGTTACGAGGTGCTGGTCGAGGGCGGATACATCATGGTCTCCGGTGGAGTTGCTTCGCCCTACGACCCGCTCGATTCTCGCCAGTTCTCGCTGGCTGAGATCGCGGCTGCGGTCGAGGAGGCTACTGCCTTCAAACGCTATGTGCTCGCCCACGCGTATACGTCCGAGGCAATTATCCGTGCCGTCAGTCAAGGCGTGCGCACCATCGAACACGGCAATCTCATCGACAGCGCAGCAGCACAGCTGCTGGCCGAGAAGAACGGCTATCTCGTTGCCAACCTCGTCGCATACGTCGTGATGAAGGAGCGTGCCGCACAGTTCGGCATGAGCGCAGACAAGCTGGAAAAGAACGAGCTCGTCCTGAGAGGTGGATTCGAATCGCTCGAGCTCTGCAGGAAAGCGGGCGTGAAAGTGGGTTTCGGCAGCGATCTGCTCGGGCAGCTTCAGGACGAACAATCGCGCGAGTTCCTGCTGCGCGCGGAAGTGGCGAGCCCGATCGAGATCGTTCGCTCGGCTACCCTCATCGGCGCCGAGATCGTGCGGATGCAGGGAAAGTTGGGTGTCATCGAGCCGGGCGCGATCGCGGATCTGCTCGTGGTGGACGGCGACCCCCTGAAGAATCTAGGGTTGCTCCAGGATCAGGGAGCGTACCTATCCGTCATCATGCAGGCGGGACGATTTCACAAGAACCGGCTGCACTGACCGGCACGTCAGGCAGGCGCAACGAATGCAGGTCAGTCCGAGGCTCCGCGCTGTTCGTGCAGCATCTCGACGAATGACTCGATCTCGCGGAGGACCTCGGCATAGCGGCCGATCAATGCGTGACCTCCGGTGGGAAAGATGACAGCCCTGCCATTGGATACGTTCGCGGCGATGTACTCCGCTCGCACGCTAGTGCCGAACCTGTCGTCTCTTGCACTGATCATCAGCACCGGGCACGCGATATCTGCAAGATCATACGTCCCGCGTGTTGCGGCAGTCTCGATGTCGAATTGCATCCCGCCGACGCGCGGGCTCACGGGCAACAGGTGATCCAGGAGTCGCTGCGCACGGGCCTTTTCGGCCGGCGTGGCGGCGCTCACTACAGCGGAGTCCGTGCCGAGGATCGTCTCCATCATTCGGTCGGGTCCCGACCACCGCATCATTTTCAACGCGGCCCAGGCCACGAAATCCGATTGCAGGAACGCTGCGACGAGGCGGCCGCCGTGAACAGACTTGCCAGGCGGCAGGTAATCGGCAGGCACCATCAGGACCAGCGCTCGGCAGCGATCCGGATGACGGATGGCGAATTGCAGTGACGACCAGGCTCCGGCAGAGATACCGACAGCCACTACTCTCGCTACGCCAAGGCGATCGAGGAGTTGGACATAGGCATCCGCCTGCATTGCTACAGTCGCATCATCGGGCAGGGTGGAGCGAAGGTAGCCAAAGCGGGATGGAATGATGAGCCGATAGCCACGGGTAGCGAGCTCGCCAGCCATATCGATGCCTTGATCGAAGCCGCCCCCGGCCCCGTGCACGATCAGCATTGGCTCGCCTTCGCCAACCACCGTGTATTCCAGCGTGCCGGAGGATGTCTCGATGGTCTCGCTGCGGGCGACGAGGCGCGCGCGCGCGGCTGCCAGATCGCGCACAAAGATCGCATAAAGGCTGACCGCGGCAGCCAGGAGCAATGCGAGACTGACCAGGATGATTCGGCGCATGCATGCTTACTCTGCGTTTTGCGCACGAGCGTCGCATCTTCTGATTCCCGTGGGCCCGCGGCCTTCCCCTTAGGATCTAGGCGCAACTCCGCATACTACGCATGCCGCATGCGAGCTGAAGCTTCGCCGCATTGATCGCGGGTTCGCGCCATGCCAGACGAATTCATCTACGAGCCGCGGATCGCTTACTTCTCGATGGAGATCGCGCTCCGCACCGAGATCCCGACCTATGCGGGTGGGCTCGGCATTCTCGCTGGAGACACCGTGCGGTCCGCCGCCGATCTCGGCTTGCCGATCGTCGCCGTGAGCCTCGTGAGCCGCGCGGGATACTTTCGTCAGGAGATCGATACTCAGGGCCGACAGCTCGATCGGCCGGATCCGTGGGATCCGTCGAAGTGGGCTCGCCCTCTGGAAGCGAAAGTGGCGGTGCCGATCGAAGGCCGGCAGGTCTGGGTGAGCGCATGGCTGTACGAGCTCGAAAGCCAGTCCGACAGCAGGCAACCCGTGCTGTTGCTCGATACCGATCTCGCTGAGAACGCGCCTGCGGACCGAGAGATCACGCACTACTTGTATGGCGGGGACGATGCGTATCGCCTCAAGCAGGAGATCGTCCTGGGCATCGGCGGTGTCCGGTTGCTGCGTGCTCTCGGCTTCGAGGTGCGCCAGTACCACATGAACGAGGGTCATTCCGCGCTGCTCGGCGTCGAGCTGCTGCGACAGCATGCTTATCCGGCGGAGGACTTGCGACCAGGCGAGTCACGCTACGACATTCCACGCGTGCGTGAGCTGTGCCGATTCACGACACACACGCCCGTCGACGCAGGGCATGATCGCTTCTCCTACGATCTTCTCGCACGGACGCTCACAGGCCAGCAGTCCAGGGATGGGGAGTTCGTGGAGCTCTCTGTGCTCAAGCGGCTCGGCGGGGAGAGCGATCTGAACATGACGCGCCTGGCGCTCAATCTCAGCGAGTATGTGAATGGCGTGGCGGAGAGACACGCCGAGACATCGAGAAAGATGTTTCCCGGCTATCGCGTGCACGCGATCACGAACGGCGTGCATCCGTACACCTGGGTTTGCGAGAGCTTCAGGCATCTTTATAACCGGTATGTCCCCAGTTGGTGTCACGAGCCCGAGCTGCTCGTTCGCGTGGACGGCTGCATTCCCGATGCCGAGTTGTGGGAAGCACATAGCCAGGCCAAGCGGAATCTGCTCCAGCGCGTGACCTCGATCACCGGATCAACGCTGGATCCGGGGCTGCCGCTGCTGGGTTTTGCACGACGCATGACGGCGTACAAGCGACCGGATCTCATCTTCAGCGATCTGAAGCGCCTCGAGGCCGTCGCGCAACGCCACCCACTGCAGATTGTGCTTGCGGGCAAGGCGCATCCCCGCGACGAAGGGGGAAAGTGGCTGATCCAGCAGATACACGCTCACGCACGCAGTCTCAGCGGTGCGGTTCGTGTCGTGTACTTGCCGAACTACGACATGGCGTTGGCGCAGTTGCTGGTTGCGGGAGTCGACATCTGGCTCAATACACCCCTGCCGCCACTCGAAGCGTCCGGTACCAGCGGCATGAAGGCGGCGTTCAACGGTGTGCCCAACCTCTCGGTGCCCGACGGCTGGTGGATCGAGGGATGTATCGAAGGCGTCACCGGCTGGGCAGTGGAGAGCTCGGGTGCAGCCGACGGCGACGCCCGCTCGCTGTACAACAAGCTGGAAAACACCGTGCTGCCGCTCTATTACGGCAGGGGCGGCGACCGCAGCGGCTGGTTGCAGGTCATGAAGGGCGCTATCAGCAAGAACGCGTCGTACTTCAACAGTCATCGCATGATGCGTCGCTACGCCACTGAAGCGTATCTGCGATGATGGAAACGGTGCGCGATGAGATCCGCGCACTCGCGTGGCTACTGTTCGGGAGCGCCTGCCTGCTCCTGGTGCGCATGGGACGCTCCATGAGACGCAAGCCGATTGACCGCCTCGACGAAATGGATGTAGTCGACATAGGCCTCGACGTAGTCCCGGCCGGCCTCGATGCTGCTCGCTGCATGCTGCTTGCGCTCGAGCGCCAGGGCAAATCTCGCGCGGATTCCCTCGGCAACGGCAGCCGACATGCTCTTGCTCAGCTCAGCGCCGGAGCGCAACTGCAACGCCCTGTCGGCCGCTGCAATTCCCTCATCCGTAGCGCTGGCGGGCTTCAGACCCGAGAATGCTTCACCTTCTCCGGCGCGGTGAACACGAACCAGGGTCTCGAAGAAATGCTGGTCAGCGAGGGCTTTGGCGTCATCGCCCTTGGCGCGCACAACCATCGTTTGCCGGAAGACGCTGCGAATCTCCTGCTCGTGCTCCTTACGCACCCACTTGAGAACCGGTGTCGGGTCGCCCTGTTCCAGCGCTGCGCGAGCATCCTGAACCACGGGCCCCGCTACGGAATCGCAGTGCGCCGACGCCTGCAGGGACACAATGCACGCTGCCAATACCAGCACCGCCGCGACTGCCAGGCGCTCAATGCGTTGCGCTTTCATGATGGTCTCCTCACCGGGCTGGTTTGCTCTGCCTGCTCTCGGCGGCGGCCACGCGCCGCTTCACCTCGACGAAGCTGTCGGGACTGACGGACAGCGAGTCGATGCCGCACTCCACCAGGAATTCCGCGAACTCCGGGTGATCGCTGGGCGCCTGTCCGCACAATCCGACTTTCGCGCCTGCTCGGTGCGCCTCAGCGATGACGTTGCGGATCATCCATTTGACGGCATCGTCCTGTTCGTCGAACAGGTCGGCCAGCTCCTCGGAATCGCGATCGACTCCAAGCGTGAGCTGCGTCAGGTCGTTGCTGCCGATCGAGAACCCATCGAAGCGCTCGGCGAAAGCTTTCGCCAGGATGACGTTGGACGGAATCTCGCACATCACGTAAACCTGCAACCCGTTCTCGCCGCGGACCAGGCCGTTTTGCGCCATGACTTCCAGCACCCGGTCCGCTTCGCGGATGGAGCGACAGAACGGGATCATGAGGATGACGTTGCGGAAACCCATCTCGTCGCGCAGGCGTCGCAGCGCACGGCATTCGAGCGCGAATCCTGCGCGATAGCGAGGCGAGTAGTAGCGGGAGGCGCCGCGAAAGCCGATCATCGGGTTCTCTTCCGTTGGCTCGAACTCACGTCCGCCGATGAGATTGGCGTACTCGTTCGTCTTGAAGTCGCTGGTGCGAATGATGACTGGCTTGGGATGCAGCGCTGCGGCGATTCGGGCGAGGCCGCGTGCGAGCCCTTCGACAAAGTACTCGGTCTTGTCGTCGTAGCCGCGCGTCAGCTCATCGATGGCGCTTCTCGCCTGCGCGTCTGCCAACGTCGCGTAGCGTACGAGCGCCATCGGATGCACCTTGATGTGACTGCTGACGACAAATTCCATGCGCGCGAGCCCGACGCCGTCGGCCGGCAGGCGCCACCAGCGCAGTGCGGCAGCGGGATGCGCCAGGTTCAGCATGACCTGCGTTTGCGTCTTAGGGATGCTCGTCAGATCCAGCTCGTCGACCTCGATCTCGGCAGTGCCCTCGTAGACGTATCCTTCCTCGCCCTCCGCGCAGGACACTGTGACTTCCTGCTCCTCATGCAACAGCTGGGTCGCATTGCCGGTACCGACGATTGCCGGCAGTCCGAGCTCGCGACTCACGATCGCGGCATGCGAGGTGCGGCCACCATGATCGGTGACGATCGCGGTTGCGCGCTTCATGATCGGGACCCAGTCCGGATCCGTGCTGGCGGTGACCAGGATCGCACCGTCGACGAATCGGCCGATATCCCGTGGGCTTTCCAGCAGGCAGACACGGCCGCTCACGGCGGCGCTACCGATGCTGGACCCGCAGGCGAGCAAGCGGCCCTTCTTGCGCACCCGATAGGAGCGCAGCGCTGCTGTTGCAAGGTGCGACTGAACGGTCTCCGGCCGCGCCTGGACGATGGCCAGTGCGCCGGTTTCGCCGTCCTTCGCCCATTCCATGTCCATCGGCATCCCATAGTGCCGTTCGATGGCGCAGGCCCACCGGCTGAGTTGCAGGATCTCCGCGTCGGTCAGCACGAAGCTGCTGCGCTCCGCGCGCGAAGTCGGAACGTTGCGCGTCGCACCCTCATCGCTGCTCGCATAGATCAGCTTGCGAGCTTTGTCACCGCATTTCTTTTCGATGATCGGCACGAACGCCGGATCGGACAGCAGCGGCTTGAAGACTTCGTACTCGTCCGGATCGACCGTGCCTTGCACGACGTTCTCGCCGAGGCCCCAGGCTGCATTGATGAGCACCACTCGATCACAGCCCGTCTCGGTATCGATCGAGAACATGACCCCAGCGCCGGCGAGATCGGAGCGCACCATTTTCTGCACGCCGATCGACAGTGCCACTTTGAGATGATCAAACCCCTTGGTCTCGCGATAGCTGATGGCGCGATCGGTGAACAGCGATGCAAAACAACGTCGGCATGCGTCGAGGAGGGCGGCCTCACCGCGCACGTTCAGAAATGTCTCCTGCTGACCTGCGAAGCTCGCATCGGGGAGATCTTCGGCAGTGGCGCTGGAGCGAACGGCCACATCCGCAGCCTCGACATCAAAGCGCCGCGACAGGGTGCGATAGGCAGTGCGGATGGCATCGGCCGCGTGCTCCGGGAAATCGCCATTCAGGAATGCGGCACGCAACGTCTGGCCGGCCTGCGCGAGCGGAATCTTGCGCTCGCGGTACGCTGTTACGGCGCGCTCTATGGTCGCTCGCAGACCATTCGCTTCGACGAACTCCCAGTACATGTCGGCCGTGGTGGCGAACCCGGGCGGAACGTCGATGCCTTCAGCGCGCAGATTGCGCACCAGCTCGCCGAGCGACGCATTCTTGCCGCCCACGCGCGCCACGTCCTCGCGATGCAGCTCTTCGAACCAGATCACAGCTCGTGCAATGACTGCGGCCATGACGACTATGCTGCCAGAACGTTCGCCAGATCGAGCAGCCGCATGTCCAGCGGTCTGCTGCGATCGACGATTTCGGACAGGGGCGTACCTTTCACTTCGCTACCGTGCAGGCCGATCAATATTCCATGTTCGCCCGCATCCAGGCGCTCGATCGCTGCTGCACCGAACCGGGTTGCGAGCAGCCGGTCGTACGCGCCAGGTGCTCCGCCTCGCTGGATATGTCCCAGTCTGCTCACACGAAGATCGAAACCCAGTCGCTCGCCGTGCTCACGAAAATAGCGTGCGAGCTCCTCGGCGCCGAGCTTCGACCCTTCCGCTACGACTACGATGGCGTGGCTCTTGCCGCGCTGACGCGCTGAGCGCAGCTGCAGCGCGACCGATTCCGGATCCGTCGGCACCTCAGGAACGACCACCGCCTCGGCACCGCCGGCGATCGCCGCCATCAGCGCGAGATAGCCGCAGTGACGGCCCATCACCTCGACGAGGAATGCGCGTTGGTGCGAAGCTGCCGTCACTCTGAGGCGGTCGATCGCGTCCAGCGCAGTATCGAGGGCCGTGGTCGTCCCGATCGAGACGTCGGTGCCGACCAGGTCGTTGTCGATCGTGGAGGCGATACCAACGACCGGCAGGCCCTGCGCGGCAAGCGCGTGCGCGCCTGCTTGCGAGCCGTTGCCGCCAATGACGATCAGCGCAGATAGATCCCGGGATCGCAGCTCGGCAAGCGCTTTGTGCTGGCCGGCGACCGTCTTGAATTCTTCGCAGCGACTCGTGCCGAGCACTGTGCCGCCTTGATGGATGATGCCGCCGACGTCACGGGCGCCCAGGGGGACGAGATCGCCGTCCATGAGACCCGCGTAGCCACGACGGACGCCGAACATCTCGAAGCCGCGCGACACGCCAGTCCGCACGACCGCCCGCGTTGCTGCGTTCATTCCGGGCGAGTCGCCCCCGCTGGTCAGTACTGCAACGCGCTTCATGTCGTCCAGCGTACGCACGCCTGCATGCCCCGTAACCCGCGTCTTCCCGAGAACAGCTAAGCGGCTTCCCTATGTCCCATCGACCCGAGGGCCGATAGGCTCGCACGCATGGTTCGTTTGTCGTTCTATGGCGCGACTCAGACAGTCACAGGCTCGCGTTATCTCGTGACGTGCGGCCAGCGCCGCGTGCTCGTCGACTGCGGCTTGTTTCAGGGCTACAAGCACCTGCGCCTCAAGAACTGGGGTCGATTGCCGTTCGCGATCGACTCCGTGGACGCGGTGCTGCTCACACATGCTCATCTCGATCACAGCGGCTATCTGCCGCTGTTCGTACGCAGCGGCTTCAAAGGTCCCATCTATGCGACCGCGGCTACTCGCGAGCTGTGCGGCATTCTGTTGCCCGACAGCGGGCATCTGCAGGAGGAGCAGGCGCAGTTCGCGAACCGGCACGGCTTCTCCAAGCACACTCCGGCGCTGCCGCTGTACACGCAGAAGGACGCGATCGCATGCCTCAAGCGGTTTCGGACCGTTGCGTTCGACGAGCCTTTTGAACCGGCCCCCGGGGTGACTGCGCGGCTTTCCCATGCGGGGCATTTGCTCGGCGCGGCCAGCGTCCGGATGCAGTGCGATGGCACATCGGTGCTTTTCTCCGGCGATGTCGGACGACCGAACGATCTCCTCATGCGCCCGCCTGCAGCACCGGCTCGCGCCGACTACGTGGTCATCGAGTCCACCTACGGCGATCGGGCGCATCCCGCGGACGATCCTCTGCCCGAGCTGCGCGAGGTGATCCGGCGGACTCACCAGCGCGGCGGCATCGTCTTGATCCCGACTTTCGCGGTAGGACGCGCGCAGCTACTCCTGTGGCTCATCGCTCGACTCAAGTCGGCGGGCGACATTCCCGACCTGCCGGTCTATCTGGACAGCCCGATGGCCATCGATGCCACCGAGATGCTGGGCCGATACGCAGCCGAACACCGCCTCTGTGCTGACGATACCGGCGCCATTGGACGCGTCGCGGCGCTGATCCGCACCGCCGAGGAATCGAAGGGGCTGGACCGCATCCGCGAGCCGGCCATCATTCTCGCCGCCAGCGGCATGGCTACGGGCGGCAGAGTCGTCCATCACCTGAAAGTCTTTTCCGGGGACGAACGCAACACGATCCTGTTTTCCGGCTTTCAAGCCGGCGGCACTCGGGGTGCGAGCATGGTTGCCGGTGCTCGCACAGTGCGCATCCACGGCGAGTCAGTCGTCGTGCGGGCAGAAGTCGCCCAGCTCCAATCGGCGTCCGCGCACGCTGATGCAGATGAGCTGATTGCGTGGCTGCGGCAATTACCGGCTGCACCGCGCCAGGTCTTCGTGACGCACGGTGAGCCGCTCGCGAGCGACGCGCTACGCCAGCGTATCGAGGCCGACCTCGGATGGCAGGTCAGCGTTCCGGAGTATCGCGATGAAGTTGCGCTCTGAGACCATCAGTCGGCGAGTCGTGATTTGATCTCGCTCGCCACCCACTGCACCGCATGCGGTTCGTCTGTGTCCACGGCGATGACGGACGACTGCTCCGCCACCTCGAATGGCGCGAACTCACGCAATTGCGTATCGAGCACGGAGAGGCCGGCATCGGATGGATCAGTGCGCATCGCCGAACGCTTCTCCAGGCGCTGCGCCAGAGTGAGAGGATCAGCCTGACAGGACACGATGTAGCAAGGAACGCCCATGCTTCGTGCCAGCGAGCGGAACATCACGCGATCGGCTGGCTCGAGAAACGATGCGTCCACGATCGTGTTGAGGCGCGCATTCAGGCAGTGCTCGGCGCACTCCGCAAGACGTGCATACGTTCGGTGGCTGAACTCGCGGGAGTAGATGCCTTCCCTGACCGCTGCGGCAGCCGCTCGATGTGCGTCGAGGCCCGCCAGGCGTTTGCGTTCGAGATCCGAACGAATCCTCACCGCCTGCAGTTCAGGAACCAGGCGCGAGCTCATCCATGATTTTCCGGAGCCGGACGCTCCGTGCATCAGGATCAGTGCCGGCTTTTCGAGCTTGGTCCATTGGGATGCAGCGCGTATGCGTTGCTGCAAGCGTTTGCGGAACTCCTCGGCTCGGCCCGGAACAGTTTCGATGGTCAGAGCATCGATCTTGGCGCGCACCAGCGCGCGATAGACTGCGCAGAAGGGCAGTACCCTCAGACCCTCGTAGTCACCTGTCACTTCGAGATAGCGGCTGAGCAGCGCGAGCGCCAGGTCGCCGCGCTCATGGCTGACCAGGTCCATCACGAGAAACGCGATGTCATCGATGACGTCGATCCAGCGCAGGTCCGGATTGAACTCGATGCAATCGAAAGGCACCAGCCGGTCGTGCAGCCGAACGATGTTCGCGGCATGCAGGTCCCCGTGACACTCTCGAACGAAGCCTGCCTGTTCGCGCGAACGGAAGACCGGTTCCAAAGCCTGCGCCGCGTCGTGGGTCCAGTCGATCAAGCTGTTCAGCCGCGGGGATGCGTCTGCGCCGTTCAGGTGCACCAGCAGCTGCGCGAGATTACCGAATACCGCCTGGAACAGCTTTTCGGTCCTCTCTGGGGCGCGCTGGCGGGGTGCAATCTCGGCTTTGAGATGCAGCGAAGCGATCAACTCACCCAGCGCGGACACTTGCTGCGGATGAAGTGCATCGCGCCCCAACAGGCTCGGCAGCTCGTCGGCGGCTGAGAACTGCTGCATCCGCACAGCGTAGTCGATCACGGTGCCGTCGCCGCCGATCTTCGCACCTGCGTTGGATGCCGTGATCGGAACTACATCGAGGTAGAGCTCAGGCGCAAAGCGTCGATTGAGGCGCAGTTCCTCTTCGCATAGTTGACGGCGGCGCTCGAGCGTGGACGCATCGATGAAGTCCAGCTTGAGCGGCTTCTTGACCTTGTAGGCACAGGATCCGGTCAGGATCACCCAGGAGACGTGAGTCTCGCGCAACTCGATGTTCGCAGCGGCATGCGGATATGCAGCGGGCGTCAACAACGCCTGTAGGGCAGGCGGCAGCGCCGCGCCGACAAAACTGACAGATTTCAATGCGGCCTCTGACATCGACCGATCCTGTTGCAGCGACTCAACGACGCGCGCGGCGCTCCTTGGACTGTTGCTTGGTCACGACTTCGAGCAAGCGGGTCGCCTGCTCGGCTTGTTCGCGCAGCAGGTCATCCAGCGTAATGATGCCGACGACGCAGCGTTCGTCGTCGACGACGGGAATGCGGCGAACGCCATGCGCTGCCATCCGCTGCAGCGCCTGCGTCGAGTCTTCGCTCTCGCCGGCGACCACCAGCTGAGTCGCCATGATCTCGGCGACCGTCGTCTTGTCCGGATCGCGGCCCTTGGCCAGTACTTCGATGACGATGTCCCGGTCGGTGAGGATGCCTACCGGCTCGCGATCCTCGTCGGCATCATCCACGACGATGACATCTCCCGTATGACGCTCTCGCATCAGTCGGGCGGCGGCCGATACGGTCACTTCGCGCGTGCAACAAGCGACGTCGAGGACGCAGAGATCTTTGAGTTTCATGGCTGTGACCTGTTTCCGATACCCCAGAGCGTACTGCTAATTCGGCAGGCAGAAACCGGGCATTCCCGAGAGCAACTACGAGGGGTTCCGGATAGGACCTGCGGCTGGCAGGGTTCGCGGCCGCGTCGTACTGAAAATGAGCTAGCGCTCAGCGGTTTCGCAACAGCAAGCCGAGCGTAAGCACGCACGACAGCGCACCCGCAGTCACTGCAACGACGGCGTTCCAGGGCGGCCGGGAGAACTGAAAGACGTCCGCCACTGCCGGCACGCCAATCGCCACCAGCAGAGTGATGCCCGCGAGGGCGACGATCCACCAGTAGATGCGATTGGGCTTGCTGAATATCGCGGCGAGCGTCTCGCTGCGTGAGCGACTGACGAATATCAGCGAGAGATTGCACACGACGATTGCCAGGAATGCCAGTGCGCGGGCCTCTTCAGGCGGCATCAGTCGCAATGAAATTGCATAGACGGCAACGCACAGGACTAACACACCGAAGCCAAGGGACAGGCTGCGCCCGAGGAGATCTCGGGAGAATAGCGCTTCGTCCGGGGGACGCGGCTTGCGCCGCATGAGATCGGGGGCGCCCTTGTCCGCTTCGAAAACGAATGCGCAGGCCGGATCGATGACGAACTCCAGGAACAGCACGTGCACGGGCATGAAGAGCAGCGGCCATCCAAAGAGCACCGGCAGCAGCCCGAGCCCGGCAATCGGAATGTGCACGGCCACGATATAGCTCATGGCGTGGCGGATGTTGCTGTAGATCCGCCTGCCGAGACGGACGGCGGTGACCAGCGATGCAAAATCGTCGTTGACCAGCACCAGGGCGGCGGCTTCGCGGGCGACATCAGTGCCACGTCCGCCCATCGCCACGCCGACGTGCGCAGCTCGCAATGCCGGCGCGTCGTTGACGCCGTCACCAGTCATCGCAATGACTTCGCCGTTTACCTTGAAGGCCTGCACGAGCCGCAGCTTGTGTTCCGGTTTTGCGCGCGCGTAGATATTGATCGTGCGAGCGTGCGCTCGCAGCTCGTCGTCGGATGCGCGTTCGAGATCGACGCCGGTGAGCACACCGCCGCCAGTATCGAAGCCAGCCTGCGAGGCGATGGCGAGTGCAGTGCCCGGGTGGTCTCCGGTGATCATGACGACACGGATTCCAGCCTGCCTGCACTCGGCCAGTGCGGCCGGCACATCCGCTCGCAAAGGATCGGCCAGGCACAGCAATCCAAGCAGGCGCAGCTGGAAGCCGCGAGCTGTCTCCGGGAGGTCTTCGGCTGCAGCGGTCCCTTCCGCGACGGCGAGCACACGCAGACCCTGTTGCGCATGCGCTGCGACACGCTGAAGCAGGTGCTCGCGGGTCGCGCTGTCCAGCCGGCACAAATCTGCGATTGCCTCGGGCGCTCCTTTTGCAGCGACCCGCAGCGTCCGGGATTCGCTGTTTCGCCACACGTGGGTTACTGCCAGCAACTCCGGCGTCAGATCGTACTCTTTGGCGAGCTCCATGCTCTCCAGCCTTGCAACCGCGGACGGTGAGCTCTGCCGGGCTGCTTCATGAATCGCGCGCTCCATGGGGTCGAATGCGTCGCGTTCGCTCGCCGCGAAGGCCACGGCGAGCAGCAGCTCCGCGTTCTCATGGAGCGAAGAGCGGGGACTGCGCAGATCGACCGATGCATCGGGCGTCTCCAGCAGCGCGACCTTCATCCGGTTCTCGGTCAGCGTGCCGGTCTTGTCTACCGCGAGCACTGTCGCCGCGCCGATCGATTCGACTGCTGGCATCCGACGCGTCAGCACATTGGCGCGCGAGATGCGCCACGCGCCGAGCGCCAGGAACACGGTGAGTACGACCGGAAATTCCTCCGGCAGCACGCCCATTGCGAGCGTGATCCCTGCAAGAACGCCGCCCAGCCAATCGCCGCGCGATAGGGCGTACGCCACGGCTACGATACAGCACAGCAACAGCGCGCCGAGCGCAACCCATCGAACCATCTTGCGGACTTCGCGATACAGCGGCGTCGGCTCGGACTTGAGAGTCAGGAGTGCGCGGCCGATCTTGCCGATTTCGGAGCGCGCGCCCGTCGCTGCGACGCGGGCAGCGCCGAAGCCGCGTACGATCAGGCTTCCCGAGTACACGCGATTGAACTCTTCTTCGCTGTCGACAGCAGCTACCTTGTCGACGGCCAGGGACTCTCCGGTCAGGATGGATTCATCGACGCTGAGGGCCGTCGAGCTGAGTATCACCGCATCTGCGGGCACACGATCGCCTTCGCGCAACAGGATCACGTCGTCCACGACGACGTCGCGCCCCGCGATGCGATGCTCCATGCCATCGCGGATCACCAGCGCGCGCGGACTCGAAAGGTCCCGCAGTGCCGCGAGAGCACGCTCGGTGCGCCGCTCCTGCACAACAGTGATCGCAATGATGACGAGGATGGATGCAGCGAGAATGAGCGCCTCTCGAACGTCGCCAAGGACTACGTAGATCGACGATGCTCCGAGCAGGAGCAGGAACATCGGCTCCGTGATGACCTCGCGAGTGATGACAAGCAGGTTGCGCGGCCGTTGACCCGGCAGCTCGTTCGGACCGTCGCGACGCAGTCGCAGCTCCGCTTCCGCCGCGCTCAGGCCGCTAAGCGGTGCCCGCAGGCAATCGCGTGGATGTCCCGAGAGGGTCATACATGCCACCGTGATAAACAGATCACCATCATCGGCATCGATCAGGCCTGGAGCTCAGTATGAGAAAGCCGCGGCGCGGCGTCATCATGGTAGCAGTGCAGGCGCTGGATCGGTCTGCGCGTCCGCTGCTGCGGAAGACGCGTCTGCTGGCGAAAGCGCGCGACTGCGATGTCAAGCTGGTTCACGTGATAGCACTGCCTTTCACACCGGCCGTGAGCCGTCGCGCTCAGTTGCAGCAAGCCGCGCGGGATATCATCAGTGATCGCAGAGGGCGGCTGCAGCGACTCGCAGCGAGTGCAGAGCTGCGCGGTGTGCAAGTCAGTGCTTCCGTGACGTGGGACTATCCGGCGGCTGACGGGCTGGTCCGCCAGGTGCTCAGGCATCGTCCTGTGATGCTGCTGGCAGAATCGCATCGGCACTCGCGACTGCTCAGGCCGTTCCTCAGCAATACCGACTGGGACCTGGTTCGCAAGTGCCCTTGTCCGGTGTGGCTCAGCAAGTCGTCGCGGGCGCGGGTCGACGGGCCGGTCGTGGCGGCGCTCGACCCGCTGCATGCTCACGCCAAGCCGGCACAACTCGACTCGATCATTCTCGAACACGCCCTGGCCGTTGCGCGTGGCAAGCCGGGCAGGGTCCTCGCATGTCACGCATACAGGTTGCCCGCTCCGATGGCCGTGGATGGCGCCGTGGATGCGTACTGGATAGGAGTGTCCGCCGCGGAGATGCAGCAGTACGAAGCGACCGTGCAGCGGCAGCTGCAGCGGCTGACGGACAAATATCACATTCCTGCTGCCAATCGGTTGCTCGTCAGAGGCGATGCCGCCGCGGCATTGGCACGCGTGGCGAAGCAAAGGCGCGCGATCGCTGTCGTGATGGGGGCGGTATCCCGTAGCGCCATGAAGCGCTTGTTCATCGGACACACGGCCGAGCGGGTGCTGGATACGCTCGTCTGCGATGTACTGGTCGTCAAGCCGCGCGGATTCCGCAGCGATGTGGCGTTGCGCCCGAGTCTGGTGCCAGCGCTGCCGCCCATCTGACGGAGGCGATCACGGCAACCTGCGGCGCTCCGGACCTGGTCCGGTCAACTACGTAATCGACCGTGACCTCTCACGGATGCGTGCCGCATGCGCGGATGTCACGCTGTGACCGCATTAATAGAGAGAGGCACGCAGATGTCGACTGCGCAGAACCGCTGGGAAACCCATTGGGATGCCGGGCACAACTGGGCATTGGTGCTGGCGGCGGGCGAGGGCACGCGCCTGCAGGCTCTGACGATGACCGCATCCGGTGTCGCTATACCGAAGCAATTCTGCTCCATGGGCGGCAATGATTCCCTGCTGCACGCGGCTTTGCGACGCGCGCGTTCCGTAACGTCTCCCGAGCGTACAAGCACCATTCTGGCGGAGCAGCACCGCCGTTGGTGGCAGAATCTGCCGCTCGGCATTCCGCCGCAGAACGTGATCGTGCAACCGCGCAACCGCGGCACGGCCAATGGCATCCTGCTGCCGCTCTTGCAGATCGTCCATCGCGATCCGCAAGCGACGCTGCTGGTCCTGCCGTCCGATCACTACGTCCGCAATGAAGAAGTACTCGCCACCAGCCTGCGTCACGCGATGACGCAGCTCGAGCAGCATCGCGACCACATCATCCTTCTCGGACTGACGCCGGAGGAGGCCGATCCAGAGCTCGGCTACGTCGTGTCGGACGCAGACAGCACCTTCAGCGCGCGTGCCGTCGCAGAGTTCGTCGAGAAGCCGAACGTGGCGACGGCCCGTGCACTGATCGCGCGCGGCGGTCTCTGGAATTCGTTCATCTTCGCTGCCAATGCGCAGACGCTGGTGCGCACGTTCGAGGCGCGCTGTCCGGCGATTGTCTCCCAGATGCAGCGCATCGTTGCGGAGGAGCGGCCGGAGATCCGCGATGCCCATCTGGCTGAGCTGTATGAGCATCTGCCATCGCTGGATTTCTCTCGCGACATCCTGCAACGCGCGCCCTCCGCATTGCGGGTACTGAAGGTGCCCGCGTGCGGCTGGAATGACCTGGGGACGCCGCGGCGCGTCGTGGAAGTCGCCAATCGATACCGGTCGGATCCGCCCGCCGACACGCAGCCCATGTTCCTCGATCTGGCTGCAGTGCCGTCGCATCGCTTCGCACGCATCGAAGCCTGAGGGGGCCCGGCAACGGGCCCGTGTCATCCCTCATCAAGATCGGAGTGTGATTCGCACGGGGAAGTGCGTGGCGTCTGCGGGATTCTCCCGGTTAGCACTGGCGGCAGGACCGGCCTAGCATCGGCTGGGATCAGGAACCGCGGCGGAGTAGTGCCATGTACAAGCGAATACTGGTGGCGGTCGATGGCAGCCCAACGTCGATGCGCGGGCTGGACGAAGCGGTTCGTGTCGCAAAGGCGACCGGCGGACGGATTCTCCTGGTGCACGTCGTGAACGATCTGGTCGTCGTACCGGATCTGGCCCCTTCCGTCTACTACGAGCCGATCATCCTGTCATTGCAGGCGGCGGGCAGGCAGGTGCTCGAACAGACTTCGAGCACCGTGCGCAAAGCGGACGTACCCTGCGAGCAGCGGCTCGTCGAGACCATCGGCGCGCGCGCAGCGGACGAGATCGTGCGGGAAGCGAAGGAATGGCAAGCGGACCTGATCGCCCTCGGTACGCATGGTCGCCGAGGACTGAAGCGCCTCGTCATGGGAAGCGATGCTGAGCTGGTCCTGCGAATGGCCTGCGTGCCGGTGCTTCTGGTCCGCGACCAGCCTGAAGGCGCCTAGCGCACGATGACATCTGCTCCCCAGCCCTCCATGCACCACGCTCTTGCTTACCGCCGCGTGGCCGTGCTCCTCATCCTGTGCCTTGCGCTCGCGTGGGCGGCCTCGTCGAGCACCCTCCACGATGCGCTGATCGGCGTGCTCGTGGCCACTCAGGAGCTGATCCACGCCCATCCGTTCTTCGGCGCCTCGATGTTCATCGTCATTGCGGCGGTTTCAGCGATGTTCACCTTCGCATCGATCGCAATTCTCGTCCCCGCGGCCGTATTCACGTGGGGAACCGGCGCCGCGATCGTTGCGCTGTGGCTCGGGTGGATCGCAGGCGGAATCGGGACGTACGCCATCGGCAGACATCTGGGCAGACCAGCAGTGCGATGGCTGATCTCCGGCGAGGCTCTGCAACGGCTGGAGTCACGCATTCCACCCGCTGCGCCATTTCCGCTGATCCTCCTGTTGCAGATCGCGCTTCCGTCCGAAATCGTCGGCTACGTGCTCGGTCTCGCACGCTATCCCTTCTTGCGATACGCAGCTGCGCTCGCCCTCGCGGAACTGCCTTATACGCTGGCCACGGTGTACCTGGGGAACAGCTTCATCGAGGGCCGGGGCCGGATGATTCTCGGTATCGGCGCAGCAATCGCGACGCTCAGTCTCCTTACCTGGTACGTCTGGCGCACAACGATCGAGGGCTACCTGGCGCAGGAGTCGCAGACATGACCGACATTGCTCGCGCACCGGCGCTGCTGACGGATCTCTATCAGTTGACGATGCTGGATGCTTACCACCAGCTCGGCATGAACAAGCCAGCCGTGTTCGAGTTCTTCGTCCGGCGGCTGCCGTCGGCGCGCAATTTTCTCGTTGCCGCCGGCGTCGAACAGGTTCTGGACTACCTCGAGAATCTCAGTTTTTCGCCAGCGGAGATCGAATGGCTTGCCGCCACGCACAAGCTCTCGGCATCGTTTCTCGAGCGGCTCGCAACGCTGCGCTTCACCGGGGAGGTGTACGCAATGCGCGAAGGCACCGTGTTCTTCGCGAGCGAGCCCGTATTGCGTGTCGTCGCACCGCTGCCGCAAGCGCAAGTGATCGAAAGCAGAATCGTCAATCTGCTGCACTACCAGATACTGGTCGCATCCAAGGCGGCGCGCTGCCGTCTCGCGTCATCGCAGACGCAGCTCGTCGATTTCGGCATGCGCCGCGCCCACGGAGCCGAAGCCGCGTTACTGTGCAGTCGCGCCAGTTACATCGGCGGATTCGATGCGACAGCGACCATCGAAGCTGCACGCCGGTTCGGCATTCCAGCCGTGGGAACCATGGCACATTCCTTCGTCCAGGCTCACGAAATGGAGCTCGACGCCTTCCGAAACTTTGCGACGAGCCGCCCGGACAACGTGGTCTTGCTGATCGACACCTACGATACTGCCAAAGGGGCCCGAAGGGCCGCCGAGCTGGCAAAGCAGTTGCGCAGCCGGGGCATAGAAGTGTCAGGGGTGCGCATCGATAGTGGCGACCTGGCCGCTGAAGCGCATCGCGTGCGCGCCATCCTCGATTCCGCCGGCGAGCGCGATATTCGCATTCTGGTCAGCGCGTCCGTCGACGAGTACGCCATAGCCGCAATGCAGGCCGAGCGGGCGCCGATCGACGCATATTGCGTCGGCACGCGGCTCGCCGTTTCCGAGGACGCTCCGGCGCTCGACTGCGCGTACAAGATGCAGCAGTACGCCGGTCGCATGTGTCGCAAACGCTCGCAGTGGAAGGAGACCTGGCCGGGTCCACGACAGGTCTATCGGCAGTACGATGCGTCAGGGCAGATCTGTCGGGACGTGCTCTGCTGCGAAGATGAGACCTTTGAGGGGCGAAGGCTCCTGAACCGGGTCATGACCGGAGGACGCCGTACCGGCAGCGCCACGCCTTTGCACGAAATCCGCGCATATTGCCGCGAGGAGCTGGCGACGCTACCCGTTACGTTGCGCACACTCGAGCGCGTGGCTTACTCACCCGCCAAGGTCTCCGACCGTCAGCACGCCCTGGTCGACGAGCTGGATCGGGTTGCCCACTGAGAGGGAAGTCTTGCGCACCGGCTCGCAGATTCAAGTGCGGAGTGTCCTGCCCCGGTTGTGGCCAGGTATCGCCATCGCTCTTGTCGCAGTAGCGCTGGCGCTAGTCACGCGCTCCGCTGCCGCGCAAACCGAGCGCGGAATCGCTCTCATCGAGCAGACGCTTGCCGCCAAGCCTGACAAGCATCATGGCGCCAGGCTCTATCGTGAGTTGTGCAGCTCCTGTCACGGGAAGAAGGCTTACGGCGGCGCGAGTCCAGTGACCCCATCGCTCGCCGGTCAGGTGCGCCTCTACCTGATCAAACAGTTGGTCGACTTCGCGGAAGGCGATCGCACCGAGCCCGAGATGCACCGCGTCGTTGCGCTCAAGCAGTTGAGCACACCCCAGGCGATGAGTGATGTCGCAACGTTCCTCACAGATTTGCCGGCGAATCCTCGTCCGGAGGCGGGGGATGGCAGCGCACTCGTTGCGGGCAAGCGCTACTACGAAGGCTTGTGCGCCTTTTGCCACGGTCCAGTGGCACAGGGAAACGCGGGCCGCGCCACTCCAGCCCTGAGTCGCCAACACTATTCGTACTTGCTGATGCAATCGCGTCGCCTCGCGGTAGGCCACCGTTACAGCGTGCCGATCGAGGTGATCGAAGTTCTCGAGAAGGTATCGTTCGACGAGCTGCGCGCAATCGCGGACTACACTTCGAGGCTGCCGGCCGCACCGCCGATCGTCGGTAGTCCAGAACCGCAGCCGGTGCAGTAGCGCGCACACCACTGCATGGCAAGCAACACTGTCGAACCGAATGAGCAGATGCTATCGAGCAGCTATCTGCTGCCCGTCGAAGACACGCACTTCCTGCTCCGCGACGAGATGCGCGCGCTGCGCTTTGCGCTCGAATATGCCAAGGCAGAGTTGATCCTGCGCGACTGGCACATCAGGTCGACGATTATCGTGTTCGGCAGCGCGCGGGTGCCGTCTCCGGAGATGCTGGCCGCAAGTGGGCGCTCGGATGAACTGTCCTCACAGCAGCAAATCTGGTACGCCGCTGCGCGCGAATTTGGGCGCATCGCGTCCCTGAGTGGCGGTGCGCTCAGCTTCAATGGCAAGTGGCGAGACAACGTCGTAGCGACGGGAGGCGGTCCGGGACTGATGGAGGCCGCGAACCGCGGCGCCTGCGAGGCCGGAGCGCCCACGATCGGCTTCAATATCACGCTGCCTACGGAGCAGCGTCCCAATCCATACACCACGCCGGCTCTGACGTTCCGCTTTCACTATTTCGCCATGCGCAAGATGCATCTGGCGATGCGCGCGAACGCGCTGGCCATATTTCCCGGAGGGTTCGGCACGCTGGACGAGCTGTTCGAGATCCTGACGCTGCTGCAGACCCGCAAGATGCGGTCGATACCAGTGGTGCTGTATGACCGGACCTACTGGCAGAAAGTCATTGATTTCGACGCCCTCGCGAGAATGGACATGGTTGCCGCCGACCACGCGCGCCTGTTCGAATACGCCGACACGGCAGAAGAAGCCTGGCTTTCGATCGCACGCCGCGGGCTCGATCTTACCGGACAGACGTGATGTCGGTGTCCAGCATTGCCTGCAGCTCGCGGTCGTGCCCGTAGACATCCTCGAAGAAGAACACAGTCCCTGAGGGGGTCACGACTGCCGTGCTGTAGAAGACAACGACGTGCAGCGGCTCGCGCAACGTCACTCGAAGCGTTGCGGTACCCTCCAATGCAGCTGCGATCGCTGCGGCATTCCACTCGCCGGGTGCGTGGTTCAGGACATAGGCGGCGAGCGCTGCAGGATCGCTGACGCGGATGCAGCCGTGGCTGAACGTGCGTCGCGAGCGCTCGAACAACTCTCGCTCCGGAGTGGCGTGCAGATAGATGTTGAAGGGGTTGCGCATCACGAACTTGATCGGGCCCAGGGCATTCGTTGCACCCGGCCGCTGTCGCAGGCGCAGCGCGCCGACGGCGAGTGCGTCGACCGCTGCCGGCGTGGGGGCGACGACGCGAGCATCGTCGCCCTGGCCATCGACGATCTCGAGATCGTGTTTGGCAAGATACGCCGCATTGCGGCGGATTGGTGGCAGCAGCTCCCGTTGCAGGATTCCGGAGGGAACGTCCCAATAGGGCTGGAACACGACCTGCGTGATCGAGCTCGCGAAGATCGGAGTGCGTGTATGCGGATAGTTCTGACCGACGATCACGCGCATTTCGAGCGGCGGAATGCCGTCGTCTGCAGGCCCCGGCAACACCAGGAGCGTCGACTGCGGGATATTTACGGCGATGTTGGGTCGGTCCAGCGCTGCGAGCCAGCGCCAGCGCTCCATCGCCAGTGCGATCTGGCGGACGCGAGCATCGAGCGGAGTGCTCAGGGCGGCGAAGGTCGCCGGGCCGATGACGCCGTCCACGTCGAGACCGTGCCGCTGCTGAAACTGTCTGATGGCGTCGGCCAATGACGCGTCGATCGTCGTCGGGTCGGCGCCGCTGTCGGCGGGCCGGAGGTCTCCGACTGCGACCAGCAGACGCCGCAGGGCGGGCGCCCCGACATACTCGTCGCCTCGTTGCAGCGAGCGCCGCGGAAGCGGCGGCAAGCGGGTCAGGGACGGCTGCTGTGCGAGCGAGCGATACCGAGGCAACGCTGACTCGAGGCGAGCATAGGGCGCTGGCGCGGGCTCGAACGTCGCCAGCGTTGCGTCCACGTCCGTACTGGTCATCACCCGGCGCAGAGCTGCCGTGACATTCAGGTCCTGCCGCGCCGCCGGCAGGTGGAACCCGGCGGATCGAGGATCGATGCGGCCGTAGTGCAAGTCCGAAATGAAGCGCGCTACGGTCTGCGAAAGCGCACGGGCGAACTGCCGGCGTGCATTGGGATCTGCATTGGCGGCACTCGGAAGAGGGTAATCGCCGGGCCGCAGACCATACGCATCGGCAGTGCGGAGTCTGTCCATGACCCGCACCGCTTGCGGCGTCAGCCGACTTCCCTGAAACCAATCATCGGCCGGTTGATCGGACGCAGCGAAGGTGGCACCAGCCCAGACCAGCGCTGCGAAGACACTAGCGCGCACGGTCGAAACCCGGGCGCGCAGCGCGCAGCACGAGCATCGACAGGACGGACCGTCGCGTCGCGATCAGTGCCGGCACGGACACGAAGACGAGCAGGGTGCGCGGCAGCCGCCACTCGCTGCGCATCGGCCTGCTTGCGGTGTGTTCAATACTCATTCGCAATCAGTATTGGCAATCGTGGCTGACTGCGGACTGCGGGGAACTCCCGGGTTGTATGCACATTCCCCGTAAAGGAAGCGGCAGTGCAGCCGGGCAGAATGACTGCCCATGGCACACAAGCAAGTCGCATTTCAATCGGCTGCTCGCGAGAAGATCCTGCGCGGCGCGACGCAACTCGCCGATGCCGTCCGCATCACGCTCGGGCCGAAGTCCAAATCCGTCCTCATTCAGAAATCGTGGGGCGCCCCGATCGTCTGCAACGACGGTGTCACGATCGCCAAAGAGTTCGATCTGCCCGATGCCCAGGAGAACCTCGGAGCCCAGATGCTGCGGCAGGCCGCCGAGAAGACCGGCGAGCTCGTCGGTGACGGCACGAGCACGGCCACCATCCTGGCGCATGCGATCTATGCCGACGGCTTGCGCAATGTCACAGCGGGCGCAAGCGCCATCGATTTGAAGCGTGGCCTCGATCGCGCTCTGAAGGCTGCGATCGAAGCGCTGCGCGCGCAGTCAAAGCCTGTGGTCAGCCGCAAGGAAAAGGCGCAGGTTGGCGCAATCTCTGCACACAACGACGAGACCATCGGCGAGCTGGTCGCGGAGGCAATGGAAAAGGTAGGCGGTGAGGGCGTCATCACCGTCGAGGAATCGAAGACCACGGAAACGACGCTCGAAGTGGTCGAGGGCATGCAATTCGATCGAGGCTACATCTCTCCGTATTTCGTGACCGACACGGAGAAGATGGAAGCAATCCTCGAGGACCCGCTCGTGCTGCTGACCGATCGCAAGATCAACATCATGAAGGATCTGCTCACCCTGCTGGAACAGATCGCGAAGAGCGGTAAACCGGTGCTGGTCGTGGCCGAGGACGTCGAGGCTGAGGCGCTCGCGACCCTGATCGTCAATCAGATCCGCGGTGTGCTGAAGAGCGTAGCGGTCAAGTCGCCCGGCTTCGGCGATCGCCGCAAGGCACTGCTGCAGGACATGGCTGTCCTGACCGGCGGCCAGGTGATCAGTGATGAGCTCGGCTTCAAGCTCGAGGACACGACTCTCGAGCAGCTCGGCCGCGCCAAGCGTGTCGTGTCCGACAAGGACACGACGACGATCATCGGCGGTGCCGGCAATCGTAAGGAGATCGAGGCCCGCATGGCGCAGCTGCGCCGCGAAATCGACAAGGCATCGAGCGACTACGACAAGGAGAAGTTGCGCGAGCGGCTGGCAAAGCTGGCCGGTGGTGTCGCCGTCATCAAGGTCGGCGCGCCGGCGGAGTCGGAGATGAAGGCGAAGAAGGACGCGCTGGACGATGCCATCAGTGCCACCAAGGCAGCGGTTGCAGAAGGCATCGTTGCCGGCGGCGGAAGAGCATTGCTTCGCTGCATCGCAGCCGTGGGCTCCCTGGAAGCCGGATGCGAAGGCGACGAGCGTACCGGCGTGCAGATCCTCAAGCGCGCCCTCGAGGCGCCAGCTCGCCAGATCGCCGTGAACTCAGCCGTCGATGGCGGAGTCGTGGTCAGCAAGATGCTCGAATCTCCGCCGAACGTGGGCTTCGACGCTGCCCGCAATCGCTACGTCGATCTGTTCGAGGCGGGCATCATCGATCCCACGAAAGTCGTGCGCATCGCACTCGAGAATGCCGTCTCCGTGGCGAGCGTACTGCTGCTGACGGAAGCTACGCTGACCGAGATTCCCGGCGAGAAGAAGGGCGCGGCAGCGGCGCCTGGCATCGAGGAGTGACGTTGCGGCCTCACATGAACCACGTAGGGGCTACGGCCATCTCCGCATGGCTGCGGCTCGTGCAAATGTGAACACTGCCCGGCAGGTGTCATAACGCTCGAGAGGTAATTAACATGAACATCACGCGCTGGGAACCTTTCCGGGACGTCGAGGAAATGTTCCGCCAGTACTCCCCGCTCTTCGCGCGCTCGCTCCGCCGCAGCGGCGACAACGCCGGGGAATGGGCGCCAGTCGCCGACATCTCGGAAACGGACAAGGAGTTCGTGATCAAGGCCGAGCTGCCCGAGGTCAAGAAGGAAGACGTGAGAGTCACGCTGGATGACGGGGTGCTCACGATCGCCGGCGAGCGGCGTCACGAGAAGGAGCACAAGGACGCGAACGAGATTCGCGTCGAGAGCTTCTACGGCACCTTCTCGCGCAGCTTCTCGCTGCCGGACAATGTCGATGCGACCGGGATTCGCGCCGAGACCAAGGATGGCGTGTTGCGAGTGCGTATCCCCAAGACGGCGCCGGCAACGCCGAAGGCCATCGCGATCGAGGTCAAGTGAAACGCATCGCGGTTGCAGGCGCGCCCTCGGGCTCGTCTGCAGCCCCAACGGGAGGCACCGGATGAGCACGCAACCGCAGAAATCCACGCGCGGCAGGGCAGAGCCTGTGGCGGCCCCAGCCGAACGGCCTGAGGCTGATTCGGTGGAACGACGCTCGAGCATCGCTTTGGCGGCGTACTTCATTGCCGAAAAGCGCGGCTTCGCCCCTGGGCACGAGCTCGACGACTGGCTCGCCGCGGAAGCAGAGATCGAGGGCGGCGATCTGCCTTCGGTCGTGACCAGCCTCGAGATCGGCACGAAGGGGAAGGCGTCATGAAAGTGGGTGAGTATTGCAAGCGTGCCGTCGTTGCCATCAACGGCAAAGCAGATGCCGCGGCGGCGGCTCAGCTGATGCGCAACGAGCACGTCGGCTTTCTGATCGTCTATCGCGACGGCGACGAGTTGCAGAAGCCGGTGGGCGTGCTGACCGACCGCGACCTGGTGCTCGCAGTCATGGCGCGCGACGTGGATGCCCATGCGGTCACCGTCGAGGACGTCATGACGCCTCAGCCTCTGATCGCTGACGAGAACGACGCGCTCAGCGATCTGCTCCAGGCCATGCGGATGGCGGGAATTCGCCGGGTCCCGGTGGTCGACGTGCGCGGTGCACTCGTTGGAATCATCGCGACCGACGATGCTCTCGACATCATCACCAGTCTCATGTGCGACATCACGGGATCGATCAAGCATGAGCAGCGCCAGGAATGGCGCGCCAGGACCGGCTGAGTGAGTCTGCGCCTACCGATCGCAGTGTCGGCGCGGCATGCGCACCTCGCTCAGCGCACTATCGACCTGCTGTTCGGGCCCGGCTATCAGCTGCGCCCACGCACATGGTTGTCGCAAACCGGGCAGTTCGCGGCCGAAGAGAGCGTCACCGTCATCGGACCCAGAGGCCGCCTCGAGCACGTGCGCCTCATGGGTCCGCCTCGTGCCCACGATCAGATCGAGGTCTCGCGGACCGACGAACTGGATCTGGGCATCGACGCGCCGGTCAGAATGTCCGGCGATCTCGCAGGAACGCCGGGAGTCACTCTCGAGGGACCTTCCGGCTGTGCGCAGTTGACATCGGGGCTCATCAGCGCCCGGCGCCACATTCACGCAAGCCCCGAGGATGCGGCCAGGCTCGGTATCAGGGACGGCGAGACGGTTGCGGTGCGCGTCGACAGCGAGGGCCGCGATCTCACTTTCGGTGACGTAACGGTGCGGGTCGCGCCGGACTACCGATTGGAGTTGCACCTGGACACGGATGAGGCGAATGCCGCCGGGGTCGAGAGCGGCTCGACCGCGGAGTTGATCAGGCCTCGCCACCGGGCGTGAGACGCTCTTGACGAGATGCGCAACCGTGCGCGCACCCATCTCTTCCATGGCATTGCGGCGGACGCCGGCGCCGGCATTCCCGGCGCCTATTGGAGTCGCACGGCCGATGAGGTCATCGCGCAGCTGGAAAGCGCGCGCTCAGGGCTGACTCAGACTGCAGCCGAGCAGCGTCTGCGGCAGTTCGGACCGAATCAGTTGCGCGTCAAGCGCAACGAGTCGCGGCTGTCGTTCCTGTTGCGGCAGCTTGCCAGCCCGCTTCTGCTCCTGTTGCTGTTCGCGGCCATCGTGGCCGCGGCCACGGGAGACCTCGCCGACGCCGGCATCGTGCTCACGATTCTGTTCGCGAGCGTATTCATCGGCTACAGCCGCGAATACAGTGCACACGCCGCGGCGGCAGCGTTGCGCGAGCGCGTGAGAACGCGCGCCCGGGTGCTGCGAGATGGGCGCGAGCAATCGTTGTTGCTCGAAGACATCGTTCCCGGCGATGTCGTCCTGCTGGCGGCCGGCAGCATTGTGCCCGCGGACTGTCTCGTGCTCGAGGCTGCTGATGCCTTCGTCAGCGAGGCGGCACTGACGGGTGAGAGTTATCCGGTCGAGAAGAGCTCGGATGCAGTCACGGCCGACACGCCGCTGAGTCGACGTTCGAACTGCGTGCACCTCGGCACCAACGTGCGCAGTGGCACGCTGCGCTGCCTGGTGGTTACGACCGGCGCAGGGACTCAGTTCGGCGCGATTGCGCAGCGCCTGTCGCTGCGAGCGCCGCAGACGGAGTTCGATCGCGGCATTCGCCGCTTCGGTTATCTGCTC
The DNA here is from genome assembly GCA_044866955.1 of Steroidobacteraceae bacterium. Taxonomy (GTDB): domain Bacteria; phylum Pseudomonadota; class Gammaproteobacteria; order Steroidobacterales; family Steroidobacteraceae; genus Steroidobacter. The sequence goes on from JBIOUH010000125.1 coordinate 37,554, forward strand.
ACGAGCGCAATGCTGGTCCTGGTGTTCCTGGTGTTCGTCGCGCACATGTTCAGCGGGCGGCCCGTCGTCGAAACGCTACTGTTCTCGATCGCGCTCGCGGTCGGTCTGAGCCCGGAGCTGCTGCCGGCGATCCTGAGTGTCAATCTGGCTCGCGGAGCCGAGATGATGGCGCGGCACGGCGTGCTGGTGCGTCATCTGAACGCGATTGAGAACCTCGGCAGCATGGATGTGCTGTGCACGGACAAGACCGGCACTCTCACGGAGGGAGTCATCCGACTGGAAGGCAGCTACGACCCGTCTGGAGCGCAATCGGCGGCGGTGCTGGAGCTGGCGGCGATGAATGCGGCGCTCGAGACCGGGTTGGCGAGCCCGCTCGACGACGCAATAGCCGCAGCCTGCAAGGCCGACGTCGCGAGCTGTGTGAAGCTGGGCGAGATTCCCTTCGATTTTGTCCGCAAGCGCGTCAGCGTCGTAGTGCAGCGCGCCAGCGCTGCGCTCCTCGTCACCAAGGGCGCATTTCGGCAAGTGCTCGATGCGTGCACGCAGCTCGCGGACGGCGCCACCCTCGACGCAACGCGCCGCCAATCGCTCGAGCGCCTGTTCGCCGACTGGAGCCGCCGGGGCGTGCGTGTGCTGGCGGTCGCCACGAAAGAGCTCGCCGTTCAGGACACCTACGGACGCGACGCTGAGTCCGGGCTCGTTTTCGCGGGCTTCCTGACGTTCCTCGATCGGCCGAAGGAGGGCGCGGCACGCGCGCTGGCCGATCTCGCTGCGCTCGGCATCTCGGTCAAGTTGATCACCGGCGATACGCGGCTCGTGGCGCAACACGTCGCGGAGCTGGTAGGAATGCGTCGCGACCGCGTGTTGACGGGCGCGCAGCTCGACGAGCTGCACGACGAGGCACTTTGGCGCGAGGCCGAGCGCACCGATCTGTTCGTCGAAGTCGATCCGAATCAGAAGGAGCGGATCATTCTGGCGATCCGCAAGATGGGTCACGTGGTTGGCTTTCTCGGCGACGGCGTAAACGACGCGCCGGCCATGCATGCCGCCGATACCAGCTTGTCGGTTGAGCATGCTGCCGACGTCGCGCGCGAGGCTGCCGATTTCGTGCTGCTCCAGCGGGACCTGGACGTCATCAGGCGCGGCGTCGAAGCGGGCCGACGCACATTCATGAACACGCTCAAGTACGTGCTGACTACGACCAGCGCGAACCTCGGCAACATGATCAGCATGGCGATCGCCTCGTTGTTCCTGCCGTTTCTGCCGCTCACTGCAGGACAGATCCTGCTCAACAATTTTCTGTCGGATGTTCCGGCCGTCGGCATGGCCGGTGACAACGTCGATGCAGAGCAACTGCGTCGTCCGCGACGCTGGGACATGCGCTTCATCGGGAGCTTCATGGTCCAGTTCGGTCTGCTGAGCTCGCTGTTCGACCTGCTCACGTTCGCCGTGCTGTTGCGCGTGTTCGAGACTTCCGCCGATGCATTTCGCACCGGTTGGTTCGTGGAGTCGCTGCTCACCGAGCTCGTGATCGCGCTCGTCGTGCGCACGCGGCAGCCCTTCTTCCGTAGCCGGCCGGGCCGTGTGCTGCTGCTGTCGACACTTGTCCTCGTGGTGTTCACGCCGGCGATTCCGTATCTGCCTGGCGCGTCCGTGTTCGGTTTCGTGCCGCTGCCGCCGCTGTTGATCGTAACGCTGCTCGCGATCACTGCCCTGTACGTGTTTGCGGCCGAGATCGCCAAGCGTGGGTTCTATCGCTCGCGTAACTCGCGTAAGACGCAGCGAGCGGCGAAAATCAATCGCGATTGATTCCTCGTTCGCTGTCCGTCTACTGCACAGCCGCGTCGCCAGCGGCCTGTCGCCAGGAGCGTACACATGAATCCTTCATGCACGAGACACACGCTCGTCGCATACGACGAGGGAGACACGCGTCGCACACGCGTCGAGTCATTCGTGCAGCAGGCGTTTGCGGATCGACACGGCGCCTGCATCACGTCCTTCATGCCGACCCTGCTGGCGCTCGAAGGACGCAACGGTAAGGTCTGCGGCGTCGTCGGTTTTCGCAACGCGCACGCCGCGCCGCTGTTTCTCGAGCGTTACCTGGCGCAGCCTATCGAAACGGAATTGCAGGGGCGTACCGGTCAGCCCATAGGGCGAGAGCGCATCGTGGAAGTCGGCAACCTGGCGAGCCTGAGCTGTCGCGCGGCGTTTCACCTCGTCGCGATTCTGCCGCGTGTGTTGATCGAGCGCGGGAATCAATGGATCGTGTTCACGGCGACCAGCGCGGTGCGTGGCATCCTGGAGAAATGCCACGCACCGATGATTGAGCTGGCTTGCGCCAGCCGCGAGCGCGTCGGCAATGCGGAACAGTGGGGGCGCTACTACGAGTGCGACCCGCGCATCATGGCTGGGTATCTGCCCGACGGTCTTCGTCTGCGACTGTCCGCCGCGAGGTTGAAGTGACGAGTCGAGTGATCGCCGCATTGCATGCGGCGCCGGGGAATCTCCCTGCAGTCAATGACGAGCGCTGCCAGCTCAGCTATGGCGAGTTGGCCGCGGCCGTCGATGCAGAAGCAGACTGGCTCGCACGACGGGGCGCAAGCCGCTGCGCAGTGCTCGCCGACAACGGGGCAGGCTGGATCGTCGCCGATCTGTCTCTGATGCAGGCGGGCGGGCTGAACGTGCCGATACCGACATGGTTCACGGGCAGTCAAATCGATCACGTACTCCAGGATGCGGGCGTCGAGCTGCTGCCGACCGACCAGCCAGAACGAATCGCAAGCGATCATGCCGGGTGTGGCCGCATTGGCGACAGCCCGTCCTCGGGACTTGCAGTGTTCCAGCGCGAGCAGACCACCCATCCGCCGCGGGTCCCGGATGGGACGGCAAAGGTCACTTACACCTCGGGTAGCACCGGATCCCCGAAGGGCGTGTGCTTGAGCGTGCACGCGATGGAGAGCGTAGCGTACTCCCTCGCGTCCGCCATCGAAGTCGCTGCAGAGCGCCACCTCTGCGCGATGCCACTCGCGACATTGCTCGAGAACATCGCCGGCGTGTATGCGCCGCTCCTGCTCAGTGCAGGCAGCATCGTGCCCGCGGCGCGCAGCCTCGGTATCGGCTACGGCACTCTCGATCCAGCGGCTTTCGTCACGGCGATCACTCGCACCGCACCGCACAGTCTCATTGTGCCGCCGGAGCTGCTGCGTGTGCTCGTCGTGACGGCCCGCCGCGGCTGGAGACCGCCTGCGAGCCTTCGCTTCATTGCTGTGGGCGGAGCGAGCGTTGCACAGTCAGTGCTGGATGAAGCTGCGGCGCTGGGCCTCCCGGCGTACCAGGGCTACGGTCTGAGCGAGTGCGCGTCGGTGGTGACGCTGAATACGCCGGGAGCGTCGCGTGCCGGAAGCGTGGGGCGCCTACTGTCGCACGCGAAAGCTCGCATTGATGACCTCGGCCAGATTGTCGTGCGTGGCGCCGTCATGAGCGGCTATCTAGGCCACGACGGCAGTGCGCCTGATGAGATCGCGACCGGCGATCTCGGCAGCATCGATGCGGACGGCTATGTGTACGTTCACGGCCGGCTCAAGAACATGTTCATCACCAGCATGGGTCGCAATATTTGCCCTGAGTGGGTCGAGGCCGAGCTGACTTGCGACCCATGCATCGGCCAGGCGATTGTCTGCGGCGAGGCGCGGCCATGGCCAATCGCGCTGCTTTACCCTGCCTCCGCGCAAGTTACGACGCAGCAGATCGGTCGCGCTGTCGCGGCGGCGAACGAGCGACTGCCGGCGTACGCGCAGGCTCGACGCTGGGCGCTGCTGCCGGAACCGCTGACGTTTGCGAACGGGTTGCTGACTGCCAACGGCCGGCCGCGGCGCGATGTGCTCGCGGCGCGCCAGGCATCACTCATCGAAGCGCTGTATCGCACGGCGCTCGCGTCCTGACACAGGAGCCTCATGAACTTCCAGCAGATCCTCTGGCAACGTACGGCGGAGCAGCGCGAGTACCTTCTGGCGTCGCCGATCATTCAGCGCGCGCTGGCCGGCGGGATCACTCGCGAGCTGTACATCGGATTTTTGACGCAGGCTTACCATCACGTGAGGCACACCGTGCCTCTGATGATGGCAGTCGGCTGCAGGATTCCGGGACATCTGGCATGGCTGCAGCACGAGATTCTTCACTATCTGGAGGAAGAGGAGGGCCACGACCAATGGATTCTGGGCGACATCGAGGCGGCTGGGGGCGATGCTGCTGCAGCCGCCAAGTCGCAGCCGGACCTTGCGACCGACGCAATGGTCGCATTCGCATACGACATGGTCGCCCGCCGCAACCCGGTAGGTTTCTTCGGCATGGTGCACGTGCTGGAAGGCACTAGCGTCGCGCTGGCACTGCGAGCAGCTGATCGCATCCAGTCCACACTCGCTCTGCCCAATCGCGCATTCACGTACTTGCGCAGCCATGGCACGCTCGATCAGCAGCATGTTCAGCACCTGGCTAGCATTCTCAACAGGCTGGATCGCGACGATGATCGCGACGCCGTCGTGCGATGCGCAAACTCGATCTACTGGCTCTACGCCAGCATGTTCCGGCGCCTGGAGCTCGCTGAGGAGCAGGCAATTGGCGGCGAAGAGCTGCGGAGGTCTGCATGAAGCTGCACGAGGTACGAGCGCTCGTTACCGGCGCCAGCGGCGGCATTGGCGCAGCTATCGCTCGCGAGATCGTAGCCGGCGGCGGACGAGTGCTCATCACCGGTCGCGACGTGCGAGCCCTGCAGCGGCTTGCGCTGTCGCTCGATCCGCACGGCGATCGCGTGGTCGTGCACGTGGCCGATATCGCACAGGCGCGTGAGCGCGATGCGCTCATCGCGGTCGCTACTGCCCGGTGCGATGGCGTCAACGTGCTCGTCAACAATGCCGGCGTTGCGTCGTTCGGCGCCTTTGCGCAAGGACCCGCGCAAGACTTCGAGCATCTTTTAGCAGTGAATGTCCTCGCGCCGATGCATCTATGCCGCGCACTGCTGCCGCACCTCCAGCGGCAGCCTGCGGCCCACATCGTCAACGTCGGATCGGTGTTCGGCGCCATCGGCTATCCCGGTCAGGTCGCCTACAGCACGAGCAAGTTTGCGCTGCGCGGATTCAGCGAAGCCCTGCGCCGCGAGCTCGGTGACAGCACAGTCAATGTCCACTACCTGGCCCCGCGAGCCACGCGCACCGGCTTCAACAGTGCCGCGGTCGATGAGCTGAACGCGGAGCTCGCTGTGGCGACCGATCCGCCGGAGCGCGTCGCGGCGGCCGTGCGGCGGATGCTCGAGACCGGCCAGCCCGAGGCGGTGATCGGCTGGCCGGAGAAGTTGTTCGTACGTATTAACAGCATCCTGCCGCGACTCGTAGATCGCTCGCTCGCGCGACAGTTGCCTGTCATCAGGCAGCGTCTGGCGCCTGAGCGCGCCGCCCCAGTGTCCATCGATCCCGTTTCCGGAGAAGTGTCATGAAAAGATCCCTCTACGCCGCACTGGCATTCATTTCATTGACGTCCCTGACGCAGGCGGCGCAGCCGGACGGCATGGAAGCGCAGCTCGCAGCCGTCCAGTCGGCCTGGGCTGTGGCCAACTACGAAACGCCGGCCGGCGACGCCAGAGTTCAGGCATTCGAAGAGCTGAGCAAGCGCGCGGAGGAACTGGTCCGTGCGTTCCCGACTCGTCCCGAGCCGCTGATCTGGCAGGGGATCGTGCTGAGCACATACGCCGGCGCGAAGGGCGGCCTCGGCGCGCTAGGCATCGCCAAGCAGTCGCGCGCGGCGCTGGAGGCAGCGATGAAGATTGATCCCGACGCATTGCAGGGCTCGGCGTATACGAGCCTCGGCACGCTCTACTACAAGGTACCGGGCTTCCCGCTCGGCTTCGGCAACAAAGGTAAGGCGCGCGAGTATCTGCAACACGCGCTGGCAATCAATCCCGACGGCATCGATCCCAACTTCTTCTACGGCGAGTTCCTGCTGGAGCAGGATCAGTATCCGCAAGCACTCGAGCATCTGCAGAAGGCGCTGCATGCGCCGCCGCGGCCGGGCCGGGAAGTGGCCGATGCCGGTCGTCGCAAGGAGATCGAGGCCCTGATCAGCCGCGTGCAGCAGAAGGTTGCGCGCGCCGGCTAGCTCCGGGGCAGCATGCTGCGCAGGACATCCTCAGAACCCGTAGGTCAGCTGCACGCTCAGGATGTCGATGTCCGATACCTGATCGCCGCGGACTACGCCGGAGGCAGCCGGGTTTCCGGCGTTCTGATCGAGCGGTACATCATCGCTGAAGAGATGCGCATAGCCAGCCTCGATCGACAGTGCTGGCGCAGGTTGCCAGCGCATGCCCAGCGTTGCCCACGTGCGATCCGGATCGGGCAGGCGCGGCGTACGCGTTGCATCCGGCACCGGCGTGTTGTCGTAAGCGACGCCTGCACGCAGCGTCAATGCGTCGTTCAAGTCGTAGGTGGCGCCAAGCGCGTAGCGGAACACATCACGCCAGCGTTCCGGCGTGACGGACACGGTGGCGCCGGAATCGCGAACGATGCGCAGCTCCTGCACGCTGCTCCAGCCGGTCCATGCAACATCGGCCAGCAGCGCGATCCCGGAATTCAATTGCTGGCGTAGCGATACGATAGCGGAGTCGGGCAGCTCGAGCTGCACCGACACCGGTCCGGATGCAAGCGGCGCGCCCGGGACCGAGGCCGCCGCGACGATGCCGGCGCCCAGCGGATTCGCGATCGTGCCCGGTGGCGCGAAGGCGATCGTGCCGCGCACCTGGTAGTCCATCGTCGAGCGATAGCCGACGCCGATGCGCGTCGTGTCCGAGACATCGAACAGCGCGCCGACGTTGAATCCCCAGGCCGTGTCGTCGCCGCGCACTCGGGCATCGCCTTCGAGCCCGGTATTCGCCGCGATGACGGCTGGCGCCTGCGACGACGGCAATTGTCCGGCGGCGACCAGCTGACCGACGCCCTGCGCCACCACTGCGGAGTAGTTCACGGCGTTGGTGAGCTCGGCCTGAATGCGCTGGTAGCTGATGCCGGCGCCGATCGCGACACGCTTGTTCAGGCGGTATGACACGGCCGGGTTGACGTTGAGAGTCTCGATCTCGGAGCGCAGCGCCTGAAAGCGGCCGATCCAGCCGTCGTCGTATTCGAGCGCGAGGCCGAACGGCGCGTTGATGCCGATGCCGGCCGTGAATTTGTTCGTCAGCGGCACGACCAGGTAGGCGCCCGGCACGACGTTCAGATCGCCCGCATCGCCCCCGGAACCGCCGAGCGGCTGTCCGAAGGCAGGGACCGATCCGGAGTTGTGCAGCTGCGATGTGATCTCGATGCCGCTGGCGAGGGCGATGGCCTGCGCTTCGTGGAGCGAGCTCATGCCTGCGGGGTTGAAGAACAGCGTGGTCGCATCATCGGCGGCCGCCGCGGTGCCGGCGAAGGCCGTGCCAATGCGGCTCGCGCTCTGCTCGAGCAACGCGAATCCAGAGGCTCCCGCGGTCGCAGGTGCAAGCGCGGCCAGGACGATGGACGAGATGGCGCAGCGAAGGGTGACGTTCGTGTTCATGGTCCGCTCCTGTCGCCGGAGTTCGGCGCATCATCGGTGACCACACTTGAGCACGACTGCCAGCAGCACCCCATCCGGAAAACAGGAGAGTCGCTACGCGATAGCGGCAACGCGCGGCGCGCGCCCGCGGATCAGGTCCGCAGCCATCTCCGCGATCATGATCGTCGCTGCGTTGGTGTTGCCGCGCACGATCGTCGGCATGATCGACGCGTCGACGACGCGCAGCCCGTGCACGCCCCGTACGCGCAACGAAGGATCGACCACGGCGAGTTCGTCGTTGCCCATGCGGCACGTGCCGACGGGGTGATAGATCGTTTCGGCTTTCGCGCGAATGAAAGCAGCCAGCTCGGCGTCCGTCTGGGCCTGAACGCCTGGAAATACTTCACCGCCGCGGTAAGCATCGAAAGCAGGCGCACCGAGTATCTGCCGGCTGCGCCGCACTGCCTCGATCATCACCGCGAGATCCTGCGACTCCTGCAGGTAGTTCGCGAAGATGCGCGGTGCATCGTTGGCTCGCGCGCTGCGGAGCCGAATGCGACCACGACTCAACGGCCGAAGATTGCACGCGTGCAGCGTGAACCCATGGCCGGGCAGCCGATTGCGTCCGTGGTCGTCCAGTTGCGCCGGCACGAAATGCAGCTGAATATCTGGACGACCAGCGACGGCCTGCGAGCTACAGAGGAACGCGCCAGCCTCGGCGACGTTCGAGGCGCCTGGTCCGTTCCTTGTAGCCACATAGCGTAACGCTACCCCGAGCTCCTGCAGCGGGCCGAAGTCGTAGGTCACCGGGCGCGTACTCTTGTACAGAGTGCAGATGTCAAGATGGTCCTGCAGGTTCGCTCCGACGCCAGGCAGATTGATTTCCAGCGGGATGCCCAGCTCGCGCAGGTGGTCGGCCGGGCCGATTCCGGAAAGCATGAGCACCTGAGGCGAGTTGACAGCGCCGGCACAAAGCACGACTTCTTCCGCGCATAGCGCGGTGAAGCGCCGACCGCGTCGAACGTACTGCACGCCGCTTGCCCGTCCCTTATCGAGGATGATGCGCTCGACGAGGCTGTGGTCGCGAAGCTCGAAGTTCACCCATCCTCTCGCTGGTCGCAGGTAGGCGACGGCAGCGCTGCAGCGGCGCCCGTGCTGCTGCGTCACCTGATAGAAGCCCACGCCGTGTTGGCTCGGGCCGTTGAAGTCGTCGGTGAGCGGCAGCCCGACGTGCGCACCTGCGGCGACGAATTGTTCGCTGAGCACGTTGCGACTGCGCAGATTGCTCACTGCGACTGCGGACTTCTGGAAATACGGCAGCACGGCGGCGTAACTCCAGCCCTCAGCGCCGCCGCGCGCCCAGTCGTCATAGTCCTGCGGCTGGCCGCGCACGTAACACATCGCGTTGATCGAGCTGCAACCGCCGAGCACCTTGCCGCGCGGCCAGTACAGCCGGCGGCCATTGAGCTGCGGCTCGGGCTCGGTCGAATAGTTCCAGTTGATACGGCGGTTGTGCACGAGCCGCGCAATGCCGGCTGGCATATGGATGAAGGGGTGCAGGTCGCTTCCGCCCGCCTCCAGCAGCAGCACGCGCTTGCATGAATCCAATGCCAGGCGGCTGGCGAGCACGCAACCCGCCGATCCAGCTCCGATGATGATGAAGTCATAGGTGTCGCTGCTATTCATGGCTTGACCGACGATCGATGCGCGGCGCGTAGCGCGCGTAAGCTGCGAAATCCGCATACGTGCTCTGCAGACGCTGCGCCTGCCAGCGCTGCAATGCCCGGAACTCCGCGAGCCTGCGCGGCTGACGCCCGATGACGTCGCAGCTCTACGATTTCGTCAATGAGTGCCAGTGCCGACATGATCGCGCCCCTCGCGGAGCGTCTCCTCGGCCAGTGCGCGGCGCAGGATCTTGCCGATGTTCGTCTTGGGCAGGGTCTCGCGAAACTCGACGTACTTCGGGACCTTGTAGGCGGTCATGTGCTCCCGGCAGAACTCGCGAACTTCCTCGACGGTAACGCTCTGACGCGTGACCACGTACGCCTTCACCGCCTGGCCGGAGCGTTCGTCCGGCACGCCAATGCAGCCAGCTTCGACCACTGCCGCATGCATCGTCAGCACGGTCTCCACTTCGTTTGGAAAGACTTTGAAGCCGGAGACGATGATCATGTCCTTCTTGCGATCGACGATGTGCAGGAAGCCGTCGGCGTCGACTTTCGCAATGTCGCCGGTGTGCAGCCAGCCATCGTCCTCGAGCGTCTTCGCTGTTTCCTCCGGCATGTTCCAGTAACCGCGCATGACCTGCGGGCCGCGCACGCAGAGCTCGCCTTCCGCCCCGGGCGCCACTTCGCGGTTGTCGTCGCGAATCGACACCTCGGTCGAAGGCAAGGGCACGCCAACGGTGCCGAGGCGCGAAGCGCCAGGCAGATTGCAGGCGACGACCGGCGAGGCCTCGGTGAGGCCGTAGCCCTCGATGAGATCGCGGCCGGTGGCCGCGCTCCAGCGCCGGGCTACGTCAGGGTGCAGCGCCATGCCGCCGGCTACGCCGAGCTTCAGACGCGAGAAGTCCAGGCGAGCGAATCCTGGATGCTCGAGCAGCGCGTTGTACAAGGTGTTCACGCCCGAGATGAACGTGAAGCGCCAGCGCCGCAGCTCGGCGACGAACGCGGGAATGTCCCGCGGATTGGTGATCAGCACGTTCAGGCAACCGTGCTTGAAGAAGGTCAGACAGTTACAGGTCAGGCAGAGGATGTGATACAGCGGCAACGGCGTGATCACCACTTCCGCGCTCGTCTCGATCGTCGAGTGCCATAGCTGCGATACCTGCTCCAGGTTGGCGACGAGATTGCGATGCGTGAGCATCGCGCCCTTCGCGACGCCGGTCGTTCCGCCGGTGTACTGGAGGAACGCCAGGTCGGCGGCCGATATCGGGGGCGGCGAGAACGGCAGACGGGCCCCCGTTGCGAGTACGTCGCGGAATTCGAGCGCCCGGGGCATGGAGTAGGGCGGCACGAGCTTCTTCACGGTACGCGCTGCCCAGTTGACGATCGCGCCCTTCGGGAAGTGCAGCAAGTCGCCAAGCTGCGTGACGATAACGTGCCGCACGCTGGTTTTCGGCAGCACTGCCTGTACGACGTGCGCGAAGTTCGCCAGTACTACGATGCACAGCGCGCCCGAGTCACGGAGCTGATGCGCGAGCTCACGCGGCGTGTACAGCGGATTGGTGTTGACGATCACGAGGCCGGCGCGCAGAGCGCCGAACATCACGATCGGGTATTGCAGCAGGTTCGGCATCATCAGTGCGATGCGGTCGCCGGGCCGCAGGCCGTTCGCGCTCAGCCAGGCCGCGAAATCACGTGAGCGGTCGTCCACCTCGGCGTACGTCAGTGTCGTGCCCATGTTGTGAAACGCCGGCTTCGCCGCGAAGCGCTCGCAGCTCGTGCGCAGTACGTCGACCAGCGACGTTCCTGAGTCGAGAGAGATCGCCGCGGGCGTGCCGGCCGGATAGCGAGCGAGCCATGACTTTTCCATCGCACATCCCCGAAATGCAGTGGCTGGAGAGCGATTGCTACGGTAATGCGAGCGGGCGGCGGCCGCCACGCGACACCCGCGTAGGCAATGAGGGAAACCGGAAGTCGCACTAAGTGCCGCTGCGCAGCGTGTTCAGTGCACTGCCATCCATTCCGACAGCTGCTGCAGCGTGTCCCCAAGACCGGCAGTCACGGCGGTTTTGAAATGCGCTGCCGGCACGCACGTGTCGAAGGTCCGTGCGGTATCGTTGAGCCGGTCGAACCGCAGCGCAACTCCATGACGGCGCAGCAGCGGCGACAGCCGATCTGCGGCTTGCAGCAAGTCCCGTCGCGTTTGTTGATAGGCGTGGTTGGCCAGCCGGCGGCGCTCCGCGTAGCGGAAGACGTTGGTGAAGAACATGACCTCGTCGTCGCGATTCGGCTCGAACAGCAGGCGATCGCTGAGTGGATAGCGATCGCGATACGTTGCCATGCCGATCTGCATTCGCGACTGAATCAGCGCACGGAAGGTCTGACCGACGACCGCGATGAGTCCATCGTCCGCCAGGTCATGGCGCCGGCTGGCCCGCGCTCGCGACGCGTCGAAGGTGACGAGCGGGTTCACCGAGATGACGAGATCGGCGCCGTTATCGAGCACGAGCGAGGCGTGCACAGTGCGCAGCAGCGCGCCATCGACATAGGTGCGGCGGCCGATTCGCACGGGTGTGTACAAGCCCGGCAGCGCCGTGCTTGCGCGGATCGCCTCGGAAATAGGGACGCGGTCGTGACCGGGCTCGCCGAACCGAACCTCGGCGCCACTGTTCAGGTCGGTCGCCACGATGCGCAAGAATGCGGGCAGCCTGCGAAAATCGTTGGTCCGTCCGCCGCATGTGAGCAGCGCACGCAGGTATTGCTCGAACGGACGATTGTCGAAGATGCCCGTCGGGATCGCGTGCACCAGCGGACTGAGCAGTCCCGCCCAGTTCTGGCCGAGCGGGTCGCGGGCCAATCGCTTGAGCACCTGTGCCGTGAGCCGCGGCACGCGCGCTACACGGCCGGCATACTCGCCGAGCGCGGGGCGCATCAGCACGCCCGGCGTCAGGGGAGACGACTCACCAGCGTCGACAAAGAACAGCCGCACCATTTCCTGCGTGCTGATGCCGTTGGCGAGCGCCGCAGCGATGATCGCGCCGGAGCTGACACCGACGTAGCCATCGAGCTTCGACAGATCGAGTCCGGCCGTGCACTCGGCAAGCGCATGCAAACAGCCGAGCTGGTAGAACGCGCCGAGCGGCCCGCCGCCTGCGAGTGCCAGCGCAATACGCCGTCCGCTGCGTCGCTTCCTGGCGGCGGGCTCGACCGTCAACATCCGCTGCTGCTCAGAACGGCGCGGTGTCGGCCTCGCTCGCAGGCGCCGCCGGCTTGCGCGCAGCAGATGTCTTGCTGCGGGTGAGTGCCTGCACCGAGCGGTTCAGCTCGTTCACTTTGCGCGACAGTGCCCCGATCTCATGCGAGGTCGGCATCCCGAGCTGCTGCAGAGCCTTCTGCACGCGGTTCTGGAAAATCTCTTCCAGATTGTCGATCGTCTCGCTCGCCTTCGTACGCACGCCGGCGGTGCGATCATCGACGGTCTCGCGCAGATTGTCCCACGCGCCTTTGATCAGGTGCTGCGCGTTGGTGCGTTGCCGCTGCTCGATCGCGCTGCCTTCTTCGACCAGCGTGTTGAACAACTTCGGCCCTTCGCGCTGCGTGCGAACCAGCGCACCGAGCCCTGCCAGCCAGATGCGGTGTCCCGTGTCGATTGTCTGCGCCATCGTTCCCTTGGCGGGCGTGCTCTTGCGTTTGCCCTTCTTTCGCGCGGCCATGATTCGCTCTCCTCATGTAATGTGACAATGAGCGTTGCTCGTGCAGCGATGCAGGGCAACTCGGCGCAAGTGTGCGAGCGCGCGCCCGCGGCGCGTATAGCGAAAACCCACGAACCCCTACGCGGAGGTCCACCGCGACAGCAGCGGTGCGGCGGCGACCGATCCCGAGATGACCTGCAGCAGCAGCTTCTCGAACTCCTGCGGGAAGCGGCGGGCAACTTCTCGTGGAGCGGGAATCAGGTTTCGATCGGCCACGACGCCGAAGTGCACTCGGTCGTCGTACGTCAGCAGGCTGATACCGACGCCGATGTGCCCGGCTTGCGGGACCCAGAAGAACTGCTCCTCGATACGCGCGCCTGCGAGGTACAGCGGCTGGCGCGGCCCCGGCACATTGGAGACGACGACACTGGCCTTGCTCGTGAACAGCTCGATTGCACGGTCCTCGATGATTCCCGGAACCATGCCAAGGGCGGTCAGCAGCCACAGCGCCACCACTGCCTGCGAAGAGTGCTTCAACCGCTCCATGTCGAAGTGCACCGCGTACAGCCGGGCGACAGGATTGGGCTCGCCGACCGGCAGGCTGGCGAACACGAGCCCGAATTCGTTGCCAAGCCGCGGCTGCTCCGAGGTGGGGCGTAGATTCACCGGAACCAGCGCACGTAACGTCATTGCGTCGGTTGCGATGCCTCGCTGCCGCAGATGTGAGCCCAGCGCGCCGGCCGCAGTTGCGAGCAGCACGTCGTTGATCGTGCATCCGAGCGCCTGCGCGACTGTCTTGACCTCCCGCAGCGGTAGCGGGCGCGCCCATGCGACCTGCTTGTGTCCGCTCAGACGTCGCTTGAGCGGAGTCTTCGGGTCGGGCGGCAGCAGCGTGATGTTCGCGAGCTCGCTACTGGCTGTAGCGACTTGTTGCGCCAGGGCGGCGGCGCGATCGGGGTGCGCGAGCATGTTCAGCGAGGCACCCACGAGACCCGCTGCGCTCTGGCTGACGTCACGCAGCGTCAGTGCCGCCGATCCGAACAGGCCTGTCAGTGGCTCCAGCAGCGCTGGTGGGCTGCCTTCGCGTGACGATCCATCATCACGTGCGGTGTTCGCATCGACGCGTGAAGCGACGGGGGCACTATCGGTCAGCGACAGCAGCACACGCATTAGTGCGATGCCGTCCGCGTAGCAATGGTGAAAGCGAGCGATGATCGCACTGCCGCGTCGATAGCGCTCGACGAGGTGGATTTGCCACAACGGACGCCGTGGATCGAGCTGCTTGCTGGCGAGTTTGCCGGCCTCCGCCTCGAGCTGCTCCTGGCCGGCGCGCGGGGGGAGGCGAACACACTGCAGGTGAGCATCGAGATCGAAGTCCCTCGCCGTCTGCCAATGCGTGCCGAAAGCATCGTGCACGGGTAGCTCACGGAAGCGTTCAAAGCGGAGCAGGCGCTCCTGCAGCAGCGAGCGCAGGGTGCGGCGCTGCAACCGGCCGCCGAGAATCAGCACGGCAACGACCATCATCGGATTGGTCGGGCGCTCCATGCGCAGCCAGGCGAGATCCGCTCCGCTCATCGGTTCGCGCGTCATGGCCCATGGGACGGCGAATGCCGTCGCCTGTAAAGCGCGCCTATCCCGCAGCCGTTACGGGGTACCCCCGATAGTGCGCGCGGCACGGGTGCGTAGCCTCGCAAGTCATGAGTTGCTTCGTCACAGGCGCGACTGGATTCATCGGCCGTTATCTGGTCAGGGAGCTGCTCGCGCGCGGCGCAGATGGTCAGATCTTCGTGCTGGTGCGCGCTGAGGCCGCCGCCAAGCTCGCTCAGCTGAAGCAGTGGTGGGGAGCCGGCGCAGAGAGCGTGATACCCATCGTCGGCGATCTGGGGACCGAGGCACTCGGAGTTGCACGGACCGACATCGACTGGATGCGAGGCAGGGTCACGCATTTTTATCACCTGGGCGCGATCTACGATCTCGACGCGAGTGCCGAATCGATGCAGGAGGCAAACGTGGCGGGCACACGCCACGCGCTGCAGCTGGCGCGCCAGCTCGGCGTGCGACATTTCCATCACTGCAGCTCGATCGCAGCAGCCGGGCTGTATCCCGGTGTGTTCACTGAAGACATGTTCGACGAGGCGTGCGGCCTCGATCACCCGTACTTTCGCACCAAACATGAAGCGGAAGCGCTCGTGCGCCGACAGCGTGACCTGGCGTGGCGCATCTATCGTCCCGCAATGGTGGTTGGCGATTCGCGCACGGGTCACACGCCGAAGGCGGACGGGCCCTACTACTTCTTCAAAGCGCTGCAGATCCTGCGCAAGAACCTGCCGGCGTGGCTGCCGACGATCGGCATAGAAGGCGGCTACGTCAATCTGGTGCCCGTCGACTACGTGGCCGCGGCGATGGTGTATCTGTCGCATGTGGACGGTCAGGATCAGCGCTGCTTTCATCTAACGGATCCGCAGCCGCGCCGGGCAGGGGAGATTCTCAACCTGTTCGCGCGCGCGGGCCATGCGCCGCTGATGGGACTGCGGCTCGACCGCGAGCTGCTATCCCTCGTACCGGGCTCGCTGACGTCGACACTGCAACGCCTGGAGCCGCTGCGCGCCGTCGCGGATCAGCTGCTGAAAGACCTGCAGGTGCCGAATGCCGTATTGAAGTTCCTGAACATGCCGACTTCCTTCGACTGCCGGCGCGCGCGCGAGCTGCTTCAGGGAAGCGATGTCGTGCTGCCAAGGCTTGAGGACTACGCCTGGCGCCTCTGGGATTACTGGGAGCGCAACCTCGATCCCGACCTTTCGCTGGATCGCAGCCTGCGCGGCGTAGTGGCGGGCAAGCGCGTGCTCATTACCGGCGGTAGCTCGGGGATTGGCCATGCGACTGCGCTCAAGCTCGCGGATGCCGGCGCGCACGTGCTGATTGCGGCACGCGATGCGGCGAAGCTCGAGCACGTGGCGGCGGAAATTCGCACTCGCGGCGGGCTAGTGAGCACCTACGCTTGCGATATCACCGATGCAGCCGCAACTGCTGAGCTCGTCAGCGGAATCCTCGCAGAGCACGGAGGAGTTGACGTGCTGATCAACAATGCCGGGCATTCGATCCGGCGGTCGATCGCGATCTGCGGGGATCGATTGCATGATTACGAGCGGCTGATGCAGATCAACTACTTCGCCGCCGTGCGGCTCACGCTAGCGCTTTTGCCACAAATGGCGGCGCGACGCAGCGGGCAGGTCATCGTGATCTCATCGGTCGGCGTCCTGAGCAATGCTCCTCGCTTCTCGGCGTACGTTGCTTCAAAAGCGGCGATTGAAGCATTCGCGCGCTGTGCCGCTTCCGAGTATCGCGACCAGGGCGTTCAGTTCAGCGTCGTCAACATGCCGCTGGTGCGTACGCCGATGATCGCGCCTACACACGCGTATACGCAGCTGCCGGCACTATCGCCGGACCAGGCAGCCGAGCTGGTCGCCGATGCGGTCGTGCACAAGGTTCCGCGGCTTGCCACGCGCCTCGGGATGTTCGCGCGGCTGCTGGAGCTGTTCGCGCCGAAGCTCGCCGACGTGATCAACAATGTCGCCTTTCACATGTTCCCGGACTCGCCGGCGGCGCGTGGCGTCCAGACGCCGGACGATCCGCCGACGCCGGAGGCCGTCGCGTTCGCGAGGCTGCTGCACGGCGTGCACTGGTAAGCGGCTTCCCGGAGACCAACAGAGAAAACGCGGCCGGCGATCGGCCGCGAGAGTCTACCGGTGCGCAGTGAGCGCTGAGGGGTCGGTGGCGGCGTGACTCTCCACCGCGGCGGCAGCACGAGCGAGCAAAGCCCGGACCTCTCCGTCTGTGATTTCAGGGAAGTGACGGTAGCACTCGCCGACGGATCGAAGGAATGCGGGCTTGATCTCGCATACGAGCTCGTCGGCCTCGGCGTGCAAGAGCGCGCAAGCTGCAAGGGAGGCCACTGGTAGCGCCGCGACGATGCGCGCAGGCCGGAGACCGCGGGCGGCGCGGATTGCAGCGCGCATGGTCGCGCCGGTCACTGCGCCGTCGTCCACGAGGATGACCGTCTTGCCTGCGACAGGGATCGCTCGCCGATCGCCACGGTAGAACGTCTCCCGGAGCAGCAGCTCCGCCTGTGCCTGCGCGATGACGCTGTTGAGCTCCTGCGAGTTGAGGAAGAGATGCATGGCGCTCTCATTGATGACCGTCACTTCTCCAGAGGCGATCGCTCCAAGTGCAAACTCCGGGGCCCCGGGGGCACCCAGCTTGCGAGTGACGAGCACATCCAGCGGGCCGTTGAGCGCGCCAGCGACTTCGAATGCCGGCAGCATTCCGCCACGGGGCAGCCCTAGCACAACGACATCGTTGCGCCCGCCGTAGCCGGCAAGCAGTGTGGCCAGGGCCCGCCCCGCGGCCGTTCGATCGTCAAATCGGTTCAACATAAGACGCACCTCCGGCTACATATATATATGTACGCATCGGCATCGCCCGCGCTTCGGGACATCCCCGCAGACGTCTGTGGCTAATCCTGGCCCGGGTGCTCAGTGACGACGCAGCGGTTCGAATTGCCGCACCTTGACTCGGTAGAGCCGCGCGCCGAGTCTCAGCGCTCTGCGCTGCAGCTTCGCGCGCTCGCGTCGGATCTCGTCGGCGACGTGCAACGCGGAAGACGCCTCGAGATCTGCCGCAGCCGCGCGCTCCCGTAGCAGCGCAAGGTCGTGGTCTTTGCCGAGCACGTCTGCAACTTGCGTGCATGCGTGCAGGCGCTTCGCGCTCTTTCCGGCGCTAACCGAACGGATGGTTTCGAGCTGGTAAGCGCAGTATTTGAGTTGCCTGCGCCATGCGTGCAGCCGCTCATCGGAAGGTGCCTCACGAGCTGCTCGATAACCCTGACGAGCCTTTCGATAGGTTCGCTGCATCCCTGCCGTCAGCAAGTCCACATCGTTTGCCACGGACCACTCATAGGTGTGTTGCTTGCAGGTTCTGAGCAGCAACTTGATCGCCTGCAGGCGCTCCCGCGACATGGATGCGGCAGCTGTTCGCCGCTCATCCTGCAATAGCTTTCGCAGGGGCTCGAGCGCTGCCGGCGTCTTCGATTCCTCGAATGCGTCGCGCAACCGCTTGAAGGCGCGCAAAAGGACATCGGCATCGCGCGCGTCATTGAGTTGCCGGGCAGCGCCTCGTAGTGCTGCGTCGGCTTCACCGAAATGCCCGGGGTCGATCGCCTCACGCATGAGACGCAGGGTCGCGCGCGATCGTTTCAATTCCTTGCGAGCCGCATGGATCCTGGCGCCGCTGGGCCGGGGGCCGGCAAGATGATCGAGAGCAGCAGTGATGTGACGACGCAGCAGCCCGACGGCCTGCGCCCCAGGACGATGAGTCGAGCTCAGCGTAGGTTCAGAAAGTTCCGCGTCCGGCATCGAGCTACTGCTTGTTGAGCTCTACGGACACAGCATCGGCCTCTTTCGCTGCATCCTCATAGTATTTCGCCAATTTCTCGCAATGCTGCGCCACGCTCGCGTAGCTTCCGGACCCTTTCGGAGGAGTGCGACTCTTGTAGGTGTGCGCAAGCTTGCGATGGTGCTCGGCCTTGTCCCGCAATTGCGCTGCTTCGTTCTTGTATTCGGCAGCAACTGCACTGTCCGCCTTCGGCTCTTCGGCTGCCAGGCTCACTGAGCCTGAAATGAGCGCCGCGACTGCGGCGAGGCCAACGAGGGCGCTGATTCGGCTAGCCATATGAATTCTCCTGCAGGTCAGTGGAGATGCGCGTCGGCTTCTGTCGACTAGTCTAGTAGGCGGCGACGCGCTGACCATTCAGGAGTGTCCACAGGCTTCTCCGGGTCTCCCGAGGCTCGCAGACAAGACTGCAGGTTCAACGTAGGGCCTACGTGAAAGAGCCTGTTACGAACGGCTTCAGCGGGGGTGATGGTATGAGTGTGCAGGTCCTCCAGCTGCTCAGTCGCGACAATCGGCACCGACGTAAACCCCACCATCGACGACATGCAGTTGATGCGACACACTGCTCATGGAACGATGGCCCGAATTGTTGCTGCCATGAGCACGAATACCATGAACAAAGGACTACTGGGTTTCGCCTTGATCGCCGGCATGATCGCCAACATTTCGGTTGCCAGTGCGGCTGCCGAGCGGATGGACCAGTTGACGTTGGATGCGCTCGATCTCGACGCGAACGCTGAACGCGGTGCGGCGCTCTATAGCCAGGAGTGCGCGAGTTGTCATGGGCGTGAGGCGCAGGGCGCGTCACAACACGATATTCCGGCGCTCGCCTCGCAGCGTCGCGCATACATCATCAGGCAGCTCGCCGCATTCAGCGAGCGCGACCGTATCGCGACGCAGATGCACAAGGTGGTTTCTCGCGAAGCAGTGCGTGAGCCGCAGTCCTGGGCTGATCTGGCGCGGTACCTCAACAATTTGCCGCCACCGAAGGGCGCGCAGACCGGTGACGGAAAATACCTGTCTCTCGGCGAGGCGAGTTACGCGCAATTCTGCCGCAGTTGCCATGACGAAGACGCTCGTGGCGATGACGATGGCTTCGTGCCCTCGCTGCGCAATCAGCATTACCGATATCTGGTGAAGGAAATGCGCAACCTTGCCGCAGGCCATCGGTTCAACGTGGACGACAACCTGGCGCGATTCATGAGGAGCCTGAAAACCGACGAGATGCAGGGGCTCGCGGACTACCTGTCGCGCATGCAGGGTCCGGTCCGGGACCGCGCGCCGGAAGAATGACGGCGAGCGTTCCTCACCCGTGGCAATCCGCTGCCAATTCTTTTGCAGGCGCAGAGAGCGGCTTGAATATCAACAACCAGCAGTAGCGGTCAACGTTTCCCTTCTCCCTGATCCTCAACGTAGCGGGTTGATGCGGACGATCCTGGCAATGGAGGGCACCGCTTTCGAATTGATCACAAACAACATGTAATAACCGGGAGGTGCGTCGGCTGCGCGCCTCGGCCCCGCGACATTGAGCATCGATCCCGTGCGGGTAAACTCGAGGTCGAGGAACCCTTGATCCATGTTGACGCTGTGGGTTACCGAGCCGGTTTTGACCATGGTGACGCGGCTGATGCTGGTCGCGTTGGAAAATCCCACCGAAAAATTCTCACCGATTTTGATCGTGTCCGGTGCGAGCACGATGCTCGGCCTCGGCATCACAGTTCCTGTCGAATTGAGAAGGTAGGGTGGCGTATAGATTTCTACATTCAGGTTAGTGACCGGCCCAGGGGCGCCGCCGCCGTGGACGAGGACACGTGCGTCGGGTAATAGCAGCGCACCCGAGTGATATAGGCGCGCATTCACCCCGACTGCGCCTCGCGTCCACAATCCGGTCGCGGGGTCCCAGATCTCCGCGGTGTTGTTGACGCCCGTCAGCTTGTTGCTAACAGCGCTCCCACCCGTAACGAGCACGCGTCCGTCTGCGAGCACGGTCGACGAGAGCCAGTGTCGCACTGACGACATCGGCTGCGTGGAGGTAACGATTGGTGTCGGCCCATTGATATCGATTACGTAGGCACCGCTCGCAGCACCCAACTTCAGAATCCGGCCGGGTCGAAACATCGCGGCGCTCGACGAGTTGGACGTCGAGTCTGGCAATGTGCCGGCCGCTGTGATGCTGCCGGCCCCGGCAGGATTCACGTAGAACATCTGTCCCAGGGTGTCGAAGCCGAACACGCGACCGTCGGGTGCGATGAAGTTGCGCGGATATCCCGGCCTATAGGTGAAGGTGTTGACTGCCGACAGCAGCCGGAATGCGCCGTTGACGCTGCGAACCTCCGGGTGATCGTAGCCTCCCTTGGTGCCCGGGAGGCCTCCAATGCCGCCCTGGATGTACGTCTCTCCATTCACGAGCGTCGTCGTGGAGGAATACCAACGGGCGCGATTCATGTTTTGACCCCGCACCAGCGCATTGCTGCGGGGTTTGAAGACGTTTGTATTGTTGTTTCCGGTGTTGGTGGTCTGGCCGTCGACGAAGTTGTCGCCACCGGCAACGAAAATGTTGCCACTCTTAGGCAGCACAAGCTGCGAGCTGCAGAACAGGTCGGTGGCTGTCGTGTTCGGCAATGTCATATGGCCGCTCGCGGGCCCCGCGGAAGGATCCCAGACGTCGTAGATGAAGACACCGGTCTGAATGCCATTTCCATCGGTACCGTACGTGAGGACACGTCCGTCAGGGGTGATGACGGCGTGAATCGCTATCAGCGGCCACGGCGCAGGTGGCGACCATGCACCGACGACGTTATCTGCCTTGGCCAATGGCGCGATCGCGCTCAGCAGCAACGCGAGCAGGACAACAAGCGAGCGCTTCAGCGGTGGTGTGGCAGCAATCGCAACGGACGTGGCGAGTACGTCACGGGCCGCAACGCACCTAACCTCGAAGCGACGTGCGGATGACATATGAACCCCCGTGATCAAGGGCCTTCGGTCGAGACAGCGTTGTTGTCCCTCTCACTGGCCCTGGTTTTCTGGACTGTGCGCACCAGCAGCAATACGCCCCGCGGTCGTCCGGCGCAACAGTTTTCTTACTCCGCAGCGGCGTTCACGCCGAACTCAACAGGGCCTTCCAGACGAGCTGCGCCCCTACGGCGATCATGAGCAGGTAAATGATGGTGTAGAACCGCTCAGCCTTCACTCGATGAACCAGCCAGACGCCCATGAAGGTCGTTGCAATCGCGACGGGCATCAGCAGGGCGGCAGTCAGCAGATTCGTCCTCGTGAACTGCCCCAAAGCGAGATATGCCGGCACCTTCAGCCAGTTCACGATCGCGAAGTAGAGTGCGCTCGTTCCTGCGAGCGTGACAGGTGGCAGGTTCTTCGGCATCACCCACATCTGAAACGGCGGCTGTCCGGCATGAGCAATCTGCGACGTGAAGCCGGAAGCAATGCCAAGCGTTGCGCCCAACAATATCGGTGCGTTGTGCGACACCTCGACTCGCCCGCCGCGGGATACCCAGAGTCGATACGTGGCGAAGACTATCGAGATCATGCCCAAAGCTGCGAGGACTGCAGTCGTGGACACTCGGGCAGCGAGCAGGTAGCCGAGGGTGATTCCGACCGCGGCAGAGGGAACCATCACGAGCAGCGTTCCCCGATCCCAGCTTTTCCGAAATGCCCACACCCCGACGATGTCCTGTGCGATCAGGACGGGCAACAAGACCGCAGCGGCCTGGACCGGTGAAATGACGAGCGCAAGCAATGGCAGAGCTGCGGCACCGACTCCTGCAAAGCCGCCTTTCGCCAGGCCCATCAGGGTCACGGCAATTGCTGCGATCACATAGAAGGTCGGGCTCGTGGGCATACAAAATATTCGTCGGCGTCTGCTGGAGAGAGACGATTGAACTCGCGACGCACTCAGCAGGCACGTGAATCTGCGATCCTTCGCGCCGAATACCTAGAACGCAAAGCACGTGCGGGCGGTACTGTCCGACGCATGCGGGAGCTGAGCCATCAGCAGCTAACCACGCTTTCAGGCTATCGCGCGTCGCGATTGTGGTGGACACCTTGGCGGACATTTTCTTTATGTGGACCGCCGAGCCGGCACTACACGCGACAGTTCGCGACTGCCTGCTTTCACTTGCAACACTGAAGAAAAGCCCGGTTCGTCCTGAGTCGCGTGCGCGTTGACGCGAACATATCGCTCAGCACCATCAGGGGGCTACCCTGTTCCAGGGCATTACGCCCAGCACCTTCGCCATGCCGCACCAGCCGGAGACTCCGGCAAATACCAGGCCCGTGCCCACGAGGGCCGACAGTGCCAGGAACCACGGCGAGACGAGGTAGGCGAGCGCGAGTCCCGCCAGCACCAGAGAACCGGCAGCGATCTGGACCTGGCGTTGAATCTCGATGGGCTGGGTGCGATCGACGCGGGTAGCGAGCCCGGCGGATTTCCAGCCGGTCAGTCCGCCCTCGAGGACATAGAGCTCGGGGATGCCGCACGTGCGCAGTTGCATCGCATTGTCTGCGGTGCGCTTGCCACTCTGGCAGTGAAAGATCACCGCTGGAGCATTGTCACCCTCGATGCCCTCGAGCGAGCGCGCGCCGAAACCGGAGAGCGGAGACGACCTGGCGCCGGGGATCGCTTCCCGTGCATGCTCCATGGGTTCGCGGATGTCGACCAGGACGGCCGTGCCGGCAGCGAGGCGGCGCTTGGCCTCCATGGGACTGATCGTTGGAATACTCACTGCAATCACCTCTTGCAATAGATTTCGTGAAGAACGCCGAGCAGGCGCGCCGCCCTCGGATCGGCGATGCGATAGAAGATCGATTGCGCCTCGCGCCTCGTTTCCACGAGGCCCTCGCCCCTGAGCTTGGCCAAGTGCTGCGACAGCGCCGACTGGCTCAGCCCGGAACGCCCCACCAGCTCGCCCGCAGTGCATTCGCCGGCAGTCAGCTCGCATAGCACCAGCAGGCGAGCCTCGTGCGACAGCGCGCGCAACATTGCAGCGGCTGCTCCCGCATGCCGGCGCATCGTCTTGAGATTTGCGACTGCTACTGAACCTGTCATGTGTTCATCTATGAATGAGACGTTGCTAATTTAGCATTATCTAATATAATGTCAAACACGAGGCGAGCACAGAACCATGCAACCCGACATCCAGGCGTTCTTCGATGAGCACACCTTCACGATCACCTATCTGGTGAGCGACCCGGCAACGCGGCAGGCCGTCATCATCGACCCGGTGCTGGACTTCGATCCGAAGGCCGCGCGTACGTCGACGCAATCGGCGCAGCGGGTGCTCGATGCCGTCAGGGCCAAGGGGCTGACGGTGGAGTGGATACTCGAGACGCATGCACATGCGGACCACTTGTCCGCTGCTGTGTTTCTCAAGGAGCACACCGGCGCAAAGGTTGCCGTCGGCGCACACATCAAGGACGTGCAGAAAGTATTTCGACCGATTTTCGACGCCAGTGACGTACGCGGCGATGGCGCGCCGTTCGACCGGCTGCTGGAGGACGGCGTAGAACTCGACGTCGGCGGTATGGTCATCGAGGTCATGTACACGCCTGGACACACACCCGCCTGTGTGAGCTACAAGATCGGGGACAATGTATTCGTGGGCGACACGCTCTTCATGCCGGATTACGGCACTGCCCGAGCTGACTTCCCGGGTGGCGATGCACGCACGCTGTACCGTTCGATCAGGCGGATTCTCTCGCTTCCGCCGGACACGACCTTGTGGATGTGTCACGACTACAAGGCGCCCGGGCGGGACGCCTACGCGTGGCGTTCAACGGTAGGCGAACAGCGGGCGCGGAATGTCCATGTTCACGACGGCATCAGCGAAGACGACTTCGTGAGCATGAGGGTGGCGCGTGACCGGACACTTGCAATGCCGGTGCTGATTCTCCCATCCGTTCAGGTGAACATCCGCGCCGGACACATGCCGCCAGCGGAAGCGGATGGACATGTTTATCTCAAACTTCCGGTGAACCGGATCTAGACGTTCGTGTCGATGAAGTCGGGCGACGAAATAGGATCGAGCAACCTCTGTTGCGCGGGAACGTGGCGGCCGTTACTCTGGATTTGTGCGAAAGCTCATTATCCAACGCTGGGCGATGGCGCTCCTGCTGTTGAGCCGGCTCGTCCTGGGCGAGTTTGCCCACGGCATGCCGGCATCGCATGCACCTGCCGAACCCGAAGTCGTTGCGGCGGCAGCTAGTCAGAGCGCCGATTGCCCGCAGCACGGGGCCGCATCTGACGCAGGTAGCCAGTCTTCACACAGCCCGTCAACGTCGGACGCACATCATGACTGCTGCAAGTCGGGCGCCTGTCAGTGTCCATGCATGCAGGTCCCCGCAGCCCTTGTCGCATCCTTCATCGCAACAGCGGCGCACATGGATCATGGACGGATCATGAATCCAGTGAACGGCTTCACCTGCGATCGACTCTGGTCCCTGTTCCGACCACCCGCCTGAGTCCACGCTTCAAGCGCAGCGTCGTGGCGCATCGTTGCTGCCGTGGGGCAGCGCGCTGCAGCTAACCGGTAACTGCCGCTGAATGGCCCGGGGCTCGTTGGAGCATCCAACGAACTCGGCCGCTGGAACGGCGACGAGTGGACCAGAGATTCTCATGACGAAGTTCGATCACTCGCGCGTGGCTTGGCCAGCCATGACGCGAAGAAATTTTCTTGGGAGCGCCGGTGCAGGGCTGTTCGTCCTCGGCACCTCCCGCGACCTGGCCTGGTCGCAGAGCGCGACGCAGAGCGTCTTGTCGGGTACCGAGTTCAACCTGGAGATCGGGGAGATGCCGGTCAACTTTACCGGTCGCGCCCGAATGGGGACGGTGGTAAACGGACAAGTACCGGCGCCGCTGCTGCGGTGGCGCGAGGGCGATACAGTCACTCTGCGCGTCGCAAATCGCTTAAAGACGCGCAGCTCCATTCACTGGCACGGCATGATCGTGCCCGCCGACATGGATGGCGTTCCCGGCTTGAGCTTCGAAGGCATTCCGAGCGGCGGTGCTTATTTCTATCGCTTCAAGGTGAACCAATATGGGACGTATTGGTATCACTCGCATTCGCGTTTCCAGGAACAGACCGGTCTCTATGGGCCGATTGTCATCGAGCGGCGGGGCGGCGAGCGTCACCCGGCCGACCGGGAGTACGTCATCCTGCTTTCGGATTGGACTGACGCCGACCCGGAGCGGATCTTCGCGACGCTGAAGAAGCGCAGCGACTACTTCAACTTCGGTAAGCGTACCGTCGGTGACTTCTTCGATGATGTTCGAAGGAAAGGATGGGACGAAACCATCGCCGATAGCGGCATGTGGGCTCAGATGCGAATGAACCCGACCGATCTCGCCGACGTGTCGGGCTACACGTATACCTACTTGATGAACGGCGTGACGCCGGCCAACAACTGGACGGGTGTCTTCCGCCGCGGCGAGAAGGTCCGGCTGCGCTTCATCAACGGCTCGTCGATGAGCATCTTCGATGTACGCATTCCGGGGTTGAACCTCACCGTCGTCGCTGCCGATGGACAGGATGTCGATCCCGTCTCGGTGGAAGAGTTCCGCATCGCCACTGCCGAAACCTATGACGTGATCGTCGAACCGAAGGACGACCGAGCTTACACGATCTTTGCACAGTCCATCGATCGCTCGGGTTATGCACGCGGTACCTTAACGCCACAGCCGGGAATGGTTGCCGAAGTTCCTGCGCTCGATCCGCGGCCGCTGCTGACTATGAGCGATATGGGCATGGCCCACGACATGGGCTCGATGAGCGGCTCCGACCACAGCGCGATGAAGCACGACGGAGCCGAGAGTGGTGACGTCGACCACGCCGCAATGGGGCATGGAGGCGCCGGAGAGACAACGTCCGCTATCCATCATGCGTCTGCCGAGAGTGGACCAAGCGTGGACATGCTTGCCGAGCAGGTCTCGACGGGTCTCGATCATCCCGGCGTCGGTTTGAAAGACAACGGACGACGCGTACTGAGCTACGCGGACCTCCATACGGTCGGTGGTCCAATCGATCGACGCGAGCCGGGCAGGGAGATCGAGCTGCACCTCACGGGGCACATGGAGCGCTTCATGTGGTCGTTCAACGGGAAGAAGTTCTCAGAGGCCGAACCATTGCGCTTCAACTTCGGCGAGCGACTGCGTATCACGCTCGTGAACGACTCGATGATGACTCACCCGATTCACCTGCACGGCATGTGGAGCGAGATTGAGAATTCGCACGGGCAGTTTCAGGTGCGCAAGCACACCGTGATGGTCAACCCAGCGCAGCGCATCAGCTATGCGGTTACCGCCGACGCGCTTGGCCGTTGGGCTTATCACTGTCATCTCCTTTATCACATGGAGGCGGGGATGTTCAGGGAAGTTGAGGTCAGCAGGAACGCGGGGGATCACGAATGAATACCACTTCGCTGGTTTTCTTTACGCTGATCCTCGTTCTTCGTGCTGCGGCGGCCGCAGCCGCAGAGGATCCGACTCACGCCGGTCACGAGCAGCATCCGCCATCCCAGGAGCTGACGCCAGAACCCACCGAGAGCGAGCGCGCACACGTCGCGCCCGATCCGCCACAGCATCCGATGCATGAGATGTCCAACGAACGGATGATCGAGCTCATGCAAATGGAAGACGACGCACCGTTCAGCATGCTGCTGTTCGACGAGCTGGAATGGCATCAGAAGAACGATCAGGATGCTGTTCACTGGGATGCGGAAGGCTGGTACGGCACTGATTACAACAAGGCGTGGTTGCGGTCGGAGGGCAATCGAATCGATGGAGAGTACGAAGGTCTTGCCGAGCTGTTCTGGGACCGCATCGTCGGACGGTGGTGGCATGCTCAAGCGGGGGTGCGGCACGACTTCGGCGAAGGCCCGTCCCGCGACTGGATCGGTCTGGGTGTCCAGGGGCTTGCTCCGCACTGGTTCGAGGTCGAGGGCACCGTCTATTTCGGCGAGCAAGGTCGCACTGCCGCTCGCTTCTCCGGCGAGTTCCAGCTGTTGATCACCCAAAGGCTCGTTCTCCAGCCCAAGGTCGAGTTCGATCTGTACGGTAAGGACGACCCGCAGAATGCGATTGGTTCGGGGCTCGCTGATTCCGAGATCGGACTTCGTCTGCGCTACGAAATTCGTCGCGAGCTCGCGCCTTACGTCGGTGTCGTGTGGACGCGTTCCTATGGTGATACCGCGGACTTCGCTCGTGCAGCGGGCGACGACGTCGATGAGTTACGGCTGGTGGCTGGCCTGCGGCTGTGGTTCTAGGAGAAAAGCATGAAAAGTACATTATCGACAGTCGCCATCACGCTGCTCGCGGTTGCGCTGCTGGGCGCATTGGTCGTCGTATCGGGCGCACTCAGCGTGGCGGCAGACGAGCCGCACTCGTCGCTGGTCTTCGGCATTCTTGACAGCGCTCGCGAGCGCTCGATTGAGGCTCGTGCAGACGACATTCAAGTTCCCGCTTTGGATGATGCAGATAAAGTGCGCAGAGGGGCAGGCAACTACGACGCCATGTGCGCCAAGTGCCATCTCGCACCTGGCATGGATCCGACCGAGCTGAGCGCGGGACTTTCTCCGGCTCCGCCCAATCTTGCCAAGGATGCGCCCGTGGATGCAGCCGAGGCATTCTGGGTCGTCAAGCACGGTATCAAAGCGACCGGTATGCCCGCTTGGGGCAAGCACATGGAGGATCAGTACATCTGGGACGTGGTCGCATTCGTGCGCAAGCTTCCGTCACTGTCGGCCGACCAGTACCAAGCTGAGGTGACGGCGAGCGGCGGCCATTCCCATGGAGGAGGCGAGTCGGCGGACCATAGTCACGAGGAGGGCGAGAATCACGAGGAAGGAACCACCGATCATCCCTCACACGATGCTGACGACTCGCCAGCAGACTCTGAGCACAGCCACACTGCGCCAGCCAGCGGGCCGGTTGGTGCGGCTAAGGCGTTGCACGATGCGATGTCGGCTGGCGACGCCGCCCGAGTCCAGAGGCTGCTCGACTCCAAGGTGCTGATCATGGAAGGTGGCAATGTCGAGCGGTCACTGAAGGAGTATGCCGCTCATCACTTGGCTGCTGATCTCAAGTTCATGAAAGGAGTCGCCTACACCCTTGAGCGGCAGACCGGCGATAGCTCTGGCGACCTCGCATGGGTAGCCAGCGAAGCCGCACTCAGTGGCAGCAGTGACGGTAAGCCGTTGGCACTGGTCAGTACGGAGACACTTGTGCTTAAGAACGTGGAAGGAAGCTGGAAGGTAGTGCACATCCACTGGTCATCCAAGGCCGCAAAGGGAGGCTGATGCGGGTCGGTTCGATGCTTGACCTTTGCCGAGGCGCTCCAGTGCGGCCTGACGCCGCGACTCAAACGCCCCTGCAGACTTTGTCATCGGCAGATCAAAGATTGAGCCGCTACTGGGTCTGCACGCTGTCCAGGATCACGTCGTCGAAGCGCACCATGTTCCAGGCGGCGAACAAGCCCCGGGTCGTCGGAACCGCGATGGGTGCCTGCCGGATCTGAATGTTGGTGAAGGCGCCGCCGTCGTTGACGATCGTTCGGTCATTTTCACGCCTGACCGTCAGGACGACTTCACGGTCCGTGGTGCTCTGGAAGCGGGGCCGTCTGAGCACCTCGCGCCGCACGCCTTTGATCCTTTCTGCAAGAATGATTTCCCCAAGCCGGCCGTCAACCGTGCGACTGACGCGTACCTCGCGATAGTTCTGTGCGTCGACGTACTCGTAGACGAAGCCGCCGTTGTTGCCGGGTGAGGACCACTCCAGGTAGACGCGTCCTGCGATCCCGTAGACACGATCGGTCCCCTTGCTCAGCAGCACCGCAGTCGACGCCGCCTGGTTCGTCGAGCTGCGCATATACCCATTCGCGATCGTCCAGGTGCCGACCTGCACCGGGAACAACACGCCAGAATCACCATTGAACTGCTCCCTGCCACCAGACACGCCAGTGAGCGGCGTGCCGATCAGGACGTTGTCGAAACGCGCAAGGTTCCAGCTCGCGAACACTCCTGCCGAGCCACCGCGCAGTGGCTCCGGATCATCGGGAAAGAATTCGGTATCGAACACCAATTGACCATTGATCTGGATCACCAGCGCGCTGCCCCCCCCTTCTCGCTTCACGTAGATGGTGTGCCAGCGCTTGGCGCCTGCGTCGGGGTAGGTACGCGTGATCAAGGTCTGGCGCACGCCGTTTCTCACCTGGCTGAACCGCGCAACACCCTGTGCATTCAACCGCACCTCGTAGAAGTTGCCCGGGTCGAGATAGTTGAACAGCACCCCGGCAGTGTTACCGCTCGCACTCCAGGAGAGATACACGTCGGTGAGCACGACGAAGTCATCCGGAAGCGCGAGGCCCTGAATCGTGCTGCTCGTGAATAATGCGTTGGCTGAGTTGCGCAAATCCCCGGTCGCTGCCGACCACGCGCCATTTCGCGGCGTCCAGCCCTGTGCCGCGCCGTCGTTGAAATTCTCAGCGTAGTCCGGCCCGCCGCTACCGCGGCGCTTCACCGCCGTTACATTGGCCAGCAGCACGGCGTAGACGACCGAGCCCTGACGAAGCGTGAGAGTCAGTCGCCAGCTCGTGCGCGGGGTCAGCGTCGCCAGGTCCACCTGCTGCGCATCTGCGGGATACTGACGTGCGGCACCCGGCTCACCGTACCATTGCAGAGACATGGCGATGCTTCGCCCGTCCTGCCCGGCAAGCGCTCCGGTGTTGCCCTTGACCGTCACCATCTCCCAGTGTGGCGGCGGCACGCCAATCCCGAGCTGCGACGTGTTCTGCGAGACGACTCTGTTGTCGGGATGTCCGACAGCGGCCTCGATCGTTTCGCCCGGTGCGTCGAACGCACTGAAGTGCAGCACTCGCTGCTGCGGCGGCAAAGCAAGATCGACGGTCAGCGTTCCCAGGAACGCTGCGTTTTGTCCATGTTCTTCGAAGTGGTACGGCAATGGGACTGAAGCGTCGAGAACTTTGCGCTGGGTGACCCAGCCCACGTAGTCGTAGGTCTCAGGTGTCGCGCATGCGCTTTGGCTGAAAACGAAGAGAGTGAAGACGAGCGCTACTGCGCTCACGGCCTTTTCGCGCATCTGTCGGCTCCTACTGCCAGGCTTTGCGAATAGCTGTTGCCGCCCTATTTGGCAACACGGACAGTTGCGTAGGGAGTTCCTAGACTATTGATCCTGCAACAGGCTTGTAAGTCCTGGACAAGCATGCGACCGCGCACCGAGTGGACGCTTACCGGCGGCGTCATTGGCCCCTTGGTCTGCTCAGCCATCTCGAGCGCGTCGTCCACTTCGATGCCGAGATAGCGCACGGCTTTCGAGCTTCGTAGGTGCCAGCAGCAACTGAACAGCTCGGAGATTCTTCGTTCGTCTATGGCTCAGCGATGCCTTCGTTCTTCTGATGGAGTGCGTTCCATACGCGGAAGCATCGACTCCAAGCTGCACAATCCAACGATGAACGATCCTTCGCCGAAGGACGCAGACTGTCCCTCACGTATCTCGCTCGTTTCAGGCGGTAGCGTGGACACCTGGCCTGCGACAGCCTGACTCTATCGGTGTGTCGCCAGGCTTGATGGCACTCTCCGTAGTGATTTCAGCGTGCGAAGGACCTGCTGACTTGGCGAAAGCTCCATTGAACGCAGCTTTCGCCACGACCCCTTGTGTACGAGGCTCCGCATGGTGGACACCCGATGGACACGTGCTAGTGGCATGCGGCGAAGGTACGAGCTGAGATGAAGGGCACAATTGAGCTCGTTTTCGAGCGTAAGAGAGTGGCTTGGATACCAAGAACCAGCAGCGCTTCTGCGCCCTCGCGATTCGCGATTGCAACTGATCGTGCGGCTGTTTAGCATGCGCCCTCCTAAGTCGGGACGTGGCGCAGCCTGGTAGCGCACTTGCATGGGGTGCAAGGGGTCGCGAGTTCGAATCTCGCCGTCCCGACCAATCATCCGCGCAACTGGAAATGAGGAAACGGCGCGCCGCTTCCCTCGCCACGCATCGTCCGTTTGCGTCGGTACGTCTCGTGCCACCCTGGCCGCGCGCCGCCCCTCATCGCTGAATACGAGATTCAGGGCGCGAGCGTCTCAAGACCGTCACTCGCACGGTGAGCCGCGCCACTTCTTACCCGCGAGTATTCGTCCTACAACGCGCACGTTATGTCGCGCGCTCGTTGCGAAACGAGCGGCAAATGGACCTTTCGGCCCAGTCCTTTTGCTTTACATCGCAGCGCGATTTGCACAGACTCCTTCCGCGAAAAACAAGCACGGAGGGAAGTGCAGTGGTGTCGATTCAGTCTCGTATTCTTCGCGCTTGTCTCACGCTCCTCGCCGCGCTCGCGGCCGCGCCGGCCTTCGCCGGATTCATCACGATCGATTTCGACGCGGAAACGCGCACGATGGACACGGTGCCGTATCTCGAGGACGGCTTCCGGCTCACGCCGAACTGCCACTGGGACGTCTCCAACAGCGGCAATCCGAACGGCAGCAACTGGCTCGGCTGGGACAGCTCCGGGTGCGATACCCAGCCCGCAAGCATGCGTCTGGATCGCGGCGGGGCGGTGTTCGACCTGATCGGCATGGAGCTCATGGGCGAGCCGATCTTTCGCGCCAATTCTTCCGGCGGCGGCAGCATGGTGCTGAGCTTCGGCACCACTTGTGACGGGTCGGCAATCTGTTCGCGGGATTTCACCGGCTCGGTGTGGCGCAATCTCACCTTCGTCGACTTCACGATCATTTCCGACTTCGGCGGACCGCAGGGTTTCGACAACATTCGCCTGGCCGTCGATGAGCCGCCGGTCATCGCCCTGATGCTGCTCGGCCTCGGCGCACTGGCCTGGCGCCGACGCCGGCCCGGGTCGCCGCGCCTGACCTGACCCTGCTGACCTGACTGCCCATCTGACCTCGGCGGCCGCTGCACCCTGCGGCGCCTGCCGCTCCGTATTCTTCTGCAGAAGGACCGGGCATTTCGCCCCGTTCCGGACAGGAGAACACCATGCAACTGCGTTCCCTTGCGGCCGGTTTCCTAGCGGGCTGCCTTGCTGCCGGTCTGGTCCTGCCGTCGCAGGCCACGGCCGCCGACCGCACCGGGCAGCTGGACCTGCCGTCATTCTCCCATCTGCAGTCGAAGGCGACCGAGGTCGTCGACATTACGCTCGGCACCTGGCCGCTGGCGCTCGCCAGCAAGTTCATGGAAGCGGATGATGCCGAGAGCGTGGAAGTCAAAAAGCTCATCTCGGGGATCAAGTCGATTGTCGTGCGCAGCTACGAGTTCGACACGGATTTCGCCTATTCGAAAGACGACGTCGACGCCGTGCGGGCGCAGCTCGCCGAGCCGGTCTGGTCGCATCTCGTGCAGGTGCGCAAGCGCGGCAAGGCGGACCAGGACGTCGACGTGTACGTCGCCCTCGACGCCGACACGGCCAAGGGCTTTGCAATCGTCGCCAGCGAGCCGCGCAAGTTCACGATCCTCAATATCGTCGGCTCGATCGGTCTCGACCAGATCGCAAAGCTGCAGCGCCATATGCACCTGCACGTGGACCTGGACGACGCCCTGGAAGCGCCGTAGCCGCGTTGACTCGTGAAAGCGAGCGAAGCATGGTCGCCGGACGAGCTATTGAACCGCGCCCGAGCCGGCGAAGCCGCAGCGTTCGCCGCGCTGGTCCGCCGCTATCAGCGCACCGTGTTTAGCATCGCGCTACGCATGCTTGGCGATCGTCATCGGGCGGAGGATCTGGCGCAAGAAGTGTTCCTGCAACTGTATCGCTCGCTCGACGGCATCGGCTCGGACGCGCACCTCGCATTCTGGCTGCGTAAGGTCGCAGTCAATCGCGCCATCGATCGCATCCGGCAGGAAGCGCGTTACGACAACGAGCCTCTGACCGAAGCGGCCAGCGTCGTCGGAGAGACTGGCGATACCGATCCGCTCCTGCAGCGACGCATGGCCGAGTTGGTGTCGCAGCTTCCACCCGCAGCGCGCGCCGTGGTCGTGCTGCGATATCAGGAGGACCTCGATCCGGTCGACATCGCCAGTACGCTCGATATGCCGATCAATACCGTCAAGAGTCATCTCAAGCGCTCGTTGACCTCATTGCGCGCCCGCGTGCTGGGCACAGCGATCGTCGACGACATCCAGCCGAGCATGAGCGAACCCTCACGATGAGCAAGGACTTCGAACAACAGCTGCGCGACGCCTTGCGGCCGGTCGATCCCGAAGAGGGCTTCGAGCAACGCGTGATGGCGCGGATCGCGAGCGAGCCGACGCGGTCCCGCGCAAAGGTGACGCGCTGGGCAGCGGGGGTCGCGCTGGCCGCATCGGTGGTGGGTGTTGCAATCCTCGGTGCTCATCAGTGGCAGGAGCGACGCGAGCAACAGGGGCTGGAAGCGCGCAGACAACTGCTGGAAGCGCTGCGGGTGAC
Organism: Steroidobacteraceae bacterium; assembly: GCA_044866955.1. GTDB lineage: Bacteria > Pseudomonadota > Gammaproteobacteria > Steroidobacterales > Steroidobacteraceae > Steroidobacter. Next base: position 71,343 of record JBIOUH010000125.1, read on the forward strand.
GGGAGAGAAGCTGGATGTCGCATACCAGGCGGTGAATCGCGAATCGCCGCCGCCCGACGACGAGAGCGGTGCCTGATCATGAAAGCATTCTTCAAGCACTCGATCGTATTCCTCTGCGGCGCGGCGTCGCTGTTTGCCGGCGCATCGGCGCTGGCGGCGGAAGGTCAGCTGAAGCTGCCGAACTTCGATCGCCTCGCGGACAAAGCCAGCGAGAGCGTATCGATCACACTCGATCCCGCGCTGCTCGGCCTGGCGACGCGCTTCCTGGATCCCGCGAAGCCGGAGGATGCGGCTGCGAAAGAGGCGATCCGGGGTATCAAGGGCATCTACGTGCGCAGCTTCAAGTTCGAAGAGGACTTCGCGTATCCCAAGGCGGACGTCGAGATGGTCCGCAAACAGCTCAGTGCGCCGGGCTGGCAGCAGCTCATGGAGGTGCGCAGCAGCAAGGAGCAGCAACGCGTCGACATCTACATTCTGGTCGAGCAGGAGCGGGCCAACGGCCTGGCCATCATCGCCAGTCAGCCGCGCGAATTCACGATCGTGAACATCGTCGGCTCGGTCGACATGCGCAAGCTGCACGAGCTCGAGGGACAGTTCGGTATTCCGAAGCTGGAGCTCGAGGAAAAGAAGCAGTAGCGCGGCGTCAGTTCTTCGCGACCTTCCGTACCGAGCGCTGAACCTCCGTCGTGATCTTCGCGGCATCGAAGATCGGCAACGAGCAGGTGCTGTCCGTGCAGATGAAGGCTGCGGCGCGCGGCAGTTGCGGATAGCGCACGTCGGGATTCGGCATGTTCCCTTCGCGCTTGTCCCACCACTCGATCCGGCGGTACACGGCGGCATAGCGAATCGCGGACGCAAACAGCGCGACGGCCGCTGCGTCGTCTTTGCCGCCGACGATCGTGATGTGCAGCGGGTCATTCGCGGACTCGAAGGCCGCGAGCAGGATGCCCGGGGCGGTGAGTTGCGAATCTGCGATCTGCTCGGTCACCAGCATGCGCAACGCATAGTCGCCCATGGCTTTGTATTTGCCGTTGCCCGTGTAGCGGTGGAGCAGGTTGGCAAAGCGCGCGAGCGGGATGTTCTCGTCGAGATTCGATTTCGGCTGCAAGCGCGAGCTGGCTCGCGGCGCGCTCGTCACGTAGCCCGGCTGCGGGCCGCGGAAGTGCTTCTCGATAAACGCCGCGCCGGACTCGGCGTGTGCGAGCCATTCGCGGGCGCCGGTCGCGGTGTAGAGCGCAACGAACGCTTCACTCATCGCCAGCGTGTCTTCGAGGTACGGACCCGCCACGTCGCGCTCGTCGTGACGGAAGCCGCCGCCCGGCAGGGACCGGTTGGCCATGATCCAGCGTGCAGCGCGCAGCGCATCGTCCAGATAAATGCGATCCCCCGTCACGGTATATGCAGTGGCGAGAGCGTGGATCATCCAGCCGTTCTCGCGGGCGTAGCGATGCTTGTCGACGACGGGAACGCCGAGCTTCCTGCGTGCAGCATCGTCGAGCGCGAAGTACTTCTCGGAGTGCTCACCTTTGACGAGGTCGGCATCCTGGCTGGTATAGAACGCGCCGTCGGGGCTGCGCAGAAACGTCGTCGCAAAGCGATGGATGTCGCGCACCGCTTGCAGGTAACGAGGGTCGTCGAACTGCCCATGGGCTAGCGCATACAGGCGCAGCGGCTCGGCCTGCATGGACATGATCTTCTCGTAGTGCGGATGATCCCAATCCGAATCCGTCGAGTACTGGTACAGGCCGCCCCACGCCGGATCGACGAGCTTGAGTGCAGCTGTGAGCGTGCGGCGTGTCATCGCCTCGGCCTGCGCGTCGCCTTGGGCCGCGCGCAGCAAGCCGTACTCGATCGTGTCGTGATCGATGAATTTCTGAAACTGCTTCAGGCCGCCGAGCTGCGGATCGTGCGTGTCGTAGAAGCCGCGCTCCAGGGACTGGCGCACTTTCGGTGTCAGCAGCGGGTTGTCGGCAAACTTGGCGATCGCTCTGTCGTCTCCGTAGTCGACCGGGCTCGGGTCGACGATGATCTCCTCGAGCATCGAGATCATCACCGGCGGGGCGAGGTAACCGCGGCGCTTCACGATCTCGCCGCCTTCGGCGTTGAACACGACTGTCGCCGGCCAGCCGTAGTCCTCATAGCGGCGCGAGATGTCCGGCCGCGAATCCTGGTCGACACGCACCGGGATGTACCGCGTCTTGATCAGCTCGATCACCTGCGGATCGCGATAGGTGACCTCGTCCATGACGTGGCACCAATGGCACCACACGGCTTCGAGATCGAGCAGCACGAAGCGGTTCTCGCGCGCGGCGCGCTCGAAGACGTCGTCCGACCACGGCTGCCAATCGATCTGGGCAGGCTTCGATCCGGCCGCGTAGCCCGGAAGAGTCCAGAGGAGGAAGAGGGCGACGAGCAGCCTGCGCATTGTAGTTCTCCAGCGTTCTGCCTCTCTCTACGCAGACAGCCGCTGGTTGGATGAGGGTCGACCGGGCGCGACGCGAAATCTGCGAACGGCGTCTATATAGTATGTGTCCGGCCGCGAGCGTGACCTGCCATGGAAATCAACGGAATCGCTCACATCCAGCTGACGGTCAACGACCTGCAGCAGGCCATGCCCTTCTACGAAGCAGTTCTCGCCTTCATGGGCATGCAGGCCGTCGTCAAGAATCCTGACTTCCTCTACATGATCGGCGGACGCACGGCGGTCGCGATCACGCGCTCTTCGGTCGAGAATCGAACTGCAGTGTTCGATCAACGGCGCATCGGTTTGCATCACGTCTGCTTCCGGGCCCGGTCCCGGGAGGACATCGACGAGCTCTACGCGTTCCTGCGCGAGCGCGGTTTCAAGGTCGTGCGCCCGCCTGAAGAAGGCACCTGGGCGCCGGGCTACTACTCGCTGCTGTTCGAGGACCCTGAGGGCATCCGTCTCGAAGTGAATTTCGTGCCGGGCAAGGGGCACCTGGAGAATCCACAGCGCCTGCCGCTGAGCCGGCTCCCATGACCTGCTGAAGCATGAAGAAGATGCACGCGCGTACAATCGGCCGCGGGACCCAAGCGTACAGGAGATCTCTCGATGGCCAATCTCAAGACCACGGGCATGGCGCTGGCGACAGCTGCTGCTCTGCTGTTCGGCAGTGTCGCGGTCACGACGGCGCACGCCGAAGACGCGAAAGTGAAGTGCCAGGGCGGGAACGCGTGCAAAGGCAAGTCCGCGTGCGCGACGGCGACGAGCTCCTGCCAGGGGCAGAACAGCTGCAAGGGCAAGGGCTACGTGATGCTGACGAAGGAAGAGTGCGACGCCGCGAAGAAGAAGAACGAGGCGGAAAAGAAGAGCTGAGCTGAAGAGTCCAGGCTGAAGCCTGACCTGTACCAATAGCCCAAGGCGGTGGCTGTTGGAGTGGGGCAGGCTTTAGCCTGACTTCAGTCCGACTGCGCGATGAACTGCTGGATGTGAAAGTCCGTGTCGCCGAAGGTCAGGTCGATCGCGGTGAGGCGCTTGAAATAGTGGCTGACGATCAGCTCGTCGGTCATGCCCATGCCGCCGTGCAGCTGAATCGCCTGTTGACCGACGAAGCGACCGGCCTGGCCGACGGCCACTTTAGCTGCTGACAGCGCGCGCCGGCGCTCGCGCGCGTCCGGCTCGATGCACTTGATCGCGGCGAGATAGCTCATCGACGTCGCCTGCTCGGCGTTCAGAAACATGTCGGCCATCCGGTGCTGCAGCACCTGGAATTTCGCGATCGGCTGCCCGAACTGCTTGCGATTCTTCGTGTACTCGAGCGTCGCGGTGTTGACGGCCTTCATAATGCCGACCGCTTCGGCGCAGATCGCGCTCAGCGCCAGGTCGTGGGCGGCTTCGATCGCCGCAAACGCGCGGCCCTCGACGCCCACCAGCGCAGTCGCCGGCACTTTCACTTTCGTCAGCTCGATGTCGGCAGCCTGCTGCTCATCGATCGTGCGATAGCTCTTCAGCTTCAGTCCGCTCGCGGCGGGCGCGACGCGGAACAACGAAATGCCGTCGCGATCGTCGGTCTTGCCGCCGGTGCGGGCGCTGATCAGCAGCTCGTCCGCCGCACCGCCATTCATCACGACGCTCTTGTGACCATCGAGCACATAGCTGTCGCCGCTCTTCTCCGCGCGCGTCGCAACGTGATTGATCTCGCCGCGCGTCTTGGGCTCCTGGTGCGCAACGATGACGATGCGCTCGCCCGCAGCGACTGACGGCAGCAGATCCGCTGCCGCTTTTGCATCATCGATCCGACTGAGCAGCGCCGGCGCGATCACGGCTGCGCTCAGGTACGGCTCCAGCACCAGTCCTTCGCCGAGAGCGTTCATCACCAGCAGGGTGTCGATCGGCCCCGCGCCGAGGCCGCCGTGCTCTTCGGGTACGTTCAGCGCGGTCAGGCCGAGACCGGCGAGCTGTTGCCACAGCTCGCGGCTCCAGCCGTCCTTCGACTTCAGGATCTCGCGCCGCGACTCGAAAGAATAGTGCTCGCGCACGAACCGCCGCACGGTGTCGGCAAGCAGTTGCTGTTCTTCGGTGAAATTGAAATCCATGAATGAACCTATAGCCCCAGGATCATCTGCGAGATAATGTTGCGCTGGATCTCGTTCGAGCCGCCGTAGATCGAGACCTTGCGATAGTTGCAGTAGGTCGCGGCCAGCGGCGCTGCGTAGGCGGGGCCGGCGATGCTGCGCAGGTCGCCTTCCTCGCGCGAGCCGCGCTCGAAGGGCAGGGCATAGGGGCCCACGGCGTACATCATCAGCTCGCTCAGCGCCTGCTGCACTTCGGTGCCCTTGATCTTGAGGATCGACGCCTCCGGGCCGGGCGTGCGCTTCTGCGCTTCCGCGGACAACACTCGCAAGCTGGTCATCTCGAGCGCCATCAGGTCGATCTCCACCTGCGCGATGCGCGCGGCGAACAGCGGATCCTCGATCAGCGGGCGGCCGTTCTTGGTTTCCTGCTTCGCGATGTCCTTGAGCCGCTGCAGCTCGCGTTTCGATGCGCCGACGCCCGCGATGTTGGTGCGCTCGTGACCGAGCAGGAACTTCGCGTAGGTCCAGCCCTTGTTCTCTTCGCCGATACGGTTCTCGACCGGCACCTTGACGTTCTCCAGCCAGACCTCGTTGACCTCGTGCGCGCCTTCCATGGTGATGATCGGCCGCACGGTGATGCCCGGCGATTTCATGTCGATCAGCAGGAAAGAGATACCTTGCTGCTGTTTCGGCGCGTTCGGATCGGTGCGCACCAGGCAGAAGATCCAGTCGGCGTACTGCCCCAGCGTGTTCCAGGTCTTCTGGCCGTTGACGACGTAGTGATCGCCTTGCCGTTCGGCGCGCGTCTTCAGCGACGCGAGGTCCGAGCCTGCGCCGGGTTCCGAATAGCCCTGGCACCACCAGTCTTCGCCGCTGACGATGCGCGGCAGCCAGCGCTGCTGCTGAGCCTGGCTGCCGAACGCCATGATCACAGGTCCAACCATCTTCAATCCGAACGGAAGAGTGCGCGGGGCGCCGGCCGCAGCGGACTCCTCATCGAAAATATGCAGCTGCACCGGACTCCAACCGGTACCGCCGAACTGCTTCGGCCAGGTCGGCGCTCCCCAGCCGCGGTTGAAGAGCAGCTTCTGCCAGCGTGTGGTGGCTTCAGCGGGAATCGATAAGCCGCTCTTGATGCGCTGAGCGATGTCAGCAGGCAGCTGCTCTCGCAGGAACGCGCGCACTTCGTCGCGGAACGCCAGTTCTTCCGGGGTGAAGTTCAGATCCATGGAGACTCCCGCCTTTCGCAATGCAGAATGTTCGCTCTCACAGTGGACGGCGATGATAGGGGTCCCGACCGGTGCCGGCAACGTCGCGATGCATCCCGGGCAGTTACGTTAAGTGGTTGAACCATACCTTGTTGGCAGCAGGCGCGTCACATCGACAGTTCGTTGCATACAAGGCTTGGTTGCGCCCTGCGAGATGTGTTAGCTTCACCGGCAGAATAGGCGCCCGCATTGTGGAATCTGAGTGCGACTTGTCGTCGGCGCCACATCCAAGCCAGCAGTTGAGGGGAGCCGCGGAGTTCATGTCCCGCAAGTATTTCGAGTTCTGGCCCAAAGCACTGCCGCACGATCTTACCGTGCCGGCGACGAACCTGTTCTACAACGCGACGGTTGCCGCGGCGCGCTATGCAGACAAGCCGTTCGTCGTGTTCTTCGAAGGCACCGTCACCTTCGCGGAGTTCAAGCAGCAGAGCGAGCAGCTAGCGGGCTTCTTGCAGCAGGACTGCGGTGTGCAGCAAGGCGATCGCGTGCTGCTGGTGATGCAGAACAGCCCGCAGTTCATCGTTGCGTACTACGCGATCCTGCGCGCGAACGCGATCGTCGTGCCGGTGAATCCGATGAGCGTGACGGCGGAACTCGAGCACTACGTCCAGGACAGCGGTGCGAAGCTCGCGCTCGTCTCGCAAGAGGTCTATCCGCAGATCAAGCCGCTGCTCGGTGCTAAGCTGGATCGCGCGATCGTCGCTGCGTACAGCGATTACATCGATCCATCGACGAAGCTGCGCATGCCCGACGTGGTCAGCGCGCCTCGCCAAGCTATCTCCGATGAAGGCGTGACGCTGTGGAGCGCAGCGCTCGCGGCCGATCGCAAGCCGGGCGAGCTGCGCATGGGTCCCGACGACCTGTGTGTCATCCCGTACAGCTCCGGTACGACCGGCCGGCCGAAGGGCTGCATGCTCACGCATCGCAACGTGATGCACACGCTGGTGGTGAACAGCGTGTGGTTCTACGCAACGCAGGACAGCAATCAGCTCGTGGTGCTGCCGTTCTTCCATGTCACCAGCATGCAGGGCGGCATGAATGCGCCCATCTACCAAGGCAGCACGATCGTGCTGATGTGCCGCTGGGATCGCGATGTCGCCGCGGAGCTGATCCAGAAGTACCAGCTGATTTCCTGGACTGCGATCTCGACGATGGTCATCGACTTCCTCGCGAACCCGCGTCTCGACGAATACGACCTGTCGTCGTTGCGCAAGATGTCGGGCGGCGGGGCGGCGATGCCGGCAGCAGTCGGCGAGCGATTGCAGCAGTTGATCGGCTCAGCGTACGTCGAAGGCTACGGACTCACCGAGACGATCGCGCCGACGCACATCAATCCGCCCGATCGGCCGAAGCGGCAGTGCCTCGGCATCCCGATCTGCAACACCGACTCGCGCGTGATCGATCCCGACACGCTCAAGGAGCTGCCGGACGGACAGATCGGCGAGATCGTCTCGCACGGTCCGCAGATCTTCCGCGGCTACTGGCGCAACGAGGAAGCGACGCGCGCGGCGTTCATCGAGCTCGACGGCAAGCGGTTCTTCCGCACCGGCGACCTCGGCTACGTCGATCAGGACGGCTATTTCTTCCTGGTCGATCGTCTGAAGCGAATGATCAATGCATCCGGCTACAAGGTGTGGCCGGCGGAAGTCGAAGCGCAGATGTACCAGCATCCGGCGATCCAGGAAGCGTGCGTGATCGCGGCAAAGGACGCGCATCGCGGCGAGACGGTGAAGGCAGTCGTGGTGCTGCGGCCGTCGCACAAGGGCAAGGTCACGGAGAACGACATCATCGAATGGACGCGCCAGAACATGGCCGTCTACAAGCACCCGCGCGTCATCGAGTTCGTCGACGCCTTGCCGAAGTCAGCGACCGGCAAGGTCCAGTGGCGGGCGCTGCAGGAAGCGGAGAGCGCGCGCGCGGTCGCGGCGCGCACAGGTTGAAACAGTCGAGCGAAGTAACCAGGGCGAACCTCATCAGCGATTGCAAAGGGCGGATACCTTTATGGCGACGAGAGCATCAGATACGACCCGGATGATCGAAAGCGTTGGCGCCGGCGCGGCCGCCGCTGCCGCTGCAGCTGCCGCAGCGCCACGGCCGCGCGTCGGCAAGCAGGACCGGCATTTCGTCACGGCCTTGTCGCGCGGACTCGATGTGCTGTCCTGCTTCCGCAGCGGCAGCCGCCTGCTCGGCAACCAGGATATTTCCGAGCGCTGCCGCTTGCCGAAGTCGACGGTCTCGCGGCTGACCTACACGCTCACCAAGCTCGGCTACCTGCACTACGTGAAAGAGTCCGGCAAGTACCGGCTCGGCACCGCGACGCTCGCGCTGGGCAGCGCTGTGCTTGGACGCTTCGAGGTGCGTGACCTTGCGCGTCCGTTGATGCAGGAGCTCGCCGATGCAACCGGAACCTCCGTGGCGCTCGGTGCGCGTCAGCGTCTGAGCATGGTCTGCATCGAAGTCTGCAAGGGCAACGCCGTGCTCTCGCTCAACATGGAAGTCGGCATGCGTCTGCAGCTGGGCACTGCGGCGATCGGTCGCGCGTACCTCGCTGTGTGCGGTGACGCCGAGCGCACCGACCTGCTTGATCAGCTGAAGGAGCTCGATCACGTCGCGTGGCCCGCGCTCAAGCAGGGCATCGACAAGTCGCTGCAGATGTACCAGGAGCTCGGCGTGTGCGCGTCGTTCGGCGAGTGGCAGCCGGACGTGAATGGCATAGCAGTCGGCTTCCGGCCCGGCAATGGTCTGCCGCCGATGGCGATCAACTGCGGCGCGCCTGCATTCAAGGTGTCGTCGAGCTATCTGCTCAATGACGTGCGGCCGAAGCTCATCGAGCTCGTTCATCGCATCGAGGAAGGACTCGGACAGCGCGCACCCGACATGGCGCGATAGCATCGGGCTGAAGCCCCGACCTACAAGAATTTCCTACAAACTGGAGCGCGCATCGCGATCGATGCGCGCTTTTTCTTTTCGCGCGCAATGGAAGCCTGACGTCTGCGGCAAGCAACAACTTTGCATCGTGTAATTTCGCGGCGAGTATGCGTCCCACGAACGCGCCGCCACCCGAGGAACTTTTCGGGCGTGGGGCAGTTACGGACGTGTTGTTTTCTCTCCAAGTCGATAGTTCATGCGCGAATCAATGCAGATGAAGAGTATTCGCGCAACCGCGTACGCCAGCAGCGTAAGCGGTCAGGCCAGGCGCATCGATCGCATTCAACGCGGCACTTCGGAGCCCCCGTCGGTCGCGTTGCTCCGGCACATCCTCAACCCGACCGTAATCGTCGGCACTCTGTTGCTGACGGCGTTGGCCTATGGCTTGCCGCTTTCACAGCACTATTGGGCGCTCGCAGCGCTGGCTTTCCTGATCTCCGCGCAGGTCGTGAGCGATCCCGTGCTGGACAGCTCGGGCAAGACTGGTCTGTCGATGCTGCTGACTCACCGCATCTTCAGCGAGTGGCTGCTCGTATCGGCAGCGCTACTGCTGCTCGCGTTCGCGCTGAAGGTGACCGAGGTGTTCTCGCGTCGCGTAATCCTTACCTGGTTTGCGATTACTCCGTTTGTTGTAGTCGCGGCACAGGTCGGGTTTCGTCGCTACGCTGCATTTTCAGCGCTGCGGGGAAAGATCCTACAGAGTCACGTCATCGTGGGTGCGAACGAAGTGGGTGCGCGCCTCGCGCGCCGCCTGCACGCGAATCCGCATCTCGGCACGTTCCGCGGATTTTTCGACGATCGCCACAGCGAGCGGCTGCCGGGATTGTCCGACGAGCAATTGCTCGGCGGCACGACCGACATCGCCCACTACGTACGGCTCAACAGCGTAAGCAGTATTTACATTTGCCTGCCGATGCGGCCCGACGAGCGCGTCATGCGCCTGCTCGAAGAGCTGAAAGACACGACTGCCTCCGTCTACTTCGTGCCCGACCTGTTCGTGTTCGACACCATGCAGGCGCAGGTGTGCGACCTCGATGGCATTCCGCTGTTCGCAGTTCGCGAGACGCCGTTCGCCGGCATGAACGGCGTGCTCAAGCGCGCCAGCGACATCGCATTCGCGACAGCCATCCTGATGCTGATCTGGCCGGTGCTGCTGGCGGTCGCGATCGGCGTGCGCTTCAGCTCGCCGGGCCCGGTGCTGTTCCGGCAGCGTCGCTACGGCATGTACGGCGAGTCGATCAACGTCTACAAGTTCCGCACCATGCGGGTGTGCGAAGACGGTCACACCGTCACGCAGGCCCAGCGCAACGACCCGCGCGTGACGAGGTTCGGCGGCTTCCTGCGGCGCACGTCCCTCGACGAGCTGCCGCAACTGTTCAACGTGCTCGGCGGCACGATGAGCCTGGTCGGTCCGCGCCCGCATGCCGTCAGTCACAACGAGGAATACCGTAAGGTCATCGCCGGCTACATGCTGCGCCACAAAGTCCGACCGGGCATCACCGGGTGGGCGCAGGTGAATGGCTATCGCGGCGAGACCGAAACCGTGGAGAAGATGCAGCGGCGCGTCGAGTACGACCTCGACTACCTGCGCAACTGGTCGTTGCGTCTCGACATGAACATTCTCGTGAGAACTGCGTTATTGGTCTGGCGCGACCGCAACGCCTACTGACCGGCGCACCGCACGGAGACCTTCATGCGAAAAACCCAGCTGCATACGTGGATCACGATGCTCTTCTGCGTGCTTGCAGTCGCCGCCGAGGCGTTCAAGAGCGGCGCGATCCACCTGCCGTTCTGAGGCAAAGGCGGGAGCCGATGCAGAACTCGCCCGCGCCCGCCGCGGCGCTGTTCCGACATCTCGACGACCAATCCATCGACCATTGCGTGCTCGGCGCACCGACAGCGGAGCGCATCGAGCTGGTCGTCGCGCCCGAGCAGCTCGAGCACATTGCCGGCGTGCTGCGCGCCTTCGCGACGCGCAACGAGATGGAGGTCATCGACCATCTGCAGGCACCTGAAGGCGTCCACCGCTATCGCTTGAGCTGCATCAGTCGCGAGGAGCATCCGCAGTTCGTGAGCGTGGAAGTGCGGGCTCACTACGTCCGCTGCGGTTACGTCATATTCACGGCCGACGAATTGCTGAGCGACCGTGTGAGAGCTACACGGCGCGTGGCGCCAGCGAAGGAATTTCTGTGCCGGCTGCTGCGCTGCGTGGACGCTGGCGCCATCACCGATCGGGATGCTGAGGTGCTGAGCGTGCTGGCGAGGCTCGATTCGACCGGCGCGGCGAAACAGGTCGAGCGATTCTGGCGCGCCGATCGCGAGGGCGGTGTGGTCATGCGCGCCGCCGCTTCCGGCGATTGGGAAGCGGCGCGCGCTTGTCTGCGGCTGCTGCAGAGCGCGCTGCATTTCCGCAATATCGTGCCGCCGCTGGTGTGGTTGCGCGAAGAGCTCACGCGCCTGCGCAGCTGGTTTCGTCCGCCCGGCCTGATGATTGCCTGCCTCGGCCCGCCGGGCAGCGGCAAAAGCAGCGTCATCGAGGCACTAAGCGAACAGCCGCTGCAGGTGTTCGAGAACGCTCACACGATGGAGCTGCGCCCCGGGGTGATGCGCGCGGGCACGATCAAGCCCACCCGCTCGACGCGCATGCGCGAGCCGCGCGGGCGCTTCACGACGATCGTCAAGCTCATGATGTTCGTGGTCGACTATTGGCTCGGCTACTGGCTGTGGATCCGACCGAAGCTGGTGCGCTCGACGCTGGTGGTCTCCAACCGTTACTTCGACGACGTGGTGGTCGATCCGCGGCGCTATCGCATCGACCACGCGCTGGCGTTTGCCCGTTTGCTGCTGCGCTGGGTACCGCGGCCGCATCTGTGGCTGGTGTTCGACATCCCCTCGCAGGCGCTGCAGGAGCGTCAGGGCGAGCAGGGCGAGTTGGGTGCGGAAGAGGCGACACGTCAGCGCGGCGAGTACCGCCGGCTGCTGGCTGGACACGACAACGTCGTGGTGCTCGACGCCGATCAGCCGCTCGATCGCGTGGTCGCTCAAGCCGAGTGCGCCATCGCAGCACAGCTGGCGCGCCGCACGACCCACCGCCTCGGCTTGCCGCAGGAAGTGAGCAGCAATCCCACGCAGACCAAGATCCTGCTGTTCTTCTGCCGGCGCTCGATTCCGCTCGTGAGCCGCTTCGTGCGAATACTGTTCAACAGCGACATCCAGGCCCGGCTGCCGCAGGACGTTCATCTGCCGCATCCGTACGGCATCATCGTCCATCCCCAGGCCGTCGTCGGCCGGCGCGTGACGATCATGCAGCAGGTGACGATCGGCGGGCGCGATCATCGCGAGAACATCGCGCCTCTCATCGGCGACGATGTCTACATTGGCGCGGGCGCGCGTGTGCTGGGTGACGTCCGCATCGGGCAGGGCGTGGTGATCGGCGCCAACGCCGTTGTCACCCGCGACATTCCGCCCGGAGTCACCGTCGTCGGCGCCAATCGCATCGTCCCGACGCCGCCCCCGCCGCGGCCCGACGACTCGACCGACGACGTTTCGGTCACGCGCTTCCCGGTCGGCGTGCAACGCGGCCCCAGGATCGGCAGAAAATAAGAAGCGCTCTGGAAATGGGGACATTCCTCATTTCGCCGAAACCCCGCCTCCAGTCTCGAATGGCCTGAAATGAGGAATGTCCCCCATTTCCAAAATGAGGATCGCCCCCATTTCGGCTACACTAGCCGGCCTTTGAGCCGGCCGGCAGCGGCCTTCTTCTTCAGATAAGACAGGAACTTGCGAGCGCAATGAGCGACTCTTCCACGTTGAGAGCCTTGCTCGACTCAACGCCCCTCTCGGGCGGCAACGCCCCTTACGTCGAATCCCTCTACGAGCAGTACCTCGCCGACCCGACCTCCGTCGAGCCCGCGTGGCGCGAGTATTTCGCGAGCCTCGGTGGCAGCAACGAGGCAGCGCACGGGCCGATTCGCGAAGCGCTCGCGCAGCGAGCGTCGCGACCGGCGATTGCGACTCCTGCGGCGGCTCCAGCCGCCTCGCCGGCGGGTGACGTTGCGGCCAAGCAGGCGTCGGTCGCGCGGCTCGTGCAGGTGTATGCGAACCGCGGGCACCTGGTCGCCGACATCGATCCGCTCGGCCTGATGCGCCGACCCGTGCCGGAGGTGCTCGAGCTGAGCCACTTCGGCCTGAGCGACGCGGACCTCGATACGGACTTCTATACGGGCAGCCGCACCGAGGCGATCGCGAAGCGCATGAAGCTGCGCGACATCGTCGCCCAGCTGCGCCACATCTACTGCGGCACGATCGGCGCCGAGTTCGCGCACGTGTCGGATTCGAAGGAGCGCCTGTGGCTGCAGAACCGCTTCCAGGAAGGCCGCGTCCAGCATCGCTTCTCGAATGAAGAGCGCCGCACGCTGCTGCGTCACCTGACCGCCGCCGAAGGGCTCGAGCGCTACCTCGCGACGAAGTATCCGGCGCAGAAGCGCTTCTCGCTCGAAGGCGGCGACGCGCTCATCCCGCTGCTCGACGATCTGATCCAGCAGGGCGGCCAGCGCGGCATCGAGGAGATCGTGATCGGCATGGCGCATCGCGGCCGCCTCAACGTGCTGGTCAACGTGGTCGGCAAGTCGCCGCAGCAGCTGTTCTCCGAGTTCGAGGGCAAGTACGACGCCAACCACATGCGCGGCTCGGGCGACGTGAAGTATCACAAGGGCTTCTCGACCGACATCCGCACGCCGGCCGGCAACGTGCACGTCGCGCTGGCGTTCAATCCTTCGCATCTCGAAGTGGTGAACCCGGTCGTCGAAGGCTCCGTGCGCGCCCGCCAGCAGCGCTGCAATGACTCGAACGGCGACAAAGTCGCAGCGCTGCTGATCCACGGCGACGCGGCGTTCGCGGGCCAGGGCGTCGTCATGGAAACGCTGCAGATGTCGCAAGCGCGCGGCTTCTACACCGGCGGCACCCTGCACGTGATCATCAACAACCAGGTCGGCTTCACGACTTCCGATCCGCGCGACGCGCGCTCGACGCTCTACTGCAGCGACGTCGCCAAGATGATCGAAGCGCCGATCTTCCACGTGAACGGCGACGACGTCGAAGCCGTCGTGTTCGTGGCGCGCCTCGCGCTCGAGTACCGCATGACCTTCCACAAGGACGCGGTCATCGACCTGGTGTGCTATCGCAAGCTCGGCCACAACGAGGCGGACGAGCCGGCGGCGACGCAGCCGCTGATGTATCAGAAGATCCGCAGCCAGGAGACGCCGCGGCAGATCTACGCCAACCGGCTGGTTGCCGAGAACGCGCTGGCGATGACGGACGCGGATGCGCTGGTGGAGCAATACCGCCGCGAGCTCGACGAGGGCAAGTCGCAGGCGAAGCACTCGCTCGGCCTGATCGGCAACAAGCACACCGTCGACTGGAGCAAGTACACGCACGCAGACTGGAACGAGCTCGTGCCGACCGGCGTGCGCGTCGAGCAGCTGCGTGAGCTCGCGACCAAGCTGACCACGCCGCCGTCGAACATCACGCTGCACCGGCAGGTCGCGCGCATCGTGCAGGATCGCGAAAAGATGGCGGCAGGGCAGCTGCCGCTCGACTGGGGCTTCGCCGAAAACCTGGCGTACGCCTCGCTGCTGACGGAAGGCTACGAAGTGCGCCTGGTCGGTCAGGACAGCGGCCGCGGCACGTTCTTCCATCGTCACGCTGTGTGGCATTGCCAGCAGCGCGGCGAGACCTACATTCCGCTGAAGAACCTGTCCCCGAGCCAGCCGCGCTTCACGGTGATCGATTCGCTCCTCTCGGAGGAAGCGGTCGTCGGCTTCGAGTACGGCTTCTCGACCACCGAACCCAACTGCCTCACGCTGTGGGAAGCGCAGTTCGGCGACTTCGTGAACGGCGCGCAGGTCATCATCGATCAGTTCATCAGCTCCGGTGAGGCGAAGTGGGGTCGCGTCTGCGGCCTTACGATGCTGTTGCCGCACGGCTACGAGGGGCAGGGCCCGGAGCATTCCTCGGCGCGCCTCGAGCGCTTCCTGCAGCTGTGCGCCGAGCACAATATGCAGGTCTGCGTGCCTTCGACGCCGGCGCAGATGTTCCACATGCTGCGGCGGCAGATGCGGCAGGACTTTCGCAAGCCGCTCATCGTCATGACGCCGAAGAGCCTGCTGCGCCACAAGCTGTCGGTGTCGCCGCTCGAAGATCTGACGCGCGGCGGCTTCCGCCGTCTCATCGACGAAGTCGACGACGTGCAGCCGGCCAAGGTGACGCGCGTCGTGTTCTGCTCGGGCAAGGTCTATTTCGACCTGCTGGAGTCGCGCCGCACCGACGCGCTCCACAACGTCGCGATCGTGCGCGTCGAGCAGCTGTACCCGTTCCCCGCGGATGAGTACGCAGCGGCGATCCGCAAATACGCGCAGGCGCGCGAGATCGTCTGGTGCCAGGAAGAGCCGCAGAACCAGGGCGCGTGGTACCAGATCCGCCATCGCTTGAATGAGCCGCTGTCTCGCGAGCATCGCTTGCTGTACGCCGGGCGCGCACCGGCCGCGGCGCCGGCGACCGGCATCGCCCAGATGCACATGGATCAACAGAAACAGCTCGTCGATGCAGCGCTGCGCTCCACCAGCGCCGAAGAGACGTTGCAGCAGACGAGCCGCCTGCGAGCGGCGGGTGAGAAGTAGCCCGGCAAAAGTCACGCCTTTTGTCGGGCGTCGTCGAAAGGGCTTCGGCCGCTTTCGACCCGAAGACTAGGAAAAAAGAATGAGTATCGAAGTCAAAGTTCCGCAGCTGCCCGAGTCCGTCGCCGATGCAACGCTGGTCGCGTGGCACAAGAAGCCCGGTGAGGCGGTCAGCCGCGACGAGAATCTCGTCGACCTGGAGACCGACAAGGTCGTGCTGGAAGTGCCGGCGCCTTCGGCGGGCGTGATCAAGGAGCTCAAGGTCGAGAACGGCGCAACGGTTACGAGCGGGCAGGTGCTGGCGATTCTCGAAGAAGGAGCGGGTGCAGCGGCGTCGAAGCCGGCGGCTGCGGCGCCCGAGGCCAAGGCAGCGTCAGATCAGAAGGCAGCTGCGGCGGCGAAACTCGCACCGGCGGCCAAACGCATGGTCGCGGAGAACAAGCTCGATGCCGGCTCGATCGCCGGCAGCGGCCGCGACGGCCGCATCAGCAAGGGCGACGTCATTCAGCACATGGCGGGCAAAGAGTCCGCGCCGGCGCCTGCGCCAGCCAAAGCCGCCAAGCCAGCTCCGGCAGTAAAATTGCCTGCGCCCACCGGCGCACGCACCGAGCAACGCGTGCCGATGACGCGTCTGCGTGCACGCATCGCGGAACGGTTGATTCAAGCGCAAGCGACTGCCGCGATGCTGACGACGTTCAACGAAGTCGATCTGACGGCGGTGAACGAGATTCGTGCGCGCTACAAGGAGAAGTTCGAGAAGACCCACGGCGTGAAGCTCGGCTTCATGTCGTTCTTCGTCAAAGCATCGATCGAGGCGCTGCGGCGCTTCCCGGCGGTGAACGCATCGCTCGACGGCAACGACATCGTCTATCACGAGTTCTATGACATCGGCGTGGCCGTCTCGACCGACCGGGGCCTGATGGTGCCGGTACTGCGCAACGCGGAGATGATGAGCTTCGCGGAGATCGAGGCCGCGGTCGGCGCGTACGCGCAGAAGGCGCGCGACGGCTCGATCACGCTCGAAGAGTTGACCGGCGGCACGTTCACGCTCACCAACGGCGGCGTGTTCGGCTCGCTGATGTCGACGCCGATTCTGAATCCTCCTCAGGTCGCGATCCTCGGGATGCACAAGATCCAGGAGCGCCCGATGGTCATCGACGGTCAGATCAAGGTGCGCCCGATGATGTACCTGGCGCTGACCTACGATCACCGCATCGTCGACGGCCGCGAGTCGGTGCAATTCCTGGTCGCGATCAAGGACGCGCTGGAAGATCCGGCGCGGCTGCTCCTTCAGCTGTAACAAGAAGCGGATAGCGGTTAGCGGTTGGCGGTTAGTGAGATGCCGCAGGGCAAAGCTCTCTGCACCAACCGCCAACCGCTAACCGCCAACCGCTTCCCACGGAGTTTCCATGTCACAGTATGACGTCATTGTTATAGGCGGCGGTCCCGCCGGCTATCCCTGCGCGATCCGCGCCGGCCAGCACAAGCTCAAGGTCGCCTGCATCGACGAGTGGCAGAACAAGGATGGTTCCTACGCGTTCGGCGGCACCTGTCTCAACGCCGGCTGCATTCCCTCGAAGGCGATGCTCGAATCCTCGGAGCTGTTCCATCGCGTCCAGCACGAGTTCGCTGTGCACGGCGTGAAGGTCGGCAGCGTCGAGCTCGATCTCGCGACCATGCAGAAACGCCGCGCGACGATCGTCAAGCAATCGACCGTCGGCATCGCCGGCCTGTTCAAGGGCGCGGGCGTCACCGGCCTGCAAGGACACGGCAAGCTGCTCAGCGGCAACCGTGTCGAGTTCACGGCGAAGGACGGCAAGAAAGAAGAGCTGACGGCCAAGCACATCGTGCTGGCGGCCGGCTCAGCGCCGATCGAGCTCAGGAGCCTGCCGTTCGACGGCAAGCAGATCGTGGACTCGTGGGGCGCCCTCGAATTCGACGCCGTGCCGAAGCGCCTCGGGGTCATCGGCGCGGGCATCATCGGCCTCGAGCTCGGCAGTGTATGGCGGCGTCTCGGCGCCGAGGTCGTGGTGCTCGAAGCGCTCGAAACGTTCCTGCCTGCGGCAGACGGCGCAGTCTCGAAAGAAGCGCTGAAGCACTTCAAGAAGCTCGGCCTCGACGTTCGCCTCGGCGCGAAGGTCACCGGCGCGGACAAGGGTTCTGGCGGCGTGAAGCTCAAGTACACCGACGCCAAGGGCGAGCAGAGCGTCGAAGTCGAAAAAGTGGTCGTGGCCATCGGCCGCCGGCCGTTCTCGAAGGACCTGCTCGGCGAAGGCACCGGCGTGCAGGTCGACGAACGCGGCTTCGTCACCGTCGATCACGAATGCCGGACCGCTGCGGCGAACGTCTGGGCGATCGGCGACCTGGTGCGCGGGCCGATGCTGGCGCACAAGGGCAAGGAAGAGGGCGTGATGGTCGCCGAGCTGATCGCCGGCAAGGTCGCGGAAGTGAATTACAAGGCGATTCCGTCGGTGATCTACACCGCGCCGGAGATCGCCTGGGTCGGGCTCACCGAGGAAGAGGTCAAGAAGAGCGGGCGTCCCTACAAGACCGGCCAGTTCCCGTTCCTGGCGAGCGGCCGCGCGCGCGCCATGGAAGCGACAGCCGGTTTTGCCAAGATCATCTCGGCGAGCGACGACGACGAGATCCTCGGCGTGCACATCATCGGGCCGATGGCCGGTGAGCTGATCGCCGAGGCGGTGCTGGCGATGGAGTACTCGGCGAGCACCGAGGACCTGCAGCGGACCATGCACGCGCACCCGACGTTGTCGGAGGCGTTGCACGAAGCGGCACTGAACGCGGACAAGATCGCGATAGATTTTCCCAACAGATAGAAGAAAAGTGACACAGGTGACACAGGCAGCAACGTTCCGGCCTGTGTCACTTTCGTCACCTGTATCACTTGTGTCACGCTCGCCTCCCTCACAGGAGGCCTCAATGCTCAAGATTTACGGTCATCCCGGCTCGCGAGCCGCCCGCACTCTTTGGGTGTGTCGCGAGCTCGGCCTGCAGTTCGAGCACGTTCCGACACACTTCGCCGACGGCGGCACCAAGTCGGCCGCCTTCCTGGCCATCAATCCCGCCGGCCGTATCCCCGCGATCGACGACGACGGCTTCTGCCTCGCCGAGTCGATGGCCATCAACATCTACCTGGCGAAGAAGCACGGCGGCGAGCTTGCGCCCAAGACGCTCGAGGACGAGGCGCGCATGCTGCAGTGGTCGTTCTGGGCGATGACGGAGGCGGAGAAGCCGCTGGTCACGCTGTTCATGCAGCGTTTCGAGGTGCAGCCGGGCAGCGACCTGGAGAGATACTTCCGCGAGCGTAGCCCCAAGGATCCCGCCACCGAGCAAGCAGCGCTCAAGGCGCTCGAGCATCCGCTGACGGTGCTCAACGACCACCTCGCGAACCGCGAGTACCTGCTCGGCTCCGGCTTCACGCTCGCCGACCTCAACGTCGCGTCGGTGATGTCGATGGGCTTCGCCGCCAAATTCGACTTCGGCCCGTACCCGAACGTGCAGCAGTGGCTGAGCCGCTGTGTCGGGCGTCCTGCGGCGCGGCCGCCGAAGAAATCATGAGCGGCGGCGATCCCGCGGCCGGGAAGTCCGGCACCAACCCCGACGCATTGTTGTCGCGCGAGCTCGGCGTCCGCCAGTTCAGCGCCAACATCTTCAACTACACCGTGGGCAGCGGCATCTTCTCGCTGCCCGCGTTCGCCGTGATCGGTCTGGGCAGCGCCGCGCCGCTCGCATATGTCGCGTGCGCGATCGTGATCGGCCTGGTGGTGCTGTGCTTCGCGGAGTCCGGCAGCCGCGTGTCCTCGACCGGCGGCGCGTATGCGTACGTCGAGACGGCACTCGGTCCGATGGCCGGCTTCGTCGCCGGCTGTCTGGTGTTCACGACCGGTTGGTTCGCCGCGGCGGCGGTCATCACGGCGGTCGTGCGTTCGATTCTTGCGCTGACCAGCGGCGGGCAGGACCCCTGGGTGACGAGGGTCGCGATGGTCGTCGTCGTAGCGGTGCTCGTGTCTCTCAACATGCGCGGCGTCCGTACCGGTGCGCGCCTGCTCGAAACGATCACCGTAGTGAAGCTGGTGCCGCTGCTCGTGTTCATCGTCGTCGGCGTGTTCTTCATCGATCCTTCGAACCTCGCGTGGACGAACGTGCCTGACGCGAGCACCGTGCTGAGTACCGCGGGCATCATCATCTTTGCGTTCTCGGGCATCGAAGGCGCCACCGTGCCCAGCGGCGAGGTGAAGAATCCCGCGCGCACCGTGCCCCTGGCGATCCTGCTGGCGCTGGGCGCCGCGACGGTGATGTATCTGGCCATCCAGTTCGTCGCGCTCGGCATCATGGGCCCGGCGTTGGCGAACACCGGCAATACGCCGCTCGCAGAGTCCGCGGGGATGGCGCTGGGGCCTATCGCGCGCACCGTCATGATCCTGGCAGCCGTAATCTCGATGTTCGGCTACCTCAGCGCCAACGTGCTGTCCGAGCCGCGCGGGCTGTTCGCGATGAGCCGCGACGGATTCCTGCCGCGGATCCTGACGTCGGTCCATCCGCAGTACCGTACGCCGAACCTTGCGATCGGCATCTACGGCGTGCTGGTCGTCGTGGTCGCGCTCCTGGGCAGTTTCATGCCGGACGGGTTCCGGTGGCTGACGGTATTCGCGAATCTGGCTGCGCTGGCGCTGTACTTCCTGTGCGCAATCGGCACGATGGTGCTGCGCAAGCGCGACGTGCGCACCGACGGCAAGCCGTTCGTGATTCCAGGCGGACCGCTGGTGCCGATCGCCGCATGCGTCGCGATCGCCTGGCTGTTCTACGAAACCATCAATGGCAAGGACGGCGGCGATCAGCTCAAGAGCATGGTCATCGCGCTGGCGATCATCTTCGCGCTGTACGGTTTGCGTGCGCTGCGCTTCAAGCTCTGGCCGCCCTCGACAGTCCCAGCCAAATAGGATCGAAACAGCATGCTGCAGCGGCATCCGTTGCTTCTGGCGGAGTGGCTCGCGGCTCGCAATCTGCTGGCGCGAGCGCGGGCTCATGCGCTCCAGGTGATTGCCGCCGGCGGCGCCGCTCTCGGTGCTTCTGCAGTCGTGCTGGTGACGCTGCGCTCGCAATTCCCCGCTGTGTTCGCCTGGCTGCTCGCGTACCGCGTCCTGATGCTGGTCGCCGTTGCCGCCTACTCGCTCTTTGCAGTGGGACGTCAGCGGCGTCGTGCGGAAGTTCGCTACACGCAGTTCTGGCTCGCCGCCGCGCCAGTCCGGCAATACAGCCGCACTCTGGCGATTCTGGTCGTCAGCATGTTGCCGCTCGTTGCGCAGCTGCTTGCCGTCTGCGTGCTGCTCGCAGCGATGGGCCTCGTCGCCGACGTCGCCGCCCTGGCCGTCGGCGAACCGATGCTCTGGATCGCCGGGGGCGCAGTCATTGGCGCGACGATTGGGTGGTGGTCCGCGCGGCGCTCGGGTGCCGACGCGTTGGAAGGTTCGCGCTACGTGCGTCAGGTCAAAGCGCGCACGGACACCGTGCCTTCCGCCGCTGCTCTCTCGGGCTGGCCGCTGGCGCAGGTTCGTGCCTGGGGCAGGCCGGACAATCTGCGAATCCTGCTGATGGTCGGAATGCTCGCCGTCCAGGCCGGCTCGTCGGCACTCGTTGGCCTGAGCGTGGTCGCGATGTGGCTGCTCGGCGGCTATCTGGCGGGCCTCCTGACCGCGGTGCTGCAGACCGCGAGCATGGCTTCGCGCTGGCTGCGCTCGACGCCGATCCCGTTTGCCCAATTCGCCTGGGCCGTCTGCCGGCGCGCGCTGCTGTACCAGTTCATTGCCACAGCGTTCGCGATCGGACTGATGGTGATTCTGGGCTCGCCGGTGCTGAGCGCGCTGTACGTCGGCGGCCTGTGGCTTGCGATTGTGCTGCTCGCGTGCAGCATCGGTCTGGCCGACAGCTATCGCGCCAGGCGACCGTTCATCAAGCTGGCGTTGTCGTTCGCGGCGTTGGCGATCGTCGAAGCACGCGAGCATGGCTGGTCGATCCCGATGGCGGCGGTACTCGCCGCGTGGAATCTGCGGGCAGGAGCGAAGACATGACTGCGATCGTGCTGGACATTCGCGACGTGCATGCGCGCTACGGCAAGACCGACGTGCTGCGCGGAGTCACGTTGCAGATCCGCGGCGGCCAGTGGTTCTGCCTGCTCGGGCCGAATGGCGTCGGCAAGAGCACGCTGCTTCATTGCGTCGCTGCGCGGCTCGCGCCGACCGCGGGCGACATCGCGGTGTGCGGTCATTCGGTGCGCACGCACACGGTCGATGCGAAGCGCAGGCTCGGATTCGGCTGCGCTCCGGAGCAGTTGCCCGGTCTGCTCACCGGCCGGCAGTGCCTGGAGGTGTACGCGAGTGCCAAGGGACTGGAGCGCATCGATCCGGACGTCGTCGAGCTCAGCGACGCGCTGAGGTTCGCCGGCTACCTCGACCGGTTCGTCGATACCTATTCTCTCGGCACGCGGCAGAAGCTGTGCGTCCTGCTGGCGCTGCTCGGCGAGCCGGCGCTCATCGTCCTCGACGAGGCGTTCAACGGACTCGATCCCGGCAGCGCGCTGGTGGTGAAGCGTCACCTGCAGCAGCGGTTGGCTGCGAACCGCTGCGGCGTCCTGCTGGCCACTCATTCGCTCGACATCGTCGAGCACTACGCCGACAAGGCAGCGTTGCTGCTCGACGGACGCATCGTGCGCGAGTGGAGCGACAGCGAGATCGCGGCAGTGCGCGAGCAGGGCGCAAATCGATTCGAAGAGCTGCTCGCGATGGAGACAGGGAGTCCAGAGAATTCGGCAGGATGAACAGGATGGATAGGATGCGAAGACGGCGCGAACACGGCTGTCATCGATTCTCATCTCCATCCTGTTAATCCTGTTCATCCTGTCCAGTCTTTCTCCGTTACCGGGCATTACGCTTTCCGCCGCGCGCTGACGATGTTCGGCAGCCCCTGGATGCGGCCGAGCACGCGCGATAGTTCCTCGAGGTCGCGAACCGTCATGCGCAGGGCGATCTCGGCGACGCCGTCGCGCTCGTCGGTCGTCACGTTCATCGCCTGGATATTGATCTTGGAATCGGCGAGCACTGCGCTGATGTCGCGCACCAGTCCGCGGCGATCGAACGCACGCACGATCACATCGATCGGGAAGGCGCGCTCGCCAGCCTTGCCCCATTCGACGGCGAGTACGCGCTCCGGGTGCGACGCCTGCAGCCGGCGGAAGCTGGCGCAGTCTTCGCGGTGGATGCTCACTCCGCGGCCCAGCGTGATGTAGCCGGCAATGCTTTCCGGAGGCACGGGGCTGCAGCAGCGCGCAAAGCTGGAGAGCAGATCGCCCACGCCTTCGATCGTGATGCCCGAAGTTTCCTTGGCGCGGACCGACGGCCGGCGCGACACGGGGGAGGGCAGCTCCTGCGGCTTGGCGCGGCGCTGAATCGCGCCGATGATCTGCGCGACGTTGATCTCGCCCTCGCCGATCGCAAGGTATAGCTGGTCGGCCGTCGTGAAATTGAATTCGCCGATCAGCTCCGGCAGCGTCACGCTGTGAATCGCGAGCCGCTGCAGCTCGCGCTCCAGGATCTGCTTGCCCTGCTGGCGGTTCTGATCCTCGTCGAGCTTGCGGAACCACGCGCGCACCTTGCTCCGGTTGCGCGGTGACGCGAGATAGCCGAGCGAGGGCACGAGCCAGTCGCGGCTCGGATTCCCCTGCTTCGCCGTCACGATCTCGACCTGGTCGCCGTTTGCCAGCACGGTGTTGAGGGGCACCATGCGACCGTTGACCTTGGCGCCGCGGCAGCGATGGCCGAGGTCCGTGTGCAGGTGATACGCGAAGTCGAGCGGCGTCGAGCCTCGCTGCAGCTCGATCACTTCGCCGCGCGGCGACAGCGCGTAGACGCGATCCTCGAACATTTCCGAGCGCACCCGCTCGAGGAAGTCGCCGTCGCTTTCCTGGCGCTCGCCCGGCTCCAGCAGCTGCCGCAGCCACACGATCTTCTGCTCGTAGGCAGGATTGGCGCGGCCGCCTTCCTTGTAGCGCCAATGCGCAGCGACGCCGAGCTCGGCATGCTCGTGCATTTCGCGCGTGCGGATCTGGATCTCCAGCGGCAGCTTGCCGGGGCCGATCACCGCGGTGTGCAGCGAGCGGTAGGCGTTGTCCTTCGGCGTGGCGATGTAGTCGTCGAACTCGCCCGGGATGTAGTGCCACAGTCCGTGCACGACGCCGAGCGCCGCATAGCAGTCCGCGATCGTGGCCACGAGGACGCGCACCGCGCGCACGTCGAACACCTGGTCGAACGACAGGCCCTTGCGCTGCGACTTGCGCCAGATGCTGTAGATGTGTTTCGGGCGGCCGGCGATGTCGGCGTCGATCTGCGCCTTCTTCAGCTCGGCCCGCAGAGTCGCGATGACGTCCTCGATGTAGCGCTCGCGATCGCCGCGCTTGGCGGCGAGCCAGCTGGCGACGCGCTTGTAGTTGTCGGGCTCGAGGTAGCGGAAGCTCCAGTCTTCCAGCTGCCACTTGATCTGCCACACGCCGAGGCGGTTCGCGAGCGGTGCATAGACGTGCCGCGTCTCGTACGCGAGGCGCTGGCGCTCGGCCTCCGGTGCGTCCCGGCTCTCACGCAGCTTGTGGAGCTGCGCAGCGAGCTTGATCAGCACCAGTCGCGGATCGGTGACAATCGCGAGGAGCATCTTGCGCAGGCCTTCGGATTGATTGCCGGACAGTGCCGGGCCGCCGCCGGACGGCGCGGCAATATTGAGCGAGCCCAGCCGCTGCAGCTCGGTGCCGATGCGGGCTGCAGCTGGACCGGCGAGCGCCTCCGCGCGCTCGGGCGGCAGCGCGTTCGCTTCCAGCAGCGCGAACAGCATCGCGCCCGTCAGAATGTCCTCGTCGTCCGTCAGCTCCCTGACGATGTCCACGATTGCGCGACCGCTCGTGACGGCGCGTTCGTCAGTCGCGTGCTGAGCAATGCTTTCGAGGGATGACATGCCACTGAATCGGCTGCAAAAAACCTCGCGACGAACGTGTCGGTTTGCGGCCGTTGCCGGTATCATACGGCACGACAAATTGTCGGAGCGGAGGAATCCTTGCGCAGACTCAGGCGCCCGCAGAGTCTTGCCGAACTGGCGCTGCCGCAGCGCCCCGGCGCGTTGCCCGCCCAGGTGCGCATCCTCGGCCTCGACCCGGGCTCGCAGCGCACGGGCTACGCAATCATCGAGACGCAGGCCACGCGCGTTGCCTACATCGCCAGCGGCGCAATCCGCACCCGCGGCGAGTCGCTGGCCGAGCGGCTGCAGGAAATTTTCACCGGGGTCGAATCGCTCGCGAGCGAGTTTCGCCCCGACGAGGTCGCGATCGAGCGCGTGTTCATGAGCCGGAATGCGGACAGCGCTCTCAAGCTCGGCCAGGCGCGCGGCGCCGCGCTGAGCGCGACGTTCGCCAACCGGCCGCGGGTGTTCGAGTATGCGCCGCGCGAGGTGAAGCTCGCCGTGGTCGGCACCGGCGGCGCGCAGAAGGAACAGGTTCAGTTGATGGTGAAACGTCTGCTCAACATCGCCGGCCCGCTGGCCGAGGACGCCGCCGATGCCCTGGCGATCGCCATGTGCCACGCGCATTCCCGTCGCCTGCAGGGGCTCGTGTCGCTGGCGGTGGGCGCGGTTCGATGATCGGCTTCCTGCGCGGCCGCCTGACCGCGAAGCAACCGCCGCAGCTGGTGATCGACGTGGGCGGCGTCGGCTACGAAGTCGAGGCGCCGCTGCCGGTGTTCTACGACCTGCCGCCGGCCGGCAGCGAGATCACGTTGTTCACGCAGCTGATCGTCCGTGAGGACGCGCACATCCTGTTCGGCTTCCGCACCGAGCGCGAGCGGCGCCTGTTTCGCGAGCTGCTCAAGGTATCGAATGTCGGCCCGAAGCTGGCGCTCGCGCTGCTGTCGGGAATGACCGTGGACAACTTCCTCCGGTGCATCGAGTCGGAGGACGTCGATACCCTGGTGCGCACTCCCGGCGTCGGGCGCAAGACTGCCGAACGCCTGGTGGTCGAAATGCGCGACCGGGTGAAGACGTTTGGCGAATTCGCGGCCGTCGCCGCTGTCGGCGGCGGAACCCAGCCCACCGCGGTCGGTCCACAAGCCGAAGCGTTCAGCGCTCTGGTCGCGCTCGGCTATAATCCGGCGGAGGTCACGCGGCTGTTGAAGGGCGTCGATGCGTCGGTGCAGACGACTGAAGAACTGATTCGCAGGGCGTTGCAGGCGGCGGCAGCCAAATGATCGAAGAGGACCGCATCGTTTCAGCAGGCACGCAGGGCGATGAAGCCGCCTTCGACCGCGCCGTGCGCCCGAAAAAGCTCGCTGACTACGTCGGCCAGTCGGCCGTCAAGACGCAGATGGAGATCTTCATCCAGGCCGCGCGCAACCGCCGCGAGGCGCTGGACCACGTCCTGATCTTCGGCCCGCCGGGCCTCGGCAAGACCACTCTCGCGCACATCGTGGCGAACGAGCTCGGCGTGAACCTGCGGCAGACCTCCGGGCCGGTGATCGAGCGGCCGGGCGATCTCGCAGCGCTGTTGACGAATCTGCAGGCGAACGACGTGCTGTTCGTCGACGAGATCCACCGCCTGAGCCCGGTCGTCGAAGAGATCCTGTACCCGGCGATGGAAGATTTTCAGCTCGACATCATGATCGGCGAAGGCCCGGGCGCGCGCTCGATCAAGCTCGACCTGCCGCCGTTCACGCTGGTCGGCGCGACCACGCGCGCGGGCCTGCTGACCTCGCCGTTGCGAGACCGCTTCGGCATCGTGCAGCGGCTGGAGTTCTACGATCATGCGGAGCTGCAGCGCATAGTCGTGCGCTCGGCCGCGATCCTCGGCGTGCCCACGGACGTGGGCGGCGCGGCCCGCATTGCGCAGCGGTCGCGCGGAACTCCGCGCATCGCCAATCGGTTGCTACGGCGCGTGCGCGACTACGCGGAAGTCAGGGCCGGCGGCCGCATCACTGACGAGGTCGCGCAGGCGGCGCTCGACCTGCTCGACGTCGACCCGCTCGGCTTCGACGTCATGGACCGCAAGCTCCTGCTGACGATCATCGAGAAATTCGACGGCGGCCCGGTCGGCGTCGAGAGCCTCGCGGCGGCGCTCGGCGAGGAGCGCGGCACGATCGAAGACGTGATCGAGCCGTACCTGATCCAGCAGGGTTTCGTCATGCGTACCGCGCGCGGTCGCGTGGCGACGCGCATCGCCTACCAGCACTTCGGCCTGAAAGTGCCGGAGCGCACCAGCTCCAATCTGGAGCTGTTCAGGGGCGAGTGATGGCGGCAGCTCCGTTCGTCTGGCCCGTGCGGGTTTACTGGGAGGATACCGATGCGGGCGGCATCGTGTACTACGCGAACTACATGAAGTTCATGGAGCGCGCGCGCACCGAGTGGCTGCGGGCGCTGGGCATCGACCAGGTGCGATTGAAGGAGGAGCACGGCCTGATGTTCGTCGTCGTCGACGTCGAGGCGCACTATCGCAAGCCGGCGCGCTACGACGAGCAGCTGCAGGTGACGTGCGCGGTCCGCGAGACCACGCGGGCCAGCATCACGTTAGACCAGGAGGTCCATCGCGGCGGCGAGGTGCTGCTCGATGGCCGCGTGCGCGCCGCATGCCTCGACGCGCAGACATACCGCCCGCGGCCGTTGCCGCCGGAGCTGTGGACGCAGATCAAAGCAGGAGATCGTTGAATGATGTCCGAAGGCCTGAATCCCTGGGAGCTCGTGCGCGGCGCGAGCCTCATCGTGCAGATCGTCATGGGGCTGCTGCTGCTCGCTTCGATCATTTCGTGGTCGATCATGTTGCGCAAACGCGCGGAGCTGCGGCGCGCGCGCATCGATGCCGACCGTTTCGAGGAAGTCTTCTGGTCGGGCGGCGACCTCACCGCCATGTTCCGCGCGATCGACCAGGGACGGCGCATTACCCGGGGCATGGAAGCGATCTTCGAGTCGGGCTTCCGCGAGTTCTCGCGGATGCGCCAGCAGGGCGGCTTCGCCTCGGCGCAGCTGCTCGAAGGTGCGCGCCGCGGCATGCGTGTCGCGCTGCTGAAGGAGAGCGATCGGCTCGAGCACAGCCTGTCGATGCTGGCGACGGTCGGCTCGACCAGCCCGTACGTCGGCCTGTTCGGCACGGTGTGGGGCATCATGAATGCCTTCCACGGCCTCGGTAACGTGCAGCAGGCGACCCTCGCGATGGTCGCGCCAGGCATCGCGGAAGCGCTGATCGCCACGGCAATGGGCCTGTTCGCCGCGATTCCCGCGGTCATCGCTTACAACCGCTATGCGGACCAGGTGAGCCGCATCGAGCTGCGCTACGACACGTTCGTCGAAGAGCTGTCGACCATCCTGCAGCGGCACGCGACGGAGCGGCGCGGCGGCCAGACCGTGGCCGAGGCGCACGCATGAGTCCCACATCTTCCAACCGGCGCGGCCGCCGGCTCATGGCCGAGATCAACGTCGTGCCGTACATCGATGTGATGCTGGTGCTGCTCATCATCTTCATGGTCACGGCGCCGCTGCTCACGCAGGGCATCAAGGTGGATCTGCCGAAGGCGGGGGCCGAGCCGCTGCCCTCCGAGGACAACAAGCCGCTGATCCTGAGCGTCGACGCGCGCGGCAATTTCTACGTCAGCATCGGCCAGGATCAGGAATCGCCGCTGTCCGAGGAGGAAGTCATCCGGCGCGTCGGCATCGTCCTGAGCCGCCAGCCGAAGACGCCGGTGCTGGTGAAAGCTGACCAGAGCGTGCCGTACGGACGCGTCGTCTCCGGTATGGTGTTGCTGCAACAGGCCGGCGCCGAGAAGATCGGCTTCATCACGGATCCGGCCGAAATGAAGCGTCGCCCGCAGCGCTGAGCC
>JBIOUH010000126.1:0-36688 GCA_044866955.1 Steroidobacteraceae bacterium
CTTCCAAGCAGGAAGCGGACGTCGCCAATCAGCTCGAGGGCCGGCTGGCTTCCGCACAGCAGACGCTGACGGAAGAGATGAAGCGCCTGCTCGGCCAGGGCTTCCGCCGCAAAAAGGACGACGCCATCGGCGGCATCCCGGTCGACAGCGAGTACATCATCTTCTGCATCGATACCTCGGGCAGCATGTTCAATTATGTCTGGCCGATGATGCTGCAGAAGGTCGAGGAAACCCTGAACGCCTACCCGAAAGTGAAAGGGTTTCAAGTGATGAACGACGAAGGCGTTTACATGTTTACCGGCTACAAGGGCAAGTGGATTCCCGACACGCCGACGCAGCGGCGCACGGTGATCGAGCGGCTGCGCACCTGGAACGCGTTCTCGAACTCCAGTCCGATCGAAGGCATCGTCGAGGCCATTCGTACCTATCACGCCAAGGACAAAAAGATTAGTGTGTACGTATTCGGTGACGAGTTCACGGGCTCCTCGATCGACTCGGTCGTGAAGGGCGTGGACATCATCAACCGCGCCGATGAAACCGGCGAGCGTCGTGTGCGTATTCATGCTATCGGGTTCCCGGTACGCCCCGACGCTCCGCAATACACCAGCATCCGGTTCGCGACCTTGATGCGCATACTTTGTCAACGCAACGGCGGCACTTTCGTCGGTCTCCAGGAGCCGGAGCGCGGGCGCTCGCGTTTCACGATCGGCGCGCTGCAGAAGCCGGCGGACCCGGCGCAACCGAGGCCATCGCCCATATGAGTACCGGGGCCCATATTCGCAAGTGGCGCGCACCGCTCGCGTCTCGCAAGTGGCGCGCACCGCTCGCGTCGGGACTGGGCGCACTCGCCCTGGTCGTGCTGGCGGGCTGCGGCCCGGTGCGGCTGATCGCGAACACCAACATTCCGACGCCGCTGGTCGTGAAAATGCCGATCGCGGTGGCGCTGTTCATCCCGAAGGAATTCTCGACCTACGTGCACAACGAAGAGCGCTGGAGCACCGACTGGCACGTCGAGCTCGGCAAGGCGCAGTCCGAGGGCATCAGCCGGCTGATGAGCGCGATGTTCGAGCGCGTGGTGCCCGTGGAGAGCGTCAGCGCGGGCCAGGCGCACGCGGACAACGGTGTGCGCGCAATCCTGGAACCGAGCGTCGAGGAGTTTGCGTTCGTGACGCCGCGCGACGCCGGCTCACCGTTCTTCGCAGTCAGCATCAAGTACCGCGTCAACATCTACCTGCCGAACGGCAAGCTCGCGGACTCGTGGGGTTTCACCGGTTACGGCACTGCGCCGGCGCAAGGACTGTCCAGCGCGCCGCCGCTGCAGACAGCTACTGCACTTGCAATGCGCGACGCAGGCGCGAAGCTAGCCGTCGAATTCCGCGAGCAGGCAACGGTGCGCGGCCTGCTGCCGGAGAGTGCGACGGCCGATTCGCTCGCGCAGCCGGCCAATCAGGCTTCTGGCGCTCCGCCCGCAGTGCCTGTGAACACCGCGCAGCCCATTCCCGTGACGACTGGAGCCACGCCGGCTCAAGACGACAAATCCGAAGACGCTGGGCAGCAGGCTGCGCCTGCGAAAGAGGAGCCGCCGCCGCAGGAAGCCCCTGCGAAAGAGGAGCCGCCGCCCGAAGCACCGTCGCAGGATCCGCCCGCCGGCTGAGAGAGCAGTCAGCGGCCGCCGTCCACGCTTTCCTTGCGTGTGCGGAACACTTCGCGATTCGTCATGCCGGTCGTTTCGACCGGCTCACCGTTGACGAACTTGGGACGGAAGCGCGCCGCGCGGATTGCGGCCAGCGTGTCTGCAGACTCGCGCTGAGTGCCGTTGGCTTCGGTGATCTTCGCGTCCTCCACGTCGCCGGAGTCGGTGACGGTGAACTGCACCTGGACGAATCGCTCGTCGACCTGTTCGGCGGGCAGCAGCACATTGCGTGTGGCCTGCGAGGGCGTCTGGTAGTAAACGCGCACCGGGAAGCTGAGCGGGTCCACCTGCGCGGACGTTGCTGCCGTCGCGCCGGCTGCAGGCGGTGTCGCGGCCGCTTGCGCCAAGAGCGTGGCGCTCAACGCTGCAGCGCGCCGATAGTAGGGCATCGCCTTCTCGGGCATATGCTTGATCTGGAACCAGTCGCCGGACTGAATCAACGTCTCCAGCAGCGTGTCGTGCGCTGACGGCGGCTGCGCCTCGAGCAGCTTCACTGCGCGTTCCAGCGCCTTCTCGCCCTCGGTGCCCAGGTAGCGCGGATTGAGGTCCCGCTGCTGATTGCTGCTGCCGTCGGCGGACGTCGGCTGCCGCTCGAGCGTCTGCGTCCGCAGTCCGAGCGTCGAAAAGTACAGCTCCTGCGTGTACGTGTCCGCGAGGCCGCGCAGCGGCTCGACGGACGCCAGATCGTTCGGCCCGAGCTTGCGGTCGACGATGTCGATCGCCGCCCGATAGATCGCTCGCGCCGAGATGAAGTCCCCGAGGTCGCCGTGCCAGCCTGCGGCAAAGCACAGGATCGGCACCTGCCGCGGGTCGCGCTTGCCGTAGACACGCTCGCCCAGCTGCACCAGGTAGGCTACGTGACGCTGCGCGTCGTCCGGGCGGCCGACCTTGACCAGGCTCTCTGCCAGTTGCCGCAGGACCTTCTGCTGGGCCATGTCATACAGGCCATAGCTGCGGCGATCGATGAGCAGCGCCCGCTCCAGCGGCGGGATCGCCTCCTTGTGCCGCTCGCCGGCAGCGAGCGCGTAGCCGAGGCCGCGCAACGGATCCAGCAGCTGCGGGCTCGCAGCGCCGACGCGCGCTTCGGTGAGCTTCAGCGACTCGTTGAACGCCGTCTCCGCCGCCTCGAAATTCCTGGCGCCGAATTGGGCATTTCCGAGCAGGGTCAGCGCCTCGGCCAGAGCCAATGGCTGCTGCGCGGCCGTCGAGCGTGCAGCCGCCACGAGCTGCTCGGCCGCAGCCACGGCGGCGCTCCAGTCCTTGCGATCGATCTGGGCCCAGTATTCCTGCTGCGACTCGGGCCGGTGCGGGGTTTCCGCGGCCTCTGTGACGCGCAGCGTGGCGGAGAGGGCGGCCACGAGGGTCGCAGCGACGACAAGGATCGGACGCAGCATGGGTCGCGAGGGTGGACGAGGGATGGATGATCTGCGGACAGGCTACGTTTTGCCGCGGCCCGGCACAAGCCGGTTTCGCCCAGCCGGCGGTCGGCTGCGGCGAGTCGGCAAAAACCGGGCCCGCGGCTGCGTGAGGGAAGCCGCCGCAGCGCGCGGGAACCGTTTAGTAACGGCACGCACCGACTGCGCGCGCGCTGCCGCACAGTTGACTAGTCATCGGCGAGGGCAGTCAGACAGTGGCGGCCGCAGCCTTCGGCACGTAGATCGAGTTCTTCACGTTGGCGAACACCCGGCGCACCAGCGGCTCGAATTCCTCGAGCTGCATGCTGTCGAAGCGCGGATCGAACGCCGGTCCGTCGTAGACGCGGCAGAACTCCTCGGTGACCGCGTACCACGGGTGGTCGCGAAATTCATCGCGCATGTTGCGGTCGAGGCCGAGGTGATGGAAGAAATAGTAGCCCTGGAAGATCGCGTGCTTCTCGACCATCCAGTGATTCTGCTCGGAGACGAACGGCTTCAGGATCGCGGCAGCCACGTCGGCGTGGTTGCGCGGCCCGAGGATGTCACCCATGTCGTGCAGCAGGGCGCAAACGACGTATTCTTCGTCGCGACCGTCCCGGTACGCGCGCGTCGCAGTCTGCAGGCAATGCTCCAGGCGATCGACGGCGAAGCCGCCGCAATCCCCCTGCAGGAGCCTCAGATGCGTGAGCACGCGATCGGGCAGCTCGACGATGAAGGGCTTCATCGCCTGGCTGATGCAGTCCCAGTCTTCCTTGGTCCCGTCGCACATCGTGTGGAAGCGTGCGCGCAGCATGTTGCCATCGGCCATTGCGGCTCCGGAAAAGACAGCGCCAGAAAGATGAAGTACAGCGGGCAAAGTAAGAGTCGGCCGCGCCGCCTGTCAATGCGACCGCCGATCCGGCCTGCTGTGCGGGAACCTTCGGGGCTACTGCGGGCGTTACAGCGAATCAGCGGTACGGGCTAAGCGACACCATGATCGACGACCCGCTCTGGTACAAGGACGCCATCGTCTACCAGATGCACGTCAAGGCGTTCCACGACGCGAACGGCGACGGCATCGGCGACTTTGCCGGCCTGGCGCAACGCCTCGACTACATCCAGGAGCTCGGCGTCAACACGCTGTGGCTGCTGCCGTTCTACCCGTCGCCGATGCGCGACGATGGCTACGACATCGCCGACTACACCAACGTCCATCCCGACCACGGCACGCTGGACGACTTCCGCGAGTTCGTGGCCGAGGCGCACCGCCGCGGACTCAAGGTGATCACCGAGCTCGTCATCAACCACACGTCCGAGCAGCATCCGTGGTTTCAGCGCGCGCGGCGCGCGCCGGCCGGCTCGCCGGAGCGCGAGTTCTACGTGTGGAGCGACGACGACAAGAAGCTCGCCGGCACGCGCATCATCTTCACCGATACCGAGAGCTCGAACTGGGCCTGGGATCCGGTCGCCGGCCAGTACTACTGGCATCGCTTCTTCTCGCATCAGCCGGACCTCAATCACAACAATCCGCGCGTCGTCGAGGCCGTGATCCAGGTCATGCGCTTCTGGATGGACATGGGCGTGGACGGCATGCGGCTCGACGCCATCCCGTACCTGTGCGTGCGCGAAGGCACGAACAACGAGAACCTGCCGGAGACGCACGCGGTGCTGAAGCGCATGCGCGCAGCGATGGACGCCGAGTACACCGGGCGCATGTTCCTGGCCGAGGCGAACCAGTGGCCCGAGGACGTGCGCGAGTATTTCGGCGACGGCGATGAGTGCCACATGGCGTATCACTTCCCGCTGATGCCGCGCATCTTCATGTCGGTGGCGCTCGAAGACCGCTACCCGGTCGCGGAGATCATGCGGCAGACGCCGGACATCCCCGACAACTGCCAGTGGGCGATCTTCCTGCGCAACCACGACGAGCTGACGCTCGAGATGGTCACCGACCGCGAGCGCGACTACATGTACCGGATGTACGCGCAGGAGCCGCGCATGCGCGTCAACGTCGGCATCCGCCGCCGCCTCGCGCCGCTCCTCAGCAACGATGTCGATCGCATCAAGCTGATGAACAGCCTGCTGCTGTCGATGCCCGGCTCGCCGATCATCTACTACGGCGACGAGATCGGCATGGGCGACAACATCTACGTCGGCGATCGCAACGGCGTGCGCACGCCGATGCAGTGGAGTATCGATCGCAACGCCGGCTTCTCGCGCACCGATCCGCAACGCCTGTACCTGCCGGTGATCATGGATCCGATCTACGGCTACCAGGCGGTGAACGTCGAGGCGCAGAGCCGCGATCCCGGCTCGCTGCTCAACTGGACGCGCCGCATCCTCGCCGTGCGCCGCCAGCACCAGTGCTTCGGCCGCGGCTCGCTCGAGTTCGTGCGGCCGCAGAACCGCAAGATCATCGCGTACGTCCGCACTTTCGGCGCCGAGATCGTGCTGTGCGTGGCAAACCTCTCGCAGACCGCGCAGGCCGTCGAGCTTGATCTGTCGAAGTACAAGGGACGCGTGCCGGTCGAGCTGATGGGCCGCAACGCGTTTCCGCCGATCGGCGACCTGCCGTATTTCCTCACGCTCGCGGCGCACGGCTTCTTCTGGATGCTGCTGAGCGACTCGGCGTCGCCGCCGGCGTGGCATGTCGAGCGATTGCCCGCTACCGAGTTGCCGGTGCTGGTGCTGTCGCAGGAGTTGGCGACGTTCCTGGCGGACAACGTCGCGGGCGGCACGCCGAGCAGCGTCGGGCGCCGCGCGCGGCAGCAGCTCGAACAGGAAGTCCTGCCGGAGTTCCTGCGGCCGCGCAGCTGGTTCGCGCGGGACAACGGCGGGTTGACCGCGACGCGTCTGGGGCCCGGATCGCTCTGGCGCAACGAGCATCGCACGTTCCTGCTGTCGTTCGTCGACGCAGAGTTCGGCGGTGCGCGCAAGCGCTACTTCCTGCCGCTTGCTCTTGCCTGGGAAGACGGTCCGGACACGGGTGCGCTGCGAACAGCCGAGTGGACCCTCGCAAAAGTGCGCCAGCATGCGCGTATCGGTGTGCTGATCGACGCCTTCGCCGATCCTGCGTTCTGTATCGGTCTCGTGCACTGCATGGCGACGCAGACCAGCGTGCCTTTCGCGGGCGGCGAGCTGCACTTCCATTCGACCGGCGAAGTGCCTGCGCTCTCGACGCTGCGCGGCCAGTCGATCAGTCACGTCGGCGCGGATCCAACCAACACCAGCGTGATCATCGACGAGACGATGTTCCTGAAGGCCTATCGGCGCGCCGAAGCCGGGCCGAATCCGGACGTCGAGATGACGAGCTTCCTGACGCGCGCCGGCTACCGATCGATCGCGCCGCTGGCGGGCAGCGTCGCGCATGTCACACACGTCCCCGGCGAAAGCACCGTACTCGCGGCAGTCTTCGCTGCTGTCGGGCACCAGGGCGATGTGTGGACCTACGCGCTCAATCACCTGGAACGTTTCGCGACGACGATCTTCGCAGCGCAAAGCGGTACGGCAACCGACTCGCCGCACGCGCTGTTCACCGCACAGATGCATACGCTCGGGCGGCGCGTCGGGCAATTGCATTGCGTACTTGCGCGCGCTGGCGCAGACGATCCCGCGTTCGCGACCGAGCCCCTGAAGAGTGCGGATCAGTCGCGCTGGTACAGCGCGATTCATTTCGAAGCCGACACGGTGCTGCGCCTGGTTCGCGAACGTGCGCCAACGTTGAGCGATCGCGCGGCAGCCGCGGCGCAGGATTTGCTCGCGCACGCCGAGCCGCTGCTGGCGCGGATCCGCGAGTTGTGCAGCGGATCGGTCGCCGGGCTGAAGATGCGCCATCACGGGAACCTGCACCTCGGCAAGGTGCTGCTGGTCGCGGACGATCTGCTGATCACGGGCTTCGAAGGCAATGCAGCGCTGACGATCGAAGAGCGGCGCAGCAAGGATTCACCGTTGCGCGACGTCGCAACTGTCTTGCGCTCCTTCGACTATGCGCGGGCCACTGCGCTGGAACGCGTCGGCATGGGTCGGCCGGATCTGCGCGACCCGCTCGCGCCTGCGCTGGACGAATGGCTGCGGCAATCCACGGAATTCTTCCTGCAGGGCTATCGGCGCGCAGTGATGGAATCGCAATGCGTGCCCGCGGACGATGCGACGTTCACCAAGTCGATCACGCTGTTCCAGATCGACGATGCGCTGCATGAGTTGCGGCGCGAGCTGGAGCGGCGTCCGGCGTGGATCGAGGTGCCGATCCACGCGCTGCTGTCACTGGCTCACTCGCCGAAACTCTCGGTCTCGTAGCGCGAGACGCGCACGCGGTCGGACCAGTACGTGGCCGGCCAGCCCGCCTTCATCTTGAGCTGCCGCACGAACTGCACAGGATCCGGCAGCTGTTCCCATACGGCCGGCAGGAACGTCGCGCGCGCCGTATCGGATTCGAGGATCAGTCCGTCGACCGACGGCCGCAACGTCGCCAGCAGGTGCTCTTCGGAAGCGACGTCGAGTCGCTGCGGAGGAGTGAGCAGCGACAGATGCAGGTTCACGTGCGGCCATTCCGCTGCGGTGAGCGGCGGGAAGCGATAGTCGCTGAAGGCGGCAGCCCAGGCGTTGCGCCACACGTCCTCCGCGAGCGGCCGTGGCGCGTCCAATGTTCCGCAGCACCCGCGCAGCTCTTCACCGCGACGCAAGGTCACGAACGACGAGCGCCGCACAGTGAGCCCGGGCGGCAGCAGCGCCGCAGTGAAGGGCACCATCTGGCCCACGGGCTGACCATTCGCCAGCGCGGAATCGATCGAGGCTCGCGCGAGCGCGAGCAGCTCACGACGCTCAGGCGTGGCCAGGCTCATGAATCGCGAATGCTCCGTAGCCAACGACTCTCGATCGATCGCCTGCGGTGTCGCCGGAGTTGCAGCGCGCTATCTGCGATACCGCGAGATCGCGCTGGCTGGCGAGATGCAGCAGCCCGTTGATGCCGACGCAACCGCACGCCTGCTCACCGACGAGCGTCGGCTCGCGGCGCAGGATCGATGCGCTCGTGGCTGCGTCGATCTGCCGCGCTTGCTCGTACGCGTGGTAGTGACTGAGGTCGGAGCTCACGAGCACGAGCGTCGCTGCGTCACCCCAGACATCTGCCAGCGCTGCTGCTACGTGTTTCGGTGCGACCGAGCCGAGCACCAGCGGCAGGAGCGTGAAATCGTCGAACAGCATCTGCAGGAACGGTAGCTGCACTTCGAGGCAGTGCTCCTGTGCATGCGGAGCATCGGCCTCGACGACATCGTCGCGTTGCAGGAGCGCGGCCTTGAGCGCGCGATCGATCCGAACCTTGCCGAGCGGCGTGGCGAATGAGTTCGCAGCGGGCGCAGCCATGCCGCGCAGATACACGCGATGGCTCGGGCCGATCAGCACGATGCGACGAATGGTGTCCCGCAACTTCGCTACCGTCGAGTAGGCAGCGGCAGCGACGCCGCCGGAGTAGATGTAGCCGGCGTGCGGGACGATCAGCGCCTTCGGCGGGGCGCCGACGTTCTCAGTCTTGTGTTGTGCAAGGTACGCCGACACCGCGGCGCGCAGCTCGTGCTCGTCGTCCGGATAAAACAGTCCCGCGACAGCGGGCGGGCGAACGCTTGAGTTTCCTCGGTCGGGGAGCATGATGCGTGTATGTATCACCCGACGAAGCACTGGCACAAGCTGGCCGATGGTCGCGTGCAATGCGACGTTTGCCCACGCGCGTGCAAGATGCACGAAGGGCAGCGTGGGTTGTGCTTCGTGCGCGGCGTCGAAGACGGCGAAGTCAGGCTTTACACCTACGGACGCTCGAGCGGCTTCTGCGTCGACCCGATCGAGAAGAAACCGCTCAATCACTTCCTGCCTGGCACGTCCGTGCTGTCGTTCGGGACTGCCGGTTGCAACCTGGCCTGCAAGTTCTGCCAGAACTGGGACATGAGCAAGTCGCGCGAGATGGACACGCTCGCCGATCGCGCGACGCCGCAAATGCTGGCGACGACTGCGCAGCGTCTCGGCTGCGCCAGCGTCGCGTACACATACAACGATCCGGTCGTCTTCATGGAGTACGCGATGGACGTCGCTGACTCATGCCGCGAGCATGGTGTGCGCAGCGTCGCCGTGACCGCGGGCTACATGTGCGCGCAGCCGCGCGCTGAGTTCTATCGACACATGGACGCGGCGAACGTCGACCTGAAAGGGTTCACCGAGCGCTTCTATCGAAAGATCTGTGGCGGTGAGCTCGGCGCCGTGCTCGAGACGCTAGAATATCTTCGCCACGAGACGCGCGTGTGGTTCGAGATCACGACCCTGCTGATTCCGGACGAGAACGATTCGAGCGCCGAGCTGGAGCAGATGACGCGCTGGATCGCGGACAAGCTCGGCCCGGACGTGCCGCTGCATTTCACGGCGTTCCATCCGGACTGGAAGATGATGGACAAGTCACGCACGCCGGCCGCGACATTGACGCGTGCGCGCGAGGTCGCTCTCAAAAACGGGCTGCACTACGTTTACACGGGCAACGTCCACGACACCGCAGGTTCGAGCACGTACTGCGCGAGTTGCGGCACTCGTGTGATCGAGCGGGATTGGTATGAGCTGGGCGAGTGGCAGCTGGACGGGCAGGGTCGCTGCGTGCAATGCGGGGCGCAGCTCCCCGGTGTTTTCCGAGGCGCGCCGGGCACGTGGGGTGCCCGGCGCTTGCCAGTGAGGATTGCCGTGCAGTCCGAGGTCTAGAAGCCCGAGGTCTAGAAGCGCCAGGCGCCCGAGAACCAGAACGCGTCTGCATCGTCGACCACGTCGGAGTCGATGCGCTGGTATTCCAGCCGCGCGTTGAGGCGGCCGAAGAACGTCATGCCGACGCCGCCGCCATACGTCAGGTCCGACTCGCTCGAACTGGAGTCGAAGTCCGGCCCGTCATCGAGATCCACGGCCGCGTCGACGTCATAGAACAGGTAGCCGATCTTGCCGAACAGCTCGACCGGGCCGACCGGCAGCGTGCCGATGATTGACGGCTCGAAACCGCTGATCTCGGCTTTGAAATCGCCGCTGGAACCCGAGGTCTCGAAGCGATCGCTCGGACCGCCGAAGTCGACGTAGGCCACTTCCAGCGCGAAATGCGGATTCATGCGCCAGCCGGCGAACGCTTTCCACGCGGTGTCGCTGTCGTCGAGGCTCTCGATCGCCTCGTCCGTCTGGTCGACGTCGTCGAGTTTCAGGTTGAACTGGCCGACGCCGCCGCCGAGATAGAAGCCTTCGTCGTTCTCGTCTTGGGCGAATGCGCTGCTGCAGGCCAGAGACCCGGCTGAAGCTCCTGCGACCATCATTGCCAACACAACTGCTCGATTCATGATCCACTTCTCCTGCGTACTTTCGGTGGTACGAGCGCACGTGCGCGTGTAGCGTGAGCGACACAACTCGCGACATTGCGAGCTCGTGACAGCAAAACGGTGCGGTGCCGCGAGCGGTTCCGCGTTGCTGCCGCAAAACAACGTTTAGCGCGTAGGAATATTCCGTCGGGCAATGACTGCGCGGATCACTGTCCGAAGACCCAGCGGATCAGCTCGGCCTGAATTGCTTCGCCGCTGCCGGCGTGCGCGCCCGGATGATTGATCATGATCACGAGAATGTATGTGCGTCCGGACGCTGCGTTGACGAAGCCCGCGAGCGCGCTCACATCATCGATGCGGCCCGTCTTCAGTCGGATGCGGCCGTGCATGCCGGGCGAGTTGAAGCGATTGCGCAGCGTGCCGTCCGTGGCCGAAAGCGGCAGCGACGCTGCGAATTCCGGCATGAACGGACTGTGCCACGCGATGTCGAGCATCTCGCCCATGCCGCGCGCAGTGACTCGCTCCGTGCGCGACAGACCCGAGCCGTTCTCGAGCACGAAGCCGTTCGCGTGGATGCCGCGCTTCGCGAGCCACGTGCGCATCGCGTTGCGGCCGCGCTCGGCAGTCGCGGGCGGACCGAATGCTTCGACTCCCAGTGTCAGCAGCACCGTCCGCGCCATGACGTTGTTCGAGAACTTGTTGACGAGCCGGATGATCTCGGCGAGCGGCAGCGACTCGTACTCGAAGAGAAGTTTCGCATCCGCCGGCAGCGGCGCCAGGCGCGCTGCGCCGTCGATGACGCCGCCGGCCTGAATCCACAGGGTGCGGAACGTTCCGTACGCATAGTCCGGCGCGGTCATGATCGCGCGCGACACCGAGTAGACGCCGCACGAGACCGGGAACGTGCCGCGCACGACCAGCGTGTTCGGGTCGGTGCGGTCGGGCATGTCGAACACGAGGCCGCCGTCGGCGGCGTTGCAACGGCCGGCGCCGAGCCGCACTTCGTTCTTGAGCACCAGGTTCGCCGGCAGCGGGCTGACGACGATCTGCGGCCGCGAGCGCTGGCCGGCCGGACTGATGGTGAAGCGCGAGCTCTGGAAGTTCACCATCAGCGCGTCCGGCAGCACATTGTAGCTGCGGAACGGCTGAGCATCGAAGTCGGCGCGGTCGTCGGCGATCGGCGCGAAGTAGTTGTTGTCGATCACGACGTCGCCGGTGATTTTCGCCAGCCCGCGGTCGCGCAGTCCCTGCACGAAGCTCCACCAGCGCTCGTCCGTCATGTACGGATCGCCGCCGCCCACGAGGTACAGATCGCCGTAGAGCACGCCGTGCTCGATGCGCCCCGCCGCATAGGCGCGCGTCTTCCACGTGTATGCCGGACCGAGCGTGTCGAGCGCAGCGAACGTCGTCAGGGTCTTGATGGTCGACGCGGGGCTGCGCGGCGTTTCGCTGCTGAGATCGACAACGACCTCGTTGGTGCCGGCATCGCGCACATAGATGCTGACGTGCTGCGCCGGGACGCCGACTCGCGCCATCGCGCGCGACACAGCGGGCGGCAGCTGCGCGCCCAGAGCAAGACCATGCGTGCCGAGCGCGAGCAGCGCCGCCAGCGCGGTGAGACGGTTGAGCATTACAGAGACGTTCGACCAGAGGCTTGGCGGGCATGAGTTTATACTGCGCGGACGCCGTTCGTGGGCGCAGCGGAGCCGCAATGCGTCGGTTGTGGAATACGTTTCTGAAGGGCCTGGTGGCAGTGCTGCCGGTGACCCTGACTGTCTACCTGGTCTTCTGGCTCGGCAGCACCGCCGAGTCGATCCTCAGCGGGCCGCTGCGCGCGCTGCTGCCCGAGGATCGCTACTGGCCGGGCCTCGGCCTGCTGGTCGGTTTCCTGCTGGTGCTGCTGGTCGGCGCGCTGGTCAACGCCTATGTCGTGCGCTACCTGCTGCGCATCGGCGAGTCGTTCCTCGCGCGCATCCCGATCGTCAAGACGATCTTCGGCGCTTTCAAGGACATCACGCAGTTCCTGCCTGCCGGCGGCAAGGAGCGGGACCTCAAGCGCGTCGTGCTGTGGCGCTTCGGCAGCGCGCAGCTGATCGGGTTCGTCACCGAGGAACACATCAGCCCGCGCCTGTTCGGTGACAACGCCTCGGGCCTGGTCGCTGTCTACTTCCCGATGAGTTACCAGATCGGCGGCTACACGCTGTACCTGCCCGTCGCGGAGCTGACCGAAACCGATCTTTCGGTCCAGGAAGCGATGCGCATGGTGCTGATCGGCGGCGTCACCAGCAGTACCGCCAAGCCGGCGCCGGCCGCCCGCTAACTGCGCCGTCATGCTCATCGGTCAATTGGCGGTCCGCCCGCCGTTCCCCTGGCGTCATCTGCTCGACTATTTCGCGCACCGCCTGATCCCGCAGTTCGAGCGCATCGAGAACGACTGCTACGTGCGGCAGGTCGGCGCACGCACGATCGCAGTCGCCTACGACGCCGGCACTTCGCAGCTGCAGGTTACGTCGAACGGGCGCGTGAAGACCGAGCAGGTGCTGGCCAACGTCGCCCGCCTTCTCGACATCGATCACGACGCGCAGCGGATCCAGAAACATTTGCGACGCTCACCAGTGCTGAAGGGGCGCATTGCGAGCGTGCCGGGCATGCGGCCGCTCGGTGCGTGGTCGCCTTTCGAGCTGTGCGTGCGCACGATCCTCGGCCAGCAAGTCACCGTAGCCGCTGCGGGCACGCTGATGCGCCGCCTGGTGGAGCGCTGCGGAACGGTCACGCCCGAATGCGTGGCCGATGCGGACTTCACCGCGTTCGGCATGCCGGGCAAGCGCGTCGAGACGATCCGCACGTTTGCGCGGGCCGTCGGCGACGGCCGCGTGGATTTTGCGCGGCCGTGGGCGCAGCTCGAAGCTTCGCTCAAGGAGCTGCCCGGATTCGGGCCGTGGACACGCGCCTATCTCGCCATTCGCCTCGGGCGCGACCCGGATGCGTTTCCAGAAACCGATCTCGGCCTGATCCGCGCGGCGCAGGTCGACTCGCCAGTGCAGCTGCTGGCGCTGGCGGACGGCTGGCGGCCCTATCGCGCCTATGCAGCTACATATCTATGGGCGGTGAGCGAAAGCAGAGCCGCTGTGTGATCCGCGTCTCGATGTGCCAAATCTTGTCACCTGCGGAATTGTGGCCGGTTTAACAATTCCTGCGTGTGCCGGGATGTCCTCAATCGCAGTACTGCTAGGATTTGCGCCAGTTTCATCTGGCTCGCACATTGATCGTGTCCGAAGCAAATCTTCGACAAATTCGCATCCTGCACGTAGTGAGCTCGGCGGCCGTTGCGGCCAGCCTGCAGCAGTCGCTGCTCATGCCCGTTCTGATCCGTCTGCCCAAGCAACGCGTCAAGGCGCAGGTCATCTGCCTCGCCCCGAACGCGGTGCCGGCCGCGGTGCTGCGGCAAAGCGGCGTGCCGGTCCACGACGTAGCGTTGTCGCGCCAGCGCTTCTCGCTCGGCGCCTTCGGCGAGCTGGTCAAGGCGGCCAAGGGATTCGGCCCGGACGTGATTCACGCGTGGGGCTACACCGCGCAGATCTTCGCCAACATGTTGCGCAAGCGCCTCGATCGCAAGATCAAGGTGGTCTGGACCGTCGGTAACACGACGCCGCTGCCGCGCGGTGCAGGCATGATCGACCGCCAGAAGGTCAAATACGCCGCGAAGGCCGCGGCGACTGCGGACCGCATCGTCTACGCTTCGGAAGCCGGCGCTGCCCAGCATCGCCGCGTTGGATTCCCGGACGACGACCATCTGACGATTCCGCCGGGCATCGATGCCACGCGCTTCAAGCCCGATCCGGCCGCACGCCAGAAAATCCGCGAGCAGCTGCATCTGCCCCCCGAGTCGTTCGTCATCGGCATGGTCGCGCCCTTCCAGCCCGAGTTCGACCATGTGACTTTCCTCAAGGCGGTCGGCGAGCTGATCAAGACCAACCCGCAGATTTGCGTGGTGCTCGCCGGGCACGGCGTACAGAAAGGCAATGCGCCGCTGATGGCGCTCGTCGGCGGCGGTACGCTCGGCACTCGCGTGCAGCTGCTGGGCGAATGGTCGGATCTGGCATCGCTGTTCAATGCCTGCGACGTCGTGTGCTCGAGCGCGCTCAACGACGGCGCTCGCATGTCGCTGGTGGCCGCGATGCTGTGCGGCGTGCCCTGCGTCGCGACCGGCATGGGTGCGCAAGGCGAGGTGATCGGTCACTATGGCGTCGCGATCGAGTCCGGCAGCGCGCCGGCGTTCGTGAAAGGCATTCAGCGCGTGCTGCAGCTCACGCCGGAGAAGCGTGCCGCGATGGCGCAAGGCGCTCGCAAACACGCGCTGACGAACTATGTCCATGTGAAGTCGCTGCAGCGTTATCTGCAGCTGTACTACGATCTGATCGGTCGCCAGTCGCTGGTGAG
Organism: Steroidobacteraceae bacterium; assembly: GCA_044866955.1. Lineage (GTDB taxonomy): Bacteria > Pseudomonadota > Gammaproteobacteria > Steroidobacterales > Steroidobacteraceae > Steroidobacter. The sequence goes on from JBIOUH010000126.1 coordinate 14,853, forward strand.
CCAGGAGATGCCGACGCCGGAGATCGATGCCAGCGTGCCGGTGCCGGCGAAGGTCGGCGCGAGCGTCGACAAGAAAAAGCCGGCGGTCACGATCGCCGACCTATCCGACCCGGACTCGCTCGAGGCGAAGGTGACGGAGCACGAGGCCGAGCAGCTTCCGAAGTGGCGGCTCGAGCAGGAGCAGGAGCGCGCCAAGCGCGAGCAGGACCTGTCGCAACAGATTGCCGCCAAGCAATCCAGCGGCGACGTGCTACAGGTTTTCGAAGCCGAGTTGTCGAAACCGAACAGCGCGAAGTCGGCGTTCACCGAGCGTGCGCGCGGCGTGGCGGACGAGAGCGAGGAATTGCTGTCGATGGACGCGATCGCCGCGCCGGCAGCCGGCGCCCCAGTCCTGGCGCTGCAGCCGGAACCCGCCAAGGCGGCGGCGCCGAAGGTCGAGCCGGTGAAGCTCGAGCTGGCGAAAGACCAGCCTGTGAACGTTCAGCCGAAAGCCGCAGCTGCAGTCGCAGCCGCGCCGGCGCCTGCAGAGCCCGCTTCGGTCACGCAGCCACTTGCGGCGCTCGCACTCCTCGAAGGGTCCGTCGAGCAGCCGACGCAGCTGGGATTGCTTGGCAGCGATGCGCAACCCGCGAAGGATGATTCGCTGCAGCTCGAGCTGTTGCCCGAGCCTGCAAGGCAGTCAGGCTGAAGCCTGACGCAGCGACGCTGCCTCGCGCGCCAATTCCTCGATTGCACTCCAGTCGCCGGCGCTGACGCGCTCGGGCGGCGCTACCCATGAGCCGCCGACACACGCGACGTTCTTCAACGCGAGGTAGTCGGGCGCAGTCGCGCGCGTGATGCCGCCGGTCGGGCAGAACATCACCTGCGGGAACGGACCCGCGAAAGCCTTCAGCATGTTCACGCCGCCAGCCTGCTGCGCCGGAAACAGCTTGAACGTGTCGTAGCCCCAGCCGAGTCCCGCCAGCAGCTCAGTCGGGGTCATCACTCCGGGCAGCAACGGAAACGAAACCTCAGCCGCTGCGGCTGCCAGCTCTGCGGTCAGGCCGGGGCTGACGCCGAACTGTGCGCCCGCGTTGCCGGCGTCGACGAAATCGCGCGGCCGCGTCAGCGTCCCAACGCCGACGATCGCTTCCGGCAGCGCCTTGCGCATCGCTTCGATCGCTGGCAGACACGCAGGCGTGCGCATCGTGATTTCCAGGGCGCGTAGTCCGCCTGCACTCAGCGCGCGGCCCAGCGGCACGGCGTCGGCGACCTTCTCGATCGTCAGAACCGGGATGACCGGGGCGAGCGCCAGCAGCGAGCGGATGTTCATTGCATTACCACCATGAGATCGAGACCAGAATATCTCGCCAAGGGCGCCAAGGAAGAACAAGTTCACCAAGAAAAAAATGGTCAACCCGAATTCCCTTGGCGTGCTTGCTCTTGCTTGGCGCCCTTTGCGCGATGGTTTTTTCGTCACTCGCTTCCAAACAGCGACACCGCGCCGGTTTCCGCATCGCTCGCAACACTGCGAAACGTCGCGAACAATTCGCGGCCGACGCCGTGCGCATTGTGCGCGAGTTCCGGCCGCGGCGCGGTGCGGCCCTGCAGCGTCGTTTCCGGCACGAGTACTTCCAGTGTGCTGGCGTAGCTGTCGAGCCGCACGATGTCGCCATCCTGCACCTTGCCGAGAGGCCCGCCGGCGAGGCACTCGGGCGTGAGGTGAATGGCGGCGGGGACTGCGCCGGAAGCGCCGGACATGCGCCCATCCGTGATCAGCGCGACCTTGAAGCCTTTGCTTTGCAGCGAGCTGAGTGCCGGAGTCAGCTGGTGCAGCTCCGGCATGCCGTTGGCGCGCGGGCCCTGGTAGCGAACGACCACGACGCAATCGCGTGTCAGCTGGCCGGCCTTGTACGCCGCGATGACGCCTTCCTGATCGTCGAACACGGCGGCGGGCGCCTCGATGACACGATGCTGCGGCTGGACGGCCGAGGTCTTGATCACGGCGCGACCAAGATTGCCGCGCAGGACCTTCAGCCCGCCGTCGGCGCCGAATGGATCGTGCATGGGACGCAGCACGTCGGCGTCGCCGCTCGTCTCCGGCACTGCGCGCCACGCAAGGCCATCTTCAGACAGCCACGGCTCGCGCGTGTAGGCGGCGAGGCCGTTGCCCATCACCGTCGTCGTATCCGCGTGCAGCAGCCCGGAGCTCAGCAGCTCGCGAATCAGGAAGCCGCTGCCGCCCGCCGCATGGAAGTGATTCACGTCGGCAGTGCCGTTCGGATAGATGCGCGCCAGCAGCGGCACGATCTCCGACAGTTCGGCGAAGTCGTCCCAGTCGACGCGCATGCCTGCGGCGCGCGCGATCGCGACCAGGTGCAGCGTGTGATTCGTGGAGCCGCCGGTTGCGAGCAGCGCGACGATCGCATTCACGATGGCGCGCTCGTCGACGATCCGGGCGATCGGCAGATACTCGTTGCCGAGTGCAGTAATAGCTGCGGCGCGCCCTGCCGCGGCGCTGGTCAATGCGTCGCGCAGCGGAGTGTTCGGCGGTACGAATGCGGCGCCTGGCAGATGCAGGCCCATCACTTCCATCAGCACCTGGTTGCTGTTCGCGGTGCCGTAGAACGTGCAGGTGCCCTGCGAGTGATAGCTCTGCGCCTCCGACTCCAGCAGCGCCTCGCGTCCGACCTTGCCCTCGGCGAACAGCTGCCGGACGCGCGCCTTCTCCTTGTTGGGGACGCCGGACGGCATCGGTCCGCCGGGCACGAAGAGGCCGGGCAGATGACCGAAAGCCAGCGCGCCCATCAGCAGTCCCGGGACGATCTTGTCGCAGATGCCGAGGTACAGCGCGGCGTCGAACATGTTATGAGCGAGCGCAACTCCCGTGGCCATCGCGATGACGTCGCGGCTGAACAGCGACAACTCCATGCCCGGCTGTCCCTGCGTCACGCCGTCGCACATGGCCGGCACGCCGCCCGCGAACTGCGCCACCGCTCCGGCCTCGCGCGCCGCGAGCTTGATGAGCTCGGGAAAGCGCTCGAGCGGGCGATGCGCCGAGAGCATATCGTTGTACGAGGAGACGATCGCCAGGTTCGGCCAGCGCGCGGCGCGCAGCTGCTGCTTGTCGGCCTGGTCCATGGCGGCAAAGCCGTGCGCCAGATTCGTGCACGACAGCGTCGTTCGGGTTGCCTGCGCACTGCGCGCCTGGGCGGCTCGTTCTACATATTCCGTGCGCAGCCCGGCGCTGCGAGTGCGGATGCGTTCGGTCACGGAGCGCACGCGCTCGTGCAAGGGGGCGACGGTGTTCATAGAGCAGGGGATTCTAGAGAAGTTGACGGCAGAGGTTGCAGCCTGGGGCAAAACGGAACGGCAATCCGCGTGTTGAAACGCATCGCAGCAGCGAGCGCCCGTCTGGTTTGCCGCAGCGGGAGTCCTTCGTTAACGTAGCGATCGCTCCCGACGGCCCGTTCCATGAAGGTTCTGCATGCAGTCACTTCCCTCGTTCGACCTGATCCTGTTCGGCGGCACCGGCGACCTGGCCATGCGCAAGCTCCTGCCCGCGCTCTATCGCCGCAGCTGCGCCGGCCAGATCAACAAGGAGTCGCGCATCATCGGCGCCGCGCGCAGCAAGCTGTCGCGCGACGAGTACCTCGAACAGGTGCGCTCCACGTGTGAAACGCATCTCGGCAGCGCGTTCGACCAGGCGAAGTATTCACAGTTCGCCGAGCGCCTCGACTACGTACGCATCGACGCACAGAACGACGGCGACTTCGCACGCCTCGCGGCGCTGTTGCGCGGGCGCGAGAGCCACGTGCGCGCGTTTTTCCTTTCGACCGGGCCCGACCTGTTCGCGCCCATCACTGAGGGACTGGCGCGGCACTCGCTGGTGACCAGCTCCTCGCGCGTGGTCCTGGAGAAGCCGCTCGGCTACGACGGCCCGTCGTCGGCAGAGATCAACGAGCGGATCGGCAAGCTGTTCGCCGAGCACGCGATCTTTCGCATCGATCACTACCTCGGCAAGGAGACCGTGCAGAACCTGCTGGCGCTGCGTTTCGGCAATACGCTGTTCGAGCCCCTGTGGCGCCGCGGCCGCGTCCAGCACGTGCAGATCACCGTTGCCGAGGATGTCGGCGTCGAGCGCCGCGCGCAGTTCTACGACCAGATCGGCGCACTGCGCGACATGATCCAGAATCACATGCTGCAGCTCCTGTGCATCATCGCGATGGAGCCGCCGGCGACCGGCGCGGCGGATGCGATGCGCGACGAGAAGCTGAAAGTGTTGCGTGCGTTGCGCCCGCTCACGGGTCGCGACGTGCTGCAGAAGACCGTCCGTGGGCAGTACAAAGCCGGCGCAGTCAACGGCAAGCCGGTCGTCGGCTATCTCGACGAGAAAGACGTGCCGAAGGACAGCAGCACCGAGACGTTCGTCGCGCTGCGCGCCGAGATCGATTCCTGGCGCTGGGCCGGAGTGCCGTTCTACCTGCGCACCGGCAAGCGCCTGCAGGAGAAGCAGGCGGAGATCGTGATCACGTTCGAGGACGTGCCGCTGTCGCACTACGAGCGACCGGACACGCCGCACGCGCTCAACCGGCTGGTGATCCAGCTGCAGCCCGAAGAGAGCATCACGCTGACGGTGCTCGCCAAGAGCCCCGGTCACGGCATGGTGCTGAAGCCGGTCGACCTCGGCCTCGACTTCGCCGATGCATTCAAGACGCGCCAGCTGGACGCGTACGAACGGTTGCTCACCGACGTGATCAACGGCACGCTCACGCTGTTCATGCGTCGTGACGAGCTGGACGCCGCCTGGTCTTGGATCGACCCGATCCGCGCGGCCTGGCAGCAGTACGACGAGCGCCCGAAAACCTATACTGCGGGCAGCTGGGGGCCGGCGGCTGCCAGCTCCCTGATCGGTCGCGACGGGTTTGCCTGGAGAAACGAGCTGTAATGCCGTCCCGCTGGGTCCACGAGCACCGCTTTCCCGACCGCCAGGCGTTGGCCGCGGCGCTTGCGGGCGAGATCAAGGTGGACCTGGAAGAAGCGATTCCGGCCCGCGGCGCCGGCAGCCTCGTCGTCTCCGGCGGACGCACGCCCGCCCTGATGTTCCGGCAACTGAGCGCCGAGAAGCTCGACTGGACGCGGGTGTGGGTGACGCTCGCCGACGAGCGCTGGGTCGAGACCACGGCCGAGGCGAGCAACGAGCGCTTCGTGCGCGAGAGCCTGCTGACCGGGCCGGCTGCCGCCGCGCACTTCGTCGGGCTGAAGAATCCGGCGCCGACGCCGGAAGCGGGAGCCGACTGGGTCACTCGCGCGTTGACTCGCGTGCCGCATCCATTCGACGTGGTCGTGCTAGGGATGGGCGACGACGGACACACGGCTTCGCTGTTCCCCGGCTCGCTGGCGCTCGCGCGCGCGCTCGATCCGGGCGCACCGCCCGCGTGTGTCGCCATCAACGCGCTGGTCGCGCCGCATGCGCGCGTCAGCCTCAATCTCGCGGCGTTGCTCGACGCACGCCGCATCGTGCTGCACATCGAAGGCGACAAGAAGTGGGAGGTCTACCAGCGCGCCCGCACGCCGGGGACGGCGGCCGAGATGCCGGTGCGCGCGGTCTTGCAGCAGAAAGAAGTGCCCGTCGACGTGTACTGGGCGCCATGAGTCCGCGCCAATGAGCGAGCAGCACAGCCCACCGCGAATGATCGCCGACATCGGCGGCACCAATGCGCGCTTCGCGTTACTGGAAGGCGGCCAGTGGCGTGACGAGATCGTGCTCCGCTGCGCCGACTATCCCGACATCGTGAGTGCGATCGAGTACTACCTCGACAACGTGGGCGCGGCGCAGGGCGCGTCGCGACCCGTCGAGGCTGCGCTCGCGATTGCCGGACCGATCACCGGCGACATCGTGCGGATGACGAATCACGCCTGGCAGTTCTCGGCCGCGCGCACACGCGACGCGCTCGGCTGGCGCCGCCTGATCCTGCTGAACGACTTCACGGCGCTCGCCATGGCGATCCGTCACTTGCCGCGCGAGGAGCTGGAACAGATCGGCGGCGGGCAGTCGGTGCCCAACATGCCGCTCGCGCTGCTCGGGCCGGGCACCGGACTCGGTGTTTCAGGTCTGATTCCCGCCGCCGGACACTGGATTCCATTGCAAGGCGAGGGGGGTCACCAGACGCTGGCGGTGATGAACGAGCGCGAGATGGCTATGCTCGATCAGTTGCACCAGCGCTTCTCGCACGTCTCCGCCGAGCGCGTGCTCTCCGGGCCCGGACTGGTGAATCTCTACGACGCGCTGTGCGGCATCGAGGGCGTCGTGCCGGAAGTTCTCACACCGCCGGAGATCACGCGTCGGGCGAGCGAGGCCTCGTGCCGGATCTGCCTGGAAACAGTGAGCATGTTCTGCGCGCTGCTCGGCACGCTAGCCGGCAGCCTGGTGTTGACGTTGGGCGCGGTCGGCGGTTGCTACATCGGCGGCGGCATCGTGCCCGGCCTCGGCAGGACCTTCGCAAGCTCGCACTTCCGCGATCGTTTCGAAGACAAGGGTCGTTACGCGGATTACCTGTCGCGCGTCCCGACGTATGTCATCCGCTCGGAGCTGCCCGCATTCGTGGGTCTCGCCACGGCGTTCACCGCGCCGGGTCCGAGGTGGGAAGCCGAATAGTAGCCCGTTCGGGCATGTCCGGATTCTCGGCCTTACTCCGTACTGGGGTGCATGGGATCACCTCGGGAGTAAGCGACCATGAGAATCGCGTTCGTCTGCCTGTTGCTCGTCCTGGCCGGCTGCGGCGGCGGCGGGACTTCGCCGCCATCGCCACCCTCGCAGACTCCGCCGAGCGGAATCGGACCCGCTGGCGGCACGGTCAGCAACGGTGGTGCGCAGGTCGTCGTGCCAGCAGGCGCCCTGTCGCAAGCCACATCGATTGCAATCGAGCAAACTAATTCGGGCGCCCCACAGCTGCCGGCCGGCGTGGTCAGCTTCGGACCCATGTTCGCGTTCACGCCGCATGGCACGACGTTCGCCGCGCCAGCAACGGTCACGCTGCCCTACGATCCGTCGCTCGTGCCCGCCGGTACGCAGGTGGAGTTCTATAAGACAGAATCCTCGCAAACGTCATGGCAAACGGTGCCGCTGACGAGCACTGCAGCCAACAGCGTGACCGCTGACGTCACGGGCTTCTCGTACATGGTTGCGGGCGGGACGCCGCCGGCTCTCGCACGCGAGGAGCCCGATCGGCTGTGGATCTTCGAGAAGATCCTGGCGGAGAGCGAGAAACCCGTCGCGGCCGAGACTCCCGAGGATGCCGATGACAATCACCAGATCGGCGGCATCGTCGAAGACGAGCACGACTATGGCCCGCTGCCTTTCAACTTCAAGGGCGACACCACTGCCACGGGTGCCGTGTTTTCCAGCGAGACCGGCGGCACCTACTGGGTGTTCGCGCAGGGCCCGAAGGGCACGATCAAGACGCCCGCGAGCACGATCGGCAATCGCGTGACGCTCGTGCAGAAGCAGGGATTCAAGAAAAACCGCGCCGATGCGCGTCTCAAGCTGCACGTGACCAAGGTGTACATCGAGGCGGTCGACGCCAACGGCCAGGACATCCTGTATCCGGAGTGCCCGACGAGCCTGGAATGCGGGCTGACGATCACCGGCACGGTGACGTTCGACGTGAAGGCGTATCGGCCGTTCATCACGCCGTTTTTTTCCGGCAAGAGCAGCGTCAAGCTCTCCGGCTACCAGGGTCACTGGGAGGGTCGCAACAAGGTCGTGATGGATGGGCGACAGCCGCTGTGGAACGACGACTTCGAGATCGACCGCGACGCCGGCGGCTTCGGCTCGCAGCAGCATGCGATCTACCAGCTCAAGCAGCCGATCACGGTCGAGATCGATATCTCGCATCTCGACGTGGACGTGCCGTTCACGCTGTGGGTCGAAGCCGTGGCGGAAACCAACAATCACCGGCAGCGCGAGTCGTACGTCGCGGCCTTCTTCCGCGACCCGATCAGCACCGAGGGCGCCGAGATCGAAACGTTCGGCCTCGATCCGGTCGGCGGCCCGTTCACCGACCCGCTGCCCGACGAGCCGCAGGCTCCCGAGTGCAGCTCGGGCGATGAAGCCGCTGCGGGGACGCTGCAATTCGCCGCAGCGACTTTCCTCGCACCCGAGATGGCGCAGGCGTTCACGCAAGTCGAGATCACGCGCACCGGCGGCACCTTGGGTGCGGTGAGCGCGAAGGTGCGTACGCACGACGACACTGCGCATGCGGGTGAGGACTACGAGACCGTCGATACCTCTGTCTACTTCGGCCCCGGCGACGACGCACCGCGCGTGCTCGAAGTGCCGCTAACGCTCGATGACGTCGCCGAGCCCGACAAGTCGCTGACCGTGACCTTGAGCGATCCACGGGGTTGCGCGACGCTCGGCACGCAAGCGAGCGCGACGCTGACGATCCTCGACGACGATCGGCCGGAGCCGCCGCCGCCGCCGAGCGGTCTCGACGAAACGTTCGGCTCGCAAGGCAAGACGACGCTCGCCGGCTTCGGCGACGAGACAGACATGGCGATTCAGCCGGACGGCAAGATCGTCATGGTGGGCGGCAAATTCATCGACTTCGTGCTCGCGCGCTTCAACGCCGATGGCACCGTCGACACGGGATTCGGTGATGAGGGCAAGATCGCCACCGACCTCGCCGGCGGCTTCGCGCAGGAGCGTGCCCGCGCCGTCGCGATTCAGACCGACGGCAAGATCGTCGTCGCCGGCGAGGCGACCGTGCCGTCCGGCGATCTGGCAGTGGCTCTCGTGCGCTACAACGCGGACGGCACGCTCGACACGACGTTCGGTACTGGCGGCAAGGTGTTCGGACCGGCGGTGCTCGGTCGTGCGTTCGACGTCGCGATCCTCGCGGATAGCCGTATCGTCGTAGCCGGCGACGCGCCCGTCGGGAACATCGCCGACGACTTCGGCGACTTCCTGCTCGCGCGTTTCCAGGCGAACGGTGTGCTCGATACGACCTTCGGCACCAACGGGGTCGTCGTCCACGACATGACGGGGCGCACGGATCTCGCACGCAATCTGCTGGTGCAGCCGAACGGCGCGCTGGTCGTGAGCGGCGATCCTTTCGGCAGCGACCCGGCGCGGCGCACCAGCGTCGCGCGCTACGATGCGGACGGTCATCTCGATGCGAGCTTCGCGAACGGTGGCAGGCTCATCATCGGCGGTGCATACGTCGGAGAAGACCTCGCGTTGCAGACAGACGGCCGCCTCGTACTCGTAGGTTCGGTGCAGGTGCTGAACGTGCAGAACGACTTCACGCACTTCGCAGCGCTGCGCCTCAACGCGGACGGCACGTTCGACGACTCGTTCGGCGACGGCGGAATGGCGACAACCTCGATCACCGGCCTGACTGATGTCGCACACGCAGTCGTGGTCCAAGGCGACGGCAAGATCGTCGTCGCCGGCGAAGGCAACCTCATCAATGCGAACTTTGCTGTCGTGCGCTACGACCGCAATGGCGACCTCGACACGTCGTTCGCCATCGGCGGCAAGCTGCAGGTCGATTTCGCCGGCCTCGAGGATCGTGCAGAGAACGTGGCACTGCAGTCCGACGGCAAGATCGTCGCGGGCGGCCTCGCGACCGGCCGCGCTGCGGGCTACGGCCTCATCCGGGCAACGCCGTGAGGAGCAGAAAGTGTGATGCAGGTCGCATTGGCCGTGTGAGGGTCAGCGACCTGCGCATCCTTTCGCTACGCTGCGCCACGGCACTCAGCGCGGAAGGGCGCGCGAAGGAAAAGAAAACCATGTTGCTGATCGCACTCAGCATCGTCACGTTGGCGTCCACGCTCGTTGCATGCGGCTACGTTGCGAAAGGTGCGCTCGAGCTCGACGCTGGCTTGAACGAGCTGCTCGAACAACAAAGCGAGTGGCGCCGCTGCGTGGAGGAGGAGCTGGCGCGGGTCCGTCAATCCGCGACGGAGCTGGAGCGAGGCTGAGCCTATATCGCTCGCAACGCTCGTGCCCGTGCCAGCGCGACTGTGGCATCCGTCTTGCGCCCTGCCAACGCGTATGCTCGCGACAGCCAGTACGCGGCAGGACCGCCGCTGACGTTCTCCGCATCGAACTCCCGCCAGAAGGCGTCTGCGCGCTCTAGCGGCGCGAGTGCCGCCACAGGAGAGTTCGTCTCGAGGTGTGCACGGCCGAGGCCGCACAGCGCATCCGCGTAGGTCGGGTTCATTCGCAGCTTCACCGCGTCGCTCGCCTGCAGCGCCCGGGTCAGCGTCGCCAGAGCCGCGGCTGAGTCGCCGCCTTCGAGCTGTGCGAGGCCGAGGTGAGTCAGGATCGGCGGCAGACGCCATGCGGCTTGCGGGCCCGCCAGCAGCTGTTCAGCAGCTCGCAGTTTCGCCACAGCGGCTTCGTAGTCGCCGGTCAGTAGCGCAATCGATCCCTGCATGCGGTTGATCCAGCCCGCGTCGTAGTCCGCGTGGTTCGGATCCACCGGGATTGCAGCTTCCAGGCGAGCTTCCGCGTCGCGTCCCAGGCTCGCGAGCGTAAGAGCATGCTGGTAACGCAGGGTGATCGCGTCCCAACTGTCCTTGCCGCGAGTCTTCTCCGCAAAACGCAGCACCGCGTCCAGCTCCGGAAGTGCTTCGTCGAACCGATGGGCCGCCATCAGCGCGAGTGCATAAGAAGCGCGGGCATATACATACTCCCGCGACTGTTGGTCGATGCGCGAGCCGAGAATATCGAGGCTCTGGCGGCTGTGAGCGACAGCGGTGGCAACGTCGCCGACGCGCATGCGCATACGCGTGGTGTTCATCATTGCGTACGCGACCGCCATGCTCGACGGACCGAATGCAGCGCCGGCGCTGGCGATGATGCGATCGCCTTCGGCGATCGCGTCCTCGATCCTGCCCGTGGCCTGCAGTGCGCGGATGTGTACGTCGCGCATCTGGATCACGCGCGGATTGTCTTCGCGGCCGTCGTACGCAGCGAGCGCGAAGTCCAGCCCGCGCTGCGCTTCCGCCATCGTGACCTCGGGCGGAGCGCGGCCGAACATGACAGCCTCGGCCTGGAGCGTCGATGCGCCGACGGTCAATGGATCTCGCGGTCCCAGCGCGCGTAGCGCGAGCTGGAACGCTTCGCGCGCCGGTGCCTCACCCTCGGCGAAGCGAGATTCTTCGATGGCGAGATCGGTCTGCGCTTTGAGCACACGAACCAGCAGCCCGGGTTCCTGCGCAACGACACGGCGCGCTGCAGCGAGCAGTGGCGGCAGCTCCTGACGTAGCGCGGCGTTGTTGCGCCTGGCCGCGTGAACTTCGGCGAGCAGCACGCGCGCACGCAGCGTTTCGATGTGTTCCTGGCCGTAGAGCAGCACCGCGTCTGCGACGGCCTGCTGCACCGACGATTCCGCGGCAGGCAGCTCGTCGAGATTCATCAAGCCGGTGCCGACGAGGCCGAGCAGGCTGACTCGCAGCGCGCTGCGACCGGCGAAACGGTCACCGATGTCGTTCTGTGCGTGCCGCAGGAGCTCCGCCGCAGTGATTGGCCGTCCCGCCTGTCGATAAGGGTCGGCTTCCTGAAAAATGCCGACGACGAAGCGCTCGACTTCTTCCGCATGCTCTTTTTCGGCGATTGCGACACGCGCCTGCCAGAGCGAAACCGCCGCGCCGGCGATGGTCATGAGCAGCGCAGTGGACGCGGCTGCGACACCGACCTTGTGCCGGCCCGTGAATTTCAGCAATCGATACGCGGCGCTGTCCGGCCGCGCGAGCACTGGACGCCCATCGAGGTAGCGCGCGACGTCCTCGGCGAATGCGTTGGCCGTCGAGTAGCGCTCTTCCGGCTGCTTCTTCAGCGCCTTGAGCGTGATCGTGTCGAGGTCGCCGCGCAGCGAGCGCCCGGCCACTTCGCTCGGCTGCTGTGGGTCGAGGTTGAGGATCGCGTGTTCCAGCTCGGGCCGCGACGTGCGCGGAAAGGGCAGTCGGTCGGTCAACAGCTCATAGAGCAGCACTCCGAGCGCGTACACGTCTGCAGCGACAGTCAGAGGCTCGCCGCGGATTTGTTCCGGCGACGCATAGTCCGGGGTCAGCGCACGCGCGCCGAACTCGGTGAGCGCACTGCCGCGAGCTGCATCCTCGTCGAGTATTTTTGCGATGCCGAAGTCGAGCAGCCGAACGTAGCCATCGGCGTTCACCAGGATGTTGGCGGGCTTGAGATCGCGGTGAACGATCAGCTTGCCGTGCGCGTAAGCGACAGCGTTCGCTACCTGGACGAGCAGGCGCAACCGTGCGCGCAGATCGAGCGGCTGGCCGTCATTGGCGCTGCGGCAATGCTGGTCGAGCGGCCGGCCTTCCACGTATTCGAGCGCGAGATACGGCTGGCCGTCGTCGGTGAGCCCGGCGTCGTACAGCCGCGCAATGTGCGGATGATTCAGCGCAGCGAGGATCGCTCGCTCGCGCGCCATCCGCTCGGCGAGGCCCGGGAAGCTGCCGATCGCGTGCGGCAGCTTGAGCGCGAGCGGCCGGTCGATCAGACCATCGACGCGCTCGGCGAGCCACACCGAGCCCATGCCGCCGCGGCCGAGCTCGCGCACGAGGCGATACGGGCCGACGATGCGGCCGTCTGCAGGCACGCCTGCAGCGGATTCGAGCTCGACGCTCGGCAACATCGCGAGAAAATCGCTGGTCTCGACTGCGGCGGCGCGCGTCAGCAGCGCCCGCAATTGCGGCTTCAGGGCGTCGAACTGCGGGTCGAGCGAGTCCAGCCAGCCGGCGCGCTCCGCCGCCGGGCGGTCGAGCGCTTCGTCGAGCAGCCGCTCCAGTTCGGACCACGATGCGGGATCGAGTCTGAGCTTCGACACGAAGTCCCCGTTCAGTCGCTGTTGCGTTCGTTCTACGGAATCGCCACGCGCAAACCGGACATCAGCTCAGCGCTTCGGCGAGCAGCAGGCGTGCTTTCTCCCAATCCCGCCGCACGGTGCGTTCGGTGACGCCGAGCGCGTCGGCAATTTCGCTCTCGGTGAGGCCGGCAAAGTACCGCATCTCCACGACCTCGGCCATGCGCGAGTTGAGCGCAGCGAGTTGTTCGAGCGCTTCGTGGACCCGCAGGATTTCGGTTTCGGCGGCCGGTGCGCCGTCGCCGATGCCGGTGTTGAGCGTGACGCGCCTGACGCCGCCGCCGCGGCGCTCGGCCAGCTTGCCGCGCACCAGGTCGACGACGACGGAGCGCATGACGTGGCTCGTATAGCGCAGAAAGTGCTGACGGTCTTCGATGCGCAGCTGGCCGGCGTTGGCGAAGCGCAGGTAGCTTTCATGCACCAGGGCCGATGTGTCGAGCAGCGTAGCGCGTCCGCCCTTGCTCAGCCGCGACCGCGCCAGCCGGCGCAGGTCCTCATACGTGACGTCGAATACGGACTTGAGCGCCTGCGTATCCCCGTCCTGGGCGCGGCGGATCAGGTCGGTGAGCGGCGGATCTTCGACCATGCCGTCACAGCCTCACCTGACTGCTCACTTCGAGCAGCCGATGGCTCGGCACGCCGAAGTGAATCGCAGCGAGCTGGCTGTTGCGGCCCATGAAGGCGAACAGCCGCTTGCGCCACAGCGGCATGCCGGAGCCGACGGCGAACACAGGATTCTCGCGGCCGACCACGTACACGGTCTGCTCCGGCTCATAGGGCACGCCTGCTTCTTCGGCTGCGCGCAACGCCGCGACCACGTTGGGAGTCTCCATGAAGCCGTAGCGCGCGATGATGCGGCACAGACCTTCGCCGAGGTTCTGGATCTCCACGCGATTCTCCGCGCCGACGAATGGCACTTCGGGGCGCACGAACGTGAGCAGCACATTGCGCTGATGCAGGACGCGATTGAAGCGCAGGTTGTTGAGCAGAGCGCGCGGCATGCCGCCGGCCTCGCTCGCGAGGTATACCGCGGTACCGGCGACGCGCACCGGCGGATCGCGCTCGAGCAGCGCGAGGAAATCGCGCACCGGCATCTGCTCTTTCGCCACCAGCCAGTTCAGCGTACGTCGCCCTTCCTGCCAGGTCGTCATGAGCACGTAAGCGACGACGGCGACGGCGATCGGCAGCCAGCCGCCGTCGTCGAACTTCAGCAGGTTCGAGCAAAAGAACGCGGCCTCGACGATGATGACCACGCTGAGCGCTGCCATGTAGAGACGGCGATGCCGGTCCTGCCGCACGCGCATCAGCATGATCACCAGGATGCTGTCGATCAGCATCGTGCTGGAGATCGCGATGCCGTACGCGCCGGCCAGTGCGCTCGACGACTGGAACACGATGATCAGCGTCATGGTGCCGGCGAACAGCATCCAGTTCAGCGTCGGCACGTAGACCTGGCCGATCTCTTCCTCCGAGGAATGCTGCACGCGCAGCCGCGGCAGATAGCCGAGGTTCAGCGCCTGGCGCGTGATCGAGAACACGCCGGAGATCACCGCCTGCGAAGCGATCACGGTCGCCGCGGTCGCCAATACGATGATGACGGGCAGCAGCCAGCTCGGCGCCATCAGGTAGAACGGGTTGGAGATCGCGCTCGGATTCTCCAGCAGCAGCGCGCCCTGGCCGAAATAGTTGAGCACCAGCGCCGGCAGCACGATCATGAACCAGCCGCGGCGAATCGGCGCGCGGCCGAAATGGCCCATGTCGGCGTACAGCGCTTCGCCGCCGGTCACCGCGAGGAACACCGAGGCGAGCACGACGAATCCCGAGACGCCGTTGTTCAGGAAGAAATGCAGGGCATAGAGCGGATTGATCGCAAACACGACGTCCGGCTTGGTGATGATCCAGCGCACGCCGAGCAGAGCGAGCGTGAGGAACCAGACCAGCGTGACCGGGCCGAACATTCGTCCCATCGCGCCCGTGCCGCGCCGTTGCACCATGAACAACGTCGTCAGGATGAGCAGCGCACCCGGCAGCACGAAGTGTTCTAGCCGCGGCGTCGCGACCGCCAGGCCTTCCATCGCGCTGAGCACCGAAATCGCGGGCGTGATGAAGCCGTCGCCGAAGAACAGCGCAGCGCCGAACACGCCGACTGCGCTGACGGGCGCCCAGATCCGCCAGTTACTGCTGGCGCTCGACAACAACGTACTGAGCGCGAGCACGCCGCCTTCGCCGCGATTGTCCGCGCGCAGCACGATCGCGACGTACTTGACCGCGATGATGAGCACCAGCGACCAGAGAATCAGCGACAGCAGGCCGATGATGTTCGCTTGCGTGAGGGCGATGCCGTGCTCGGGATTGAGGCACTCGCGGAACGCGTACAGCGGGCTGGTGCCGATGTCGCCGAAGACTACGCCGAGCGCGGCGATGACGAGCTTGCGGTTGGTGTCGCTGCGAGGATCCGCGACGGCCGCTGCAGGCGAGCTGGCGTGCATGGGGCGCGCATTGTACAGGGTTGTAGGTCGGGCTTTAGCCGGACATGGGCGAGAGTCGGGCGGCAGCCCGCTCTACAGCGCTACTCGACGACGGAAGCGAGCCAGCGGGCGATCGCGCCGCCGAGGCTGGCGCCGAGCAGCGTCGTGACGATCAGGTGCACGGACCCGGAATTCTCCGAGCCGAGGCGGGCGCTCTCCGCGACCAGCGTGTGCATCACGGCCGCGTCGTTCAACCACGAGGCGAGTCCGAGCGCCATTGCAACGCCAGCGATTGCGCCCGCGGCGATCACGAGCAGCGAGCGGCGCCAGCCGCGTGCCAGCGCCTGTAGATTCTGCTGCAGTTCACGTTCCATCCGTTGCCGCGCTTCGGCGCGCTTGGAATCGTCGATCGCATCGATCTGCGCGAACAGCCGCGCATCGAATGCGGCGTCGAGTGCGAGGCGCGGAGCCGCGGTCGACAGGCTGAAATCGAGCTCCCGCAGTTCATCGGCCCGCGCGCGGCATAGCGCGCAGCCAGCCATGTGAGCTTGCAGCGCGGCCTCGTCCGCGGCGCTCAGATCGCCGTCCAGCCAATCCTGCAGGCGATCGTTCCACTCGAGGTGATGATCGCGGGCGGCGGACGGATTGGAGATCGGGGCGCTCATGCGGCTTCTCTGGTCAGCTCGATTAGGCGCTTGCGGGCGCGATGGAGCAAGGCTTTGACGGTGCCGAGCGGCAGCCCGAGGCTGGCCGCCGTCTGCTCATACGATTTGTCTTCCATGTAGAACAGAACGACGGCCTGGCGATAGCGTTCCGGAAGCTGGTCAAGGAGCTGTCCGACGCTGACGGTCGCAGAGTCGTCCTTGTCCTCGCTGGCCAGCGCCCGGACCTCGGCAGACTGCTCTTCCTCATCGGCGTCGAGCGAGACCTGGGGCCGGCGCTTGCGCAGCTCGGACAGGCAGGCGTTCTTGGAGATCGCATAGATCCAGGTCGAAAGCTGGGACTGCCCGGCGAACCCCGGCAGGGCGCGCCAGACCCGCAGGAAGATGTCCTGCGTGGTGTCCTCAGCCAGTGCCCGATCTCGTAACATACTGAATGTAAGTCGAAAAACGCGGTCCCGATAGTGTGGAAGCAACAGCCCGAACGCCTCGCGGTACTGCTTGGCAGCCAAACGCTCCTGGATCTGAGCGTCTGCCTGGGAAGCGGGCGATGACGTCATTGGGGGTTGGGACGGCGCAGGGGGGTGAAAGGTTGCGGGCGACTCTAGCAAGCGTGATCCCTGCACGGTCCACCATCTGCCGGCTGCGGGCCGCAATTGGCCGACTGCAACGTCACTGCAACCTTGCGGCAGGGGGGCTGCGTCTGAACCGACAATCCTGTTAGGTTCAACGCAAGCGAGGCTGCGAAAAAAATGGTCGAAGAAATTATTCCAATATTCGGCATCCTGTTCGGCATCGGCGGGCCGGCGGTCGTCATCATCGTGTGGTTCTCACTGAACTACCACAAGCGCCGCAAGCTGATGGAGCTGCATCATGCCGAGCGCATGGCAGCCATCGAGCGCGGCATGGAAATTCCGCCGCTGCCTATCGAGCTGATCGACGGTCGCAGTACGCCGAAGCGGCGTAGCACGGCACTGTTGCCGGGACTGGTGTGGTTCTTCATCGGCCTCGCCTTCGTGGTCGGCGCGCTGGCCGGCAACGACGAAGACATCCCGGTGTTCGCCGGCTTGATCCCGCTCGGCATCGGGCTCGCTTATCTCATCTATTACTTCGTCGAAGGGCGCAAGATCGAGGCGCGCTGGATGGAGCACGATCTCTCGCAGCGCGGTAACAGCCGGCCGGCCAACCCCGTGTAAGCCAGCGACGGAGCCGCTTGCGGATCAATACGGCCCGCCGTGCAACTTTGCGCGGCGGGCCGTGTATTTTGGGGACTCGAAAACAACTCGCGGGGCCGCACCGGCATGCTTTCCATTCGCAATCTCTCCAAGAGCTACGGCGACGTCCAGGCGTTGCGCGAGGTTTCGCTGGAAGTGCCGCGCGGCATGTTCGGCCTGCTCGGCCCGAACGGGGCCGGCAAATCCTCGCTTATGCGCACCATCGCGACGCTGCAGGACCCGGACAGCGGCAGCATCACGTTCGACGGCATCGATGTCGTCGCCGACAAGGATCGCATCCGCCGCACGCTCGGCTATCTGCCGCAGGACTTCGGCGTGTATCCGAAGGTCAGCGCGCTGGACATGCTCACGCACTTTGCGGTGCTGAAAGGCTTCGTGAACCGCAAGGAGCGGGACGAAACCGTCGAAGGCCTGCTGCGACAGGTCAACCTGTGGGACGTGCGCAAGCGCAAGCTCGGCACGTTCTCCGGCGGCATGCGCCAGCGCTTCGGCATCGCGCAGGCCCTGCTCGGCAGCCCGCGGCTGGTGATCGTCGATGAGCCCACCGCCGGCCTCGATCCCGAAGAGCGCAATCGGTTCCTGAACCTGCTGGCCGGCATCGGCGAGCAGGTCGTCGTGATCCTCTCGACGCACATCGTCGAAGACGTTGCCGGCCTGTGCTCGCGCATGGCGATCATCTCGCAAGGCCAGGTGCTGATGACCGGCGAGCCGCGCGCGGCGATCGCCACGTTGAACGAGCGCGTGTGGAGCAGGCGCGTGAGCGCGGCAGAGCTGGCCGAGTATCAGCAGCGCTTCAACGTGCTGTCTTCACGCATGATCGACGGTCAGCCGCTCATTCATGTTTACAGCGAGACTCCGCCGGGAGACGGTTTCACTGCAGTCGATCCGGCACTGGAAGATGTGTACTTCCAGCGCCTGCGTGCCCATCGCAGCACGACCGCGAAGGCCGCCTGATGTTCGGCGAATTCTTCCGCTTCGAGCTGAAATACCAGCTCCGGTATCCGCTCGTCTGGATCGTGGCGCTGCTGTTCGCCGCTGTCGGCTTCCTCGCGACGACGACCGATTTCGTGTCGATCGGCGGCGGCATCGGCAATACGCATCGCAATGCGCCCGCGGTGATCCTCACCTTCCTCACGGTGTTCTCCGTCGTCGGCACCTTCGTGGCGATCGCGACGCTCGGGCAGCCGCTGCTGCGCGATGCGGAGCTCGGCGCCGACGAGCTGTTCTTCTCCTCGCCGATGCGCAAGGGCGGCTACCTGTGGGGACGCCTCAGCGCCGGACTGCTCGCGAGCCTGATCGTCTACACCATCATGGCGCTGGCGATCGGCGTCGGCACCTTCATGCCGTGGCTGGACCCGGAACGGCTCGGACCGTTCTCGCTGCGGCCGTACCTGTGGGTGCTCGGCGTCATCATCGTGCCGAACCTGATATTCCTCGGCGCGCTGATGAGTCTGCTCGCCGTCACGACGCGGCGGCTGCTCGGCGTCGTGCTGGGCGCGCTCGGTTTCGTCGTGCTGTGGTTCGTCGCTGTCGCGCTTGCGGGCGATATCCAGTACGACACGATCGTTTCGCTGCTCGATCCCTTCGCGGCCGAAACCACCGACCGCGCGATGCGGTACTGGTCGGTCAACGAGCGCAACACGCAGCTGCCCGAACTGAGCGGATTGCTGCTGGCCAATCGCGTGCTGTGGCTCGGGATCTCTGCGGCATTGATGGTCGCAGCGCACGTAGCGTTCCGGCCGCAGCGCGCCGGCACCGGCAAACGTCGCCGGAAGCGCGCGCTATTGGCTGCCAGCGCGGATGCAGGTCCGCCGCAGATCGTTCCGAAGTTCGTCGCCGCAGCGCCGCGCACATTCGACACCGGCGTCGCTTGGCGCCAGCTGCTTCACCAGGCGCGCTTCGACACTGTGGCAGTGGTGCGCAGCATCCCGTTCCTCGTGCTCATCGGCTTCGGAATCCTCAACTTCCTGAGCAGTGCCGGCGTCTACGACAGCGAGTTCGGCACCAAGATCTATCCAGTCACTGCGCGCATGCTCGACGCGATGCGCGGCAGCTACCAGTTCCTGCTCGTGCTGATCGTCGCCTATTACGCAGGCGAGGTGATGTGGAAGGAGCGCGACGCCAAGCTCGCCGAAGTGAGCGACGCGATGCCGGTGCCGAACTGGGTGCCGCTGCTTGCAAAGACGACGGCGATGTTCGCGGTCGTGCTCGCATTCATGCTCGCCGGCGTCGTGGCGTCCATCGCGTTTCAGCTCGGGCATGGCTACACGAACATCGAGCCCGGCGTCTACCTCGAGACCGTGCTCATAGATTCAGTGCCTTTCGTCCTGATGGCGGTGCTCGCGGTGTTCCTGCAGGTCGTGAGCAATCAGAAGTTCCTCGGCTATCTGCTGCTCATCGTCGGCCTGCTGCTCAGCATCGTGTTCCAGGCGATGCGCTTCGAGCACAACCTGTACTTGTACCCGTCGGCGCCCGATGTTCCGTACTCCGACATGAACGGCTTCGGCCACGTGCTGCAGGCGTGGGCGTGGTTCCGGGCGTACTGGACTGTGTTCGCGGCGATGCTGCTGATCCTTGCTGCCGCGTTCTGGGTGCGCGGCGTTGCACAGAGCTGGCGCGTTCGCTGGCGGCATGCTCTGCGCATACTCCGTGGGCCCCAGGGCGCGGCGCTCGCCGGCCTCGCACTTGCGTTCGCCGCGCTCGGCGGCTGGATTTTCTACAACACCAACGTTCTCAACGAATACCTGCCGCGCGACGTGGTGCTCGACCGCCAGGCGAGCTACGAGAAGCAGTACCGCAAGTACAAGGATGTGCCGCAGCCGCGCATCGCCGACGTTCGCGCCGACGTCGACATCTATCCTCGAGAGCGGCGCGTGGAGATTCGCGGTCACTACCGCATCGTCAACAAGCACGATGCGCCGATCAGCGAGCTGCACGTCACGATGGATCCGCGCGCGAAGCTGCGGGTAACGCAGCCGGCCACGGCACAGCTGACCGTCGATGATGAGCAGCTCGGCTATCGAATCTACAAGCTGGCGCAGCCGCTGGCGGCGGGCGCGGACATGAACATCGAGTTCGTCGTGGAACGTGCGGAGCGCGGCTTCACCAACACGGGCATGCCGCCCTCGACCGGCGGCGGCGACCTGCGCTCGCAGCTCAACTACAACGGCACGTTCTTCAACAGCCAGACCATGTTCCCGCACTTCGGCTACAGCGAGGATGCGCAGATCCTGGATCGTAACGAGCGCCGCAAGCGTGGGCTCGGCGAAGTGCCGCGCAAGCCGAAGCTCGAAGACGAGTCGGCGCGCGGCAGCATCGGCTTCGCGGACTCGGACTGGATCAACTTCGAGACCACGGTCAGTACCAGCGCCGACCAGATCGCGCTCGCGCCCGGATACCTGCAGCGCGAGTGGACGCAGAATGGCCGGCGCTATTTCCACTACAAGATGGACAGCCCGATGCTGGCGTTCTTCTGCTATCTCTCGGCGCGCTGGGAGGTGCGGCGCGGCGAGTGGCACGGCATGCCCATCGAGGTCTACTACGACCCGAAGCATCCGTACAACGTCGAGCGCATGATCGACGCGACCCGCAAGTCGCTCGACTATTTCACGACCAACTTCTCGCCGTATCAGCACAAGCAGGTGCGCATCCTCGAGTTCCCGCGCTACGCCAAGTTCGCGCAGAGCTTCGCCAACACCATTCCGTTCTCGGAATCGATCGGCTTCATCGCCGACCTGCGCGATCCCGAGCACATCGACTATCCGTTCTATGTCACTGCGCACGAAGTCGCGCACCAATGGTGGGCGCACCAGGTGATCGGCGCGAACGTGCAGGGGCAGAGCATGCTCGCCGAGTCGCTGGCGCAGTACTCGGCGCTGATGGTGATGGAGAAGGAGTACGGCCGCGAGCACCTGCGGCACTTCCTCAAGTACGAGCTCGACTCGTACCTGCGCGGCCGCGGCGGCGAGGTCATCGAGGAGCTGCCGCTGATGCGCGTCGAGGACCAGGGCTACATCCACTACCGCAAGGGCTCGCTGATCTTCTATCGCCTGCGCGATGAGATCGGCGAAGAGAATCTCAACCGCGCGCTGGCGGCGTACATCCGCGACAAGGCGTTCCAGCAGCCGCCCTACACGACCACGCTCGAGCTGCTCGACTACCTCCGCGCGCAGACGCCGTCCGAGAAGCAGAAGCTGCTCGACGAGTTGTTCGCGAAAATCGTGCTGTACGACATCAAGGTCGTCAATGCGAGCGCGAAGCCGCGCGCCGACGGTAAGTTCGACGTGACGATCGACTACGAAACGCAGAAGCACGAAGCCGACGGGCTGGGCAAGGAAACCGACCTGCCTCTCGATGACTGGATGCAGGTCGGAGCGTTCGTGCGCAAAGCAGGCGAGGGCGAGCACACCGAACAGGCTCTCTACCTGCAACCGCAGCACATCACGCAGGGCAAGGGCACGATTGCGTTCGTGACCGACACTCGGCCGTTCGAAGTCGGCCTCGATCCCTATAACAAGCTGATCGACCGCAATCCGGACGACAACCGGAAACGGATGGAATAGAAGCGGTTGGCGGTTAGCGGTTGGCGGTTGGTGAGATGCCGCA
>JBIOUH010000127.1:0-14695 GCA_044866955.1 Steroidobacteraceae bacterium
CAAGGTCTACCTGCTCGGCTCCGTCCACATGCTGCAGCCGAGCGAGACGCTGCCCGCGGCGATCGACGCGGCCTACGCGGATGCCGAGTCGCTGCTGATGGAGATCGACATGGACGATCTCGATCCCGCGCAGATGCAGCACGACGTCATGGAGCTGGCGATGCAGCCGGAGGACCAGTCGCTGCAGCAGCAGCTCGGCCCCGAGGCCTACAAGCAGTTCGTAGCCAAGGTGCAGCCGCTGGGCGTCGACACGGCGCTGTTCGACCGCTTCAAGCCGTGGTTCGCCGCGATCACGCTCGTGCAGGTCCAGATGATGAAGCTCGGCTTCGACGCCGCCTCGGGCGTCGAACAGCGCCTGACACAGCGCGCGAGCGCAGACCGCAAGCCGATTCGCGGCCTCGAGACCGCCCGCGAGCAGCTGCAGATCATGGCCGGGCTGCCGGACAAGCAGCAGCGCGAGTTCCTGCTCTACAGCGTGGAGGATGCGCAGCGCATGTCGAGCGAGCTGGACGAGCTGTTGAGCGCGTGGCGCCGCGGCGATGCCAAGGGAATGGCGAAGCTGCTGCAGGAAGGCTACGACGAATACCCGGACCTGTATCGGCCACTGACCGTCGAGCGCAATCGAAAGTGGGTTCCGCAGATCGAGCAGCTGCTCGACGACAAGGACGACTATCTGGTGGTCGTCGGCGCATTGCACTTGGTCGGCACCGACAGCGTCATAGACCTGCTGGAGCGCAAGGGCTACAAGATCAAACAGCTGTAGGTCGGGCTTCAGCCCGACTCTTCACTCACACTTCGACCATCTCGAAGTCTTCCTTGCCGGCGCCGCAGTCGGGGCAGCGCCACGACAGCGGCACGTCATCCCAGCGCGTGCCCGGCGCTATGCCGGATGCGGGATCGCCTTTTTCTTCTTCATAGACGTAGCCGCAGATCACGCACATGTAAGCTTTCATGAAGGAACGCAACGCCAGGCAGGAAGCTGAAGGCCCCGGATTATAGGGCAAGTGACTGCCTCGGCTATGCTTCCCGGGCCCCTGCCATCACGGAGTCGCACGTGTCCCTGTTCAGCGATGCCAGCCGCTACATTCCCGGCGGCGTAAATTCCCCGGTGCGCGCGTTCCGCGCCGTCGGCGGCGAGCCGGTGTTCATCGAGCGCGCCAGCGGCGCGTACGTGTTCGGCCACGATGGCCGCCGCTATATCGACTACGTCGGCTCGTGGGGCCCGATGATCCTCGGCCACGCGTACGAGCCCGTGGTGCGCGCCGTGCAGGAGCGCGCCGCGCTCGGCCTGTCGTTCGGCGCGCCGACGCAGATCGAGACGCAGCTGGCGCGCCAGATCTGCGAGCTGATGCCGGCGATCGAGCTGGTGCGCATGGTGAGCTCGGGTACCGAGGCGACCATGAGCGCGATCCGGCTGGCGCGCGGCTACACCGGCCGCGACAAGATCGTCAAGTTCGAGGGCTGCTATCACGGCCATTCCGATTCGCTGCTGGTCAAGGCCGGCTCGGGTGCGCTGACGCTCGGCGTGCCGACTTCGCCTGGCGTGCCCAAAGAGCTGGCCGCCCAGACGTTGACGCTCGCCTACAACGACAGCGCCCAGGTGCAGGAACTGTTCGCGTCCGTCGGCAAAGAGATCGCTTGCATCATCGTCGAGCCGGTCGCCGGCAACATGAACTGCGTACTGCCCGCGCCCGGATTTCTCGAGACACTGCGCAAGGTGTGCGACCAGCACGGCAGTGTGCTGATCTTCGATGAAGTGATGACGGGATTTCGCGTCGCACTCGGCGGCGCGCAGGCGTTGTACGGCATCAAGCCGGACCTCACGACCCTCGGCAAGATCGTCGGCGGCGGCATGCCGGTCGGCGCATTCGGCGGACGTCGCGAGATCATGGAGCGCATCGCGCCGCTCGGGCCGGTCTATCAAGCCGGCACGTTATCGGGCAATCCGCTGGCGATGGCCGCGGGACAGGCGACGCTCACCGGCGTCGCTGCGCCGGGCTTTCACGCGAAGCTTGCAGAGAAAACGCAGCGGCTGATGGACGGCCTCAACGCGGCAGCACGCGCCGCCGGCGTGCCATTCGTCACCAATCACGTGTGCGGCATGTTCGGCCTGTTCTTCAGCGCGCAGCCGGTGCACTCGTTCGCCGACGTGATGGCGTGCGACGTCGAGCGCTTCAAGCGATTCTTCCACGCGATGCTGGCCGAAGGGATCTACCTGGCGCCGTCGGCGTTCGAAGCCGGATTCATCTCGGCGGCGCACAGCGATGCGGACATCGACGCGACCGTCGCGGCGGCGCGCCGCGCATTCAGCGTCCACTGAGGATTTTCCCGGGCAGCATCGCTGCCCCTCGGTCAGAACCGGTAGCTTAGGTACAGGTTCGCGCTGTAGAGCTGATAGAGCACGTCGCCCCACACGCTCTCAGGGTCGCTCGGCAGCAGCGCGTCGCGGGCGATCTTGTCCGAAGCGCGCAGATCGAGGTTGAGGTCGATTCCGTTCACGACGTTACGCCACTGCGCACCGAGGCCGCCGTAGTAGCCGTAAGCCGCAGTCTCCACGCCGTAGCGCGCCGCACCGGCAAAGACGCTGAATGCGAGCTTCTCGCCGACGCGATAGCGGTAGTCGATGGCGCGCACGCCGATCAGCGTGCTGCCATCGATTTCGTCGAGCTCGATGCGCGTCCCGAAGTCCGAGCGGTTCGAGACGGCGCCGCGCACACCGATGGCCACGTGCGGCCCGGTGGTCGTCACCTCCCGTTGCGGCGTGGCGTTCTTGTCCGACGGATCGAACTCCAGGCGGGTGACATTCACGCCGCCGTCGACGAAGACCTGCACGCGCCCGCTCAGATCGCCCTGCCCTGATTCCACCGCGCCGCCGAGCTCGGGCTCGCCGGGCGCGAGCCGCAGAAATCCGCCGACGCGTCCGAAGTGCTCACCGAACACATCGCGCCCGACGTCGACCTCAGCGCCATAGACGAACTGCCCGCCACTTCGCGAATAGCGCAACGCCAGCTGGTGCTCGCGCTCGTAGTCGAACGGCGAGTAATCCTCGTTGGCGAGCGTGCGATAGCGCAGCTCGAAACGTCCGCCGAACGACGGCAGCCAGCCGATGCGCAAGCTGTGACTCTGCGCGCCCACACCGTCTTCGAGCACGCGGTCGTCGCCGCCCCAATGACCGATCACATGTCCATGGTTCGACTGGCCTGCGGGGTAGATGTGGTGCTGGTACCAGCCGTTCTGCCAGTCCGAGACTTCATAAGTGAGATCGAAGCGATCCCACAGGCGCGGGAGGTCGATGCCCGCAGAGAGCGAGACGTTGCCCAGGCGCCAGCCCTCGCCGCGCGAGCCGTCTTCGCCCGCGTACTGAAAGTACACCGAGAACGGATGCCTCGCCGGGAACACGAAGCTGCTGCTCAGCGCGGCCGTCTGATTGCCGAACTCGTCGTCCCGCGTCAGGTCGTCACTGATGTTGTCGTAGCTTCCCGGCTGGAAGAATGCATGCAACAAACCGCTCCACGAATCGTCGCGTTCGCCGCCGCCGTACTGAAGCAGACGGCTCGCGGTCAACGTCCAGCCGTGCGCCGGCGACATCTCGAGCTGCAGGCCGGCGAGCCGGGGCTTGCCGCTGGTCGTGCCTCCCTCGAACGCGATGTCGTCGATGTGACTCATCTCGGCGATAAACGCCTCGTAGCGCAGGCCGAGCCCGGTGATCGGCGTGTAGTTCGAGAGCGTGACGCCCGGCATCGTGCGCGCCTGCGTGCCGATGAGCATGCTGCTGTCGCTCATGGGCGAGAACCAGTGGTCGCGATAGCCCACGTCGAGCTGCGCGTACTCGAAGCCGACGCTCAGGATCGAGCCGGTCGGATCCGTGGTGTCCGCATATGCAACGCCGCCGAGCTGCAGCAGGGCATAGTCGGATGGCTGGAAGTACGCGGACGCCGAAGCCGCCCAGGTGTCCTCCTCCGACATGCCGTGCCGGTTCGGCACCGTGCGATTCGAATCCTCGGTCGCTGCCACTTCGATGCTCGCATCGGTCACTGCGTAGCGCTTCATGTACCTGTTCAGGTAGCGGCGCACGCGATTGCAGAGCGCCTCGTCGACCTTGCAGGCATCCGGCAGGGCTTCCAGCACCGTTGCCGCAGCAATGGGACGCCGCACGATCGGCCGTCCGGCAAACAGCATCACCTGGTCGATCTCGCGCTCGATTTCGGGAGACGTGTCGAGCGGCAGATAAGGACTCACGCCGCGTGCGGCGGCGAGCCCGGGATACGAGAGTGCTGTCGCCAGCATGAGCATGCCGGCCCTGAGAGCGCGTACGTGGTCCATCACACCGTCAGCCTTGATCCAGCGCGAGCAGCGCTGCCTCGATGCGGCTGGTGAAGCCGCTCTTGTTCTCGACGAACCAGGCGCGTGCGGCGGCGCCGAGCCGCGCACACTCCTCATCGCTCATCGCGATGGTGCGTTCGATTGCTGCCTCGAGCCCGCCCTCGTCGAACTGGTACGTCGTTGCCAGATGCTGCGTGCCGGTTCCGCGAAACGGCACGAGCACGCCGCGATCCGTGCCGACGAGCTCGTTCATCGGCCGCGCGTCCACTGTGATCGTCACGGCGCCGACACTCATCGCTTCCGCGATGTAGTGTCCCCAGCCTTCCGTCAGCGACAGGCAGAGATGGAACCAACTCTCGTTCTGCAGCCTGCGCAGCTCCTGTTCGGAAAAATAACCGACGCGCGCATCGATGTTTGGCGCAGCCGGCGGCGCAGTGCCGCCGTCCCGGTGGTGCACGAGGATCAGCCGCGGCCACTCCGGATGACGCTGCCACAGGCGCACCAGCCGATCCGTGCCCTTCATCGTGCTCTTGCCGGCGAGGTGGAAATAACTGCGCTGCTTCGCGACCTCGTGCTCGTAGCGATCGTCGCTGTCGAAGCCGATATAGGTCGTTTTGCAGCCGAGCGCGCGAAACAGGTCCTGCGTGTAGGTCGTCTTGGCCCACACGCGATCGATGTCGGTCGCGAAGCGGCGATCGTGACTGTCGAACCACTCCGGATTCGGCACCGCGACGTTGAGCGGTGCAGTCGAGAGATATTGCAGCCACACGTGTTCCAGCATCACGTTGACGTCCGTGGCGGATGCGCTCGCACGCGCTTCCGCGTTCCCCCATGCCAGACGCGCACGCGCTGCAAACTGGGCGAGCGGCGAGCGCCGCCGCCTGGCCTGCACCGGATCGATGACTGTCACGTCAACCTGATGACCCGCGGCGTGCAACGCGCTGACGAGCAGATCGATGTCGCGCGCGAGGCCGACACCGTTCGACTTTCCGATGATGTTGACGCGCAGCGCGCGCGAGACGGGCGGGACGTCGGGGACCGGCTGATAGAGGGCGCTGCACATACGAAGGCAGTGGCTGCAGACGTCGTGGATTGTACGTGCCGCGCCACCAAAAAGCCCGGCTGTCCATGGCTGTTCGCCGGCATGCAAGCCTTTCACGAGGCGATCTCGCGGGCGCGGGCGTGCGGCCGCCACTTGCCGGGACCGCCGATCGGCCGGTCGCCTTCCGGCGTCAGCCGCCCGTGGCGGATGAGGCGCGCCTGAATTCCGCCGCGCGTGCGGCCGTGCGCCTGCGCCAGCTCCGCGAGCGGCTGACCGTTATCGAATGCCGACAGCAGTTGATGGTCCTCGTCGTCGCTCCACGGTTTGCCGGCGTTGCTCGACGCAGCGCCCGGACCACGCGTCCGCCGCCGCCCCGGCGCTTCGAGCACCCGCACAGCGATGTACAGCGCACGGATGACATCCGGCGACTGGTAAGGACTGTCGGCTGCAAACAGCTCGCCGGTAAGCGGGTTCACCCCACTGGCGAGCGCCGTGACGATCGTGAGTGCCCTGGCTTCTTCCATGACTCGATCTCCTGTGCGCACCTTGCGCGGGAGCACGCAGTCTACGAAGGTGTGCTACTGTCGCCGCCGCGAGAATCCGGGTCCTTCGTCGAAAAATGTCGCCAATAATTCACAACGAGTAGCCCTCGAGCCGACTCGCTGCCCGTGCGCAATTTCGCCCTGTTCGTCGCCCTGCTCGCCGGCGCGCTGTTGCTGGCAGCGGCGCTCACCTATCCGGCGTGGCTGCTGGTCGGCACGATATCGGTCGAGCCCGTGCACCGGGTGATGAACCGACTCGCGATGCTCATCGCGCTGATCGGCCTCGTCGTGCTGACGCGCCGGCTCGGATTGTCGAACCGCGCGGCGCTCGGCTACGGCCTGCCGCGTGCGGAGTTCTTCCGTCAGCTCGGCATCGGCTGGGCTGCAGGGATCGGACTGATGCTACCGCTCGTCGCGCTGCTGCTGGCACTCGACGTGCGACAGATCAAGCCGGGGCTCGACGGTGACCTGCCGCCGTTACTGCTCGGGGGCGTGCTGTCCGGGTTCGCGGTCGCGTTCATCGAGGAAACCTTCTTCCGCGGCATCCTGTTCACGGCGGTGTCGCGCACTTCCGGCGCGCGTGCCGCAATCATCGCCCCGACTCTGCTGTACGCCGCCCTGCACTTTCTCGGCGGCAAGCTGCGTGTGCCGGCGGAAGAGGTGTCGTGGGTCCACGGCTTCGAAGTGCTGAGCCGCCTGTTCGAGCGCTATGCCCAGCCGCTCGCGCTCGTCGACTCGTTCCTCGCGCTGGCAGCGCTCGGCGTGTTGCTCGCGATGGTGCGCTTACGGACCGGCGCCATCGCTGGCTGCATCGGTCTGCATGCGGCGGGCGTCTGCGCGATCTTCGTGCTGCGCGACACGACGACGGTCAACAGCCACGCGCCGTTCAGCTTCATCGTCGGTCAGTATGACGGCGTGATCGGCTGGGCCGCGCTGACGTGGTTCGTCGCGATCATCGTCGCGTACAGCGTGTACCGGCGTCAGTTGTCGTCGGGCTCGTCGCGCGCGTCCTGAATGTTGAGCCTCGCCTGCAGCCACTGCAGTCGCTGCGGTCCGTCGTGCAGCTCGAGCAGCTCCTGCCGCTCGATAGGCGCCAGCGGCAGGATCTCCGCCAGCCGCATGCCGACCCAGCTCGCATCTTCGTAAGCAGGCGTGAGCTCGCCGTAGGCCGGCCCGATCTGCTCGATCGCGCGACGGAGCAATTCCGCGAGCACGGCATACTGCGGAGGAACTTCGGCGCGCGCCTCGTCCTCGCGCCACTCGACCTGGCACACGTTCAAGCCGTCGCTCTCCTGGTGCACGTGCACGATGCGGAAACGGCGCTCGCCGCGCGCCGTGATGCCGAGCAATCCATCGTCGAGCTGCTCGAAGTCGACGATGCGCGCCAGCGTGCCGATCTCGAAGGTCTGCGCCGCGCCGCCCGCTTCCTGGCCGGCGACGATGAGCGCGACGCCGAAGCCGGAATCCTCGCGCATGCAGCGGCTCACCATGTCGAGATAGCGCGGCTCGAAGATGCGCAATCGCAGCGGCCCGCCCGGAAACAGCACCGTGTGCAGCGGGAACAGCGGAATGCTGGCCGGGGTCGCGCTATGCATGGGGACGCATGGGGTACGCGAGCTTACTTCCTGGCGAGCCGCTCCAGGAGCTTCTTGTGAATGCCGCCGAAACCGCCGTTGGACATGATCAGCACGTGATCGCCGCTGACGAGCGTCTCGCCGAGCGTCGTGACCAGCTGCTCGAGATCCTTCGACACTGCCGCGCGCTCGCCGAGCCCGGCCACCGCGCCCGCGATGTCCCAGCTCACGTTCGGACCCTGGTAGAGCCAGACGCGATCGGCGCGCTCCAGGGATTTCCCGAGCGCATCGCGATGCGTGCCGAGCTTCATCGTGTTGGAGCGCGGCTCGAGCACAGCCACGAGGCGTGAGCTGCCGATGCGCCGGCGCAGAGCATCGATCGTGAGGTCGATGGCCGTCGGGTGATGCGCGAAGTCGTCGTACACGGTGATGCCGCCGACGACGCCACGCACTTCCAGCCGCCGGCGCACTCCACCGAATTCCTTCAACGCGGCGACCGCGGTCTCGATCGGAACGCCCACCCCGCGCGCAGCAAGCACGGCAGCGAGCGCGTTCTCGGCGTTGTGTCGTCCGAGCATCGGCCATTTCACGTCGTGCACGCGACGATTGCCCTGCATGATCGCGAACTCGGAGTAGTCGCCGCCCGCCGGTGCGCACGCATACCACGCGGTATCGCCCGTGACGGTGCCGGCGAAGCGCTCGACGGGCGTCCAGCACCCCATATCGATCACGCGCATCACGTTGGCATCGCCGGCGTTCGCCACCACCAGGCCGTTGCGTGGGACCATGCGCAGCAGCTGATGGAACTGCCATTGGATCGATGCGACGTCGGGATAAATGTCGGCGTGGTCATGCTCGAGGTTGTTGAGCACTGCCGTGCGCGGGCGGTAGTGCACGAACTTCGCGCGCTTGTCGAAGAACGCCGTGTCGTACTCGTCCGCCTCGACGACGAAGTGCCGGCCGCCGCCCAGGCGCGCGGTCACGTTGAAGTTGCCCGGCACGCCGCCGATCAGAAATCCCGGATCGAGACCGGCGTGCTCGAGGATCCACGCGAGGATGCTCGAGGTCGTGGTCTTGCCGTGCGTGCCGGCGACCGCGAGCGTCCAGCGCCCGGCGAGCACGTGGCGCGCCAGCCATTCCGGACCGGACGTGTAAGGAATGCCGCTTTCCAGCAGCGCTTCCACCAGCGCGTTGCCGCGGCTCATCACGTTGCCGACCACGACGACGTCCGGCTTCAGCTGCAACTGCTGCGGGTCGTAGCCCTCGATCAGCTCGATGCCGAGCGCCGCGAGCTGGTCGGACATCGGCGGATAGACGTTCTGGTCCGAGCCGGTCACGCGGTGCCCGGCCGCGCGCGCCAGCGCAGCGATGCCGCCCATGAACGTGCCGCAGATCCCGAGAATGTGAACGTGCATAATTGCGGCGGATTGTACACGGACCCACATGTCAGCCACGCCGCCGGTCATCACCTCCGCCGAACTGCTCCAGGCTCTCGAGAACCTTGCGCCCGGCGACTTCATAGCGCTCGACACCGAGTTCATGCGCGAGAGCACGTACTTCCCGAAGCTGTGCCTGATCCAGGCGGCGAACAGCGGTGCATGTGCGGTGCTCGATCCACTGACGCTCCCTGATCTCACGCCGCTGTGGCAGTTCCTCGGCGATCGACGGCGGACCAAGGTGCTGCACGCCGCGCGCCAGGATCTGGAAGTGCTGGCCACTGCGCGCCGCGACGCCAGCGTCCCCGGACCGATCTTCGACACGCAGATCGCCGCGGCGCTGCTCGGCTACCCGGCGCAGATCGGCTATGGCTCGCTCGTCGCAGAGCGCCTCGGTCACACGCTCGCGAAAGGACACACGCGCACCGACTGGACGCGCCGGCCGCTCACGCCGGAGCAGCTGCAGTACGCCGAAGACGACGTCCGCTATCTCGTACCGCTGTATCTGGATCTGCGCGACGCGCTGCAGGCTGCGGGGCGGCTCGAGTGGCTGTACGAAGAGACCCGGGAGCTCGAAGGGCTCGACTTGCAGGGCGCCGATCCGGACGCGCCGTGGCGTCGGCTCAAGGGACTCGATCGGCTGCAGCCGCAGCAGCGCGCCACGCTCAAGTTGCTCGCGCAATGGCGCGAGGCCGCGGCGATCCGGCACGACAAGCCGCGCGGCTGGATTCTCGCCGACGATGCGCTGCGCGAGATCGCAGAGCGAATGCCGTCGACGACGCTCGACCTCGAGGCGGCGCGCAGCGTGCCGGCCGGCGTCGTGCGCCGGCGTGGTGATGAAATTCTTGCGCTGGTCGAGCGCGGTCGAGCCGATGCAGTCAATGAAGCTGCGGCGAGCACTCCGCCGCGTCCGCAGCCGCAACAGATCGCGCTCGTTACGAAGCTGATGAACCTCGCGCGCGAGACGGCGCAGCACGCGAAGATCAATGCGGAGCTGCTCGCGACGCGACGCGACGTCGAACAACTCGTGTTCGCGCGCCGCACCGAGCATCTGCTGAGCGGCTGGCGACGCGGGATCATCGGCGAGCCGCTGCTCGCCGCCGCCAGGCAATCGGGATTGGATCTGTAGGCTATCTACGTCGCGATTTCGCGGCGCGTCGCGAGCGCACGACCTTGCGCTTCGCAACTCGCTTGGTGCTCTTGCCTCGCACCGGTCGGCGCGTCGCCGCTTTCTTCGCGGTTTTTCTACGCGGTGTGCGCTTCGCACTCTTGCGTGCAGCCGCCGTCTTCTTGCGCGCGGGCGCGCGCTTCGCGGCGCTTCGCACCTTGCCCGTCGTCAGCTGCACCTTGTCGGCCGGAACGGGCTTGCTGAGCGCCGCGGCTTCCATGCGCTCGAAAACTTCTTCGAGCTCGCCCTCGCCCGCGACGACGCGCAGCAGTCCGAGCTTCGAGTAGTAGTCGATCAGCGGCCGCGTCTGATTCTGGTAGACCTCGAGCCGATTCACGACGACCTCTTCCTTGTCGTC
This sequence comes from Steroidobacteraceae bacterium, assembly GCA_044866955.1. Lineage (GTDB taxonomy): Bacteria > Pseudomonadota > Gammaproteobacteria > Steroidobacterales > Steroidobacteraceae > Steroidobacter. Next base: position 10,444 of record JBIOUH010000127.1, read on the forward strand.
GTCGCGCTGCACGAGTTGCGTGCCATCGCGCGAGCAGGTGTTCGCGCCGGCCGGCATGGAATGGATGTTGTACACGGTGCCGCAGGTCGGGCAGGTGCGACGACCGGCGAGCCGCTTGATCAGGGTCTCGCGCCGCACGTCGAGCAGCAGCACGGCATCGATCGGCTGGCGCAGCTCCTTCAGCAGAGCATTCAGCGAATTCGCCTGGTCGATGTTGCGAGGGAAGCCGTCGAGGATGAACCCACTCGCGGCGTCCGGCCGGCCGAGCCGCTCGCGGATCAGGCCGAGCACGATGTCGTCGGAGACCAGCCGACCGAGGTCCATCACGGCCTTGACCTTGAGGCCGAGCGCGGTTTTGCGTGCGACGGCGTCGCGCAGCAGATCGCCGGAAGACACCTGCGGAACGCCGTACTTGGCTTGCAGCCGCTGCGCCTGTGTGCCCTTGCCCGAACCGGGCGCCCCCAGCAATACGATCCGCATAAGTCCGTCCCGACCCTCCCCAAAGGACGCGTACCCTACAGAAAGAGCGGCCACGGCGCTATCCTTCGCGCCCCGAATAGGTCCTGAGAACAAGGTCCCTGCAATGCCCTCCGCCAAGCCCCGCAATGCCTTCTATGCCCAGTCCGGCGGCGTCACCGCCGTCATCAACGCCTCCGCTTGCGGCGTGCTCGAGACGGCCCGCAAGCACAAGAACCGCATCGCCAAGGTGTATGCAGGCCGGCATGGCATCGTCGGGGCGCTGACCGAGGACCTGATCGACACCAGCAAGGAATCCGCGGCGGCGATCCGCGCGCTGCGCTGGACTCCGTCGGGCGCGTTCGGCTCGGCGCGCTACAAGCTGAAGAAGTTCGAGGACAACCCGGCGCAGTACGAGCGCCTCATCGAAGTCTTCAAGGCGCATGACATCGGCTACTTCTTCTACAACGGCGGCGGCGACTCCGCCGACACGTGCCTCAAGGTCGCGCAGCTCGCCGACAAGCGCGGCGTCGCGATCCAGGCGATCCACGTGCCGAAGACCGTCGACAACGACCTGCCAATCACCGACTGCTGTCCCGGCTTCGGCTCGGTCGCGAAGTACGTCGCGGTCTCGATTCGCGAAGCCGGCTTCGACGTCGCCTCGATGGCGAAGACCTCGACCAAGGTGTTCATCATGGAAGTGATGGGACGCCACGCGGGCTGGATCGCGGCAGCGGGCGGCCTCGCGGCCGAGAAAACCGGCGAGGCGCCGCACATCATCCTGTTCCCCGAAATCGCCTTCGACGAAGAGAAGTTCTGCGCGCGCGTCAAGGAGTGCGTCGAGAAGTTCGGCTACTGCGCGATCGTGGTGTCGGAGGGCGTGAAGAACGCCGAGGGCAAGTTCCTCTCGGACGCAGGCCTGCGCGATGCCTTCGGTCACGCCCAGCTCGGCGGCGTCGCTCCGGTGCTCGCGCAGCTGGTGAAGTCGAAGCTCAACTACAAGTATCACTGGGCCGTCGCCGATTACCTGCAGCGGGCCGCGCGTCACATCGCTTCGAAGGTCGACGTGGAGCAGGCGTACGCAGTGGGCAAGGCGGCGGTCGAGCTGGCGCTGAAGGGTCAGAACTCGCTGATGCCGACGATCGTTCGCATTGCAGACAAGCCATATAGATGGAAGATCGGCACGGCGAAGCTCGAGGACGTGGCGAACCGCGAGAAGATGCTGCCACGGGACTACATTACGGAAGATGGCTTTCACATCACGACCAAGGCGCGCCGCTACCTGCAACCCCTGATCAAGGGCGAGGACTACCCGCCGTACAAGGACGGCCTGCCGCAGTACGTGCAGCTGAAGAACGCCCCGGTGCGCAGGAAGCTGTCCGAGCCCTTTGTGGTATAGTTCCGCGCCTTTTTTTCCGGCCACCCCGCTTCCAACACAGCCCCTTAAGAGGGAGGAAACTTGATGTCCACTGATGTCGCGCTTTGGCTCGCGATGGGCGCCGGCGTGCTTGCCGTGCTGTACGGCGTGTTCTCCGTCGGCTGGATCAACCGGCAACCGGCCGGCAGCGCGCGCATGCAGGAAATTGCCGCAGCCATCCAGGCTGGCGCACGCGCCTATCTCAATCGCCAGTACACGACCATCGGGATGGTCGGAGTGGTACTGCTCATCGTGCTCGGCTTCGCACTGGACTGGCAGACGGCTGGCGGCTTCGCCGTCGGCGCCATTCTCTCCGGCGTCGCAGGCTTCATCGGCATGAACGTGTCGGTGCGCGCCAACGTGCGCACCGCGCAGGCTGCAAGCGTCGGACTGAATCCGGCACTGGCAGTCGCGTTCCGCGGCGGAGCGATCACCGGCATGCTCGTGGTCGGACTCGGCCTGCTCGGCGTGGCCGGCTACTTCGCGCTGCTCGGCGCGGACAAGGACGCGCTGCACGCGCTCGTCGGCCTCGCGTTCGGCGGCTCGCTGATCTCGATCTTCGCGCGACTCGGCGGCGGCATCTTCACCAAGGGCGCCGACGTTGGCGCCGACCTCGTCGGCAAGGTGGAAGCCGGCATTCCCGAAGACGATCCGCGCAACCCGGCCGTGATCGCCGACAACGTCGGCGACAACGTGGGCGACTGCGCCGGCATGGCCGCGGACCTGTTCGAGACCTACGCGGTCACTATCGTCGCGACCATGGTGCTCGGCGGCCTGGTGTTCACAGCGGCGGACGGCGGCATCGACATCCGCTACGTCATCTACCCGCTGGTGCTCGGCTCGGTGTCGATCGTTGCCTCGATCGTCGGCGCTTTCTTCGTGAAGGCGAGCGAAGGCGGCAAGATCATGAATGCGCTCTACCGCGGCACGGCGGTCGCCGGCGTGATCGCGCTGATCGCGTTCTACTTCGTCACGCCGCGCGTGCTCGGTGCGGAGTCGATGAATCTGTTCTGGTGCGCCGTCATCGGCCTCGGCCTCACAGCCGCGCTGATCTGGATCACCGAGTACTACACCGCGACCGAGTTCGCGCCAGTGCGCGGCGTAGCGGCTGCGTCCCAGACGGGTCACGGCACGAACGTGATCGCCGGCCTGGCCGTGTCGATGCGATCGACTGCGTGGCCGGTGCTCGCCGTCTGCGTTGCTATCTGGGCTTCGTATCAGCTCGGCAACTTGTACGGCATCGCGATCGCAGCGACCTCGATGCTGTCGATGGCCGGCATGATCGTCGCGCTCGACGCGTACGGTCCGATCACCGACAACGGCGGCGGCATCGCTGAGATGGCGGGGCTGCCGAAAGACGTGCGCAAGATCACCGACGCGCTCGACGCCGTCGGCAATACGACCAAGGCAGTCACCAAGGGCTATGCGATCGGCTCTGCCGGTCTCGCCGCGCTGGTGCTGTTCGCGGACTACACGCACAACCTCCAGACGCATCTCGAGGCGACCGGCCGCACGATGGTGGCGTTCTCGCTGTCGGATCCGGCGGTGATCATCGGCCTGTTCATCGGCGGCCTCGTGCCGTACCTGTTCGGCGCGATGGCGATGGAAGCGGTCGGCCGCGCGGCCGGCTCGGTCGTCGTCGAAGTGCGGCGGCAGTTCCGCGAGATCAAGGGCATCATGGAAGGGACCGCCAAGCCGGACTATTCCAAAGCCGTCGACATGCTGACGCGCGCGGCGATCAAGGAAATGATCGTGCCCTCGCTGCTGCCGATCCTGGTGCCGGTCCTGGTCGCGTTCGGCATGGAGTTCGCGATGGGCGACGGCGCCGGCATCCGCGCGCTCGGCGGCCTGCTGATCGGCACGATCGTCACCGGACTGTTCGTCGCGATCTCGATGTGCACCGGCGGCGGCGCGTGGGACAACGCGAAGAAGTACATCGAGGAAGGCAACTTCGGCGGCAAGGGCTCGGAGACGCACAAGGCCGCGGTCACGGGCGATACGGTCGGCGATCCCTACAAGGACACCGCGGGCCCGGCGATCAATCCGCTGATCAAGATCATCAACATCGTGGCGCTGCTGCTGGTGCCGCTGCTGTAAACCCGACTCTTGTTGGATTGAACGGCGCAGTCGCAAGGCTGCGCCGTTTTCGTTTCAAGAGCCCGGAAGATTCTCTCGCCAAGACCGCCAGGATCGCCAGGAAGAACCAGAGATCCAGGTTCTCAGAATCCGCGAGTTTCAGAATTCCGGTTCTTCCTTGGCGTCTTGTATGGTCGGCGCGGCGCTGGAGTAGGCTTTCAGCGCCGGGGTGAAGGGACGTTGTGGCGGCCATCTGGTCGTAGCATCGACACAGACTCCACAAAGACATCCCTCATCCACATC
>JBIOUH010000128.1:0-4566 GCA_044866955.1 Steroidobacteraceae bacterium
TCGGCGATCTGTGCATGCAGCGAGCCTTCCACGACGAGGTGATAGGCGATCAGGCGCTTGTATGCCGGAAGATAGGCGGCGAACAACACCGCATCCACGCGGCCTTCCACGCACCACGGTGCGCTGAACGCCGCGGTCAGGTAGACGGCACCGCTGAGTTTGACGGCGCGAAGCGCATCGGACAGTGCATCCATGGGCGGCTCGGGTGCCAATCGCGGCGTCCCGGGCAATCAGGCTGGACGCCCAATCAATCGGCCAGGAACTTGGGCCGGCAATATTACCAGCGCTCGAATCACCCGACCAAACCGAACTCTCGACGGACGGAATCATGAACGATGCAGTGAACGGCCAGGCCTCAACGACGCGCCAGGCAAGGACATACCACGGCAGCTGCTTCTGCGGCGCCGTGAAACTCACGGTCACCGGCGAGCCGGCCGGCATGGGCTACTGCCATTGCGAGTCCTGCAGGCGCTGGTCGGCGGCGCCGGTCAATGCATTCACACTCTGGAAGCCCGAATTGGTCCGGGTCACACAGGGCGCCGAGCGGATCGGCACGTACAACAAGACGCCCCAGAGCTATCGCAAGTGGTGCAGGAACTGCGGCGGCCATCTCTTCACGGAGCATCCGGGCCTGGGGCTGATCGACGTGTACGCGGCCGTCATTCCGGACTATCCGTATCAGGCGGGCGTGCACGTCAATTACCTGGAAACGACGCTGCACATCCAGGACGGTCTGCCCAAGGTGAAAGACCTTCCGAAAGAGATGGGTGGATCGGGAGTCCTGATCGTCGAGTAATCGAAGCTGCCGTACTGCAACTTCGTTCGCGCCGCCCCGCGCGGCGACGGAGCGATGCCCCGATGCTGGAGGCGTTGCCCCGCCATTTGCCAGACGGCGTACACTTCCCGTAACGCCCCCGACCTGGCTCGCCCAATGTCCGCTTCCATGAGCGACTCGTCTGCTCCCGGCCATCCCGAAGTCGGCGAGCAACTGGAATGCCTTTCGCAGATGGTCGAGGACATTTCCGGAGAGCTCGCGCTCGAGCCGCTTCTCGCCCGCCTCGTCGAGCGCGCCTGCAGGCTGATCGGCGCGGACGATGGCGCAATCGGCCTGTACGTCTCCGAGCGCGACATGATCCGCACTGCGGCGGTCCACGCAATCCCTGACGAGCAGCTGCATGGCGAGCTGCCGCGCGGTCACGGCCTGACCGGCCGGGTCCTGGAGCTCGGCACCCCGCTGCGCTGCCGCTATGGCGATCTGCCGCATCCCATCCGTACCGCCGCCAGGGACATGCACGTCATCGGCATGCCGATCGAGAGCCGCGGCGAGCTGATCGGCGTGTTCGGCATCGGCGTGTGGCCGCCGAAGCAGCTCGGCGACGCGGAACAGGAACTGCTCGCGCAATTCGCGCGTCACGCGGCGATCGCAATCGTCAATGCACGCCGCTACAGCGACGAGCAGCGCCGCGCGGCGCGTTTTGCGATGATTGCGCGAGTCGCCGGCATCATCGCGAGCGAGTCCGAGCTCGATGCGTTGCTGCAGAGCGCGGCCGACGCCATCCACGAGCTGCTCGGCTTCGCACGCGTCGACATACCGCTGATAGAGCCGGGCGATCCGCAGACGCTGGTGATCCGCATCTGCGGCGGCGAGTTCAAGCGGCACGGCCGGCAAATCGACCTGCTGCCAGTCAGCCGTGGCATCATGGGCGCCGCCGCGCGCACGCGACGCGCGCAGCTCGTCAATGATGTGGCGGCGGATCCGCGTTACGTGGCGCCGCCGGGAATGCCCCGCGCGCGCGCCGAGCTCGCGGTGCCGATGATTTATGGCGACGAGCTGCTGGGCCTCATCAACGTCGAAGGTGACGGACCGTTCGACGAGCTCGACCGCATGAGCATGGGCATCGTTGCCGAGCATCTGGCGGTCGCGCTGCACAACGCGCGGCTCAATAAACAGTTCCAGCGGCTGATCGTGCTCGAGGAACGCCAGCGACTGGCGCGTGAGCTGCACGACAACGTCACACAGATCCTGTCGTCGATCAGCCTGATGGCGCAGTCGCTGACCGCCGCCTGGCGCAAGGATCCGCTCGACGGCGAGCGCCGCGCAGAACGGCTGGGCGAGCTGGCACAGATGGCTTTCGGAGAGATGCGCGCGCTGCTGCGGGAACTGATGCCCGGCGAGGGCTTGCGCGATGAAGAGCCGTCGGCCGATGCGTCGAAGGACGTCGCGCGCAGTGCCGCGCAGTTCCAGGTGCTTGCAGGCGCACTGCTCGAGCAGCACGGTCTCGAGACTGCCGTCACGCGCTTGTTGCCGGTCATGGTGCCCGGCAACCTCGGATTGCACCTCGATTTCAAAAGTTACGCCCCGCAGGTGGTCCGGCACGAGCGGGCATTGCTGCGCGTCTGTCAGGAGGCCGTGTCAAACGTGATCCGGCACGCCGAGGCGGGGCGCGTCGCCATCGTCGTGAGCGCAGACAGCACGCGCGTGCATCTCGAGGTGGCCGACAACGGCCAGGGCGTGGCCGACGATTCGGTACGGGGTCTCGGTCTCGCCAGCATGGAACGGCGTCTGGTCGAACTCGGCGGCTCGCTCGAAGTGGGACCGCGTGCGCCGCAGGGCACGCTGCTGAAGGCTACGATCCCGCGGGAAGACAGGAAGGCGGGATGAAGGAAGTCATTCGCATCCTGCTCGCCGACGACCACGCGGTCGTCCGGGAGGGTCTGCGTGCGCTGCTCGATCAGCACGACGACTTCGAAGTCGTTGGCGAAGTCGGGGACGGCGATGCCGTGCTGCGAGAGGCGGACCGACTCCGCCCGGCGCTGGTACTGATGGACATCAAGATGCCCGGCCCCGGTCCGGTCGAGACGATTCGACGGCTGAAGCAGAGCGCTGCTGCCGTGCAGGTACTCGTATTCACCAGCTACGTCGAGGACTGTCAGGTGCGCGACGTGCTCGCAGCCGGCGCACTCGGCTACTTGCTCAAAGATGCGCTGCGGGAGGATCTGGTGCGCGCGGTGCGCGCGGTCGCATCCGGCCTGCCCTGGCTGCACCCGCAGGCGCAGCGACAGCTCGTCGAATGCATGCGCCGGCCACCTTCACGCGCCGAAGGGCTCACCGCCCGTGAGCGGTCGGTGCTGGCGCAGCTTGCCGAGGGACGCAGCAACAAGCAGATTGCGCGCAGTTTGAAGCTCACGGAGGGCACCGTGAAGGGCTACGTCAGCCAGGTGCTCGACAAGCTCGGTGTCGCCGACCGCACGCAGGCTGCTCTGCTCGCACACAAGGAAGGACTGATGCGCTAGCCGGTCCCGGCAGCGCACGCACGAAGTCGAGCGCGTGCTCCGCACGCGGTCCATATCGCGCCCGATCTCCCGCGGCGTGATCTCGTAATCACTCATTCGAATTTGCCAGGCTTCCGACCCTGCCTGTCCGTAGACAGGGTCCGCGGACTGGCGAACGTCAGTGCAGCGAACCGACGGACTGCAGTGTCGCCGCGTCGGACTCGTCGCCAAACTTCGCGCCAGGTCTCGCATAACTCTACTACCTGTGACGAAGGAGAAAGCAATGGGTACTCTGCGAACATCGAGTAGTCCCTTTTCCGTACCAGCCGCCGCCCTGACGGTCGCAGTCGCGGCCGTGCTGCTCACCACCGCGCACGCCAATGACGCAGCCCAGACGCGGCCGCAGCTGCTCATAGGAGTCGACGACGACCGCCAGGACAACGTGGATGTTCAGGCGGGCGCTGCGACCAACCAGTCGCTCAACCGCACCGACATTCTCATCGGCGGATCGGCCAACGACGTGATGTTCGGCCTGAACGGCAACGACTTCATGGATGGCCGGGCGGGACGCGACATCATCCTGGGCGGACCTGACGGCGGCACGCCGCCGGGCGGTCCCCCGAACAGCGACATCATGTTCGGCGGATCCGGAAACGACGTGAATCTCTGGGCTCCCGGCGACGGCAGCGAAGTGTTCATCGGCGGACCCGGCTTGCGTGACGCGCTCGTCTTCGGCGCCACCGATCGCGAGCTCATCGTCGATCCCTTGACCGGCGTGAAGCTGCCGACACTCCTGTTCGGCGTGTCAGGGTTTCCCAAGGGCATACCGACCGCGAACGTCAGCGGCGTCACCAGTTTCTGCACGGTCGAAGTAAGCCCATTGCCGGAATACGAGTTTCTCGTGCGGTTCCTGGGCGTCGCCGGAAACCTGATCGTCACCGTGCGGGTCAGCGGCGTCGAGCAGGTGTTCTGCAGCGGCCAGGGCGGCGGCGCGATAACGTTCGCCGACCTGACCGATCCGTATCCGTCCTTCATGGTCGTCTCGCATCAGGAAGTCGGGCAGCTCAACTGGCTCGTCGGACGAATGATCCGGTAAAGGAAATCGTCATGCGTCAGTTCATCACATTGGTGGGTTGTCTCTCTCTGTTGCTTCAGGGCTGCACCGCCATGCAGGCCGTGCCGGTACCGCAGGGCGGTTCCGGCACGGCCGCGGCGCAGGTCGCTGAACCCGTTCGGCCGACGCCGGGAGAAGAGGAGCGCCAGGACGAACGGACGAAGCGAACCGTCTGGTGG
>JBIOUH010000129.1:0-8572 GCA_044866955.1 Steroidobacteraceae bacterium
CGGATAGAACTGCGTTTCGACGCGGACATGATTAGCCTGCAGCACGTCGCGCAGCTTTTCAGCATGCTTGATGGAGACGACGTCATCGGCGGTGCCATGCACCAGCAACGTCGGCGGTGACTGCGGCGTGACGAAACGCACCGGCTGCCAGTCAGCCTCGGTGTACGGGCTCGCAAAAATCGTGTTCAGTACTTTCGTATCCGGCTCCAGCGCATAGGGACCCGACAGGCCGACCAGGCCCACGATCCACTCCGGATGCGCTGCGACTTTCTGCAGCAGCTGCCGGTCGTAGGCGAGGAACGCTGCTTCGTGGCCACCTGCCGAGTGGCCCATCAAGACGATCCGGTGCGGATCGCCGCCGAACTCGTGTGCGTGCTTCTGCACCCACGCGACTGCCAGCGCACCGTCGTCGACGAACAGAGGAAATTTCACCTGCGGATAGAGCCGATAGTCGGGCACCACCGTAACGACCCCGCGCTCCGCCAGCGCCGCCCCGACGAATCGATAAAGTCCGCGACTGCCTGCGGTCCAGGAGCCGCCGTAGAAAAAGACCACCACGGGACGATCTTTTGCGTCCCTGGGCGAATAGACGTCGAGTCTCTGTCGCGATTCGGGACCGTAGACGTGGTTGGTGGAACGATCGTACCTGCCGGCCAGGGTCGCGGTGTTCGCGATCAGGAACGAAATGCTGGTGCAGCCGGCGACAAAGATGATCAGGGATGCGAGAACGAGCAGAGCGGACCACTTCATGGACCGCCATGGTACAAGGATCCGGCGTGCGCGAATCTACTCGCCGCGGGCCTGTATCAAAGCTTTCGCCAACCGATAGTCCACCGCAGCGCCGAGGCCGAGCTGCGTGGCCTTGTCGCGGACGGACTGCGGATCGCGATGCAACTGCGCTGCCAGATGCATCACGCACTCATCGGCGTGCTGCCAGCTCGTTGCGACCCGATCGTGAATCAGCTCGCTGAGCTGCGTGACCTCGGACTCCTGCCACTCTGCGCCCGCCCGCGCGATCGCCTGCCGATTCAGCTCCGCAGTCTCGTCGTCGCGCAGCGCCTGTGTCAGCACGTCGATGAGAATCGGCTTGTGCTCGGCCACGATGTTGCTCGTGACGACAAAGCGCAGGGCTGCGTGAAGCTGCGCCAGCCGACGTGGTTCTTGCATGCTGCCTCCTGCGAGATGACTAGCTGCAGGCTGCGCCACTCCGGTGAATAGCGCAACCCGCGCTTCAGCTACAGCTTCCGCAAGTACGCCAGCAGTGCCGCCCGCTCTTCCGGCCGCGGCGCGCGGTCGAAATGCACGCCGTCCGTAGATGCGACCGGCGGCACAACGCCCGGCGGAGCGATCGCCTGTACGCGCTTGAAGAACTCGACATAGTGGTCAACCACTTCTTCCAGCGTATCGGCGCTATTGTTGTGGAAGTACGGCGCTGTGTTGCGCAGCCCGCGCAGGCCGGGGACGTCCAGCTTGTTCCAGTCGTCCTGTGCCGGCGGACCCACGCCCGCGAACCCGGTCAACAGGGCGCGGCCGGGATCCGAGCTGGTGCGGCGAATACTGGCGCCCGTGGGCAAAGTAATTTCGTAGGTTCGCGCATTGCGCGCCAGGCGCGGCGGGCAAGGCTTGAGGTTGAAGCGCGCGGGCGTCACGGTGTCAACCGGCCGCGGGCACTGCGAGAAGATGTCGTGAAAGCGGACGACGGGTGCCTGCGTCGTCGCCTGCCCGGGGCCGCCATGACACTGCGCGCACGCGCGAGTGAAGACTGCCTTACCCTGCTGTTCCAGTGCATCGAGTGGCGGATCGGCATCCGGCAACGGCGTCACGCCCTGATCGATGGCTTGAGAGAGCGTTCGCACTCTTCCATTCGTGAACAGAACACGCTGAAAAGCGCTCAGATCGTCGAGCAAGCGTTGGGGCGGCGCGTTCCGGACCTGCGCATGGTTGAGAAATGCGCCCAACGCCTGGTCCTGCAGCGTGGCGATGCGTCCATCGAGCTGATAACCGCCCGTTGCGTTCGGGCCGCGAGGCCAGGGATTCAGGCCATCCGCACCCGTGAGCTTCAGGTCCGTCACGCCCGGCACCATGCGCCAGATATCGACCGTGGTCTCATCCGAGGGTTGATTGGTGACGGGATCGATCAGCCGCATGTTCGGCGGCAGCGCGAAGACGACGCGGATCAGGCCGTTCTGCCGCAGATTGCTGTAGTCGCTGGCTTGCTCGCCGTTGCTGCGGAAGTCATCGGCGTCTATCGGGCGGAACAGCGGATCGTCGGCATAGGGGTTATGACGTCGTCGCTTCTGCAGGAGCTGGTACCTGGACTCCACGGCAGCCGGGGTCAGCCGGAACTGCTCGGTCACCATGTGACAGTCGCCACAGGAGCGGCCATTGCCGTCGAGCCCATGCAGGTCGCGGTCGAAGAAGGCGAACAGCCCGCGAACGACCGCCGCGCAGGACTCGCCGCCACATCGCTGGTCGGTGCTATCGCCGGTTGCCGGAGCGTCCGCCCGGGCCAGCGGACTTGCCAGCGCCATATAGATAAGGAGTGTGCGAACAGCAGCTTGTAGCGGATTCATCGTTGTCTCCCCAGTCAGCCTTGGCCAGTTGCCCCTTTGGCACGTGACTGTGAAGCGCGAGACATGGAAGAATCCTTGGCCGGTCGATGAAAGAGTTGTGATTTTGTTCTGATCCGGACTTCCTTCTCATAACCCGCCATGGGCGCGCACTACGAGTTCGGCGATTTCGCCCTGGACGTCGGTCAGCAGTGCCTGCTGCGCCGGGACACGGGACAGACGATCCTGCTCACGGCCAAGGTGTTCGAGACGCTGGTCTATTTCGTGGAGCACGCGGGCGAGACGCTCGATAAAGAGGTGCTGCTGCGCTCGATCTGGCCGGGCGTGGTCGTCGAGGAGAACAGCCTCACGCAGAACGTCTCGACGCTGCGTCAGATGCTGGGCGAAACGCGCGGCGAGAATCGTTACATCGCCACCGTCGCTCGTAAGGGATATCGCTTCGTCGCCAAGGTCAAGCGCTGCGATGAGCGTGTCGTTGCGGCACCTTCCATTGCTGCGCCCGGCGCTACGCGCCGACGGAATGTACTGTTGGCCGCTGGCGCGGCGGTGTTGATTGCGGTGATCGGAGCAATCGTCTTGTTTGGCACTGCGACGAGGCCGCGCGAAGCCGCTCTCCTACCTGCCCGCACGCTGGCGATTCTTCCCTTCAAGCCGTTATTGCCGGCCGAGCGCAATGAATCGCTCGAGCTGGGCATGGCGGACTCACTCATCTCCCGACTCAGTCAGAACAGCTGGCAGGCGATCAGTCCCCTGAGCTCGGTGCGCCGCTATGGGGCGCTCGATCAGGATCCGATCGCGGCAGGCCGCGCGCTCGGCGTCGATGCGGTACTCGACGGTTCGTTGCAGCGTAGCGGCGATCGGCTGCGAGTGACGGTGCGACTGTTGCGCGTTGCGGACGGAAACCAACTCTGGTCGCAGAGCTTCGATCAGGACTTCACGACGATCTTCGACGTGCAGGACATCATTGCCGCCCGGGTCGCTGAGGCTGTCTCATTGCGCTGGATCGGCGGCGGCGCAGCGCGCGGAGCCCCCTACACGCAGGACCCGGAAGCGTTTGCGCTGTACGCCGGCGGCCAATTTGCCTGGACGCGACAGACCGAACCGAGCCTGCTGCAGGCAGTCGCCTTCTTCGAGCAAGCCATCGAGCGAGATCCGAACTACGCCCTCGCCTACGCGAGCCTCGCCGATACCTACGCTCTGCTCGGCATCTTCGGCATGCGCGCTCCTCACGAAGTGTTCCCCAAGGCGCGCAGCGCAGTGGAAAAGGCGCTGTCGATCGATCCCGATCTCGCGGCGGCTCACGCAGCGTCGGGACATATCAAAATGATGTACGAGCACGATTGGGACGGTGCGGCTCGCGAATACCAGCGCGCGCTGCAACTCGATCCATCGTTGGCGTCCGCCTATCATCGGCGCGGCTTGCTGTACGCGATGCAGGGCGATATCGATCGCGCTCTGGAAAGTAATAACCGCGCGCAACAGCTCGAGCCGTCCTGGATCGCGCCCAAGGGCGCCGCCGGCAATTTCCTCTACCTTGCGCGGCGCTACGACGAGTCGCTCCGGCTCTGCGAACAGGTGCTCGCGCTCGACGAACGCGCCGACAACGCGCGCTCCTTTCTGATCCGCAACCTCATCGTCAAGGGAGATTACGATCGCGCGATTGCGGAGTACGACAGGCGGCCGCTGCAAATGCCCGGCAGCAACGCGCACCGCGCACAAGCACTCGCACTAGCGGGGCGCCGCGCAGCAGCGCTCGCTGAGCTGGATCGAGTACTCAAATTATCGAAGGAACGCTATGTCGCGGCGTACGACATCGCGTTGATCTACGCCGCGCTGAGCGATACCGAGAATACATTTCTGTGGCTCGATCGCGCCGTGGAGGATCGATCGACGCTGATGGTCTTCCTCGCGCAGGATCCGATGTTCGATGCGTTCCACGCCGACCCGAGGTTCGCAGCGCTCGTCGAGCGCATCGGGGTCTATCGCCGGAAGTGAGCACGAGTTGGAACTGGCGCAGCACAAACGGCCTTTATTCAGCAGACGTGCGGCGAGAGCGGAGCGTGAATCTATGACACGCAGTGCAGCGACGTGGACCAGGCTCGAGTGCGACGGTGCGGACATCGTGTTCCGGGACCACTGGGCCGGCCTCCTGGAGATTGCCTGCGGCGAGAGTCGCGTGATGCTCTCGTACAGTGGCCGTGAAAGACTTGCAAGACTGCCGCCGGACTGTCTGATTGCCCTGCTGAGAGAACTGCTGGAGCTCGCGCGCTCGGAGCAGCGGAATCGCGCCAGTGCCGAGCTGCTGTGCGCCCATCTCGATCGCATCATGCGGGACTCAGCCACACCGGTTGACTGATCCGCCCAGGGACCTGCGACTCTCGTCGACGATGCGTTTCGCATCGCGCGCGACGCCCTGAATCATCCAATCGCGAACCACACGTCAATTCGGACGTTGCCGCCTGAGCAACCGCCCGTAAATCGGTTCATTCCGATCTCCTCGCTGTCGCAGATCTTCACGTAAGCGATTCGTAAGCGCGCGGCAGGGAGACTGTCCTCATGAATCCTGGTCGCTGTTGACTTGTTCAGGGGGACGGATGAACGGACAACTACTCCGCCAGTTTACGATCGGCGTTCTGGCGCTGGCCCCAGCCTTCGGCAGTTTGCCTGCGAGCGCGGCGGAGGACGTCCGTGAGGGGACGTGCGCAGGCGCATCGGAAATGTTCCCGGATAGCAATCCTGGCCCGGGCAGCCTGAAAACGCTGCGTCCGCACAGAATTGCCGAGCTCGACACATATATAAGAGATCGGCGCGCCGCCATCGCCCTGGGCAAGGCCCTGTTCTGGGACATGCAAGTGGGGAGCGACGGCATCCAGGCCTGCGCGTCGTGCCACTTCCGCGCCGGCGCCGATCCTCGTTCCATCAACCAGGCCAACCCGGGCGGGGCAAACAATCCCGACCTGACCGTCAACGTCGGGATCAATCACCGGTTGAGCGACGCGGACTTTCCGTTGCACCAGTTGGCGGATCCTACATCGCGCAACTCTCGAGTCCTCCGCGACAATGACGACGTCATCTCTTCGCAGGGCGTGAAGCTGAGCCGGTTCGTCAGAGCGGTACCCGGTGCGGACCGGGACGTCACTGTCCCGGTTCCCGACGAGGTGTTCAACATCAACGGCCTCAATACCCGGCGAGCCGAGCCACGCAATACTCCGACCGTGATCAACGCGGCGTTCAATCGCGACGCATTCTGGGACGGCCGTGCAGAAACCATTTTCAATGGTGTCAGCGTGTTCGGCGTCCGCGACCAGAATGCGCAGGTGCTGAAGGCCCGCGGCGATTCGATGAGCCTCGTGAAGATCAGGATCGATCACGCGGCGCTGGCGTCGCAGGCCGTCGGTCCTCCGCTCAGCGATCGCGAGATGGGATCGCTGGGCCGTACGTTCTACGACGTCGGCAAGCGCCTGGTCTCGGCGCGGCCGCTCGCGAAGCAAAGAGTTCACAAGCACGACAGCGTGCTCGCGGACTACCGCAACGACGACGGTTACGATGCCCGAGGTCTCGAAGGCACCTACGGCAAGCTGATCGAGGCAGCGTTCCAGAAGACCTGGTGGCGCTCGAACCAGATCGCCATCCGGCAGCCGGACGGGTCCACGACCATTGCGGACCGACCGAACCGTCGGCTGCTCGCGAACGAGTACACGATGAAGGAATACAACTTCTCGCTGTTCTTCGGCCTCGCGGTGCAGCTCTATGAGATGACCCTGATCTCCGACGATTCGCCGGTGGATCGCTACTTCGAAGGCGACAGCCGCGCGCTGACGGCGCAACAGATTCGCGGACTCGCCGTCTTCACGGGCGATGCCGCCTGCGCCGGATGCCATTCCGGCCCGGAGACCTCGGACAACTCCAACCGGATCCTGATGGGAGCGATGGTCGACGGCGTCCGGCAACCCGCCGAACTGGTGGAGCGCATGTTCAATGGCAACTGCGAAGTCGTGGCCTACGATCAGAGCTACTACAACCTGAGCGTCCGCCCGTTCGAAGAGGACTCCGGGCTCAGCACTCACGACCCGTTCGGCAACCCCGGCGCGCTGATCGATGTTCTGACCACGCCTGCGGCGCAGATTCCCAGCGCCGAGCTGCTGACCCAACCGATGCCCAACATCGCCAATCCGGCCATCGCCATCGGCGAGCGAACCTCAACGCGATCGTTCAAGACGCCGCTCCTGCGCAACATCGAACTGACTGCGCCGTACTTCCACAACGGCGGGCAGGCGACGCTGCTGCAGGTGGTGAACTTCTATGATCGAGGCGGCGACTTCCGCGAGCACAATGCGCAGTTCATCGACTTCGAGATTGGAAAATTGAGCCTGACGGCACAGGAGCTCGACGATCTGGTCGCGTTCCTCAGAGGACTCACCGATCAGCGAGTGCTGTATCGCCAGGCGCCGTTCGACAACCCGCAACTGTTCGTGCCCAACGGACATCGCGTGGTCAACGGCGTTCCTGCTGTGGACAGTGACGGGACCGCAGCGGACGTGATGATGGAAGTGCCGGCTGTCGGAAGGCACGGCGGGGCGCCGCTGAAGGCGTTTCTCAGGCAGTAGCTCATGGCTGCGTTCCACCGCCGGCGTTTCCTCTTCCCCGTGCCCGCGCCGAAGCGGACGAAGCAGAGACGACGGCGTTGATCATGAGCACCACGACCATAACGTTGGCGAGGAAAGTGGCGAGGTTCAGCAGCGTCACACTTCGCCCCAGGTCGTACACCTCGAAGGGCACGTAGATTCCCGCGCCGATGGCCGCGAGCCACGCGGCCCATGACCTGCCACGCCACAAGCCCCACGCCAACACCAGGCGCACCGCTGCGTACATCGCCGCGCCCACGGCAATCAGCAGCAGGCGCGAGTCATTCAGGTGCGACAGCGCGTCGAGAAAAACACCCTGGTAGTGCTTGGCCGGATTCAGATGCAGATGGCGCGCGAGATGTTCGGCGATGCTGGCCACGTCCCGATGCAAGAGCGATAACACGCCCGCCCCGGCGGCGAGCGCCAGGAGCCCTTTGAACGCTTCGAAAGCGGCGACCAGGCGCACGCCGCGGGCGCGCTGGGAATCTGGATACGACTCTTGCAAGTCGACTTCACTCCTCGAAGCGACCCGCTGACTCACGATCGCGATCGTAACGTCTCTGGAGCGGAAACGGCGGCAACCAGGACTCGCGACGGACGGTCCAGAGCTCATAGGTCGGCTTCAGCTGGTCAGGAGCATCCAGCGATCCCAGGTTGACATTGATTTCATCTGCGGTGCGCGAGAAAACGGGTGAGCCGCAGCGGGGACAGAAGCACCGCCCGGCGTAGTCGCGTGTTTCGCCATCGATCGTCACCGCATCGTGAGGGAACACCGCGGAAGCGTGAAACAGCGCTCCATGATGCTTGCGGCAGTCGAGACAATGACAAATGCCGACGCGGTATGGGCGCCCTGAAGCGACGATTCGAACCTCGCCGCACAGGCAACCGCCGGTGAATCGGTCCATGGTGTGTCTCCTCTACACGATCTGTCGTAGAGGTTAACCCACTGCCTTTGCTCGAGAGAGTACGAAACGCAGCCAGTTGCCAACCGTCCATGCTGTACGTACGCAAGATATTCCCGCACATCCCGACTCGACGGTGCGCCAGTGGCGTCGTAGCATCGACGCGTGAAGCGACCGCTACCAGCTCTGGGCTTGGCTCTGATCGCCTGGGTCACCGTTACCATCGCCGCCTCGCCAGAGGCGAACACGCAGCGTCCTGTGTCCCCGTCGAAACTCGTCGTCCTGGACGTTGAGCTCACCGGCGACCGCGGCGGCCCCGAGCTCGCGCCTGAGCATCAAGCTCGGTTGAACCTGGCAACCACGACACTACGCGAGGGCCTTTCACACACTGGTCTGTATGAGCTGGTGGACAGCACGCCAGCGCAGAGCACTGTGGACGAGCTGAAGTCACGGTATCTCTATCTGCACGATTGCA
>JBIOUH010000130.1:0-2416 GCA_044866955.1 Steroidobacteraceae bacterium
CTCCGACGTATCACGTATTTCGCATGTATGTGCCGTTTCAGGACGCGACCTTCGTGCCGATCCAACTCGATCCACAAACATACGTGCATGGCGATGTCGAGCTGCAACGCGTCGATGCGATTGCCGCAAAGGACAAAGACGGTAAGGTGTGGATCGCCATCGCGAACGTCGATCCGAGGCGCGCGGTTCGCATCCGCATTGCGAGTGGCGATCAGAAGAACGAGACGCTGCGCGGCGAAACCTTGGCCGCTCCGAAGATCGACAGCGTCAATACATTCGCAGCGCCGAACACGGTCGCGCCGAAACCCGTTACGGCCAAGCGAACCGGCGGCGCAATGACGCTCGAGTTGGCGCCCGCGTCGGTCACAGTGGTGTCGCTCTAACCTGAGCGCAATTCGATGCAGTCAACGCCAGCCGGCGTCCACGAAGTACTCATGGGCCGTACAGATCCGTGCATCTTCCGATGACAGGAACAGCACCATGGCCGCCACGTCGCGCGGCTCCACGCGCACTTTCAGGCACTGATTCTCGAGCGTGCGCGCCTCTTCCTCCGGTGTGTGCCACAGCTTCATCTGCCGCGGAGTGCGCACTGCGCCCGGCACGACGCAGTTCACTCTGATCCCGAAGCCGCCGAGGTCGCGCGCCAAGCCGCGCGTCAGTCCTTCGATGCCGGCCTTGGCCGTTTGATAGATCGCGAGATTGGGCAGGGCAAGGTGCCACGACACTGATCCCAGATTGACGATGGCTCCGCCGCCCGCTGCCTTCATGTCGGCTGTCACTGCCTGCGCGCAGAAGAAATAGTGCCGCAGATTGACGGCGATGCGCTCGTCCCAGTAGGCAGGCGTCGCGTCCTCGACAGTGTGCCGATCGTCGTTCGCCGCATTGTTGATAAGCACGTCGATCGGTCCGAGCTGCTTGCGTACGTGCGGGAACAATGCGCGGATCGCCGCTACGTCGGTCAGATCGCAGGCATAGTAGCGCGGCGGGGTCGCGCGGTCGGCGAGACGCCGTTCGAACGCGCGGGACTCTGCTTCCGCAATGTCCAGGAACGCGACGTGAGCACCCTGCTGGGCGAAGCCCTCGACGATCGCTGCACCGATGCTCGAGCCGCCGCCAGTGACGACGACACGTTTGTCGCGCAAGGAAGGATAGACAGTGTGTGACATGGCATTGCTCATTGAGGTTCGGGCAGCAGCCCGAGGCGCGCGAGGTTGCGCATGAGCGCGGAAGTGCCCGGTGTCCAGCCTTTCGGCAAACCTGTCGCTGCCATCCCCGCGAACATCTGCGCGTCTCCAGAAGCGGTCGGTCGAAGCTTCGGCAGGCTTCATGCGGCCGCTTCTGGAGGGTAATGGTAGCGTTATCAGAATACAAGTCGCGGAGCTGGCCAGAGGACCCGAAGTCCGCGTGTCATCACTTGCAGGGTGCTGCAACGGAATCGCGCTTGATCAGTGCATGGGCCATGACGTGGTCGGAAACAACTCGCGCGTCGCCGTCCTTGCGCTGACCGATACTACGCAACAGCAGTTCGACGGCAGAACCAGCCATGGCGGCAATCGGCTGTCGGATGGTGGTGAGCTCCGGCCAGACGGTCGTCGCAGTAGGAGTGTCGTCGAAACCGACGACGGAGAGGTCGCGCGGCACGTCCAGACCACGGCGGTGGGCGACCGAGACCGCCGCAGCGGCCATGTCGTCGTTGCTGGCAAAAATAGCTGTCGGTGGGTTCTTGCGAGTGAGCAGCTTTTCGGTCGCTTCCAGGCCGGAGCGATAGGTGAAGTAGCCTTGCTGGATCAACGCAGGATCGACGGTGAGCCCGGCCGCTGTCATAGCTGCGTGGAAGCCGTCGTAACGCAGCGCGCTCGCCGTTTGATTCGGATGACCGCGAATGAATGCGATGCGCGCATGACCCATCGCGATCAGGTGCTCGGTCATCTCCTGGCTGGCGCGGAAATCGTCGATGCGCACGCTGGACAGGTCGGGCTGGAAACGGCCCGACGCAATGGCCATGACTGGGATACCGGCGGCAGCCAGCTCCGAGAGTACGACCTTCGACTCGCACAGCGGCGGCGGCAGAACGACTCCGGCGACGCTTTGCGCGATCTTGCGTGCAGCTGCCCGCTCGGCCGCGTGGCTCATGTGGTCCCAAGTGTCGAGTACGAGCTGTGCGGCCGTGTGCCCTGCGCCAGCAAGTGCACCCACCAGCAACTCGCTGAGGTAGGCGGCGCTGGGGTTGGTGTAGATCAGCGCGATGCGAGTACCTTGCGCCGCCGCTAGCGATCGCGCGGCAGCGTTCGGTGTGTAGTTCAGCTCGCGCACGGCGCGCATGACCAACTCGCGCGTCCCTTCCCGCACGTTGCTGTTGCTGTTCATCACGCGCGAGACGGTCATCGTCGAGACGCCCGCGTGCCTTGCGACTTCA
>JBIOUH010000131.1:0-23972 GCA_044866955.1 Steroidobacteraceae bacterium
CTCACCCGTCCGCCGCTCGTCAGCATGTATTGCTACACCTGTTACCGCTCGACTTGCATGTGTTAGGCACGCCGCCAGCGTTCAATCTGAGCCAGGATCAAACTCTTCACTTAAAGGCTTTGAGACCATTCAAGTGACGAGAGCATCCAATAAGCTCTACTGGCTAATTGGTTACTCATCGTCGTGTTGCGCTTCGCAACGGACCGACGCGAGTCCCCACACAAATTACCTGTTTCGATTTTTAAAGAGCGATCTGCACGCGGGGCGCAGACAGAAGCGGAATTATAACCGGCATCCACACTCCGTCAACCTCAGCAATGTGCTGACTAGTGAGGGAATTTTGGGTGTCGGGCGACCGGCTGCTTCATGGCCGAAGTCGCACCGCGAAAGGCCGCGCAGTTTACTGACGGGGGGCCGAGAGTCAACACCTGGAGTGCAGAATTTCTAACTTTTCTTCCGCACGACCTCGATGCGCAGGAAGCCGCGCTTGCCGACCTGGAACAGGCGGGGTGGCCCCGGATGGACGACAGCCCTGGTGCCCTCGACCTTTTCACCGTCGATTTTTACTCCGCCCTGTTCGATCAGGCGCGAGCCCGCCGACGTGCTCTCAACGAGCCCGACTTGCTTGAGCAGGCGTGCGAGCGAAATCGTCGGCTCTTCGATCTCCTCGACCCGCGTAATAACGTCAGCGGGCGTTTCCTTCTTCTGGCTGCGGCTGCGGAAATTTTCTTCCGCCCTGTTTGCCGCGTCCGCACCGTGAAAGCGCGCGGTAATTTCCCTGGCGAGCTCGACCTTCGCAGCCATTGGGTTGCGCCCTGCGCCTATCGCGCTACGCAGCTCAGCGAGGTCAGCGTTCGAGCGGAACGACAGCAAGTCGAAGTAGCGCCACATGAGCTCGTCCGACACTGACATCAGCTTGCCGAACATGTCGTCCGGCGTGTCTGTCACTGCAATGTAGTTGCCGAGCGATTTCGACATCTTGTTGACGCCGTCGAGCCCCTCGAGCAGCGGCATTGTGATGACGACCTGCGGCTCCTGACCGAACGCTTCCTGAAGTTGCCGGCCGACCAGCAGATTGAATTTCTGGTCGGTGCCGCCCAGTTCGACGTCCGCCTTCAACGCCACCGAGTCGTAGCCTTGCACGAGCGGATACAGGAATTCGTGGATGGCGATCGGCTGCCCGCCCTTGTAGCGCTTGGCGAAATCATCGCGCTCGAGCATGCGCGCGACGGTATGTCTGGCCGCAAGCCGGATCAGCCCGACCGAGCTCATCTCGTTCATCCACTGCGAATTGAAAACAATGCGCGTCTTCTGCGGATCGAGAATCTTGAAGATCTGCTGCTGATACGTCGCGGCGTTGGCCTGCACTTCTTCGGCGGTGAGAGCGGGGCGCGTAGCATTGCGGCCGGACGGGTCGCCGATCAGGCCGGTGAAATCGCCGATGAGGAAGAGCACCTCGTGGCCAAATTCCTGGAAGCGCCGCATCTTGTTGATGAGCACCGTGTGGCCGAGATGCAGGTCCGGCGCCGTCGGATCGAAACCCGCCTTGATGCGCAACGGCTGGCCGCGGCGCAGCTTCGTCAGCAGCTCCGATTCGAGCAGGATTTCCGCCGTGCCGCGCTTCAGCTCGGCTAGTTGCTCTTCAGCTGTCAGCATAGGTTCGCTTCATCGGGAGACGCGCGACTCTAAGGTGTCAGACGGCGCAATCGCAAATTGCCGCCAGCTGCGCGACGCGGGAATTACGCTCCGGCGGTTGACGACTGCGCCACGCATCTTCTAACTTCGCGGCGCTCGTGCAAATTCACTGGTCGCCCCGGGATTCAAAGGTGTCAGAACAGCCCAGGATCGGATTCGACTACAAACCCGTCTCGCCGGCGTCGCGTCGCTCCGCGCACACCCGCTGGTTCCTTTCGGGGCTCCTGTTGCCGCTGATCGGCGGCACAATTGCATACTTCATCGTCAATCGTGATCCGGAGCTCGCACCCCCGGTGCTTCAGGCGGACACGTTGGGGCTCGAGCCGGCAGCGCTGCCGATCGAGCAGCTGGCGCCAGCGCTCCCACGACCGATCGGTCAGACGGTGGAGTTCGTGGTCCGCCGCAACGACACCCTCGACCGCATCTTCCGGCAGCTCAAGCTGAACCTGACGGACCTGGCGAGCATTCGCGAGTTGCCCGGCGTGCAGGAGCAGCTCGATCGGCTCCGGCCCGGCGACACGATCAAGCTCGTGCATGACGATGAGGGTTTGGTGCAGGCGCTCAGCCGCCGCATCAGCGACACCGAGGTGCTCTCGGTAACGCGCGTCGAGGAGGCGGGCAACGGCCCTTTCGCTGCCGAGGTTGTGGCTACGCCGGTCGAAATTCGCGAAAGCCGCGCGCAGGGCACGATCGACTCGTCGCTGTTCGTGGCAGCGCGCGCCGCCGGTGTCAGTCCCGAAATCATCCTGCGGCTGGCGAATGACATCTTCGGCTGGGACATCGACTTCGCGCTCGACATTCAGCCCGGCGATCGCTTCAGCGTGATCTACGAGCAGAAATTCCGCGAAGGCGAGTACATCGGCGACGGGCGCATTCTTGCCGCCGACTTCGTCAACGATGGCACCACCCATCGCGCCGTCTACTACGAATCCGCGGACGGCAAGATCGCCGACTATTTCACGCCGGATGGCCGCAGCATGCGCCGCCAGTTCCTGCGCGCACCGCTCGACTTCACGCGCATCAGCTCGAACTTCGACCCGCGGCGGAAACATCCCATCCTGAACATGATCCGTGCGCACAAAGGCGTGGACTATGCCGCGCCCACCGGCACGATCATCAAGGCAGCCGGCGACGGTCGCGTGAGCTTCGTCGGCACCAAGGGTGGCTATGGACGAGCCGTCATCCTCGAGCACGGCGGCGGAATCTCGACGCTCTACGGGCACATGTCGCGCTTCGCACGCGGTCTCAACAGCGGCGACCGCGTGAAGCAAGGGACCACGATCGGCTACGTGGGCAGCTCCGGCGCGGCGACCGGCCCGCATCTGCACTACGAATACCGCGTCAACGGCGCTCACAAGAATCCGCGCACCGTCCCGTTGCCCGATGCAGCGCCCATTCCGGATACCTACCTGGCGGAGTTCAAGTCGCGCAGCGCGACGGTATTGGCGCGCCTCGACCGCGCCAGCGACGCCGGCGTCGGGGTCATTGCCACCTCGAACTGAGTTCACAGCCTGACGGCGGTGTAACACAGCGCCGTCGCGCGCGTAGTATGCTCGGTGTTCGCTCAACTTCACCGCAGCCATGCTCGACGTGAATCTCAAGGCTCCCGAGCACTACATCAACCGGGAGTTGTCGTTTCTCGATTTCAACCAGCGAGTGCTGGCGCAGGCTCACGATGAGTCGCTGCCGCTGCTCGAGCGCATTCGTTTTCTCGGCATCTCCTGCTCGAATCTCGACGAGTTCTTCGAGATTCGCGTTGCCGGCCTGAAGCAGCGCCAGGAGCTGGGCTCGCTCGGCGGCGGTCCGGATGGCATGAGCGTGCCTGATCAGCTCGCAGCAATTCACAAGCGCGCGCTCGCGCTGGTGGAAGACCAGTACCAGCTGCTGAATCAACTGGTGTTCCCGGCGCTTGCGGCGCAGGGCATTCAGTTCGTGAACGTCAAGACAGCGAAGGCCAAGCAGCGCGAATGGCTCGCTGACTACTTCGCGAAGGAGGTCGAGCCGGTACTAACGCCGCTCGGCCTGGATCCCGCCCGGCCGTTCCCGCGCATTCAGAACAAGAGCCTGAACTTCATCGTGCGCTTGTCGGGGAAAGACGCATTCGGGCGCGATGCGGAGCTGGCGGTGGTCCAGGTGCCGCGCTCTTTGCCGCGCATCATCCGTCTGCCGCAGTCGGCCGCCGCCTCGGATCAGACGCATTTCGTCTTTCTCTCGACGGTCATCTCGACCTTTGTCGCGCAGCTGTTCAGCGGCATGAAGGTGGAAGGCGCCTGGCAGTTCCGCGTGACGCGCAACAGCGACTTGTTCGTCGACGACGAAGAAGTGGACAACCTGCTGCGCGCTGTCGAAGGCGAGCTCGCGCAGCGTCGTTACGGCGCGGCCGTGCGTCTGGAAACTTCGCTCGATTGTCCGCAGGACATCGCCGACTTCCTGTTGCGTCACTTCGCACTCAGCAAGGACGATCTGTACCAGGTGAACGGCCCGGTGAACCTGAATCGCCTGATGGCCATCTACGACCTGGTCGAGCGCCCCGATCTCAAATACCCCGCCTTCACGCCGAGCGTGCCGAAGCGGCTGATTGCCAAGGAAGACATCTTTGCGGTCATGCGCGAAGGCGAGCTGCTGGTGCACCATCCGTTCGAATCATTTGCGCCGGTGATCGATTTCCTGCGCCAGGCGGCCAGCGATCCTGACGTGCTCGCGATCAAGCAGACCCTGTATCGCGCCGGTCCGCAATCGCCGGTCGTGGACGCACTGGTGGATGCAGCGCGGGCAGGCAAAGAAGTCACGGTGATCATCGAGCTGATGGCGCGCTTCGACGAGGCGGCAAACATCCGGCTCGCCACCCGCCTGCAGGAAGCCGGCGCTCACGTGATGTACGGCGTCGTCGGTTACAAGACGCACGCCAAGCTGATCATGGTCGTGCGTCGCGAGACCGGCAGGCTACGGCGCTACTGCCACTGCGGCACCGGCAACTATCATCCCGACACGGCGCGTTTCTACACCGACTACGGCCTCTTCACCTGCGACGAAGCAGTCGGCGAAGATCTGCACGAGCTGTTTCTGCAGCTGACGAGCCCGACGCGCGTCGCGACGATGCAGAAAATCCTGCAATCGCCGTTTACGCTGCACGAGGCCTTGCTGGAGAAGACCAAGCGCGAGATCGCGATGGCGCAGCAGGGCAAGCCGGCGCGGGTCATCGCCAAGCTGAACGCATTGATCGAGCCGCAAATCATTCAGGCGCTGTATCACGCGGCGATGGCGGGCGTGAAGGTCGACCTCATCGTGCGCGGCATCTGCGCACTGCGCCCCGGCATTCGGGGAATTTCCGAGAACATCACGGTGCGCTCGATCGTCGGGCGGCTGCTCGAACACTCGCGGGTCTACTACTTTCACAATGACGGCAATCCCGAGATCTACTGCGCGAGCGCCGACTGGATGGAGCGCAACTTCTTCCGCCGCATCGAAGTCTGCTTCCCGATCGAGAGCAAGCAGCACCGCGATCGTATCGTCGAAGATCTCGAGACTTATCTCTCGGACAATACCCAGGCCTGGGTGCTCGGAGCGGACGGCAGTTACACGCGTGTCATCGCCGGGAATGTGCCGGCTGTGAGCGCGCAGGAAACATTGCTGCGGCGGTACGCGGACGCGTACGACTAGAATCCGCTAGCTGACGCGCAGCCTGAAATTACCGCCTTTCAGGTACTCGATCTCGTTCTCGAGATCGGTCGCCGTCAATGGGTGCGCATCGAGCCAGCCCTTGGGAAAGACGATCTCCAGCGAACGGCCTTTCGCATGGAGCTCGATCTTCGGCAGGGCGGTCGCGCTGCGGCCTCGATGCAGCAACACCGCGAGACGCAACAGCACGGTCAGGTACTCAGCCTTGATGTGCCACGGCGGCATGAGATCCTGCATCGACTGCACGTGGAGCTTGCGCCGGTGCGCGCCGACGACGGCTGCGAGGATCCGCTGTTCCTCCTGCGGAAATCCCGGCATGTCCGCATGTTCGAGCAGGTACGCGCCGTGCTTGTGATAGTGTGAATGCGAAACGTCCAGCCCGATCTCGTGCAGCCGGGTGGCCCACGAGAGCATGAGCTCCGCGAATGGCTCATCCAGCTGCCACTCGCCGGTCGTCTGACGCAGAAAATCCAGGGCCGACGCTTCGACCCGCTCCGCCTGAGCCGCATCGACGTGATAACGCGCCTGCATCGCGCGCACGCTGCGCACGCGGGCATCCTCGTCGGTGAAGCGGCCGACCATGTCGTACAGCAGACCCTCGCGCAAGGCGCCGTCCGCGACGCGCATGGTCTTGATGTCGAACGCGTCGAGGATCTCGACCAGGATGGCCAGCCCTCCCGCAAACACCGGCAGCCGCTCTTCACTGAGTCCCGCGAGCCGCAGCTTCGAGACATCCCCGGCCTTGACCGCATGCTCGATCAGCGCTTCGACCGCAGCGGGCGTGATCACGCCGTCGCCGTTGTTGCGCGCGCGGATCACGTCGCCGACCGAGCGGATCGTGCCCGATGAGCCCACCGCCTGATCCCAGCCGTAATTGCGGAAACTCGCGCGCACCGGCTCGAGCTCGAGCCGCGCGGCGATCCGCGCCCGCTTGATGCGCTTGTCGGTGATGCCGCCGTCGCTGAAGTAGCGTGCGCTCATGCTGACGCAGCCCATGTACAGGCTCTCCAGCTTCTTGGCCTGCTTCGCCTCGCCGATGATCACCTCAGTGCTGCCGCCGCCGATGTCCACGACCAGCCTGCGACCGGGCTCGTTCGGCATGGTGTGGGCGACGCCGAGATAGATCAGGCGCGCTTCTTCGATGCCGGAGATGATTTCGATCGGCTGGCCGAGCGCGGCGCGGGCGCGATCGAGAAAAGCGCCCTTGCGGCGTGCCCGCCGCAGCGTGTTCGTGCCGACGACGCGCACGCTCTCCGCCTTCATGTCGTGCAATCGCTGACCGAATCGCTGCAGGCACGCGAGCGCGGCTTCGGTCGCTTCACGCGTCAGCCGCCCCTGTTCGTCGAGGCCGGCGCCGAGACGCACCATCTCGCGCAAGCGATCCAGGATGATGAGCTGCCCGTGCGAGTAACGGGCGACGACCATGTGAAAACTGTTGGAGCCCAGATCGACCGCGGCGATGACGTCCGGTACTTTGCGGGCCATGGTGGGCAGCAGGCGCTGCTAGGTCGCGCTCACATCGAGAACGAAGAGCCGCAGCCGCACGTGGTCGCGGCGTTGGGATTGCGAATGACGAACTGCGCCCCCTCGATGTCCTCGCGGTAGTCGATCTCCGCACCCGCGAGATACTGGATGCTCATCGGATCGATCAGCAGCGTGACGCCGCGGTTCTCGACCCGCGTGTCGCCGTCCTCTGAATTCTCATCGAACGTGAAGCCGTACTGGAATCCGGAGCAGCCGCCGCCCTGCACGAACACCCGCAGCTTCAGGTTGGGATTGGCTTCCTCGCGGATCAGCTCGCCGACCTTGGCGGCGGCGGCATCCGTGAAGACCAGTGTCGGAGCGAGGCTTGGAGCGGCGGATTCGGGGGTCATGGCGTCAGCATGGGGACAGAACGATCCAGGATCAAGTGGAAAGCGGTCAGCTGCTGGCCGTCTTCTCTTCGGCGGGCGGCGCGGCAGGCTCCTTGCGGGCCTGACCACCCTTGCGCGGCTCATGAATCAGTTTGCCGTTGATCTCCGCACCCATCTCCATCTCGATCAGGGCGTAATACACGTTGCCGGTGACGCGCGCGGTAGCGCCGAGCTCGACGCGGTCGTGCGCCAGGATGTCGCCCTTGACCGTCCCGTTCAGGACCACGTTCGGCACGGCGACCGAGCCCTCGACCACACCGCTGTCGCTGACGCTGAGCGTCGCGTCGGAATCGGCCGGGGCATCGACGTTGCCCTTCACGTAGCCGTCGACGTGGAAGCCGCCCGCGAACTGCACGTCGCCGATGATGCGCGTCCCGGCGCCGATGAGCGTGTCGATGCGCTGAAGCTTGGGCTTACTGTTTTTGAACATCGGATTGCTTTGGCTCAGTAGGAGGCGGGACCGGCGCGACCAGGGTCTCGGCCTGGACGCGCCACGGGTAGGATTCTCGCACAGCTGCGAGGCGCGTCGAGCGCACCTCGACGTTGACGGCGCGCGGCTCAAAACCGTCCGGCAGGACCACGTCCTGCTCGAACTTCTGGAAGTAGCGGAATTTGAACGGCAGCTGTCCGTCTGCGCGCGCAGCATCCGTGAGCTGGGCCAGCCCGAGCTGCTCGGGCCGGTTGGCGCGCACGCCTTCGATCTGGATGACGACCGAGCCCGAGACGACTGCATCCTCGCGCATGGACTGCTGCAGCACGAGCAGCAGTCGGTAGTGGCGCGGCGCGCCGCCCGACTGAATCTGGAAGCCCTGAATGCGCAGGCCGCCGATGCCGTCCTCGGGCGAGACGATGCCGCGATAGAACGTCAGCTCCTCGCGCTGCTTGAGGACCTGGGCCTGCAGGTCTTCCAGATTCTTCTCCACGTCGCCGTACGACTTGTTGTCGACCTTGCTCGCGAGCTCGGCCTTGGCGATGTCGCCGCGCAGCTTCTCGTTCTCCTGCTCGAGCGCGTCGACCTGCGCCGCCAGCTCGCGCCGCCGCTGCACTTCGGCGAACTTGTTGTAGCCGCCGGAAAAGCGTCCCCATTCGTAAATCACGTACAGGACCAGGAGCAGGCCCAGCACGCCGACGATCGCAAGCCCCCGCCGCCGCCACGGGGATTGATATCGGACCACGAGCTGACCGGTGCGCATCGATCGACGAAACCGTTGTTGAGCGTATACGGGCCGAGCGGAACTGGCTTAAATTACAGCACAGGCGCCGCGCGGCAATTGAGAGGCGGCGCAAAGAATACGCATTAGCGCTGCAAGAGTCTCCCCATGCTGTGGCTGAAGGCCTTTCACATCGTGTTCGTGGTGACCTGGTTCGCGGGGATCTTCTACTTGCCGCGCCTGTTCATCTATCACGCCGCCGCCACCGATGCGCTCGGGATCGAGCGTTTCCAGACGATGGAGCGGCGTCTGCTAGCAATCATGACTATCGGCGCGGCGCTAGCGCTGCTGTTCGGCCTGGCGATGATCGCCGTCGCGCCGGCATTGCTCGCGACCGGCTGGCTGCGTGTAAAGCTGGCGCTCGTGACTGCGCTGATCGGCTATCACCTCTGGTGTTACCGCTTGATGAGCGATCTGCGCGCAGGGCGCAACCGGCGCTCGCCGACATGGTACCGCGTGTTCAACGAAGTGCCGGCGCTGCTCCTGATCGCGATAGTGATCCTGGCCGTCGTCAAGCCGTTCTGACCGGGCTAGCCGCCGTCGTCGGCCTGCTGCTTGCGGCGGTTCGCTATGTTGCGCAGGTTCTTCTCCTGCTCCGACCATTCCGGCAATGCCGGCGGATCATCCGGAAATGCACGCCGCGCAAGCTCGTCCAGCGCCCGCGCGTACACAGCCCGCTTGAAGTAGATGACCTCGCGCACGGGCGTCCAATAGTCGACCCAGCGCGAGCTTTCGAACTCCGGCTCCGTAGTGGAGTCGAAGCGCACCCGGTCTTCGGACGACGTCAGCCGCAACAGGAACCAGCGCTGCTTCTGGCCGATGCAGGGCGGATTCGTGTTCCGCCGCACGTACTGTCGCGGCAAGCGATAACGCAGCCAGTTGCGCGTCGCCGCCATGATCTCGACATCGCCGCGCTCGAGCCCGATCTCTTCCTGCAATTCGCGGTACAGCGCCTGCTCGGGCGTTTCGTTGCGTCGCACGCCGCCCTGTGGAAACTGCCAGCCTCGGCCGCCGGTACGGCCGCCGAGCAGCACCTGGCGGTCGTCGCGCATGAGCACGATCCCCACGTTGGCGCGAAATCCCTCGGCGTCGATGAAGTCGGTCATCAGGGGCCGTGTCGTAGCGGTAGCTGGAGTCCCGCGGATTGTTCCACAAGCACCCGTCCACGCGCACGTCTTTGGACGGCGCCAGCGGCGCTGCCGTAACCTTCGCAGCCCATGAGTCGGGATCTGAGTCCGTGCATACCGTCCGCCGCGTGATCGCGGTCTGCTGCGTGCTCGTTTTGGCCGCGCTGGTCGCGTTCGTCCTGTCGCTAATGAGCGGCAGCGTCGAGATGAGCCTGGCGGAACTTTGGCGCGGCTTGCGGGCGAGCGACTCGCTCTCGCACACGCTGATCTTCGATTTGCGCCTGCCGCGCACATTGACGGCGTTCGCGGCCGGCGGCGTGCTCGCGCTGGCAGGCGTGCTGATGCAGGTCCTGCTGCGCAATCCGCTCGCCGATCCGTTCGTCATGGGTGTTTCCGGCGGTGCAGCTGTAGCAGCGCTCGCGGCGATGTTGCTGGGATTGAGCGGGCTGCTGATCGACGTGAGTGCGACGCTCGGCGCCCTCGCCTCGACACTCCTGGTCTTCGCACTGGCGCGCGGAGAAGGCGGTTGGACGGCCGCGCGACTGCTGCTTACAGGCGTGGTCGTTGCGGCGGGCGCAAGCGCGATCGTGAGCATGCTGCTCAGCCTCGGCGAAGAGAGTCAGTTGCGCAGCATGCTGTTCTGGCTGATGGGCGATCTTTCGCTGAGCAGCCGGCCCGGTCCTCTGCTGGCAATCTTTGCGGCGGCGCTGGCACTGGCCTTTCCGTTCGCACGACATCTCAACCTGCTCGCGCGCAGCGAGCTGCAGGCGCGCGTGCTCGGTGCACCCGTGGAAAGCCTGCGCATGGGCATGTTTCTGATCAGCTCGATTCTGACCGCCGCGTGCGTGACGACGACCGGCACGATCGGCTTCGTGGGCCTCGTGACCCCGCACCTGATTCGCCTGATGCTCGGCGCCGATCATCGCCTGGTGCTGCCGGGGTCGGCCTTGCTGGGGGGAACGCTGGTGATGATCGCCGACCTATGTGCCCGCACGCTGTTCGCTCCGCGGCAGCTCCCGGTCGGAGCGCTCACGGCAATCGCAGGCGTACCGCTGTTCTTATTGTTGATGCGCCGTCGACACACCTGAGCGACGCTCAGGCGAGCTCGACGCAGTTGCGGCCTTTCTGTTTCGCGCGGTACAGGGCCGAGTCGGCATCGGCCAGCAAGCGCTCGGCGGCGGCCTTCAGGTCCGCCTCGTCACGCGCGAGCGTCGTGCCGGCGACGCCGATCGACACAGTCATGTGCAGCTGTACGCCGGGTTGAAGCTCCAGCGGCGTCTCGCACACCGCGAGTCTGATGCGCTCGGCCAGTGCCGCCGCCTGTTCCGGCGAAATCCCCGGTGCGAGCACCACGAACTCGTCGCCGCCGAACCGCGCCGCAGCGTCGCTGCCGCGGATGTGCGCATCGACGCGCTGTGCCGCTTCGCGCAGGGCCATGTCGCCTGCGAGGTGGCCATGCTGATCGTTGATCTGCTTGAAGCGATCCAGATCGATCAGCAAGCACGTCAGGCTCGTGCCCTGGCGCTGCGCGCGCGCCAGCTCTTCCTTGAGGCGGGCGTTCAGATAGCGGCGGTTGTGCCAGCCGGTGAGGAAGTCCGTAAGACCGCTGCGCACCAGCCGCGCGCGATTGATCGTGTTTTCGATCGCGAAAGACGCGATGACGCCCAGGTGCGCGAGGAAATCCGTCGCCAGATGGCGCGAGAAGCGCCGCTCGTCAGTGCTGCCGAAATTCAGGCTGCCTTGCAGGCGGTCCTGCCGCCGCAGCGGAATCAGCGCGACGCTGCGGATGCCCGCAGTGGTGGGAAACAGCAGCTGGTGGTCGCAACCCATGTAGGGACCGAGCCACGGCCGGTGAAAGGAGTTGAACTGCGGCGCGAGGCCGATGAGGCTGTCCGTGAACAGCACGTTCGGAAAATCCTCGACCTTCAGGTGATCGGCGATCAGCAGGTGGCGGACCTCGTGCTGCGGATCGAGCAGCAGCAGCGTCACGGCCTCCAGCGCATACGATTCCTTGAGACCGCCGCAGATCGCATCGAAGGCCTGCGCCAGATTCTCCGCCTTGAGCAGCTCGAGCTCGCGCTCCTGGCTGCGCTTGAGCAGCCGCTCGTTGTTGGCAGCTTCGTCGACGAGCGTCGCGATGCGCGCACGCAGCTCGCGAACCTCGCCTTCGAGATCGCGCGCCGACATCAGGGGCCCTCCGGGCGCGCGCGGCCCGCGAGGTACTCTCGACCCTCCTGCATCATCTCCGCGAACTGGCGGGCGTCGCCCGTCGTGACCGACTGCCATATGCGCTCTACGGCGCCACGCAGCGCTTGCAGCGATTCACGACCATATTGATTCAGATGCTGAATCTCGAAATAGAGTTCCGGGCTTTCGCCGGCCACCTTGCTCGCCACGTCGACCTGCGCGTCGTATGTAGTGCTCGACAGTTGCGCCAGGCGCGGCGCGGCTTCGCCGCTGCCGGCGAGCGCAGTGAAAAATGCGATGTTCAGCGCGTGCGACAAGCCGAGCACGTAGGCGATCAGCCGGTCGTGATCGTCCAGCGTCATGACCACCTGCTCCGCCATCGTCGAACCGAACAGCTCGCGCGCCTGCTGCACGGCCTGCGGACAACCGACGTCGATGAAGATGACGTGACGACCGGACAGCAGCTCCGTGTCCGGTCCGAACATCGGATGCACCGACGTAACGTTGCAACCCGCGCTCTGCAGAGCGCCGATGCCGGCGCGCAGCGGCGTCTTCAGCGAGCCGATGTCGAAGATCGTGCCGCGCGGCCGGCGCGCCGCGAGCTCGTGCAGGATGCCGTTGGCAATCTGCAGCGGCGTCGCGACGACGATGAGATCCTCTTCGAGCTTGCTGTCCTGCCAGCGCGTGCCGATCGCTGGATCGGCAACGGTCACCGCGTAACCCTGCGAGGACAGGAATTCGCAGAACCAGCGGCCCATCTTGCCGGCGCCGCCGATCACGAGCGCGGTGCGGCCGCTGCCGCGTCCGCCGGCGGCAACACGAATGCGCTCCTGTGCGGTCAGCGAGCCGCGTATCAGCAGTCGCAACACTGCTTCGGCGAGCACAGGCGAAACGCCGAGCGACTCCGCAGCAGCGCGAGCCTGCAACAGCACTTCGCGCTCGCGCCGGAAATCGCGGGTCGGCCGCCCTTCCGAGCGCTTCACTTCAGCCACCTGACGGCTGAGAGCCTGCCGCTCTGCGACGAGCGCCAGCAGCTGCCGGTCGAGCGCACTCAGGCGTTCGCGTAGCTCATCCAGAGTCATGCGCGGGCGGGTTCCCGGTTGTATGCAAAAATTCGCCTGAGCTTTGTACTAAAGGCTGCGCGACCGCCGCAAGCGCGGATGCCCGCTGCGCCGCCTCAGCGACACCCGGAACCCGCGCTAGCGGGATGATTACGCTGCAATTTGCGGCAAGGGGCATAATCGCGGCATGTCATCCGAGCTGTTGCTACCAGAGCCGTTGCCGGCCGATCCGATGCCACTGTTCCAGGAATGGTT
Source organism: Steroidobacteraceae bacterium (assembly GCA_044866955.1). Classification (GTDB taxonomy): domain Bacteria; phylum Pseudomonadota; class Gammaproteobacteria; order Steroidobacterales; family Steroidobacteraceae; genus Steroidobacter. The sequence continues at coordinate 13,128 of JBIOUH010000131.1, forward strand.
CCGGGAGGCGGCTGCGCGCCGCACGCAACCGAACCCCGATGCGATGGTCGTTGCGACAGCCGCAGGCAACGGCGATCCATCGGCACGCGTCCTTCTGTGCAAGCGCGTCGTCGTCGACCCCGGCTACATCGTCTTCTTCACCAACTATCAATCTCGCAAAGGGCAAGAGCTTGCCGCACGCGCGCGCGCCGCTGCCGTGTTCCATTGGGATGCGCTGCATCGGCAAGTGCGCATCGAAGGTCCGATCGCGCGCTCGCCGGACAGCGAGAGCGACGAATATTTCGCCAGCCGCGCCCTCGAAAGCCGGATCGCGGCGTGGGCCAGCGAACAGAGCCAGCCGCTTGCATCGCGGGACGCTCTCAAGCAGCGCGTGCGCGAGGTTGCAACGCGTTTCGGAATTGGTCCGGGCGCGACCAGCGGCTCCGTGCCGAGGCCGCCGCACTGGGGAGGCAATCGTCTGTGGGCGGAACGGATCGAGCTGTGGACGGAAGGTGCGAACCGCGTCCACGATCGCGCGGTCTGGACGCGCCCCCTCCAGCCAGCGGGCGAGCACGCCTTCACGGGCGGCCCCTGGCGCAGCACCCGACTCAATCCCTGAGCCTATTTGATGACTTTCAGCGTCGGCTTGGCGCGCTTGTTCTCGGTGCCAGTTGGCGGCGCGGGCTCGCTCGGCGGCGCGGGCGGCGGCGCCGGTGTGTCGGCTTCGGAGAAGATCATTCCCTGCCCGGTCTCGCGCGCGTAGATGCCCAGCACTGCCGCGATCGGCACGCTGACGTCATAGGTCGCGGCGCCGAAGCGCGCGCGAAAGCGCACGATCTCGTTGCCGAGACTCAGCATGCTGGTGGCGTTGCTGCTGACGTTGAGGATGATCTTGCCGCCCTGCACGTACTGGCGCGGCACTTCCACGCCTTCCATGGATGCATCGACGACGATGTGCGGCGTCTGATTGCTGTCGCTGATCCATTCGTGCATGGCGCGCAGCAGGTACGGGCGACGCGATCTAACGGGTGTATCCGCCATAGACGTTACGGACGCATCTCCTGCTCGACGCGCGACAGGCTGTGGCGGAACGCCGGGCGCGAGAACACCAGGTTGGCGTATTTCGTGATCACCTGCGCCTGCGGGGGCAGGTCGATCTCCCAGCCGGCCAGTCGCCACAGGATCGGCGCGATCGAGGCGTCGACCAGCGAGAACTCGTCGGAGAGGAAATACGGCTTCGCTTTGAATACGTCGGTGCTGGCGAGAATGCTGTCGCGCAGGATCTTGCGAGCGCGCTGTCCCTGCTTTCGATCGGCAACGTCGTCGATCTGTTGCGCCAGGGTGTACCAGTCGCGCTCGATGCGATAGAGCGCCAACCGGAACTGCGCACGCGCCACCGGGTCGACCGGCATCAGCGGTGGGTGCGGAAAGCGCTCGTCCAGGTACTCGATGATGACGCGCGAGTCGTACAGCACCAGGTCGCGATCGACCAGCGTCGGCACCGTGTGGTACGGATTGAGGTCGAGCAGATCCTCGGGCAGGTTGCCGCCCTGCACGTCGATCGTCTCGACGTGAATGCTCTTCTCCGCCAGGACGATGCGCGTGCGGTGGCTCCACGGATCGTCAGCCCTGGAGAACAGCGTCATCACGGCAGTGTTTGCTGGGGACGTGCGCTCCGAGCGCTACTTCACGTCCTTCCAGTACTCCTTCTTGAGGAAATAGGCGAAGAGGAAAAAGACCAGCAGGAACGCCAGTACTCGGAAACCAATGCTACGCCTTTCCAGTTGCATGGGTTCCCCGATGTAGTCGAGGAAGTTCACAGTATCGCGCACGAAGTCGTCGTACTCCTTCGCCGTCATGGTGCCGGGCCGGACCGAGCGGAACTCCTTGAAGCGCTTATGGACGGTGTTATGTTCGGCGTCGCTCTCGCCGTCGTACACGGCCTCCTGCAGGCCCTGCAGCTCCCACAGCACGTCCGGCATGGCCGTCTGCGGCATGACCCGGTTGTTCACGCCGGTCGGGCGGCTGGGATCCAGGTAGAACGACTTCAGGAACGAAGAGATGTAATCCGTACCGCGGCTGCGGGCGATCAGGGACAGGTCCGGCGGCGTAGTGCCGAACCAGCGCGCCGCGTCCTCGGGACGCATGCTGATTTTCATCGTGTCGTGAATGCGCTCGCCGGTGAACATCAGGTTGTCGATGACCTGCTGCTCCGAAAGGCCAAGGTCCTGGCCGAGGCGTCCGTAGCGCACGTAGCGCGCCGAGTGACAGCCCATGCAGTAGTTGACGAAGTTACGTGCGCCGCGCTGGAGCGACGCCAGATTGGTGATGTCGTTGCGCGCTGGCGTCACGACGTCATGAGTCGCCTCGGAGGCGACGGCCGTTCCGGAGACCGCGACCAGCGCGGCCAGCAAGGCTATCCGCTTCTTCTTAGTGAGCATGATAGGTCACCCGCTCCGGCACCGGCTTGGTCTGGTCCGCCTTCGTGTACCACGGCATGAGGATGAAGAACGCGAAGTACACCACCGAGAAGACGCGCGCGGCGTTGGTGTAAGCCGGCGTCGCCGGCTGCAAACCGAGATAGCCGAGCGCGAGGAAGCTGATGGCGAACGCGAACAGGAAGCCGCGATACAGCCAGCCGCGATAGCGGATCGACTTCACGCGCGAGCGGTCGAGCCACGGCACGAAGAAGAACGCCAGCACTGCGGCACCCATCAGCAGCACGCCGAACAACTTGCTCGGCACGGCTCGCAGGATCGCGTAGTACGGAGTGAAGTACCACACCGGCGCGATGTGCTCCGGCGTCCGCAAAGGATCGGCGGGCTCGAAGTTCGCGTGCTCGAGGAAGTACCCGCCCATCGTCGGCGCAAAGAACATCACGGCAGCGAACACCGCAAAGAACACGACCACAGCGACGGTATCGTGCACCGTGTAGTACGGATGGAACGCAATACCGTCGACCGGATGACCGTCGGGACCCTTGACCTTCTTGATCTCGACGCCGTCCGGATTGTTCGAGCCGACTTCGTGCAGCGCCAGGATGTGCGCGATGACCAGGAAGATCAGCGCTATCGGCAGCGCCACGACATGCAGCGCGAAGAAGCGGTTCAACGTGATGTCCGAAATGTAGTAGTCGCCGCGGATCCACTCGACCAGCGACTCGCCGATGCCGGGAATCGCGCCGAACAGCGACACGATCACCTGCGCGCCCCAGTACGACATGTTGCCCCACGGCAGCAGGTAGCCGAAGAACGCCTCCGCCATCAGGCACAGGTAGATCAGCATGCCGAAGATCCACACCAGCTCGCGGGGATTCTTGAACGAGCCGTACATCAGCCCGCGGAACATGTGGAGGTAGATGACGATGAAGAACGCCGACGCGCCGGTGGAGTGCATGTAGCGGATCAGCCAGCCCCACTCCACGTCGCGCATGATGTATTCGACCGACGCGAACGCGTCCGCGGCCGAGGGCTTGTAGCTCATCGTCAGGAAAATGCCGGTGACGATCTGCAGCACCAGCACCACCGAGGCGATCACGCCGAAGTAGTACCAGAAGTTGAAGTTCTTCGGCGCGTAGTACTCGCTCGCGTGCTCCTTCCACAGGCGCGTCATCGGGAAGCGTGCATCGATCCAGTCGGCGAGCGCGCCGAGCCGTGAGCGTTCGCCCGGCTGCGGGCTGGTCGGCAGCGTGGCGCTCATATCAGGAAACCTCCGCATCGACGCCGATCTGCAACAGGCCTTCATTGATGAAGCGGTACGGCGGCACCTTCAGGTTCAGCGGCGCCGGTACATCCTTGAACACGCGGCCTGACAGATCGAACTTCGAGCCGTGGCAGGGGCAGTAGAAGCCGCCCGGCCAGTCGGCGCCCAGCTCGGCATCGCCGGGCTGAAAGCGGTTCATCGGCGCACAGCCGAGGTGCGTGCAGACGCCGATCAGGACCAGCCATTCGGGATTGAGCGCCCGCGCGCTGTTCTGTGCGTATTTCGGCTGCTCCGAGTCCTTGGACTCCGGATCGCGCAGCCGCGAGGTCAGCTCGGGGCTGTCGAGCTTGGCGCGCATCTCCGGCGAGCGATGGACGATGTAGATAGCCATGCCGCGCCACATGACCTTGATCATCGCGCCCGGCTCGAGCTTGCTGATGTCGGCTTCGACTGGAGCGCCCAGTGCCTGTGCGCGTGCACTCGGTTTCCAGGATGCCAGGAACGGCACAGCTGTCAGCGCCGCTCCCGCGACTCCGGTGACGGTGGTAGCGACCACCAGGAAGTGTCGCCTGCCGTTGTCGACGCCATCGGCTTTTGCAACTTCACTCATTCACGACCTCCGCGAGTAGCCGCCGGTGCCCCGCGCGCAGATGCGCAGTCGAAGTTCGCGGCAGACGCGTAGTTTCAAACTCCCAAGGAATTCCGCATTATACACACTTCGCTCGCCGCACCTCGACGCGCGGCACGCACCGAATGGCTGTCGGCCCGTATCCCAGCGCTCCGCACCGTGCCCACACTCCGACAAACTGCCGTCTTCCTGCTGCGTTGGACCATCGTCGGTCTGGCGGGTGCCGGGTTGTTGCTGCTGATTCGCCCTGGGCTCATCGGCACGACGACGACAGCTGCGTCGAGCAACGGCGCGCTGCCTATTGCTGACGTCGGCGAGCCACGCCGCTCGTTCGCGCACGCGGTGCGACGCGCCGGACCGGCAGTCGTCAACATCTACACGGCCCGTGTCGTCGACGCAGCCGCCCGCCCGTCGGACCGCAATCCACTGCTGCAACAGCATCTGCCCGCCGTACGCCAGCGCGTCGAGGGCAGCCTCGGCTCCGGTGTGATCGTCGATACAGCCGGTCATGTCATTACGAACTACCACGTCGTGCAGGGCGCGGACGAAATCCGGGTGCAGCTTGCGGACGGCCGGGTCGCCACGCCCGAGATCGTCGGCAAGGATCCCGATACCGATCTGGCGATTCTGCGCGTGCCCATCAAGGACCCGCCGGTCATGGCGATGGGGCGCTCGGATGAGCTGCGCGCCGGCGACGTGGTGCTGGCGATCGGCAATCCGTTCGGTCTCAGCCAGACGGTCACGCAGGGCATCGTCAGCGCCACCGGGCGCGGCCGGCTCGGCGTCACGGATTTCGAGGATTTCATTCAAACCGACGCCGCCATCAATTTCGGTAATTCCGGCGGTGCGCTCATCAATACGGATGGCGAGCTGATCGGCATCAACACCGCAGTGCTCGCGCAGAACCTCGGCACCGACGGCATCAGCTTCGCGATCCCCGTGAACATGGTGCGCGGCGTGATGGATCAGATCCTGGCGCACGGCCGGGTGCGGCGCGGCTGGCTGGGCGTGCAATCCGAAGAAGTGCCGCGCGCGACCGCCGCGGCGCTCGGCATCGATCCGCCGGCGGCTCTGCGCATCAGCAGAGTCGAGCCGAACGGACCCGCGGCGCTCGTCGGCCTGCGCCCCGACGATCTCGTCACGCACCTGAACGGTCAGCCGATCGTCAACGGACAGGAAGCGCTGAACCGCGTCGCGGCCATGCCGCCCGGCTCGTTGCTGAACATCCAGGCGCGTCGCGGTGCGCAGCGGCTGACGTTCAAGGCGACCCTGGAAGAGCGCCCCCCGCGGACCGAGCGGCAGACGGGAGGCTGAGAGCGCTAGTCTTCTGGTCGAAAGGGGCCAAGGCCCTTTCGACCACGCCTGCAAGAGGCGTGACTAATCGCCAGCTAACTCGCGAGGCGCTTGATGCGCGCGCCCAGCTGCTCGAGCTTCTCCTCGATGCACTCGTAGCCGCGATCGATGTGATAGATGCGGTGGATCTCGGTAGCGCCCTGCGCGATCAGTCCCGCCAGCACCAGGCTCGCTGATGCACGCAGATCCGTCGCCATGACCGGAGCTGCCGTCAGCTTCGGCACTCCGCGGATGATCGCCGTACTCCCTTCGATGCGGATGTCCGCGCCGAGACGGCGCATCTCCAGCATGTGCATGAAGCGGTTCTCGAAGATCGTCTCGGTCACCGCACCGACGCCATCGGCGACGGTGTTCAGCGCCGCGAACTGCGCCTGCATGTCGGTGGGAAACGCCGGATAAGGCGCCGTGCGGATATCGACTGCTTGCGGACGCTGCCCGCGCATGTCGAGCGCGATCCACGAGTCACCGACCTCGACGCTCGCCCCCGCCTCGCGCAGCTTCGCCACTACCGCATCGAGATGATCGGGCCGCGTACCCTTTACGCGCACGCGTCCGCCGGTGATCGCGCCAGCAACCAGATACGTGCCGGTCTCGATGCGATCCGGCAGCACGTCGTAGCTCGCGCCGTGCAACCGCTCGACGCCCTGGATCACGATCGTGTCCGTGCCCGCGCCGCGGATGTTTGCGCCCATCGCGTTGAGGAAATCCGCGAGATCGACGACCTCCGGCTCGCGCGCCGCGTTCTCGATGACCGTCTCGCCTTCGGCGAGCGCCGCCGCCATCAGCAGGTTCTCGGTGCCCGTCACGGTGACCGTTTCGAGCACGAGGCGAGCACCGCGCAGACGGGAGGCCCGCGCACGGATGTAGCCGTTCTCGATCAGGATGTCGGCGCCCAGTTGCTGCAGGCCGTCGACGTGGATGTTCACGGGCCGCGCACCGATCGCGCAGCCTCCCGGCAAGGAGACGTCGGCCTGGCCGAAGCGCGCCAGCAGCGGGCCGAGCACGAGGATCGACGCGCGCATCGTGCGCACCAGCTCATACGGCGCTACGTAGTCTTTGATCGTGCCGGCGTCGACCTCGACGCGCATCTTGTCGTCGATCGTGACGCTGACGCCCATGCGACCGAGCAGCTCGATCATGGTCGTCACGTCCTGCAGGTGCGGCACGTTGCCGACGGAGACCGTGCCTTCGGCCAGCAGCGTCGCGGCGAGAATCGGCAGCGCGGCGTTTTTGGCGCCCGAGATGCGCACCTCGCCTGCGAGCGGCACGCCACCCTGGATCTGCAGCTTATCCACGACCCGGCGTCCCGCCGCCCGCCGCGGCGGCCGCTTCCTGCGGAGTCAGCACCTGCATGGTCAGAGCGTGGATCTCGCGGCCCATGCGGGCTCCCAGCGTGCCGTAGACGAGCTGGTGACGTTGAATGGTGCGTTTACCTTCGAACTGCGGGGCGACGATGACGGCCTCGAAATGAGTGTCGTCCGGCGAGTCGACGCGCACCTGCGCGCCGGGCAGGCCGGCCTCGATCAGCGACTGAACTTCGGTGGCATTCATGGGGGCGCGATTTTAGCTCAAGTGCGCGCCGCGTCGCTGCGGTACGACGCGGCGCGCTATGATTCGCAGCATGCAGTCCCGCCCCCGGCCCGCCGTGCTCGATCCAGACCAGTTGCTGGCTCGCGGGCGGCGCGTCCTGGCAACCGAAGTCGCTGCGGTCGCAGCGCTCGAAGGCCGGCTCGGCGCAGCATTCGTCGAGGCCTGCCGGCTCCTGCACGACTGTACGGGCCGCGTCGTCGTGACCGGCATGGGCAAGTCGGGCCATATCGGCAACAAGATCGCGGCCACGCTGGCGAGCACCGGCACGCCGGCATTTTTCCTGCACCCGGCCGAGGCCAGCCACGGCGACATCGGCATGATCACACCCGCCGACGTCGTGATCGCGATCTCGAACTCCGGTGAGACCGCGGAGCTGCTGACGATCCTGCCGGTCATCAAGCGGCTCGGCGTGCCCCTGATCGTGATGACAGGGCGTTCGCAGTCGACGCTCGGCAAGGCGGCGGCGGCCATTCTCGACGTCAGCGTTGCGGAGGAAGCGTGTCCGCACAATCTCGCGCCGACGGCGAGCACGACTGCGACGCTCGCGATGGGCGATGCGCTTGCGGTCGCCGTGCTCGAAGCACGCGGCTTCAGTGAGCACGACTTCGCGCGCTCGCATCCCGGCGGCAGTCTCGGCCGTCGCCTGCTGTTACACGTGGAAGACGTCATGCGCACCGGCGACCAGGTCCCGGTCGTTGGCCCCGATGCGTCCCTGCGCGACGGTCTGCTCGAGATGACCCGCAAGGGGTTGGGTATGACCGCGATCGTCGATGCCGAGCGCCACGTGCTCGGTATCTACACGGACGGGGATCTGCGCCGCGCACTCGATCAGCCGGGCGACTTCCGCACCCGACGCATGGGTGAGCTGATGACGGCGAAGCCGAGAACGATCGCGCCGCGGCGCCTCGCAGCCGAAGCGGTGCACCTCATGGAGACCTACAAGATTACGCAGCTGCTGGTGGTCGACGAACACAACGTGCTGGTCGGCGCGCTCAACGTTCATGATCTGTTCCGCGCCGGCGTGATGTGATGGACACCCTGGTCGAACGCGCCAATGACGTCCGCCTGCTGGTGCTCGACGTCGACGGCGTCCTGACCGACGGCCGCCTGTACTTCTCCGCACGCGGCGAGGAGTTGAAATGTTTTCACGTCCGCGACGGCGCGGGCATCGTGCACGTGCTGCGCGCCGGCCTGCAGGTGGCAGTCATCTCGGGCCGCCAGTCGCGTGCGGTCGAGCGGCGCATGAGCGAGCTCGGCGTCACCTGGATCCGTCAGGGCGTGCAGGACAAGCTGGCGGCGCTGCGCGAGCTGCTGGACATCCTGGCGCTCGGCCCGCAGGCGGTCGCGAGCATGGGCGACGACACCGCCGACTTGCCGATCTTCGAGATCGCGCGGCTGGCAATCGCGGTCGCGGACGCGCATCCGAGCGTCAAGTCGCACGCGCACTTCATCACGCAGGCGCACGGGGGAACCGGCGCGGTGCGCGAAGTGTGCGACCTGATTCTCGAAGCGCAGCGGCGCAGTCCTTCATGAGGCCACAATGAACTGGCGCTGGATCTCCCTCGCCGCCCTGCTCGGCGCGCTCGTAATCGGCTACGGCGCGCTGATCGATCGCAACCCGGCGCCGGCCGCGAGCAGCGGGCAGGCCGAGCGGCCCGGCTATTACCTGCAGGACGCCATCATCACCCAGACGCAGCAGGACGGCTCGATCAGCATCCGCCTCGTCGCCAGCCGCATCGAGCAGCAGCACCTGAACGACAGCATCGCGCTGGACACCGTGCGCGTGAATTACTTCCAGTCGCCGCAACACGAGTGGCTGCTGTCGGCGCGCCGCGGCTCGGTGCCGGCGAACTTCCGCGTCGTACAATTGTTCGGCGATGTCGAGCTGCGACCGGCGGATGCACAGCCGGACGCGTTCCTGCGGGCCGATGCGATGGCGATCGACACTCAGACCAACGTCGCGTACAGCACCTCCTCGCCCGTGCACCTGCGCTTCGGCCAGCACGCCATGACGGTTAAAAATTTCCGCGCCGATCTGAACAGCGAGAAAATTCGGCTGGAGTCGGTGAATGGCCGCTTCGAGTCGCAGTAACCGCACGCGGGTCGCCGCGCTGCCGGCGCTGGCGCTGCTCACTCTCGGAGTTGCCAGCGCCGCGGAACTGGTGCGCCCCGGCGATGCTTTCAGCTACGAAGCAGACATCGTGACGACCGAATTGCGTACCCAGACGCTGGAGATCTCGGGCAACGTGCGCGTGACCCAGGGAACCAATTCGATCCAGTCCGGCGCCGCCAAAGCCATCGGCCCGAGCGACAACAGCCGCTGGAATTTCCAGAAGGCCGTGCGCATCGTCACCAGCGAAGCGCAACTCGACTCGGATTCCGCCGACGCCGCCGTCGTCGGCGGAAAACTTTCGCGGGCGCGCGTCGAGGGCTCGCCGGCACAGTTCCAGCAACGCGGCGGCAGCGCCGATCGGCAGATCCGCGGGCGCGCGGGCGTCATCGAGTACGACTTCGTCGCCGGCGTCGTCAAGCTCACGGACCAGGTGTGGTTCAGCAATGGCAAGGACGAGTTTCGCGGCGACGTCCTGATCTACAACGTGCGTGACGAGCGCGTGCAGAGTCAGGGACGCGTGCGCGGCATCATCCGCCCGGAAGGCAAGACGACTGTAGCGCCGCCGTCTGCGCCGACGCCCGAGAGCGGCGAATGAGCCTGCTGCGCGTCGAGGGACTCGCCAAGAAGTATCGCGCACGCCAGGTCGTCAAGGATCTGTCGCTGGAAGTTGCGCGCGGCGAAGTCGTCGGGCTGCTCGGCCCGAACGGCGCGGGCAAGACCACTGCCTTCTACATGATCGTCGGCCTCGTGCCGACGGACGCAGGCCGCATCGTCATCGACGACCAGGATGTTTCGAAGCTCCCGGTGCACAAGCGCGCCCGGCTCGGCCTCGGCTACCTGCCGCAGGAGCCGTCGGTGTTCCGCAAGCTGAGCGTGCGCGACAACATCAACGCAATTCTCGAGACGCGCCCCGAGCTGGATGCGCAGAAGCGTGAGGCGCTGCTGGAATCGCTTCTCGACGAGCTGCACATCGGTCACATCCGCGACAGCGTCGGTCAGAGCCTGTCGGGTGGCGAGCGGCGCCGCGTGGAAATCGCGCGAGCGCTTGCCGCAGAGCCGCAATTCATGCTGCTCGACGAGCCTTTCGCCGGCGTGGACCCGATCTCGGTGCTGGACATCCAGCGCATCGTCCGCCACCTCAGCGCACGCAACATCGGCGTTTTGATCACCGATCATAACGTCCGAGAAACATTGGGAATTTGTTCGCGCGCCTACATCGTCAGCGGCGGTTCGGTTATTGCGGCCGGAACTGCGGAAGAGATCCTTGCAAACCGGCAGGTCCGTGAGGTGTACTTGGGCCAGGATTTCCGACTGTAAATTTCCGAATATTTTGGGAGCGGCCGTGCCTGAAGGCACTGGCCACGGCCGTCGAAGCTCCCGAAGTTGCGAGACGAATGCTCAAGCCAGCCCTGCAGCTCAAACTTGGCCAGCAGCTCACGATGACCCCGCAGCTGCAACAGGCCATCCGCCTGCTGCAGCT
>JBIOUH010000132.1:0-82359 GCA_044866955.1 Steroidobacteraceae bacterium
ATGCGACTGAATCGAATCTTCTGTGAAGGACCGCGGCATCATGGCGCATCGTGAGCACCAGAACCATTCCGTTCGTCGATCCCGCCAGCGGGCTGATCGCGCCGGCGCGTCAGGTCGCTTCGCCGAACCGCGATGAGCGGCCGCCCGGCACGCTGCCCGAGCTGATCGTCGTGCACAGCATCAGCCTGCCGCCGGACGAATACGGCGGGCCGTGGATCGATCGGCTGTTCACCAACACTCTGCCGCCGGATGCGCCCGACATCCATCCGTTCTTCGCGACAGTCATGACGTTGCAGGTTTCCTCGCACCTGCTGATCCGGCGCGATGGCGAATACGTGCAGTACGTGCCGTTTCATCTGCGCGCATGGCACGCCGGCGCTTCCAGCTATCTCGGCCGCGAGCGCTGCAACGATTTCTCGATCGGCATCGAGCTGGAAGGGAGCGATGAGCGTGCGTATGAACCCGCGCAATACCGCGCGCTCAGCGCGGCGATCCACGCGCTGTGCCGCGCCTATCCTTCGCTCTCGCTGGAGCGCGTCGCCGGTCACAGCGACATCGCGCCGGGCCGCAAGACCGATCCCGGACCCGCCTTCGATTGGCTGCGACTCAAGGCCATGTTGAAACTGGCGCACGGATGAGAGCGGCGTTTCTTCTGCTGATACTCGCGGCGGTCGCAGCTCACGCGGCGCCTCCGCAGCGCATAGTGAGTCTGGCTCCGCACCTCACTGAGCTCGCTTTCACCGCCGGCGCCGGCGACCGCATCGTCGCGACTGTCGAGTACAGCGATCACCCGGACGCCGCGCGCAGGATTCCGCGCATCGGCGATGCGTTCCGCGTCGACCTCGAGCAACTCGTGGCGCTGCGGCCGGATGCAGTGCTGGTGTGGGAATCCGGCAATCCCGCGCCGACGATCGAGCGCATCCGGGCGCTGCACCTCAGCGTCGTCGCGTTTCAGACGCAGCGGCTCGAGCACGTTGCGACCGCGCTGCGCGAAATCGGACGCCTCGCAGGCACGAGCGAGATTGCCGAGCGCGCGGCAGCCGACTACGAGCGGCGCATTCAGGAGTTGCGCGATCAATATCGCGATCGCGCAGCCCTGCGCGTGTTCATAGAAGTCGACGACCAGCCGCTGTACACAGTCAACGGCAAGCAGATCATCAGCGAGATCGTCGAGCTGTGCGGCGGCCGCAATGTGTTCGCCGATCTCAACGAGTTCGCGCCGGCCATCGGCATCGAGGCAGTGATCGCTGCAAACCCGCAGGCCATCATCTCCACCGACGACACGGTTCCGGACGCCGCTGCGGTCTGGCAGCGCTGGCGGCACATCGAAGCGGTGCGCATCGGCAACGTCTATACGCTGCGCTCCGATGACATCGCGCGCGCCACGACCCGCCTGACGGTAGCCGCCGAGTCGGTCTGTCGCACGCTGGATACGGCGCGGCAGCGATTGCGGGCCGCCGCGCCACGTTGACTTTTGCGGGTACCCCCGCGGCAGTCTTCTCATGTAGCATCCGCGCACTCTTATGACGCGCTCCGCCACCGCTCTCCTGATCCTGCTCGCGTTGCTGGCGGCGCTCCTGGCGATCATGACGTGGGCGGCGCGGCGTACGCACAACGCTGCGGACTTCGCCATTGCCAATCGCCGTCTCGGTCCGTGGCTGGTCACGCTCAGCTACGCGGCCAGCGCAGTGAACGCTTGGATGCTGATGGTGGTCGCTGCCGCTGCATTCCTGTGGGGTCTGTCGGCCGCGTGGATCTGGGCGGCGGTCGTGTTCGGTTGCATTGTCAACCTGTGGTTCGTCGCGCCGCGCCTGCGCGCAGCTTCGATCGGCTCCGGCGGCGTCACTGTCATCCACTTGCTCAGCGCCGACGCCGGCGATCGGTTACAGCCGCTCGTGGTGCGTTCAGCAGTCTTCATCACGTTGCTGACACTGTTGCTGCAGATCGCGGCAATCCTGCGATTCGCGGGCGTCATGCTGGACGACGTCGGTCTCGATCCAAGCATGGTGCTGGTGTTTGCGCTCGCGACGATCACCGCGGCCGTATTCGCGGGCGGCATGCGCTCGGCGAGCGTGATCGACACGATTCAATCCGTCATGCTGGTCGCGGTGGCCCTGTTTTTGCCGCTGCCTGCGTTGATTGCCGTCGGCGGACTGTCGGAGCTGAAGCTGGCGTTCGCGACGATCGGGCCTGAGGCGATGGATTGGTTCGACGGCAAGAGCGGCGTGGCCGCCATCGCCTTCGCGGCCGGCGTAGTCGGACTGGGGTTGGCGATGTGCGGTCAGCCGCACGCCCTGGCGCGCTTCATGGCGGCGAAGGACGAGACGACGTTGCGGATCGCGCGCTGGGCTGCACCGGTGTGGATCGCGATCCTGCTGGCCGCCGTGGTGTTCTGCGGCTGGTGCGCGCGCGTGCTGTATTCCGGACTCGAGCATCCGGAACAGTCGCTCGCCGTGATCGCGAGTCGTCTGCTGCCGCCCTGGCTCGCGACGCTCATCGTCGTTGGCCTCGCGGCGGCTGTGATCTCCGCGATTGCGAGCCAGCTGCTGCAGCTTGCGAGCGCACTGGCCGTGGACCTGAAACGCCCCCTGGCGCCGCCTTCGCTCACTTTGTTGCGCGGCATGCTGCTCGTCACTGCCGTGATCGTCTGCATCGTACTGCTGTACGCGCCGGGCAAGATCGGCGATCACGCGATGTTCGCGTTCACGGCGCTCGGTGCTTCGCTCGGTCCGCTGCTGCTGGTGCGCTTGAGCGGCAAGCGCATCCGGCCCGGCTCGACGCTCGGCGCGATGTGGGCCGGGTTCCTGCTGTCGCTGATCTTTCACCTGTTGCCGGACTCGCCCGGCGATTTCCTGGAGCGCGTGCTGCCGTTCGTCGCCTCCCTCGGCATCGCGCTCACCGGCGGCGAGCGGCGGCGCAATCCCGATCGGGCCGACCGGTCGGAAGAGACCATGCATGATCGGGTGCCGATCTGAAGCGTCGGAAGAAAACGAAGCCGCCAGCGAAAAAACCGGTGCGGGCCAAACGTGCGCCGGCGGTCCTCGATCAGTCCGTACCGGCGATGATCCTCGCAGCGGTGCGTCGCATTCCGCGCGGGCGCGTGTGCACGTATGGCAACGTCGCGGAGGTCGCAGGCCTGCCGCGGCGAGCGCGGCTGGTCGGGACGGTGCTGCGGCAGACGTCTGCCCGCGGGCTGCCGTGGTATCGCGTCATCAATGCCGGCGGCCGCATCTCTTTCCCGACGGGGAGTGACGCCTACGCGCGGCAGCGACATAAGCTGGAAGCGGAGGGCGTGGTCTTCGTAGGCGGCCGCGTCGATCTGCGGCGTTATGGCTGGCCGCCGCACGAGGAACGCCTGGACGAGCTGCTGTGGGCGCCCCGATAGCAGCGTCGGGCTGAAGCTGCTGCGCAGGGATGCACGAATGGCGCGGGCGCAGGATGCGCTGGAACGGCCCGACCTCCAGGGATAACCCGATCCCGCAATTGCCTCGTTAGTAATCGCACCAGGACGCAGCTCGCGTCCGTAACGAGGATCTTCCATGAACCGTGTCGTGCGCGGCAGCTCGCTGCTGATCGTGACCGCCATCGTCGCCGCCTGCGCCGCCAAGCGCGATGAGGACCAGCAAGCCGCTGAGCGGCAGCAGGGCCCCGACGCGAAATACCTCGCGAAGGACGAAGACGACGCCCGGCGCGACAAGGCCGCGGAAGCCGTGCAGGCCAACGAGGTCGTCCTCGACATCCAGCAGGTGCGCCCCGAGATCGCCCTCGCCGAACCCCCCGCGTTTGCCGACCAGGTAGCCACGGCCAACATCAGCGCGCCTCGGTCCGCCGGACTCACAGGCGCCAACATGAGCGTCGCGCCGGCCTATCAGCAGGACACGAACACCGAGCGCTACCAGCACCTGGGCGACAATCCGGTGCACCTCGTTGCGGAGCAGCCGGTCTCCACGTTCTCGATCGATGTCGACACCGGCGCGTACGCCAACGTGCGCCGCTTCCTCAACGCCGGCCAGCTGCCGCCGCAGGACGCCGTGCGCGTCGAGGAGATGGTCAACTACTTCGACTATCGGTATGTGCCGCCGGCGAGCCGCGACGTGCCGTTCAGCGTGGCCACGGAGCTGGCGCCGGCGCCCTGGAATCCGCAAGCGCTGCTCATGAAGATCGGCATCAAGGGATTCGAAGTCGCGGCCGCCGAGCGGCCGCCGGCGAACCTGGTATTCCTGATCGACGTCTCCGGCTCGATGCAGTCGCCGGACAAGCTGCCGCTGCTCAAGAACGCGTTTCGCATGCTCGCGGACCAGCTGACCGCGCGCGATCGCGTATCGATGGTCGTGTACGCCGGCAGCTCGGGCGTCGTGCTGGAGCCGACGGCCGGCAATCAGAAGCAGAAGATTCGCGAGGCGATCGATCGGCTCGAGGCGGGCGGCTCGACCAACGGCGCCGAAGGCATCGAGCGCGCCTACGAGCTGGCGCACGCTGCGCAGATCAAGGGCGGCATCAACCGCGTGGTGCTTGCGACCGACGGCGACTTCAACGTCGGTGTCGTCGACTTCGAATCGCTGGTCGACATGGCGGAGCGGCAGCGCTCGAGCGGCGTGGCGCTGACGACGCTCGGCTTCGGTACGGGCAACTACAACGACCAGTTGCTCGAGCGGCTCGCCGATGCCGGCAATGGCAACTACTCGTACGTGGACACGCTGTCCGAAGCGCGCAAGGTGCTCGTGTCCGAGCTGTCCTCGACCCTGTTCACCATCGCGAAGGACGTGAAGATCCAGGTCGAGTTCAATCCCGCGACGGTGCTGGAGTACCGCCTGATCGGCTACGAGAACCGGATGCTGGCGCGCGAAGACTTCAACAACGACAAGGTCGACGCGGGCGACATCGGCGCCGGGCATCGTGTGACGGCGCTCTACGAAGTCGTGCCCGTCGGCAAAGCAGGCCGCCTCGATCCGCTGCGCTATGGACCTCAGACGGTCGCCGGCGCTGCGCCCGCAAGCACGGAGCTCGCGAACGTGAAGCTGCGCTACAAGAAGCCGCAGTCGGACACGAGCGAGCTGCTGCAATACCCGATCGACAAAGGCTCGGTCGCCACGCTCGAACGGCTCTCCCCTGACTTTCGCTTCGCCGCGAGCGTGGCGGCCTTCGGTCAGCTGTTGCGCGGCGGCAAGTATGTCGGTAACTACGGCTACGGCGACGTCGCGAAGTTGGCGCGCGGCGGGATCGGCGACGACCCGGATGGCTACCGTCGCGAATTCCTGTCGCTGGTGCAGCTCGCCGACTCGCTGACGCCGCGCGTCGAGACGAAGGACATGGTGAGTGACGTGGCGCTTTGAGGGCACAGACTTAAGGTACGCTTGCCTGCATGGACCTCGGCTCCGTTCCCAGTGTCGATGCGGTCGCCATCGCGGCTCCGCCGCCGGCCGTTGCCGCCACGGACGATGCAGCGCTGATGCTGCGTTACCGGGACGGCGACGCGCGCGCGTTCGAGATTCTCTACGAGCGCCACAAGGGACCGCTGTACCGCTACCTGCAGCGCATGTGCGGCCGGCGCGAAATCGCCGACGATCTGTTTCAGGAGGTGTGGAGCAAAGTGATCGCTAGTCGCGGCCGCTACGAAGCCAGGGCGCAGTTCAACACGTTCCTGTTCCGCATCGCGCACAACAGCGCGGTCGATCATTTCCGGCGCAGCGGCCGGCCGCATGAAAGCGCTGCGCAGGATATCGATGACGTCGCCGAGCAGATCGCCGGCGCCGAGCACGAGCAGCCCGATACGGCGCTCGCCGAAGCGCAGGTGCGCCGGGATTTCCGGCGCGCGCTCGAACAGTTGCCGCCTGAGCAGCGCGACGTGTTCGTGCTCTACGAGGAAAGCGGCCTGACGCTCGAGGAGATCGGCCGCATCACCGGCGTGGCGATGGAAACAGCC
The DNA here is from genome assembly GCA_044866955.1 of Steroidobacteraceae bacterium. Taxonomy (GTDB): domain Bacteria; phylum Pseudomonadota; class Gammaproteobacteria; order Steroidobacterales; family Steroidobacteraceae; genus Steroidobacter. Next base: position 5,924 of record JBIOUH010000132.1, read on the forward strand.
AAGAGCAGGCTGCGTTACGCTGTCGGCAAGCTGCGCGGGGCGCTGCAGCAGCACCGTCCGCGGCAATTCGAACCCAGTGTGCAACCGTGAGCGACCCGACCGACATCAAGGCGCTGGACGAGTACCTGAAAGGGGACTCCGACGTTTCGCGGCGCTACCGCGAGCTCGGCCGCGACGAAGTGCCGCCCGAGCTCGATCGACGCGTGCTGACGGCGGCGCATGACGCCGTCGCGAACGAAGGCGCGCGGCGCTCGCGATCGTGGCTGCGCTGGAGTGCGCCCGTCGCGCTCGCGGCGTCTGTCGTACTCGTCGTGACCGTCGTGCTCGAGCGGGGCCCGCAGGACGAGCTGACCGCAGTGCCTGCGCAAGCTCCTGCCGAACCGCAGGTCAGATACATGGTCCGCGACAAGGATGACTCTGCGGAGACGGAGCGCAAACTGGCGGACGAGGTGCGTCAACGCGCCGGCAATGCTCAGGAATCCAGTCCGGTCTACGTCCAGCCTGTCACCCAGGCTCCGCCCGCGCTCTACGCAGATCGGGCGCCTATGCCTGAGCCTGCGCCCGCGGCTGTGACCGCCGCGAAGGCCGAGGCGCGTCCGTTCGTGCCGCCGCCCGATCTCGTGGTGGAGCAGCAGTCAGATCAGACCGTTACTCAGTCGGTGGCCGCCGTACCCGAGGCTCCTGCAGTTGCGCAGCCCGAGCAGGCACTGAGGAACGAGCTTCCTGCCCGCGAGTCAGCCGCGCTCAGCAGAGAGGAAGCGGATTCAGCGAGCGCCTTGGAAGAGACGTCGGTCACCGGCACTCGAGCGCGCCGTGGGCCGGGACGCACTGCCGGTCCGCGCGGCACGATCTCGGCGACGGGCGCACTCGCCGGCGAGTCGCGGCCGGCGTCGGACGACGAGTCGGCCGAGCGCGCCGATCGGTCCGATCCCGCGGCGTGGCTCGAAGAGATTCGCGATTTGCGCCGCGCCGGCAAGACTGCAGACGCCGATCGCCAGTGGGATCTGTTCCACCAGGCGTTCCCCGACTTCCAGGTCGCCGACGACGACATCGCGCGCAAGAAGCCCTGAACAACCGCCGCATCTGGTGTGGTTTAATCCACGCCCATGATGGAAAGAGCAATCGAGAAGCTGCTGTTCGCCAGCCGCTGGATCATGGCGCCCGTCTACCTCGGCCTGTCGCTCGCGCTGGTTGCGCTCGGCATCAAGTTCTTCCTGGAGCTGTATCACCTGCTGGCCACCGTGTTCACGACCAGCGAGGCGGACCTGGTGCTGATCCTGCTCGCGCTCGTGGACATGGTGCTGGTCGGCAGCCTCATCGTCATGGTGATGTTCTCGGGCTACGAGAATTTCGTCTCGGCGCTCGACGTCGAGGAGGGCGGGGAGAAGCTCAGCTGGCTCGGCAAGCTCGACGCGAATTCGCTCAAGCTGAAGGTGGCCTCATCGATCGTCGCGATCTCGTCGATCCACCTGCTGCGCGCCTTCATGAAGGCGCCCGATTACATCGACGAGGACAACGGCGATGCGCTGATGTGGTTCGTGATCATCCATCTCACGTTCGTGGTCTCGGCGGTGATGATGGGCGTGCTCGACCGCATCACGTCGGGCCAGCACCGCGGTCACAAAGGCGAAGTGTGACCGCGGGCCTGCACGTCGGGTTGTAGGTCGGCCTGGAGGTCGGGCCGCTCCAGCGCATCCTGCGCCCGCGCCATTCGCGCATCCCTGCGCCGCAGCTTCAGCCCGACACCTTCTGTTCCGGTTCGCTGCCCGTCGGATAGAACTCCATCGACACCGAGTTCAGGCAGTAACGTCTGCGCGTCGGCCGCGGGCCATCGTCGAACACGTGTCCCAGGTGGCTGTCGCAGCGCCGGCAGCGGATCTCCGTGCGGATCATGCCGTGGCTCTCGTCGACCAGCTCCGCGATGTGATCCGGGTCGAACGGCTGCGTGAAGCTCGGCCAGCCGGTGCCGGACTCGAACTTCGCATCCGCCTTGAACAGCGGCAGGCCGCAGAGCCGGCAGGCGTAGATGCCGTCCTTCTTGTTGTTGAGCAACGTGCCGCAGAAGGGCGCTTCGGTGCCCTGGTTCAGCAGCACGCGGCGCTCCTCGGGCGAGAGTTTCTCGGCCAGCCGGTCGCGCTGGCCGGCGCTCAGGGGCCGCAGGTCGTAACCGCTGGCGGAAGTCGTCGGGACGGGCTTTGGGCGCATGCGTTTGCCTCCACTCGATGTCCCAGCACCATCGGGGTCACTCGGCGCGTTTCAAGCCGCCGCTTCCCGCCGCTGGGTCGCACATGCGGCTGTGGCGATAGCCGTACAGCGCATAGATTGAAAATCCGATGATCGACCAGATGAGGAAGAGCAGCCAGGTCTCGCGCGGCAGGAAATACGTAATGCCGCCGCAGATCACCGCGCCGAGCACGCAGGTGATCGGCGCCGCCGGCACGCGGAATGGCCGCTTCAGATCGGGCTTCGTATAGCGCAGCACGAGCACGCCGATGCACACGCCCGTGAATGCGAGCAGGATGCCCATCGAGATCAGCTCGCCGAGGATGTTCAGCGGGAACAAACCGGCGATCACGGCCGCGAGGACCGTCGTGATCATCGTGGCGACGTGCGGCGTGCGGTACTTCGGATGCACTTTGCGCATGCCCGGCGGCAGCAGGCCGTCGTCAGCCATCGCGAGGAAGATGCGCGGCTGGCCCAGCATCGACATGAGGATCACCGAGGTCATGCCGGCGATGGCACCGAGCTTCACCAGCGGGCTGAGCCAGCCCAGCTGCGGATGCGCGTCCAGCGCGACTGCGACCGGAGTTTCGACGTTGAGCTGCTGATACGGAACCATGCCGGTCATCACTGCTGACATCCCGACATACAGGATCGCCGAGATGATCAGCGCGCCCAGAATGCCCAGCGGCACGTCGCGCTGCGGGTTGCGTGTCTCGCGTGCCGTGGTCGACGCCGCGTCGAAGCCGACGTACGAGAAGAAGATGATCGCCGTGCCCCGCAACAGGCCGCTGATGCCGAACTCGCCTTCCTTGCCGGTGTTAGGCGGCAGGTAAGGATGCCAGTTCGCGGTGTCGACGAAACTGAGACCCGCAAGGATGAAGACCACGATCACGGCGACCTTGATCCACACCATGATGCTGTTGGCGGTCGCGGATTCCTTCACGCCGATGTACAGGATCCAGCCGAGCGCCAGCACGATCAGCACGGCGGGCAGATTGATGATCGAGCCGGTCGTCGTGAGGAAGCTGTCGACGCCCTTGTCCAGCGGTGCGTTGGTGAGCGCCGCAGGCAGGTGGATGCCCCAATCGCCGAGCAGGTTGACGACGTACTTCGACCACCCGACCGCGACCGCGGAGGCGGACATCAGGTATTCGAGCGAGAGGTTCCAGCCGATGATCCAGGCGATCGATTCGCCGAGCGTGCAGTACGCATAGGTGTACGCGCTGCCCGACACCGGGATCATGGCGGCGAACTCCGAGTAGCAGATCGCGGCAAGGGTCGAGCCGAAAGCGGCGATCAGCAGCGCCAGCGTTAGCGCCGGGCCGGTGTTCTGTGCCGCCACCTGGCCGGTCAGGATGAAGATGCCGGTGCCGATGGTCGAGCCCAGGCCGATCGCGGTCAGCGAGCTGGCGGTCAGCACGCGCTTCAGCGGCGGTGCGCTGTCCAGCTCGGCGACGATAGCTTCGACGGGGCGGACGGCGAACAGGCGGCGCAGGAAGGGCATGGGACCTCTGAAGAGGAAGCGGTTTAGCGGTTAGCGGTTGGCGGTTGGCGCCGAGCGGACGGCTGATTATTCGATGTTGGGCTCCGCATTGGGCGCACAGCCTACAGCGTAGGGCCCGCGGACAGAAGCCAGACTTTCCGGTCCGGGTCTCCATCCACCGCCAACCACTAACCGCTGACCGCTTCTGTATTATTCCGCCCGATGGCCACGGACGATTCCCCTCCTATTCCGAACAGCTATTGGGTTCAGCCTGGGGCGTTGCTCGCCGGCGAATATCCCGGCTCGATGTCGCGCGCCGATGCCATGGAGCGCGTGCGCAAGCTCCTGGCCGGCGGCGTCACCAGCTTCATCGACCTGACCGAGGAGGGCGAGCTCCCGGAGTACGAGAAGCTCCTGCCGGAGCTGACGGAGCGGCGCGTGCGATACCGGCGCATGCCGGTCCTCGACCACAGCGTGCCCGAATCGCCGGCGCACATGGCGCGCATCCTCGACTTGCTCGACAACGAGCTGCACGCCGGGCAGTGCGTGTACCTGCATTGCCGCGCCGGCATCGGCCGCACCGGGACTGCAGTGGGGTGTCACCTCGTGCGCAACGGGATGACGAACGACGAGGCGTACGATTACCTGCAGCGCTTGTGGAAGCAATCCGCCCGCTCGCGGCGCTGGTCGTCGATTCCGGAGACCACCGAGCAGATCGACTTCGTGCTGCGCTGGACCGAGCCCGGTCCGGGCGCAGTTGCCCAGCTGGATCTCGCGCCACGGTACGAGGGAGCGCTCGTCGGTCTCGCGCTCGGCGATGCGCTCGGCATGCTGGTCGCGCAGAGCAAGTTCGATTCCGCGACGCTGGTGGCGGCGATGCGCGAACGCGGCTCGCTGCGCACCGGTGCGCTCACCGCGATGACGCGCGCCGTCGCGGAAAGTCTGCTCGCCTCGTGCGCGCACAATCCGGAAGACCAGATGCAGCGCTACCTGCAATGGACTCGCACTGCCGATACCGCGGTGCCCGCCGAGCTCAGGCGCGCGCTCGGAGCGTGGCAATGGTCGCGCAAGCCGAACGCCGGCACGCACGACCCGAAAAATCTCGATCCGCACTCGCTGCCGCGCACGCTGGCTGCGGCGCTGTATTTGCGCGCCGATCCGCCGCGGGCGATCGACACGGCCGCAGAGGTTTCGCGGACGACGCAGCAGTCGCCGGTCGTGCTCGACTTGTGCCGCTTTTGGGCGGCGCTGCTGACCGATGCGCTGTCCGGCGCGAACAAGGCGCAGCTCACCGCGCTCAACGGACCGGCGCTGACGCTGGTGCGCCATCGTCCGATGAAGGCGCCGGTGAAGAATCTGATCGAGGGCAAGTCGAAACGCGAAGCGGACGGCTCGGGCGACGCGATGTCGGCGACGCGTGCGGCGATCGCTGCGTTCGGCAAGGCTGCGACGGCCTCGGATGCGCTGCTGCACGTCGCGACGAGCCAAGGCTCGCCGGCCGCGGCGGCTCTTTGCGGCGCGCTGGCCGGTGCGCACTACGGCATCGACTCGATTCCGGTGGACTGGCGCCGGCAGCTTGCCGAGGACGCGCCGCTGCGTTCGCTGGCGCGGAATCTGCTGGGCTGACCGATGGCAGTGCGCTCCCGAGGCAAGAGCAAAGTTCGACGCAAGCGCCCGCGTGAGCCGGCCTGGACGCGTCTGTCCGATGCAGAGCTGTTGCGCACGCGCTTTTGCGATCTGCGGCTGACGCTGCGTCATTCCGTGGTCGAGCGCCACATGCGCGAGATCCGGCGCAACCTCGCCGCGCGCGGCATCCGCTTCCGGCCGCACGTGTGGCTGTCGGAGGAGTGGTTCTCGCCGGACGGCGTGCCCGGGATCGCGGTGCCGTTCTACATGGCGCATCCGCGACTGCAGCGACTGGAGCGCCGCTTCATGGGCGAGGTCGAGGGCGGCAACGCCAACTGGCTGACGCGCATTCTGCGGCACGAGATCGCGCATGCGCTGGACAACGCCTACCGGCTGCGCCGGCGCAAGGCCTGGCGGCGCACGTTTGGCAGAGCGTCGCGCCCCTATCCGGACATCTACCGGCCGCGGCCCGGCAGCCACAACTTCGTGCTGCATCTGGGTCACTGGTACGCGCAGAGCCATCCGACCGAGGACTTCGCGGAGACTTTCGCAGTGTGGCTGCAGCCGCGCGCGCGCTGGCGGCGCGAGTACCAGGGCTGGCCGGCGCTGCGCAAGCTCGAGTACGTCGACAAGCTGATGGCGCAGATCAGCGGCCGCCGGCCGATCGTGAACAACGACGAACTGATCGAGCCGCTCAGCGACAACACCATCACGCTCGGCCAGCACTACCGTCGCAAACGCGCCCGTTACGAATTCGACAAGCCGGACGCGTACGACCTGCGGCTGAAGCGCGTCTTCGGCAAGCGCCGCAAGGGTGAGCGGCGCATGACCGCGAGCACGTTCGTGCGCCAGTCCCGACCGGAGCTGGAGCGCCTGCTCATGCGGCGCTCGCGTTTGTACCCGTATCTCGTGCACCATGTGCTGCGCACGGTCATCCGTCGTTGCCGCGAGCTGGATCTGGTGCTCGATACCTCGAAGCGGGAGGCGAAGCGCGCAGTGCTGGGGGTGCTGGAGCGGATTCTGATCGATATCCTGAAGCGGGATCGCGAACGCTACGCCCTATGAAACAGCTGCGCGTACTGGTCCTGATGCACGAGAGCCTGGTGCCGCCGCCGAGCCTCAAGGGCTACAGCGACAAGGAGATCGACGAGTTCCGCACCGAGTACGACGTGGTGGCAAACCTGGAGAAGGCCGGGCACACGGTGCGCGCGCTCGGCCTGGGGGACAACATCGGCGAGCTGCGCGCCGCGATCACCGACTGGAAGCCCGACGTCGCGTTCAACCTGCTCGAGGAATTCCAGGGCATCGTCACCTACGATCAGTACGTGGTCGCGTTCCTCGAGCTGATGAAGCTGCCGTACACCGGCTGCAATCCCCGCGGCATGATGATCTCGCGCGACAAGGCGCTGTCCAAGCAGATTCTCCAGTATCACCGCATCCCCACCCCCGGCTTCGCCGTGATCCGCCAGGGCCAGCGCTACCGCCCGCCGCGCAGGATGAAGTTTCCGCTGTTCGTGAAATCGGTGACCGAGGACGCTTCGCTCGGCATCGCGCAGGCGTCGATCGTCGGTGACGCCGACAAGCTCAAGGAGCGCATCGAGTTCATCCACGAGCAGACCAATTCGGACGCGCTGATCGAGGAGTATGTCGAGGGCCGCGAGCTGTACGTCGGCGTGCTCGGCAACGACCGGCTGCGCACCTTCCCGGTGTGGGAAATGGATTTCGGCACGCTGCCCGAGGTGATGGCCGGCATCGCGACGCGCAAGGTGAAGTGGGACCGGCGCTACCAGAAGAAGCACGGCATCCGCACCGGCGCTGCGCAGGCGCTGCCGGACGGCGCGGCGGCGTATCTCGACAAGCTCTCGAAGCGCATCTATCGCGCGCTGTACCTCACCGGCTACGCGCGCATGGATTTCCGCATGCGGCCCGACGGCAGCGTATTCGTGCTGGAGGCGAACGCGAATCCGAACATCAGTCGCGAGGAGGACTACGCGGATTCGGCGAAGGCGGCGGGCGTGGACTATCCGTCGCTGCTGGAGCAGATCATCCGGCTGGGCACGAATTACCAGGCCGCCTGGCGAGTCGACGAGACGTGACCGGAAGATACTCTCGCCAGGATCGCCAAGACAGACAAGAAACTCTCAGGACTCCTCCCTGTGAAGTTCTTTTTCTTGCTTGGCGGTCTTGGCGATCTTGGCGAGAGACATTTCTTCTGTTTGAACCTGACGTCGGACGCGCCACCTCCGCACACGCCGCTGGAAACTGCGCTCTGCAAAGAAGGGGCAGCTTCCTGCCGGGATCACGGCGAAGAAGGGAGATCAGAATGTCTCTCGCCAAGATCGCCAAGATCGCCAAGAAGACCCGGAGTCTCAATTTCCTAGATCCGGACTCTGAAACTAAAATTTTGAATTCCGGCCTTGGCGACCTTGGCGAGAGATATTTCTTTTTTCCCTTTCTTCAGCTCTCGATCTGCACGCCGAACGAGTTCAGCGCCATCGACACCAGCGTGTACTGGCCGACGGCGAACACGAGATCGATCACCTGGTGCGTGTCGTAGTGTTTGCTGAGCCGCTCCCAGGTCGCATCGCTGATGAACTGATCGCCGTGCAGCTCGTCCACCGCCTGAAGTAACGCTGACTCCGCTTCACTCCAGCCCGCGGCGCCCGGGTCGCCCTTCAGGCGCTCGATCTCCTGGTCGCTGAGCCCGGACGCCTTGCCAATGCGCGTGTGCTGGTGAAACTCGTATCCGGAGCGGCACAGCCAGCCGATGCGCAGGATCGCCATCTCGCGCTCGCGCGCCGGCAGCGAGGATTTGAACAGCACGTGATTCGCGAACGGCAGCCAGCGGCGGTACAGATCCTGGTGCCGCACGAGCGTCGCGAACACGTTGAGCACGCTCGCAGGATTGCCGCGCGTCAGCAGCTCGCGCTGCTCGTCGTTCCACTCGGACGGGTCGAGCGGCGCCAGCCGCGGGTGGGACAGGCGCACGTCACTCTCCCTTTTTCGGCGCCGTCCACTGGTCGAGCCATTTCTCGACTTCGCGATGCCACTGGATGCTGTTGGCGGGCTTCAACACCCAGTGATTCTCGTTCGGGTACACCAGCAGGCGGCTCGGGATGCCGCGCCGCTGCAGCGCGTTGAACATCGACAGGCTCTGCGAGTACGGCACGCGATAGTCGAGCTGGCCCGCGATCACGAGCATCGGCTTCTTCCAGTCGCTGACGTGGTTGAGCGGGTTGTATTTCTCGTAGTTCTCCGGCGCGTCCCACGGCGTGCCGCCGTTCTCCCACTCGCTGAACCACAGCTCTTCGGTCATGAAGCCCATGCCGCGCGTGTCGAAGATGCCGGCGTGGCTCACGATGCACTGGAACGGCTCGTTCCAGTTGCCGGCGATCCAGTTCATCATGTAGCCGCCGTACGAAGCGCCCAGCGCGCACATGCGCTCGCCGTCCAGCCACGAGAACCTCGCGAGCGCCGCCTGCAGGCCTTTCTGCAGATCCTCGAGCGGCTTGCCGCCCCAGTCCTGGCTGATCGAATCGGTGAACGCCTGGCCGTAGCCGGGCGAACCGTGGAAATCGATGAAGATCGACGCGTAGCCCGCGCCCGCGTACGTCTGCGGATTCCAGCGATAGCTCCACGCGTTCGCAAACGACGATTGCGGTCCGCCGTGCACGATGAACGCAACCGGATAGCGCCGCTTCGGATCGTAGTTCGCCGGACGCATCACGTAGCCGTACACCGTCTCACCGTTCGCGCCCGCGAACGTGAACTGCTCGGGCTCGCCGATCTGCAACTGCGCGAACGCATCGGCGTTCATGCGCGGCAGCTCGCGCAGGTCGCCGCCTTTCAGCGTGAGCGAGTACAGCTCCGCCGGCGACTTCAACGTCGAGACTGCGAACACGATCTCGCGCTCGCCGACGGCGAACGCATCGACGTGGCCCGGACCGGTCAGCATGGTCGCCTTGCCGGTCTTCACATCGATTGCCCACACCGGGCGCTGGCCGAAGTGATCCGCGACTGCGTACAGCGTGCGGCTGTCCGCCGAGAACTGGATCTGATCGGCGGACCGGTCCCACTCCTGCGCGAGCTCGCGGCTCGCTCCGCTCTTCAGATCCTTGACCATCACGTGGAAGCGATCGGCCTCGAAGCCGGGACGCCGCATCGAGCGCCACGCCATCATGCTGCCGTCGGGCGAGAACACCGGCTGCGCATCCCACGCGGGATTGTCGGCGGTGAGATTGCGCGGCTCGCCGCCCTCGACGCTCACTTCGTAGAGATCGAAGTTCGTCGACCACGACTCGGACTTGCCCTTGATGCGCGCGTCGAACACGACCTTGCTGCCGTCCGGCGAGAACGTGTATTCGCTCGCGTCGCCGAACGGCTTCGACGGCACGTCGGCATCGAGCGCTGCAGTCAGCGAGCGCGGCTCGACGGCGCGACCGTTCTCGATGCGCAGCACGAACAGCTGCGAGATGCGGCCGTCGCTCCACGTGTCCCAATGACGCACGAACGTGCGGTCGAAGATCTTGCCGCTCGCTTTCGAGTCCGCTGCCTGCCTGAGGCGATTGGCGCTGCAGTCGAGATCCTCGCAGTCGGCGAAGACATCCAGCGAAACCGCGAGCTTGGCGCCGTCGGGCGCGAGCTGGAACGAGCCGACGTCGAGCGGCAGGGTCGTAACCTGCTCGGCTTCGCTGCCGCCGGTGAGCGCCAGTCGCCACACCTGCGCCGAGCCGCCGCGCGCAGAGATGAAGTAGAGGTAGCGGCCGTCGCGGGAAAATTCAGGCGTGTTGTCGTTCTCCGGATTCGAGGTGAGGCGGCGCGGCTGCGCACCCTTGGTGGCGAGATCGAGCGACCACAGATCCTGACGCCCGCGATTTGCGCCCATGTCGGTCTCGCGCACCACGAACACGACGGTCTTGCCGTCGGGCGACAGTGTCGGATCGGAGACGCGCTTGAGGCGGACCAGATCCTCGACCGAGAACGGATGTCGCTCGGCCTCGGCCGCGGTAGCGACGATACAGACGGACGCGAGAGTGAGCCACGACGCGAGCAGCGAGCGTGCAAAAGACATGGAACGGAACTCCTTCTATTTCTTTTCTCTGAAAACAGCGAAGGCGCTGGTGTAGCCGTGCAAGTGGGTGGCGTTCTGGATCGGGCCGATCTCGCCGTTGCAGAAGAAGCCGCCGAGCGGCACGTCGCCGACCAGCCGGCGAAATGCATTGCTGTCGTGATCCGCCTGACCATAGAGGCTCATGCCGCGGCCGCTGCACTGGAACAGCAATGCACCGGCGTCGGGTTGCAGCGGGCGCGATGCGCCGTAGCCGCGCAGCGTGCGTTCGAGATCGTGCGCCGAGGTCGCGGCATCGCGCAGGTGGAACTGCACGACGCTGTTCCCAGGCACGTTGGCGCTGACCCAGAGCGCGCCGCTCTGCGGATCCATGCCGAGGATGTTGCGGATCAGGAAGTCGCCCGACTGGTATTCGCTGGCGTCGGTGCGCATCGCCAGGCCGAGGAACAGCGACTGGCTGAACAGCTCGCGATCGCCCGGCGGCAGCCGCTCGAACAAGCGAGCCAGCACTTCGCGCGGCGGGCGGCCGTCGAGCTCGCGAATCAGGTTCTCGTGCGCCATCGTCACGAACATCGGATCGCCCACCGGCCGGCAACCCTGCGCGACGACGGCGTCGAGCTCGATGTTGCCCGTCATGGCGAGCGTCACGCAGCCGGAGTGATGCACCTGGTTGCCCAGATACAGAGCCGTGCCGCCGACCTGGCGCGCGCCGCTGGCGAGCCCGCCGATCTTCGGCGAGAGCGGATAGACGCGGTCGAGCCCGCGCACGAAAGCCTCGGTCTCGAAACTGTACGGATCGGCCAGCACCAGAAACGACGGCTGTTGATTGGCGGTCATCCGCAGCGTGTCTTCCCAGATGCGTGGCTCGGCGAACACGGGCGGCACTTGAGCGGCGTCGAGGTGCGTGCCTTTGAACTTCACGCCCGGCAGGAGTGCGCCGGTCAGCGACAGGCCCGGACGATCTTCGATCTCGCGGCCGCCGCCGATGACGCCGCCGGCGCAGCAACCGAACAGGAAGGCGCTTTCGAACTCGCGCAGCAGCAGGTCCGAGACCGCGTCGAAGCGCGGCGCATGATCGGCGCCGACGAAGACGAACACCAGATCGGGTTCCTGGCGGCCGAGACCGGTGAACACGGTGCCGGCGGCGCGTTCCACGGCCGAGCTCAGGTTGCTATCGGTATCGACTGCTGACGCCCACCGCATGGCCGGGATTGTAGCGAGGGCAGGCAGGGTTGTCCGGTCGTTCGCCCGTAGGAAGTTGGCGGACCGCAGACGAGTCGGGATGACGCTGCCGCGCAGAGATGCGCAAATGGCGCGGGCGCAGGATGCGCTAGAGCGGCCCGACCTGGATGCCCACTTCCTTCTCGGCGTCCGCGAACCATTCGCGCATCTCGGGTGCTTGCAGCCATTGCTGCATGTACGCCTCCGAGCTCGACGTGAGACCGGTTGCGCCATAGTGACGGAAGCGCAGCACGACCGGTGCATACATCGCGTCCGCGATCGAGAACTCACCGAACAGCCACGGTCCCCGCGCACCGTACTTCGCCCTGCAGTCGTCCCAGATGGCCTGCACCCGCGCGACGTCGCTGCGGCCCTGCGGGGGAAGCGGCACGTGCGGGTTGCTGCCGGTGGTGTGCATTGGCCAGGTCTCCCGCAGCGCCTGGAAGCCCGAATGCATCTCGGAGCTGACCGAGCGGGCGTGCGCGCGCAGCAACGGGTCGGCGGGCCAGCCGCGTCCGCCGACCTTCTCGTTCACGTACTCGACGATCGCCAGCGAGTCCCAGATGTGAGCGTCGCCGTCGATCAGCACCGGCACGCGCAGCGCGCCCGAATACCGCACGATCTGCGCGAAGAACTCCGGCGTATCGAGCGGCAGCTTGATCTCGTTGAACGCGACGCCGTAATGCTTGAGGACCAGCCAGGGACGCAGCGACCAGCTGGAGAGGTCTTTGTTGCCGATGACGAGGGTGAGCATGAGGATAGAAGCGGTTAGCGGTTAGTGCAGAGGTGGCATTCTGCCACGTATCATTTCAAGTCCAACCGCCTCCTTCTCCACTAGCCGCCAACCGCCAACCGCTTCTATATGCCGGACTACCACCTCTCGACCCTGGCCATCCGCGCCGGCCAGCTGCGCACGCACGAAGGCGAGCACGCGGAGCCGATCTTCACCACGTCCAGCTACGTGTTCCGCACTGCTGCCGAGGCGGCCGCGCGGTTCGCGGAGACCGAGAAGGGCAACATCTATTCGCGCTTCACCAATCCGACCGTGCGCTGCTTCGAAGAGCGCCTCGCGGCGATGGAGGGCGGCGCGGCCTGTGTCGGCACGGGCTCGGGCATGGCCGCGATTCTTGCGATGTGCATGGCGCTGCTGAAGGCCGGCGACCATATCGTGTGCTCGGACAGCGTGTTCGGCTCGACGATCGCGCTGCTCAATCGTTACATGACGAAGTTCGGCGTCGCAGTCACCTACGTGCGGCCCGACGACAACGGGGCGTGGCGCACCGCGATCCAGAACAACACGCGTCTCGCATTCCTCGAGACGCCTTCCAATCCGCTGTCCGCAATCGCCGATATCCGCGCGATCGCCGACATCTGCCACGAGCGCAGCGTGCTGCTTTGTGTCGACAACTGCTTCTGCACGCCGGCGCTGCAGAAGCCGTTCGAGCTCGGTGCAGATCTCGTGATCCACTCTGCGACCAAGTATCTCGACGGGCAGGGACGCTGCGTCGGCGGCGCGATCGTCGGCAGCCAGGAGCTGGTCGGGCGCGAGGTGTTCGGCTTCATCCGCTCGGCCGGGCCGAGCATGAGCCCGTTCAACGCCTGGGTATTCCTGAAGGGCCTGGAAACGCTGGAGCTGCGCATGCACGCGCATTCGGTCGCTGCGCTGGAGCTGGCGCGCTGGCTGGAGCAGCAGCAGGGCGTTCGCAAGGTTCACTACGCCGGGCTGGAGTCGCATCCCCAGCACGCGCTCGCGCGACGCCAGCAAAGCGGCTTCGGCGGCATCATCGCTTTCGAAGTCGGCAACGACCGGGCCGGCGCGTGGTCGTTCATCGATGCGACGCGGCTGATGTCCATCACTGCGAACCTCGGCGACGTGAAGACCACGATCACGCATCCGGCGAGCACCACGCACTCGCGGATCACTGCGGCCGAGCGCGAGCGCGCCGGCATCACCGAAGGACTCTTGCGCATCTCCGTGGGCCTGGAGCATCTGGACGACCTGAAGGCGGACTTGCAGCGCGGCCTTGCAGCGGTGCGTGCTTGAAGGTCCGCGCGATCTGCTTCGACCTGGACAACACGCTCTGGGACGTGTGGCCGGTCATCGTCCGCGCCGAGCAGAGGATGTACGACTTTCTCGCGCAGCGTTACCCGCGCGTGGTCGCGAGCATGACTGTCGAAATGATGCGCGCCGCGCGCGAGCAGACCGCCGCCGCGTATCCGCAGATGGCTCATGACTTCACGTTCCTGCGCAAGCAGACGTTGCGCGATCACGCTCGTGAATTCGGTTATGCCGAGGCGATGGCCGAAGAGGCGTTCGACGCATTCATCCAGGCGCGCAACGAGGTCGATCTGTACGACGACGTCCTGCCGGCGCTGGAACAGCTGCGCGCCCGCTATCGCCTGTTCACCGCCAGCAACGGCAACGCCGACCTCGCGAAGATCGGTCTGGCCCACTTCTTCGAGCGCACGGTGGCGGCGCGGCACGTCGGCGCGCTCAAGCCGGATCCTGCAATCTTTCACAAGGTGATCGAGGGGACGGACCTGCAGGCAGGGGAAGTCGTGTACGTCGGCGACGATCCGCATCTCGACGTGGCAGGCGCTCGCGGGGCGGGCATGCAGGCGATCTGGATCGACCGCCAGGGCGTGCAATGGCCCGCCGAAATTGCGCCTCCGGCGCACACGATCCGCTCGCTGACCGAGCTGGCCGAAGTGTTGTAAGTGGTGCGTATACAGGGATATACGACGCACCGCTGACCGGCGCCGGCCTAATTGCCTTGCCAAAACGTTTGGCGTACATTCCGCGCCGTTCGTAGTGCCTTTGCCCGCTTTTTTCTCTGGCTTGGCCAGCCGGGTCATTGAAGACCCTCACCTCCGGCCAACTTCTGAAAAATCCGACGAGACCGCGAACGTTAGGCCTGGGACCACAACCGTCCGTCTGCCGCTCCGAAGAGGAACAAGACAGGGGACGGGGGCGGAGCCCGTTTGTAACCAGGCCTCGCAGTGGGGAGCTATCCGCGCTCGGGGCTTTTTCAGCAGAGAGAGTTAGTACTTCTATGACGAGGATCTATGTGGGTAACCTGCCGTTCTCGGCAGACGAGGCTGCGGTCCGCCAGCTGTTCGAGCAGCACGGCACCGTCGAATCGGTTGCGCTGATCAACGATCGCGAAACCGGTCGTCCGCGCGGCTTCGGCTTCGTGGAGATGCCGCGTCCCGACGCACAGCGCGCCATTCAGTCGCTGAACGGTAAGGACATGGGAGGCCGTCCCCTGCGCGTCAATGAGGCGCAGGAGCGTCAGGGTGGCGGTGGCGGCGGCGGTGGCCGCGGTCCCCGTGGCGGCGGTGGTGGCGGTGGCGGCGGCGGACGCTGGTAAGCGTTCCAACGCCTTAGAAGCGATATGAAGACCCCGCGGTGCGTGAGCGCCGCGGGGTTTTCTTTTTTCCCGGCCGGAGCGGTGTGCAGTCCGTCACACGAGCGGCGCTTTCAGCACTCTCACCGCGCGGCTGCCAGCGCATCACACGCGTATTTCGCGATTTCCCGCACAGGTTTGGCGCGATCGCTATGTAACCTTGACTCGCAGCGGAACTCCCGCGCGCTGGTACGAATCCTGAATGTAAAGGTCATGGCAATCGTGTGCGTCAAAGAGGTGTCGGGCGATGGAGGAGCACGAGGCAGCTAAGCCGCTCGTTGCAGTCACCAACCTGCGCGAGTTCTTTCACGACTCGGTGCAGGCTGCGTTGCGCAAGCAACGAGTCGATGTGGACGACCACACCGAGCACTACGTGGTCAACATCCTCACCATGTTCGCCCGCTCGGAAGAGCTGTACGACAGCACGCCCGAAGGCGTGCGCCTCAAGCCCCTCGCCCACATGCTCGTCGACGCGTCCGAAGCGTCGTCGCCGCAGCAGCGTGACGAAGCGCTGCGCCGGCTCGGCGACGTCTCGCTGTTCGTGGCCGGATTCTTCGCCCAGAGCTTCGCGCGCAAGCTGATCGATATCGACTACCACATCGCGATGGGCGGCCGCGCGTACGGCACGCTCGCCGACAACCTGCGCGGCACGATGCGCGGCCAGGCTTTCGCCGCGGTGTTCCTCGAGCTCGCGCAGAAGTTCCAGCGCCTCGTCGACGTGCTCAACGACGTCGCGGAGATGGCCCACACACACACCGATCGCGACATCCTGCGGCTGTACGAGATCTGGCTGAAGACCGGCAGCCCGCGCGCCTTCGCGATCCTGCAGCGGCTCGGCGTGGCGCCCGTTGCACAGGGCGCCCGTAAGGAGCACTGACGTGCAGCTCCTGCGCCACATGCAGACGTTGCTGGCGCAGCTCTACGACGCACCGGTGCTGGAGGACGTGCAGGACTTCGTGCTCAGCGACCGCGAGCGGCTCAACGAAGTCGTCGGCGAGCAGGCGGACGAGGCGCGCGACGAGCAGGTATTCGTCGTGGAGGAAGCGCAGGGCGTGCGGCTCGGCCTGTTCATCGATCAGGACGTGCTGGAGCGCCTCGCGCGGCGCGATCCGCTCGCAACCCTCGACGAGGACAATCTGCCCGATTACTGCACGGCGCTCGAAGGTGTCAGCCACTTCCACTACCTGGTGTGGAATGTCGCGCGCGGACGCAACGTGTCGCTGCTCGAGCTGGAGTTGCAGGCGGAGGTCGACAAGTACGCGACCGCCGTGGCGCTGCTGACGCGACAACAGTGCGGCCGCTTTCCGGGCGCGCTGCACTCGCGGCTGTTTCATGCGGTGAGCTTTCTGCCGCAGCTGGACGAGATCAGCCGCCGCCGCTACCAGGAAGCGAACCGGCATGCGGCGCGCTTCTGCCGCTCGCTCGAAGAGAAATTCCTGCGTCCACGCCGCCAGCGCCCGGAGCTATGGCTGGCGGAGCTGCGGCGGTTCTTCCGCAGAGGGCATCAGGAAAAAATAAGAAACCTGGCAGTGTCAGGCTGAAGCCTGCCGCTTCACTCTTCGTGGCCGTCGGGCTTGGCGTTCTTCTTCGCTTCCATCCACTTCGACAGCTCGCGCAGATCCACTTTCTTGCGCGGACCCTTCTTCGCGAGCAGCCCGCTTTCGTACGGGTTGTAGCCGTTGCGCAGTCCCTTGGTGTTGTTGCGGATCGGCGAGTTCGCCGGACCTTCCTCCTCCACGATCGCGAGACCGGGATGCGCCAGCGCCTTGTCGCGCGCGCGCTCACCCGCCGCACCGTCCTCGGTCAGGTAGTCTTCCTTCCACTCGTAGATCGCGTTGCCGCGATCGTCGAATCCGATCTGACCCGGCCGCTCCGGCTTCTTCGCGTGTGACTCCACGACACGCGGCCGGATGCGCAAGCCCAGTTTTTTCAGTTCATCCTTCACGACTTCGTCCCTAACAGAATTGCCGCCGATTGTATGTCGCACGCCGCGAGGCGCTTGTGTACGGCTTCACGAGTGCACGGAAACTTTGAGCACTATTGAAGTGCGTCACGCCGGGAGCGGCAAGGCGCGAAAGTGTGAACTGGTACCCGAATGGCGCAGCGCGCGTGTCAGCTGCGTCGACAGCTGCCCGGCGTTCTGTTAGCCCGCGCGGGGAACGCGCGTAGAGGCTCTAAAAACCGCTACCAGCGACTTTCCGTCGCGAAGCTCACCGGAGCGTGCCATCTGCAGCACGTCGTTAAACGGCAGCCAATGCACTTCGAAGACCTCGTGCTCTTCTGGCCGCGGCGGCAGCGCCGTCAGCTGCGTGGCCAGGTACAGATGAACGACTTCTGTAAAAACGCCGGGCGAGCTCAGGGTGTCCCCTAACGATTGCCACGAGCCCGCAGCCACGCCGGCTTCTTCTTCGAGCTCGCGCTGCGCGGTCTGCAGCGGCGGCTCGCGATTATCGATCTTGCCCGCGGGCAGCTCCCACACCCAGCCGCCCGCAGCGTGCCGGTACTGGCGCAGCAGGCAGACACGATTTTCGGCGTCGAGCGCGAGCACCGCCGCGCCGCCGGGATGCCGAATGATTTCCAGCGACGCCGTCGTGCCGTTCGGCAGCTCGACCCGCTCGATGTTCACCTCGATGACGCGCCCGGTGAAGACGTGCGTCACGTCGACGCGGCTCAACGGTCGTCTCCATCCTCGACCGTCGCCTGCCCCGACCAGCGCCGGTACAGATGCGACCACGACATGCCGACGGCCAGGATCAGCGCCAGCACCACCAGCCCGATCCACAGAATCGCGCCGGTGTCGGCAAGCTGCACCCAGCCCCACGACACGATGAGCCAGATGAACGCCGCGAACAGTGCGAGCGCCAGCGCCATGCCGAGCGGACCGATCGAGCTCAGCGTGGCGCGCAGGAACACGAACCAGCCGATCAGTAGCAGGATGCCGAGCACCGCTTCCAGCGGCGTGATCTTCGGAAAGCCGGCCTGCAGCATGTGCACGAACGAATAGCCGCTCGGGTTGTAGGTGAGCAGCACCAGCGCGAGCGCAAAGGCCACGCGCAACAGGAAACCGGTGAACGTGAGTTTTTCCACGAGCTCTCCGTCCGAACTTGCTCAGCCGCGCGGCGGCGCGTCCTCGTCGTCGTCCTGGGTCGCTTCGTCCTCCGGCGCATCCTCGCCGGCATCGTCCGACGACTGGATCGCCTGGTCCGACTTCGACGTGGCCGTGCCGATGCGATACGCCGCGAAGCCCGGCAGCACGACCTGGTTGAGCGCCATGCCGAGCACGCGACCGCTGATCGGCGCGTAGATGCGATGCTGCTGGTTCGAGATCGGATCGGTCACGACGCCGAGCAGCTCGCCTTCGCTGACGCGCTCGCCGAGCGCGACGTCGGAGAACAGGATGCCGCCGTGATCGACGCGCACCCACTTCGATGCGTAGTACACCGGCTCCGGATCGCCCCAGTAGCGGCGCTGCTTGGTCATGCCGAGCGAGTACATCAGCGTCTCGATCGCCTTCGCGCCGTGCTCGACCTGCTCGGGCTGCACGCGCATCGGCTCGCCCATCTCGAACGTCACCGTCGGAATGCCGGCCTCGCTGGCGGCGCGGCGCAGCGAGCCGCGCTCACCGACGCTGTGGAGCACGACCGTCGCGCCGAGCGCCTGCGTCATTCGCTGGACCTGCGGCACGCGCAGGTCGGCGCGCACCTGCGGCAGATTGGTGCGATTCAGCGAGCCCGTATGCAGATCGATCAAGGCCGAGCAGTGCTTCACGACGTCCGTGAAGAACGAGTGCGCCATGCGCGTCGCGGCGCTGCCGCGCGGATTGCCCGGAAAGTAGCGGTTCAGATCGCGGCGATCCGGCAGGTAGCGCGTGCCGCGATAGAAGCCCTGGATATTGACGATCGGCACGCCGATCACCGCGCCGTTCAGCTCTTCGAGATCGACGTCGTTGAGCACGCGTCGTGTCACCTCGATGCCGTTCAGCTCATCGCCATGCACGGCCGCAGTCAGGCACAGCACCGGTCCCGGACCCTTGCCGTTGAGCACGATCACCGGCACCGGCACGACGAAGCCTTCCATCGCCGTGCCGCTGGTCCAGGTGAGTCGCTTGCTCGTGCCCGGCGGCACTTCGGCGCCGAGCAGGCGAATCCGGCCCTTTGCCTTCAGCGCCGTCGCGGCCGCGGTCTCGGTCGGCGCAGGCGTAGCCGGCGCGGGTTTCGCGTCGGGCTGCTGCGCGTGGAGCGGCGAGCACGCGAGTGCGGCGAGAACGACGATTGCAACGCGCTTCATTTTTCGACCTTCACGAACTTCAGCGTGAAGCGATCGCTCTCGCCGATCGCGGCGTAGCGGTCGTGATCCACCGCACCGCCGGCGAACGTCGGCGGCAGCGCCCACACGCCTTTCTCATAGTCCTTGGTATCGCGCGGATTGGCGTTGAGCTGGGAGCGCCCGACCAGCTTGAAGCCGACGCTCTCGATCAGGTCGATGGCGTACTGCTCGTGCACGTAGCCGGAGGCGGCCTTGGGATCCTGCGGGCGGTTCGGATCGCCGCGATGCTCGACGATGCCGAGGACGCCACCGGGCTTCAGCGCGGCGTGCATCGCTGCGAACGCTTCGCGCTGCCAGCCGAACATCATCCAGTTGTGCAGGGTGTGGAAGGTCACGACCAGGTCAGCCGAGCCGGCCGGGGCGATCTCGCTGCGCGCCGGCGGCGCGGCGAGCGCAGTCACTACGACCTTGTCGTAGAGATCGGGATGCGCGGCCAGCTTCGCCCGGAAGTCGTCCACGGTGCGGCGGGCGTATTCGCTGGACGCGGGATCGAGATTTGCGGCGTACAACCGCCCGCGGTTACGCAACAGCGGCGCGAGGATCTGCGTGTACTCGCCGCCGCCGGGCCACACTTCCACCACGGTCATGTCGGGACGCAGTCCGAAGAATTGCAGCGTCTGCCGCGAATGCGGCTGATCGGGGGCAGTGTCGCCGGCACGCTGCGTGCCGCAGCCGCTCGCCAGCAAGGCGGCGACCACGAGCTGCGGCGCGAGTCGCAAAATCACTTCCACCGATCTCCTGCGCTTCGATGAAGCGCGAAGATAGTGGAATCGGCGGGGCCCGGCTACCCGAGCCCGGGGCCTACGTCTACCAGCGGTTGTTCTGACGCGGCGGGCGCGCTTCGCGCTCGCGTGCTTCGTTCACGCGCAGCGGACGGCCGCCCATGTTGAAGCCGTTCATGTGCTGAATCGCGGTCTGCGCGTCGGTGGGCGACATCTCCACGAAGCCGAAGCCGCGGGGGCGGCCGGTCTCGCGATCGTTCACCAGCTTCACTGACTGCACGGCGCCGTGCTTCTCGAACAGCCCGCGCACGTCCGCTTCGGTCGCGCTGAAGGGCAGGTTTCCAACGTAGATCGTCGTCATCGATGTCATCACTCTTGAGGCCAGACAGGAGTTACGCAGCCAGTCGCTCCCGGTGGTCTCGAGAACCCCGGATTATGGAGACGGACTGCGGGTGTGGTCGCTGACAAATCAACTATCCAAATGCGGAAGAGAACGGCTGCGAAGAGTTTTGTCCCGAGGACGGGCAAGAACGGTAGGTCGAAGCGGTCGCTCGTATTAGTTGAGTGCGTAGTCAGCTGACCGCGGACGATGTTACGTCACGGTTTTGGGCCTTGCAACGCCGGGCCTGGAAGCCGCCCTTTTTGCAAACGCAACAAGCGGATGCAGCCGGCGGGCCCGCCCTGCGGGCTAGCTGCGGACTGCTGCGATGACCGTCCAGGCGCCGATGGCTATGAAACCGATGCCGGCGACTATCGACAGCATGCGTGTATCGACGTGCCGGGACAGCCAGCCGCCGGCCAGCACCCCGAGCCCGGCTGCGCACACCAGGGCGGCCGAGGACGCCACGAAGACCAGCCAGGGGTTGTGCCTGGCGTCGGCGGCGAACAGGACAGTGGCCAGTTGCGTCTTGTCGCCGAGCTCCGCCATGAAGACGGTGGCGAAGACGGTCAGGAGCGCTTTGAAGTCCATCAATCCTGTTCGAGGTAGGTATAGCCGTTCAGCTCGGACTCGTAGAACCGCCGCAGCGCCTGGCTCTCCGCGAGCGTCAGGCGGTTCTCGCGAACAGCGCGCTCGCAGTCGCGGGCGAACTGCGGGAACAGGCGATCCACGTCGTACTGCATGTAGCTCAGAACCTTGCGGGCGGTGTCGCCCTTGACGATCTCTTCGATCCACCAGCCGCCTTCGTCGTGCAGGCGGATGTGCACCACGTGGGTGTCGCCGAACAGGTTGTGCAGGTCGCCGAGCGTCTCCTGGTACGCGCCCACCAGGAACGCAGCGAGGTAGTACTCCTCGCCGACACGCAACTCGTGCAGCTCGAGCGTGCGCTTCACGTCCCGCTGACTGACGAAGCGATCGATCTTGCCGTCGGAGTCGCAGGTGATGTCGGCGAGCACCGCGTTGCGCGTCGGTTTCTCGTTCAGCCGGTGGATCGGCATGATCGGGAACAGCTGCCCGATCGCCCAGCTGTCGGGCAGCGACTGGAACACGGAGAAGTTGCAGAAGTACGTGTCGGACAGGATCAGCTCGAGGCCTTCGAGCTCTTCCGGCACGCCGCGATCGTCGGTCGCGAGCTTGCGGCAATAGTCGCGGATTTTCGCGCATGTCGCCCAGTACAGCCGTTCGGCGAGACCGCGGAACTCCAGGCTCAGCAGGCCGAGGTTGAACATCTGCAGCGCCTGTTCGCGCGCCTGCAGCGCGTCGTGATAGCACTCCACCAGGCGCCGCTCGGACACCGTGCGATGCGCCTCGAACAGATCGAGCACCGGCTGCGGCAGCTCTTCCTGGCCGTTGTAGTCCTCTTCGATGCTGCCGGCGACGCGGAACTGGTCGAGCGCCGACGAGCCGAGCGCGTTGAAGACCAGCACGCTGTGATGTGCGGCGGTCGCGCGTCCAGACTCGCTGACGATCACCGGGTGCTCGATCTCGCGGGCGTTGCAGACGCTGGCGATGCGGTACACGACGTCGCTGGCGTACTCGTTGATCGTGTAGTTCATCGATGATTCGAAGTTCGTGCCGCTGCCGTCGTAGTCGACGCCGAGGCCGCCGCCGACGTCGATGTACTTCACGCCGGTGCCCATCAGCTTGAGCTCGGCGTAGACGTGCGCCAGCTCGTTGATCGCGTCCTTGACGCGGCGGATGTCCTGCAGCTGGCTGCCCGGATGGCAGTGCACCAGCTCCAGGCAGTCGAGCATCTCGTGCTCGCGCAGCGTGTCGACCAGCTCCAGGATCTCGCTGACGAACAGGCCGAACTTGGATTTCTCGCCGGCCGAGTCGCGCCAGCGCCCGGCGCCTTCGCTCGCCAGCTTGACGCGCACGCCGATGCGCGGCCGCACCTGGTACTTGTCCGCGTGCCGCAGCACCAGCTTGAGCTCGTCGAAATTCTCGATCACCGGGATGATCGTGCGGCCGAGCTTGGTCGCGAGGATCACCGCTTCGATGTAGCTGTCGTCCTTGAAGCCGTTGCAGACGATCATGCGCTCCGGCGCGTCCTCGGTCATCGCCATGACTGCCAGCAGCTCGGGCTTCGAGCCGGCCTCGAGGCCGAAGCCGAACTCCTTGCCGTAGCGATAGACTTCTTCGACGACGAGACGCTGCTGGTTCACCTTGATCGGGAACACCGCGCAGTAGCGGTTCTTGTAGTCGTTCTCGGCGATGGCCTGCGCGAACGCCTTGTGCAGGCGCGTCAGGCGGTGATGCAGGATATCGGAGAAGCGCACCACGACCGGAGTGGTGAGATCGCGAGCCTTCAGGCCTTCGACGACCTCGAACAGATCGATGTCGCGCTCTGGAGTGCCGTCCGGCCGCACCACCACGTGACCGGCTTCGTTGATGCCGAAGTACGGTTTGCCCCACGCAGTGACCTGGTACAGGTCGAGTGAGTCCTCGGTGTCCCACGCCGGACTCGGCGTAAATTTCTTCGCAGGTTGGTCCAAGGCAGTTGCAGGCCTTAAGTGGTTGCTCAGGCGCGCGAAAGATAGCAGAAATAGAAGTCGCCAGTGACTAGTCGGTTCCTTTCTTGATCGGTCGCGACGGCTCGCGGATCCACTCGCTCCACGAGCCGGCGTAGAGACGAGCGCCGCGCTTGCCGGCAGCTTCCATCGCGAGCAGCAGATTGCAGGCCGTGACGCCCGAGCCGCACATGACGATAGTGTGATCGTCGGCGACGCCGGCCTGCGACTGCGCGAGGCGACGTCGCAACTCCTGCACCGGCAGGAAGCGCGCGTCGCTGTCGAGATTGCTCACGAACGGATGATTGCGCGCACCCGCGACGTGACCGGCGACCGGGTCGATCGGCTCGACCGTTCCGGCGAAACGCTCCGGCGCACGCGCGTCGAGCAGACGCCAGTCGTCGCGCCGCACACGCTCGCCGACTTCGCCCGCGTCGAGCCACATGTCGCGGTTGGGACGCGCGACGAAGTTGCCCGCACGGCGTCGTGGAGCTTCCGTGCTCGTCGGCAACCGGTGCGCGTTCCAGGCCTTGAATCCGCCGTCGAGCACCGCGACGGCTTCGTGCCCGACCCATCGCACCAGCCACCACAGTCGTGCGGCATATGCCGAGTTGTCGGCGTCGTAGGCGACGACCTGCGTTGCCGGCGTCAGTCCCCAGCCGGCGAGCGTGGCCGCGAATTTCTCCGGTTCCGGCAGCGGATGCCGTCCGGTCCGGGCGGTCACTGGAGCGGCCAGGTCCCGGTCGAGATGGGCATATATTGCATGCGGGATGTGGCCGGCCGCGTACGCACGCTCGCCGGTCTCCGGCTTGCCGAGCTCGAAGCGGCAATCGACGACGAGCCAGTCGGGATCGGCCACGTGCGGCGCCAGCTCGGCAGCAGAAATCAACGTCGTGAAGGCAGTCGGCATGCGAAGTAGTTTGCTCACTGCGCCGCGCCGTTACAATCGCGCCCGACGCAAGAAAACGTAACGTAAGGGCAGGACCATGGCATTGGAAATCTGGTGGGGCAGCGGCAGCCCGTATTCGTGGCGGGCGCTGCTCGCGCTCGAGTACAAGCAGCTGTCGTA
The DNA here is from genome assembly GCA_044866955.1 of Steroidobacteraceae bacterium. GTDB lineage: Bacteria > Pseudomonadota > Gammaproteobacteria > Steroidobacterales > Steroidobacteraceae > Steroidobacter. Next base: position 30,018 of record JBIOUH010000132.1, read on the forward strand.
CGTGTCGCACCTGGTGCAGTTCGCCAAGCAGGAGCACAAGGCGCCGGCGCTGCTGAAGATGAATCCGCGCGGCCGCGTGCCGGTGCTGAAGGACGACGACTACGTCGTGTTCGAGTCGCTGGCGATCCTGCACTACCTCGATCGCAAGTATCCGCAGCCGCCGCTGTTCGGCGGCAGCGCCGAGGAGGCCGGCACGATCGAGCGCGTGGTCTGCGAGTACCAGTCGTATGCCGAAGAACACATCATGCGCATCATCCAGGCGATCCTGTTCCAGGGCGTCGAGGGACGCATGGAAGACATCGAGCGCGTGATGGCCTCCGTGCTCAAGGAGGCCGCCACGATCGAGAACCGGCTGGCGACCTCGGCCTGGCTGGTCGGCGAAGCATTCTCGGCGGCCGACATCGTGGTGTTCCCCGGCATTCAGATGCTGCTGCGGAGCCTCGAGCGGCGCGAGGCGCAGGAGCTGCGGGCGCGCTTCCTGCCGCTGCAGAGCAACTTCCCGGCTATCGCCGCGTGGATCGGCCGCATCCAGGCGCTGCCGGGTTACGACCGCACCGTGCCGCCGCATTGGAAAGAGTGAAGAAATCAGTAAACTCCCGCCCGCCTGTTTTCCCCACCGCTGCGAGTTCCGCCATGCCTGATTTCCCGGTCCACGTTCAGTTTCCTCACCGCCTCGTTTTCGTCGGTTTCGGCAGCATCGGCCAGGGCGTGCTGCCTCTCGTGCTGCGCCACATCGGCATCAAGCCGGAGCGCATCACCATCGTTACCGCAGACGAGGCCGGCAAGCGCGAGGCAGCGGAGTACGGCGTCAAGTTCATCGTCAACCCGCTGACGCGGGACAACTTCAGGCAGGTGCTCGACCCGTTGCTCGGGCGCGGCGATTTCCTGTTGAACCTTTCGGTGGACGTGTCGAGCATCGCGCTCGTCAAGTTCGCGCACGAGAAGGGCGCGCTGTACCTGGACACGTGTATCGAACCGTGGCCCGGCGGTTACACCGATCCGTCGATCTCGCCGGCGCGCCGCACGAACTACGCGCTGCGCGAAGAAGCGCTAGCGGTACGCCAGTCGCATCCGAACGGTCCGACTGCAGTGCTGACGCACGGCGCGAACCCGGGCCTGGTGTCGCACTTCGTCAAACAGGCGCTGCTGAACCTCGCGTCCGACCTGAACGTCGCCGCGGGCAATCCGAGCACTCGCGAGCAGTGGGCGGCACTTGCAGCCAAACTGCAGGTGAAGGTGATCCACATCGCCGAGCGCGACACGCAGGTCGCGAACGTTCCGAAGCGCCCGGGCGAATTCGTCAACACCTGGTCGGTCGACGGCTTCGTCAGCGAAGGCAGCCAGCCGGCCGAGCTCGGCTGGGGCACGCACGAGAAGACGCTGCCGCCGCGCGGCCATCGGTACGACTTCGGCCCGCAGAGCGCCATCTACATGCTGCAGCCCGGCGCCGGCACCCGCGTACGCACGTGGACGCCGAAGGCGGGACCGTTCCACGGCTTCCTGATCACGCACGGCGAATCGATCTCCATCCCCACCTACCTGACGCATCGCGAAGGCGACAAGGTCGTGTACCGGCCGACCGTCCACTACTCGTATCACCCCTGTAACGATGCCGTGCTGTCGGTGAACGAGTTCGCGGGGCGCAACTGGCACCTGCAGGAGCGCAAGCGGATCCTCAACGCAGAGATCATCGAAGGCATCGATGAGCTCGGCGTGCTGCTCGCCGGCCACAAGAAGAATGCGTACTGGTACGGCTCGCAGCTGTCCATCGACGAAGCGCGCAAGCTCGTGCCGCACAACACTGCCACCAGTCTGCAGGTTTGCGTCGCGGTGCTCTCGGGCATGGTGTGGGCAATCGAGAATCCGCAGAAGGGCGTGACCGAGCCCGACGAAATGGATTTCCGCCGCAACCTCGAAGTGTGCATGCCGTACCTCGGACCGGTCGTCGGCGTCTACGGCGAGTGGACGCCGCTGACTCAGCGCGGCGAGCTGTTCGAGGAAGACCTGGATCGCAGCGACCCGTGGCAGTTCAAGAACGTGCTGGTGTGAGCGTCCGGGTCAGCTTCAACCTCGACGACGCAGATCTCGAGCATCTGGCCGGTATCGCGCAGCAGACGCAGCTGCGCGCCCGCAGCGAGCCGGCCGAAGCAATCATCGCCGGCGCGCGCGAAGTGCTCGAGACCGCCAATCGCGCGCAGCTTGCCGGCTTCGTCAAGGAGCGCTACTCGCGGCTCGAGACGATGCTGCGGATGGTCGAGGACACGCAGTGGGGACTGAGCGCGGAGGATCGACAGCGTACGCTGAACGCGCTGGCGTGCTTCGGCTCGTCGTCGACAGCCGACGCGGCGAGCGCCCTGCTCGATCACGCAATCATGATCGAGCTGGTGAGCCGCGACCTCCACCACGATCTGGAGGCGTATCGCGACTTCTGCCGTTTCCGCGACTCGTACGACAAGAGACACGCGGCGCCCGATGCGGATCGCGAGCGCTGGCTCGAGGAGCGCTGCGCGAATCTGCAGGAGCGGATGCACAAGAGGAGGCGGAAGGATCTCGATGGAGCGGGGAGTGGATTGAGAAAGCTGCTGTCGCTGTTCGGGCTGTGATCACTCGTACCTGACGCCCACCACCGCATACGTCTTCGCGCCTCCCGGCAGCTCCACTTTCACTTCATCGTCGAGCCGCCTCCCCATGAGCGCGCGGCCGAGCGGCGAGTCCATGCTGATCGAGCCCGTCGCGGCGTCGAACTCGTCCGGTCCCACGATGCGGTATTCGACCTCGTTGCCGTCCTCGTCCTCCAGCGTCACCCACCCGCCGAAGAACACGCGCGAGCGATCGGACGGCGGTGCGCCGACCACCACCATGCCGTCCAGCCGCTGTCGCAGGAAGCGGACACGCCTGTCGATCTCGCGCAGCTGCCGCTTGCCGTAAATATATTCCGCGTTTTCCGAGCGATCGCCCTGCGCTGCAGCCTCCTGCACGGCCAGCGTCACCTGCGGGCGCAGCACGCGCCAAAGGTGATCCAGTTCCTGTTTCAGCCGCGCTGCACCCTGGGGGGTGATGAACTTGGAGCCGCGCGGCTGCGGTGGGCGGTATCGCGACATGTGAGCTGGTTTGCTAAGCGGCTCTCAGGCGGCGCCTGATATCGTCAAATGGCCTGGAAATTGCGAATTCCTTCACGGTACGCGCGCGGGGCCGTCTCTAGTCTGACGTCCCATGAGCATCAAGTACTACACGCACTTCCTGCTGCAGGAACGCTCCCCCAAGGGTATGAGCGAGTTCCGGGGCGTCGTCGAGGTCAACCGGGTGCTGTCGCGCGGCGATCTGAAAGAGGCCGCCTCGGTACTGGCGAAGAACTTCGAGTGCGAGTCGAAGGATATCAAGGTTCTCCAGTGGTCACGTTTGCACTGATCGAGCGCTAGTTTCCTGCGAATCCCCTAGCGGGCTTTACTTCCCTTCAGAAAGTCCGCTTCTCTGCCCCGGGCTAACCCCCCGGGGTCTTTTTTTGTAGCCACCCAGAAATCGCATCGTCATCCTCGGACTTCGTTGTGGCCGTGCAGCGATTCTTCGGGGACCCCGGCGGCAGCGGAAAAGAATCGGAACAAGAAGCGCTATCCTGAGCGCATGCCTTTCACTGAAGACTTCTGCAAATCGCGCGATGGATTGCGGCTCTACTACCGCGACTACGCCGGCGATGCGAGCAAGGCGCCTGTGCTGTGTCTGCACGGGCTCACGCGCAACAGCCGCGACTTTGCGGCGCTCGCTGAGCACATTGCTCCCGGGCGGCGGGTGATCGTGCCGGATCTGCGCGGTCGCGGGCGGTCGCAATACGATCCGCAGTGGATGAACTATCACCCGGGCACCTACGTCGAAGACATCTGGACGCTGTTGAGCGAGCTTTCGCTGCAGCGAGTCGTCGTGATCGGCACGTCGCTCGGCGGCCTGATGGCGATGCTGATGGCGGCGACGCGGCCGCAGGTGCTTGCTGGCGTGGTGTTGAACGATATCGGTCCGGAGATCGATCCGGTTGGCGTGGCGCGCATTCAGTCTTATGCGGGACGCTTACCGCCCGTGCGTAACTGGGACGATGCGGCTGCGCAGATGAAGATGACGTTCGGTCTCGCGTTTCCAGAGTACGAGGAGCCGCAGTGGCGCGACTTCGCGCGCAAGTCGTTCGACGAGGACGAGGGCGGCGTGCCGCGTCTCGCCGCCGACCCGAAGATCGGCGACGCAGTCCGCGCCATCCCCGCGCCGCCGGGAATCTCAGAGGCGATGTGGCTGGCGTTCGGACAGCTGCGCAATCTGCCGGCGCTCGCATTGCGCGGCGCAACTTCCGATCTGCTTTCTGCCCCGACATTCGCGCGCATGCAGCAGGAAGTTCCGAGCCTCGTCGCCGTGACCGTGGCGAATCGCGGTCATGCGCCGCAGCTCGATGAGCCGGAGAGCCTGCGCGCGATCGATGCGTTCCTCGCCGGCCTGCGCGAGTAACTCACATGGCGTTCAAGGATCATTTCTCCGGACACGCCAGCTCGTATGCCCGCTACCGTCCGGACTATCCGGCCGAGTTGTTCGCCTATCTCGCGACGCTGACGCCGCGCCATGAAATCGCGCTCGACTGCGCGACGGGCAGTGGCCAGGCCGCTGTCGGACTCGCGAAGCATTTCAACTGTGTGATCGCAACCGACGGCAGCGTCGCGCAATTGCGGAATGCGCAAGCTCATCCGCATGTCGCGTACCTGGCGAATCTCGCGGAGCAACCGGCGCTGCAGGACGCCAGCGTGGATCTCGCTGCCGCGGCCCAGGCGGCGCACTGGTTCGATCACGAGCGCTTCCATCCGCAAATGCGCCGCGTGCTGCGCCCGGATGGCGTGCTTGCGCTGTGGACCTACGGCCTGGCGTTTGTCGCACCTCCGGTCGATGCAGTGGTCCGGCACTTCTACGACCAGGTCGTCGGGCCGCACTGGCCGCCGGAGCGCCGCCACGTCGAAAACGCCTATCGCGATCTGCCGTTTCCGTGGCGCGAAGTCGCTGCGCCGCAGTTTCAGCTCGAGCTCGACTGGGATCTCGACGACTTCATCGGCTATGTCGGAACCTGGTCCGCAACGCAGCGGTATACCAAAGTGTCCGGCGCCGACCCGCTGCCGGCGCTGCGTGCTGAAATCGCCCCGTTGTGGGGCTCCGGGCAGCGGCCGGTACTGTGGCCGCTGCATCTCAGAATCGGAAGGACTGCATGAACGCGAAACTGCTTGCTGTTGCACTCGCCTGCGCACCGTTGACGGCTGGCGCCGAAGATCCTGCGACTTCGCAGGCCCATGCCGGGATCCTGAAGTCGGGCGTGTATCTGCAGAACCTCGACAAGTCCGTGCGGCCGCAGGACGACTTCTATCGACACATCAACGGCGGCTGGCTGGCCGCGACGCAGATTCCGGCGGACAAGTCCAACTACGGCACTTTCACCAAGCTGCAGGACGACGCCGAGCGCGACCTGCGCGAAATTCTCGAAGAAGCGGCGCGCAGCAAGGCAGCGCAAGGCACGGACGCGCAGAAGGTCGGCGACTACTACGCGAGCTTTCTCGATGAGGCGACGGTCGAGGCGCGCGGCCTGAAGCCGCTGCGCGAGGAGCTGGCGCGCATCGATGCGGTCAAGACCAAGAAGGATCTGGCCGCATACGTCGGCCGTGCGCAGCGGCTATTCGTCGCGCATCCATTCGCGTACTTCGTCGCCGTCGACGAGAAGAACTCCACGCAGTACGTCAGCAACGTGACGCAGTCGGGCCTCGGCATGCCGAACCGCGACTACTACCTCTCGGATGACGCGCGGCTGAAGAGCATCCGCGAGAAGTATCAGCCGTACGTGCGCGACCTGCTCGCGCTCGCCGACACGCCCGATCCGGAAGGCGCCGCAAAGAAGATCTACGACATCGAATTGCGGATCGCCACGGCGCACTGGACGCCGCAGCAGAACCGCGACGCCGTGAAGACCTACAACCGCTACGACCGCGCGGGGCTCGCGAAGCTGATGCCGGGCTTCGACTGGGACGCCTACCTGCGCGCCGCGCAGATCCCGAGCGAGAAATTCGCGGCTGTGATCGTCACGCAGCCGAGCTACTTCGAAACACTCGGCAAGATGTTCGAAGAGGTGCCGCTTGCCGACTGGCGCGTCTACTACCGTTACAAGCTGCTCGCCACCTATGCGCCGGACCTGCCGGCGAAATTCGTGCAGCGGCAGTTCGAGTTCAACGAGCGCACGGTGTCGGGCATCGAGGAGCTGCGGCCGCGCTGGAAGCGCGGCGTCGACACGGTCGAGGGCACGATCGGCGACCTCGCCGGCAAGATGTACGTCGAGCGCCATTTCAAAGCCGAGCAGAAGCAGCGCATCGATGCGCTCGTCAAGAACCTGCTCGCGGCCTTCGACGGCGGCATCGACGAGCTGGAGTGGATGACGCCGCAGACCAAGCGCCAGGCGCACGAGAAGCTCGCGCAGTTCACCACCAAGATCGGCTACCCGGACAAGTGGCGCGACTGGTCGAAGCTGGAGATCCGCCGCGACGATCTCATCGGCAACGAGATGCGCGCCGCCGCAGTGCTGTTCGATCGCGGCATCAACAAGCTCGGCGGCCCGATCGATCGCACCGAGTGGCTGATGACGCCGCAGACGATCAACGCCTATTACTATCCGCCGCAGAACGAGATCGTGTTTCCGGCGGCGATCCTGCAGCCGCCGTTCTTCGACGTAACCGTCGACGATGCGATGAACTACGGCGCGATCGGCGCCGTGATCGGCCACGAAGTCAGCCACGGCTTCGACGACCAGGGCCGCCGTTACGACGGCCACGGCAATCTGCACGACTGGTGGGCAGCCTCGGACAACGCGGAGTTCACGCGCCGCGCGCAGGCGTTCGGCGCGCAATACGAGGCTTCGAGCCCGCTGCCCGGCACGCACATCAGCGCCGAGTTGACGATGGGCGAGAACATCGCCGATCTCGCCGGAGTAGCAATGGCGTATCGCGCTTACAAGCTGTCGCTCAAGGGCAAGGAAGCACCGGTGATCGACGGCTACACGGGCGACCAGCGCTTCTTCATCGGCTGGGCGCAGGGCTGGGCGCGCAAGTACCGCGACGACGAGCTGCGCCGGCGTCTCACCAACGACCCGCACAGCCCGAGCGAGTACCGCACCAACGTCATCGTGTCCAACCTGCCGGAGTTCTATGCCGCGTTCGACGTCAAACCCGGCGACAAGATGTACCGGGCGCCGGCGGACCGCGTGAAAATCTGGTAGTCGTCGGAACTCCGACACGTACTCAGGGCTTTCGGCCAATGTGCCCCCTTTTGCTGGGGGCCGCGTTGTGTCGAACGAACGAAGGGCCCGGGTATGTCATTTTTGCGCGCTGCCGTCCTGCTGCTCCTGGCGTCCCTGCTGGGGGGTTGCGGCTACAACACGCTGCAGAAGCAGGACGAGCAGGTGACCTCGGCCTGGTCGGAGGTGCTGAACCAGTATCAGCGCCGCGCCGATCTGGTCCCGAACCTCGTGAACACCGTGAAGGGCGCAGTCGCGGCGGAGAAAGACATCCTCGACAGCGTCGTCGAAGCGCGCGCCAAGGCGACTTCGATCCAGGCGACGCCGGAGCTGATCAATGACCCGCAGGCGTTCCAGCAGTGGCAGGCTGCGCAGGGCGAGCTCAGTTCGGCGCTGTCGCGTCTCATGGTCGTGGTCGAGCGCTATCCCGACCTCAAGTCGATCTCCGGCTTCAGCGACCTGCGCGCGCAACTCGAAGGCACCGAGAATCGCATCGCTGTCGCTCGCAAGCGCTACATCGATGCAGTGCAGGCCTACAACATCACAGTGCGCTCGTTTCCGTCGAACCTGACGGCGAAGATGTTCGGCCACACGCCGAAGCAGAACTTCACCGTGCAGGACGAAGCGACGATCTCGAAGCCGCCGAGCGTGGATTTCGGCACGCCCGCGCAACCGCCCGAGCCCAAGCCCGAGTCGCCGGGCTGACGCCGGCAACCCCAATGCTCGCGCGCTGGCTTGCACTGCCGGCATTCCTGCTGCTCCTGTTCGGCACCGCGCTCGCGCAAGTTGCGCTGCCGGAGCTGCGCGCGCCCGTCACGGATCTCACCGGAACGCTGACGCCGGAGCAGATTGCGACACTCGACCGGCAGCTGCGCGACCTGCAGGCGCGCAAAGGCAACTACATCGCGATCCTGCTCGTGCAGACGACGCAGCCGGAGCCCCTCGAGGAGTATTCGCGGCAGGTCGCCGAAGCCGCGAAACTTCGGCGCCCCGGCGTGAACGACGGATTGTTCATCCTGGTGGCGAAGCAGGATCGCGCCGTACGCATCGAAGTCGACTACGGTCTCGAGGGCGCCGTGCCCGACGTGCTCGCGAACCGCATCATCGAACAGGTCATCGTTCCGCGCTTTCGTGCAGGCGACTATTTCGGCGGTCTGCAGCAGGCGGTCGAGCGGCTCACCGCGCTGATCGAAGGCGAGCCGTTACCCGCGCCCGAGGCCCAGCGAGCTCCTGCCATGGACGGGATCGGCTCTGTGCTGCCGGTACTGCTGATGTTGGTGCTGGTCGGCGGCGGCATTCTGCGGCGAATGCTCGGGAGGTTCGGCGGCGCTTCGGTCACTGCGGGCATCGCCGCCGCGATCGTCTGGTTTCTGACGAGTACGCTGCTCATCGCCATCGGTGCAGCCGTCCTCGCGTTCGTGATCGCTCTGCTCGGCGGCGGCGGGGGCGGAGGCTGGACCTCGGGAGGGCGGCGCGGCTGGGGCGGCGTCGGCGGCTGGACCGGCGGCGGCTGGGGGGGTGGTGGTGGCTGGAGCGGCGGGGGTGGCGGAGGCTGGGGCGGTGGTGGTGGCGGCGGTTGGGGCGGCGGCGGAGCATCGGGGCGATGGTGAGCACGACCCTCAGGCATCTGTTCACGACCGGCTGGTCTCTGCGCCGCGCCTTCGATGCGGCCACGCTGCAGGCGATCGAGCAGGCAATTACCGACACCGAGCGCGCGCACGGCGGCGAGATCCGCTTCGCGATCGACGCGAGTCGCAGCGCGATGGATGTGCTGCGCGGCGTTACGCCGCGCCAGCACGCGCTGAACACCTTCGCGCACCTTGGCATCTGGGACACCGAGGCGAACAACGGCGTGCTGATTTATGTGTCATGGGCGGACCGCGACGTCGAGATCGTGGCCGATCGCGGCTTCAACGGGCGCGTGACCGAGCAGGAGTGGGCGCAGGTGTGCCGACACATGGAGCAGGCCTTCGCACGCGGCGCCGCACGCGAGGCAGCCGTGGAGGGGATCCAGAAGGTGGGTGCACTCGTCGCGCGGCATTTTCCGGCGGTCGATCGCGACGAGCTGCCGAACCGGCCGGTGTTGCTGTAGGCGGACAGGACCGCCGATATCCCGGACAACGCCAAACGGGTAATAATGGCCGCCATGAATCTTTCACCCGCCGCCCGTCTCACTGCTGCCGCCTGTCTTGCGCTCAGCGTCACCGGTTGCCAATTGATTCAGCGGCAGCACGAGCCCGCGCCGCCGCCTGCGCCGGTCGCGCCGACGATCCACGAGCCGGTCGCGACGCACGTTTTCCAGCTCAACGGCGACGACCAGGTCGTCGGCGAGCTGCAGGTGACCAAGGTCATGGGCGAGGACACGCTCCCCGACATCGCGCGGCGCTTCAATCTCGGCTACGAGGAAATCGCGCGCGCCAATCCGGGCGTCGATCCCTGGGTGCCGGGCGAGGGCCGCGAGATCGTCCTGCCGACGCAGTTCGTGCTGCCGGCTGCACCGCACGAAGGACTCGTGATCAACCTCGCGCAGCTGCGCGTGTTCTATTTCCCGAAGGTCAAGGAAGGCGAGCCGCAGAGCGTGATCACGCATCCAATCGGCATCGGCAAGGTCGGCTGGCAGACGCCCGAAGGGACGACCAAGGTCACCGGCAAGCGCACCAATCCGACCTGGTTCCCGCCGGCCTCGGTGCGCAAGGAGCACAGGGAAGCGGGCGATCCGCTGCCGTCGAAAGTGCCGCCCGGTCCTGACAACCCGCTCGGCGCGTACATGATGACGCTCGGCTGGCCGAGCTATCTCATTCACGGCACCAACAAGCCGTACGGCGTCGGGCTGCGCTCCAGTCACGGTTGCATGCGGTTCTATCCCGAGGACATCGCGGAGCTGTACGGCAAGATTCCCGTCGGCACGAAGGTGACGGTGGTGAACCAGCCGTTCGTGTTCGGCTGGCACGAGGGCGCGCTGTACGTGCAGGCGTTCCCGGTGATGGAAGACGATCCGCGCGAGCATCCGAAGGCCGCGGACAAGCTGCTGAACGCCGCGATCTCCGACGACATGTGGAAGAACGTGAAGGAGCACGGCGCCGCGATCGATCTCGAAGTCGTGAACGGCCTGATGGCGCAGCCGCGCGGCATCGCTCTGCCGGTCTCCAAGCCGAAGATGACGATCGACACTTACGTCGCCGGCGCGCGGCACGTCGAGAACCGTGTGCCGCCCGGTGCGAACTGGAACGGCAGCGAAGAGATGTACTACACCGCCGAAGAATTCGAGGCGGCGCGCGACGGCACGCCGCTGCCGAAGAAGCCGGCGCCGAAGGCGACCAAGAAAACCGCAACGAAGCCGGCCGCCACCGCCACGTCTGCGACTCAGCAGGCCCCGCGCCAGACCGCGCTGTAATCCCGTCGTCATCCAAACGCCATACGCTCCCGGCCGACCTGATTCGGCGTGGGAGCGGGCATGCGTATCCTGATGATCTCGGACGTCTATTTTCCGCGGATCAACGGCGTTTCCACTTCGATTCAGACCTTCCGCCGCGGCCTGCATGCCGCCGGCCATGAAACCTTCCTGATCGCGCCGGAGTACCCGGGCGGCAAATCAGCCGATGAGGAAGGCATCCTGCGAGTGCCCTCGCGAGGCGTACCGCGCGACCCGGAAGACCGTGCGATGAAGCTCGGCGCGATCCGCGCGTTGCGGCCGCAACTCGAGCGCCTGGAGCCGGACCTGGTGCACATCCAGACGCCATTCATTGCTCATTACCAGGGCACGGCGCTGGCGCGTGCGCTGCGCGTCCCGGTCATCGAGAGCTACCACACGTACTTCGAAGAGTACCTGCATCACTACGTGCCGCTGATGCCGCGCGCGCTCATGCGCTTCATCGCGCGGCGCTTCACGGTTTCCCAGTGCAACGTGCTCGACGCGCTGGTCGTGCCGTCGCGCGCGATGGAGCAGGCGCTGGTCGACTATGGCGTGCGCTGTCCGATGCACATCATTCCGACCGGGATGGAGATGGAGCGCTTCGCCGGCGGTGAGGGCGGCCGCTTCCGTGCACAGCTTGGCATCGCGCCGGGGCAACCGGTGCTGGTGCACGTCGGGCGCATCGCGCACGAGAAGAACATCGAGTTCCTGTTCCGCATGTTCGCGCAGGTGGTGCGGGCCCAGCCGCAAGCAATCTTCATCGTCGCGGGCGAGGGACCGGCTTTGAGCTCGTGCAAGGCGTATGTCCGCTCGCTCGGGCTGGAACAACAGGTGCGGTTCGTCGGCTACCTGTCGCGCGAGCGCGAGCTGCTCGATTGTTATCGCGCCGGCGACCTGTTCGTGTTCTCGTCGAAGACCGAAACGCAGGGCCTGGTGCTGCTCGAGTCGCTGGCGCTCGGCGTGCCGGTCGTGTCGACGGCGCACATGGGAACGGCTGACATCGTCAACCCGCAGCGCGGCGCACACGTCGCTCCGGACGACGAAGCGGAGTTCGCCAGCATCGTCGTGCGGCTGCTCGACGATCCGGTGCGCCGCGCCGCCATGTCCGCAGACACCCGTGTATACGCGGCGACCTGGTCCGCGACGGCCATGGCCGACCGGCTGGCCACTCTCTACTCCTGCGTCGTCAACCGGGTATCGAGGAACTCGCCTGTCTCGCAACCCGTATAGACTGGGAAGAGAAATGGGACATTCCTCATTTCCGATGAGTCGACGGGTCTGGTGAGTGTTTGGGAAATGGGCAACGTCCCCATTTCTCTGCGGGGTGCAACCATGCGTTGGGAAGGGCGGCGCGAAAGCCAGAACGTCGAAGACCGTCGCGGCATGCGTTTCGGCCGCGCCGGAGGCATCGGGCTGGGCACTATCGTGCTGGCACTCGTCGCGGCCTACTTCGGCGTGGACCCGTCTGTCGTACTGCAAGGCACGCAGCCGTCCCAGCAGCAAGCCGAGCAGGTTCCCTATAACGAGTCGCCGGAAGAGGCGCAGAAGCGCAAGTTCGTTGCCGTCGTGCTCGCCGATACGGAAGACGCCTGGACCGCGGTGTTTGCGTCAGCAGGGCAGACCTACGAGAAGCCCTCGCTCGTGCTGTTCTCTGGCGCGGTGCAGTCGGCCTGCGGGTTCGCCGAAGCGGCGGTCGGGCCGTTCTACTGTCCCGGCGACCGGCAGGTGTACATCGACCTGTCCTTCTATGACGAGCTGCAGAACCGTTTCGGTGCGCCGGGCGACTTCGCGCAGGCATACGTGGTCGCGCACGAAGTCGGGCATCACGTGCAAACGCTGCTCGGTATCTCCGAGCGCAACATGGCAGCGCGGCAGCGCGCGAGCGGAGCGGAGGCCAACGAGCTGTCGGTGCGCCAGGAGCTGCAGGCCGACTGCTTCGCCGGCATCTGGGCGCACAACGCAGATCGCTCGCGTCAGCTGCTCGAATCGGGCGACATCGAAGAAGGTCTGAACGCCGCCGCGGCCATCGGCGACGATCGTCTGCAGAAGCAAACCCGCGGCTACGTCTCGCCGGAGTCGTTCACGCATGGCAGCTCGGAGCAGCGGGTGCGCTGGTTCAAGCGCGGCTTCGAGACGGGCCAGATGGAATCCTGCGACACGTTCGGCACCCGAAATCTCTAGGGAGTCGTCACTGTAAGCTGCACCGACACAGCCCCTGGCGCGAATAGCCTGTGCTAAGTTACGCGCCACAAGAAAAGGGGAGTCCAGGTGCCCGAGCGTTCGCTCGAAGGTATCCAGATCACTGAAACGCCGGGCGCGGAGCAACCGATCGCACGTGCGAGCGCGCACTTGACGGCCTTTGTCGGCCGCACGCTGCGCGGCCCCGTGAATCGCGCCGTCACCGTTCGCAGCTTTGCGGATTTTCAGCAGGAGTTCGGCGGCCTGTGGCAGCCGAGTCCGCTCTCCTACGCAGTCGAGCATTTCTTCGAGCAGGGCGGGCGCCAGGCAGTCATCGTTCGTGTCGCGAACGGCGCCGCGCCGGTCACGCTTTCATTGCGTTGTGGCCGGGAGTTCCTGCAGCTCGAAGCTCGCGCACCGGGTACGCGGGAGTTCCTGCGCGCCTCGATCGACTACGATCACGTCGACGCTGAAGACGAGCAGCGCTTCAACCTGGTCGTGCAGCGCGTTCGCTCGCCGGGCTCGGAGCGCATCGAGTTGCAGGAAACCTTTCGCGCTCTGTCGATCGATCCCGCGTCGCCGCGCTACGTCGGCGCTGCGTTGCTCGAATCCAATCTCGTGCGTCTGCGCGGCGAAGTGCCGGCGGTGCGGCCGGACCGCACGCTGATGCCGGGCACGAACCTGCCCGTCGGCTACGTGAGCTCGAACCCGGACGGCGACGACGGCCGCCCGATCACCGACTACGACGTGATCGGCTCCGCGACGCGGCGCTCCGGCCTGTTCGCGCTCGACGACTGCGACGAGATCGCCTTCTTATATATCCCGCCGCTGACGCGCACAGCCGATGTCGGGGTCAGCACGGTGCTGGTCGCCGCGAAGTTCTGTCGCCAGCGCCGCGCGATGCTGATCGTCGATCCGCCGGCCGCGTGGGACAGCCCCGCAGAAGCCGTGCGCGGACTGAAGGCACTGAACTTTCACAGCGATCATGCGCTGATGTTCTTTCCGCGCATCGCCACGACCGATCGGCTGCGCGGCCGCACCGAGACCTTCGGCAACGGCGGCGCTGTCGCCGGTCTCCTGTCGCGCACGGGCGAATCTGTTTCAGCCGCGATCGCGGCGAAGGATCCCGAACCGCTGCTGCGCGCCGGCGTGCGTCTGGCCCGCGAAGTGCCGTCCGCCGATCGCTGGTCGCTCGCAGCTCATGGCGTCAACGTTCTGCAGGCAGTGCGCAGCGCCGAACGCGAGCGGCCACCGTTGCGAACGCTTGCGTGCGGGGCCAGCGCGTCGTCGGACTGGTCGTATCTTTCGCAGCGCCGGTTCGCGCTGTTCGTGATCAATGCCATCGAGCGCGGCACGCGCTGGTGCGTGCTGCGTCCCGGCGATCCCACGATCTGGGAGCGGGTCGCGGCGCAGGTGCGACGGTTTCTCGGCGAGCTGCAAAGCGCCGGCGCTTTCGCGTCCGTGCCGTCCGATCAGGCGTTCTATGTGATCTGCGACGAGCGCATCAACGACGCGAGCGAGCTGCGCGTGGTGAACATCCTGGTGCAGTTCGCGGCAATGCACGCCGGCCAGTACCACAGCTTCATGATCTCTCACTCCATCAGCGGCGCGACCGTGCGGCCGGTCGCCGTGAACCGCCTCGAAGCCTCGTTGATCGTGGCGCCGGAGCTGCAAGAAGAGATCACGATCCGCATCGATCCGCGCGACGGCTCGCTGATTGCCGGATACTGAGGACGAGGCTGTAGGCTGTAGCCAGAATAAGAACGTCTTCTCTGCTCTGGCTACAGCCTACGGCCCACTGCCTACAGCCTTCTCCACAACACTTCCTGCCCGTTCTCGTGCCGCGCCAGTACGCGCGCAACGACGAAGAGTAAGTCCGACAAGCGGTTGAGATAGCGCATCACTTCCGGCGCGACTGTCTCGCTCTGCGCCAATGCCCAGGTGGAACGCTCCGCGCGCCGCGTGATTGCCCGTGCGACGTGGCATGCAGCCGCCGCCGGCCCGCCGCCGGGAAGAATGAACTCCTTCAACATCGGCAGCGGCTCGTTGAAGCAATCGAGAACCTGCTCCAGCTGCTCGATGTGACTGTCCTGGATCGCGCGATAGCCGGGCACGGCCAGCTCGCCGCCGAGATCGAACAGCTCGTGCTGGATCTTCGTCAGCGCTTCGCTCACTGCCGGCGGCAGGCCAGGCACCGCGAGCACGACGCCGATCGCGCTGTTCGCCTCGTCTACTGTGCCGTACGCCTCGATGCGCCCGTGCGTCTTCGGCACGCGCGAGCCGTCGCCGAGGCCGGTAGTGCCGTCGTCGCCGGTGCGGGTGTAGATCTTGCTGAGTCGATGACCCATGAGCTGCTCCAATATTCTGCCAGCTGATTTTCCCGGCGTGCGGGCGGCTACGTTACTCCGAACGCGAGCGCGAGAGCGAGTGCCCACAGCAGCGCGCAGGCTGTCAGGTAGATCCGCAATGCCCTGCGGAGGTCGCTCGCCTGCGGACGGGGACCCGCGCCAAAGGTTGGTCGCTGGTACAGGACGCCGTCGTAGGTCGTCGCGCCGCCGAGCTCAACGCGCAGCGCGCCCGCCATCGCGGCCTCGGGCCAGCCCGCGTTCGGCGACGCATGACGGGACGCATCGCGCCACATCACACCGAACCCGCGGCCGCCGGCTGCAACGATCAACGATCCCGAGAGCCGCGCAGGAAACAGGTTGAGCAGATCGTCGCCGCGCGCCGCGGCCCAGCCGAACATGCGCCAGCGTGGCTCGCGATGACCGATGAGACTGTCGGCGGTGTTGAGCGCCTTGTAGACGAACAATCCCGGCAGGCCGCCGACCGCCAGCCAGAACGCCGGCGCAACGATGCCGTCGTTGAAGCTTTCCGCGAGGCTTTCGATCGCAGCTGCCGCGACGCCGGACGCCGTGAGTTCGGCTGTATCGCGGCCGACGATCTTCGCAACCGACGCACGAGCGTGCGGCAGATCGTTGTGCTTCAGAGGATGCAGCACGTCGCGCACGTGAACGAAGAGACTTCGCTGTGCCAGTCCCGTGGTCGCGACGATGACGACTACGATTGCGCCGAACGGCAACTGCTGTGCGCTCGACTGGATCGCGTAGCCAGCTGCGCCCGCCAAGCCGATGACGATGAGCAGCGTGACGAGGCCGAGCATCCGGCGCACGACGTCGCTGCGCCCTGGATCGTTCCAGCGACGCTCCAGCGTTTCGATGAGCCGGCCGATCCACACGACGGGGTGCGAGATGCGCGCATACAGCGCCTGCGGATAGCCGCAGACTGCCTCGACCGCGAGCGCGGCCGCCGGCAACCAGACTTCAGCCGCCATGGGTGCCCAGTGCGGCCACGAGCCGGCGCCATTGATCGCGGCCGCGCGGCAGACCGAAGCGCAACAGGGTCGGATCGAAATCGAATGGCCGCGCCAGGATTCCGGCGGCAAGCAGGCGCGCGAAACGCTCGCGCGCGTCGGGTGCGCGGGCCAGGCGAAACAGCGAAGTTCCGCCAGCGACTTCGAATCCGCTCTGCGTCAGCAGCCGGTCGAGACGCTGCGCCGACTTTTGTAACGTCGCTCGCTCATGCTCCGCCCAGCGCCGGTCCGTATAGGCGGCGAGCCCTGCGGCGAGCGCGTCGCTCGACACCGGCCACTCGCCGACTAGCCCGCGCAGAGCGGCAGCGATCGGTGGCGCGGCGACGATGAAGCCGAGGCGCAGTCCGGCGAGACCGAAGAACTTGCCGAAGGAGCGCAGCACGATGAGGCGCAGCCCGTTTTCGGCTCCGGCTGCGGCAGCAACGCTCGCTTGCGGTGTGACATCCGCGAATGCTTCGTCGACGATCAGCATCCCGCCATGCCGGCTGAGCGAATCGTGCAACGCTAGCAGTTGCGCGCGCTCGACGATGTGACCGTCGGGATTGTTGGGATTGACGATCGTGAGACAGACCGCTCGTTCCGCGTGCGCGTGCATCTCCTCGCGACTGATCGTCTCGGTCAGAGCGCCGCTGCGCGTCCACGCGTCGGCATGAGATGCATACGTCGGCCCGACGATGACGGCCGCTTTCAAAGTCACGATCTGCGGCAACAACCGCAGCCCGCATTCCGTACCCGCGATAGCAACCACACGCGCGGGATCATCCACGCCGAACGCCGCAGCGGCCTGCGCTTCGAGGCGTGCCAGCTCAGTCGGTTCGGGCAGTCGATTGCGCGCTTGCACGGACGCGCGCGGTGCCGGATACGACCGTGGATTGATCCCCGTCGAGAGATCGACCCACGGCTGCGGCACACCCGGGAACAGCGAGCGCGCAACGCCGAGCCGCCCGCCGTGATGAGCAAAGCGGCCCGCCGCGATCTGCGTGTCTGCCTGCACGAGCTAAAAGCTCTGGCGCACTCCGACGAACGCCCCGCGGCCCGGGGTGCCGTAGCGCGCGATGGTTTCGTACTCTTCGTCGAATGCGTTCTCGAGGCGGCCGTACAGTTCCAGGTTGTCGCGCAGCGCGAATGCCGCGCGCAGGTCGACTACGGTGTAGCCATCGACGACGACCGTGTTCGCCGCGTCGTCGAAACTGCGGCCCGCGTGCGTCACGGCGACGGTCGTCGTCAGGCCGAACGCCCACTCGTAAGTGAGCTCGCCGTTGAGCGTCTGGCCCGGGCGACGCGCCAGCTCGAGCCCGAAGTTCTCGCCGCCGCGATTTTCAGTGTCCATGTCCGTGTAGTTCGCGCTGAAGCTCAGGCGCTCGCCGAGGCGCGCGGCCAGGCCGAGCTCGACGCCTTCCGCTTGCGTCTTCTGCACGTTGTCGTAGAAGCCGAAAGGCCGCGTCGCGCAGCGCGGATCCGCGGCCGGGAAGCACGACACGAAGTCGATCATGTCGCGCGTGTTGCGGCCGAAGTAGGTCGCCGATAACACCAGCGCATCGTTCAGCAGATGCTGCTCGACGCCCGCGTCCCACGCGTCCGCGCGCTCCGGCGCGAGGTCCTCGTTGCCGAAGTCGCTGAACAGCTGGAACAGCGTCGGCGCCTTGAAGCCTTCGCCGTAAGTCGCACGCACGATCGTCGTCGCAGTGGCGGCCCACGCGAGCGTCGCGCGACCGGTGGTCTCGCTGCCGAAGGTGTCGTGATCGTCGTAACGCAGGCCGCCGGTCAGCGACAGCGTCTCGATCGGCGCAACCGTGACCTGCCCATAGATGCTGTCGAGCTGCGCGTCGTGCGCGAGCGGCGCGGGATTCGGATCGAACGTGCTGGGTGAGCGGGTATTGAGCTCCGAGCGCTCGGATTCCAGGCCGAACACCGCGCCGACGCGGTCGGTCAGGGTCAGCGTGCCCTGGTATTCCCAGCGCTTGTTGCTGCCGGTCGCGTCGAACGTCGTGGGCACCGGCGAGTCCGGATCGATGTTCTCGCGATTCGTGTCGGTGTACGCGAAGCCGAAGCGGTTCTGCAGCTTGCCGCCGAACGTCGACGCGTTGACGCCGGCGTATGCGACCAGCTCGTCCGTGTCGCTGTACTCGCGCGTGTCAGTGAGCTCGAAGTTGGGTGGCGGAAAGCCGTCGAAGTCGGTGCGGCCGCTGCTGTAGGTGGTGCGCACTTCGGCCGATACGTCACCGGTGATCCGCCACAAGCCACGAACGTTGGCGCCGGCATTGCGATAGCCGTCTTTCTCGTGACCGCCGCGATCGTCATTCAGTGCGGAAACGCCATCGGTGGTCAGGTACTGGCCAGCGACTCGCCACGCGAAGCGCTCGCCACCGGCTTCGGCACGTGCGCGCACGGTCGCAGAGCCGCGCGAGCCGCCTTCGGCGGAGTACTCGGTCATCAGCGGTCCTTCCGGAACTGTCGTGACCACGTTGATCACGCCACCGATCGCCTGGCTGCCCCACAGCGTCGACTGCGGCCCGCGCAGCACTTCGATGCGCATGTAGTCGCCGGTCAGCAGATTGCCGAAATCGAAGCCGCCGCCGGCCGAGGACGGATCGTTGAGCTTGACGCCATCGATCAGCACGACGGTCTGATCGGATTCCGCGCCGCGGATGCGCAGCTGGGTCGTCGTGCCGAGGCCGCCGTTGCGCGACACGGTGATGCCCGGCGTGGTCGCGAGCAGGTCCGAAACTGCCAGCTTCTGGCTGGCGCGAACTTCCTCGGGCTCGATCAGCGTGACCGAGTCGCCGACGTGCGAGAGGGGTTGCTCTGCGCGATTCGCAGTGACGACGACGCGCTCGAGCTCCTGACCTCCCGACGGATCGGCGGCGAAGGCAGTGCCGGCGGGCGCGAGCAGACAAGACAAGACGAACGGACAGGAACGGAATGAAGCGGGCATGTGCGAAAGCTCCGGAAGAGAAGCTAAACCCCTTGCCGTTCAAGGCAAGGACCGGTCGTCGCTCGGGAACTCCCGCTCGTTCAACAACACCCCGGTTGAGCGATGGACGACAGCGGCAAGCAGGTCTCCTGGCTCGTGGCTGAAGTCCGCCGCGTCACCTTCCCGGGGCCGGCAGTTGCTGCCAGCTCCAGTGGTCTCGACGCGCGGCGCACCACTTACAGTTGCGGGGGCAGCCCGGGTTTCACACCCGAGTTCCCTTTGAATCCCACAGGGGGAACTTGTCGCGCGCGGCGAGGATGAGCCGAAGGGCTTTTGCCGTCAAGGGGAGCGGGTGCGGCTTTAGACTGACATTCGCCGCGCTTATAGCGCGCTTGCTTGCGTTGCCAGCAGCGCGACGTAAAACCCTGTCTCGGTGATCTGCTGGGCCGCGCCCAACGTATCGCCGGTGTAGCCGCCGATTCGCTGCACGCACCAGCGGAACAACAAACCCAGCAGCACGAGTGCGACGACGACTGCAACGATCGCTTCCCGACCGCACAAAACGAGTGCAGGCAATCCGAACAGCGCTGCGATCATCACATCACTGCTCTTCACGCGCTGCACGACCGGCGCCGCGCGCGATCGTTCGGCGCTGCCGACGTAGCGACCCGCGAAGCTGACGAGAACGGCGCAGAACCGCGAGAAAGCGTGCGCGGCGACGAGTGCAGCCATCGCTGTCCACACCGGCATCACGCTCAACGCGGAGATCTTCAGCAGCAGCACGAGGATCAGCGCGATCGCGCCGAACGCACCGATCCGCGGATCCTTCATGATCTCGAGCGCGCGCTCGCGCGTCGCGCCGCCGCCGAGTCCGTCGCAGGTGTCGGCGAGCCCGTCCTCGTGGAGCGCACCGGTCATCAGCACAGTCACGACGGTGGCGAGAATCGCCGGCAAGGGCGCGGGCAGCGCGTGAGCTGCGAGCCACAACGTGGCTGCACCGCTCGCCCCGACAATCAAACCGACGACGGGCAAATAGCGAACTGCACCCGCCAGCTGCTCCTGCGCATGACCGACCGACGCAGGCACGCGAATGCGCGTGAAGTACTGCACGGCGGTGAGCAGCAGGCGGATCTCAGTCATTGCGGGTCTTGTCCGCGACGCCCGCCGATTCGAAGCTCGCCATCTCCGTCATCAGTCGCGCAGCGGAATCGATCAGCGGCCACGCGAGTGCCGCGCCGCTGCCTTCGCCGAGCCGCAGGCGCAGATCGAGCAGAGGCTGCGCCTGCAGGTGTTCCAGCAGCTTGCGATGCCCGGCTTCCGCCGAGCAATGACTGAAGACGCAATGCGCACGGACGCGCGAATCCATTTCGGTCGCGAGCAGTGCGGCGACGCTCACTGCGAAGCCATCGACGACGACGATGCAGCGATGCCGCGCGACTTCCAGCATGGCGCCGGTGAGCATCGCGATCTCGAAGCCGCCGAACTCGACCAGCGTTTCGAACGGCGACAGTCCCTGCGGGCAACGCGCCGCAGATTCTTCGAGCAGCTGGCGCTTGCGCTCCAGCGCCGCGTCGTCGAGGCCCGTGCCGCGCCCGACGCAAGCGGCGAGCGGCCAACCCGTGCGACGATGCAGCAGCAGGGCAGCGCATGCGGTATTGCCGATGCCCATCTCGCCGAGCAGCAACGCGTTCGAGCCGCGAGCGATCGCGTCGGTCGCGAACGTGCGACCGGTTTCGATCGCGCGTGTGCATTGCTCCGCGCTCATCGCCGGCTCGAGTCTGAAGTTGCGTGTGCCCGGCGCGATCCAGCTGGGCGGCTGTGCTTTGCGCGCACCGGTGCCGATGACACCAGCGTCCACGACGGTGAGATCGAGTCCGTGCTGATGCGCGAGCACGTTGATCGCCGCACCTTCGTTGCGATAGTTCTCCAGCATCTGTCCGGTGACGGACTGCGGATAGGCGCTGACAGAATCGGCTGCGATGCCGTGATCGGCCGCGAACACAAACAGGGCGGGTGCGCGCAGCACCGGAGTTTCGGTTTGCAGCACCGAGCCGAGCTGGATCGCGAGCGTTTCGAATGCACCGAGCGAGCCCTGCGGCTTGGTCCGCGTGTCGAGCCGGCGCTGCAGGGTCTGCGTGGTTATCATTGCCGTCATGGGAGCATTCCGTTGGGGGCGCACATAATGCCTGAACGACACCTCATTCTGGGCGGTGCGCGCTCGGGCAAGACAAATCATGCGATTACGCTCGCCACGAGGCTCGCCGCCGCGCAGCGGCTGCCCGTCGTCTATATCGCGACCGCAGAGGCGCTCGACGACGAGATGCGCAACCGGATTGCACGGCATCGCGCGGAGCGCCCGCAGTCCTGGCAGACCATCGAAGCGCCGAATGAGCTGGCCGCGGCGCTGCGTGCGCAGCCGCCGGCGATTCTCCTGGTCGATTGCCTGACGCTGTGGCTTTCGAATGCGCTGCTTCTCGATTTCGACGAAGCGCAGCCGAATGCGCCGGTATCGCGCTGGGACGGGGAGCGCTCAGCGTTGTTGCGCTGGCTCGCGGACTATCGCGGCACCGCCCTGTTGGTCTCGAACGAGGTCGGCTCGGGCATCGTACCGGCGTCGGCGCTGGCACGGCGTTTCCAGGACGAGCAGGGACGGCTCAATCAGCAGCTGGCCGCGTCGTGCGAGGCTGTGACGCTGGTCGTCGCCGGGATTGCGGTGCCGATCAAGGCTCACTAGAGTCGCCTGAGTGAGTCACTCGGAATTTCTCGCCACTGCGCTCGATGCTGCCCGCGCCGGCGCAGCAGTCATCCGGCGCTATTACCAGCGCAACCTGCAGGTCACGCTGAAGGCCGACAAGTCCCCGGTCACGCAGGCGGACATCGAGACCGAGCAGGCGATCCGCAGCATCATCGGCGCGCGCTTTCCCACGCACGGCTTCTATGGCGAGGAAACCGGTCAGAGCTCGCTCGACGCCGAATATCTTTGGCTGGTCGATCCGATCGACGGCACGAAGGCGTTCGTGCGCGAGTATCCGTTCTTCTCGACGCAGATCGCGCTCATGCATCGCGGCCGCCTGATCGTCGGCGTCTCATCCGCGCCGGTGTACGGCGAGCTGGCCTACGCAGAGATCGGTCGCGGCGCGTGGCTGGACGAGCAGCCGATCAAGGTGAGCGACATCGCGACAATCGAAGCGGGCGCGATCTCCACAGGCAATCTCAAGACGCTCGCGAGCGGCGCGCGCTGGGCATCGTTCGGCAAGCTGGTGACGCGCGCGCAGCGCATTCGCGGCTACGGCGATTTCCTGCACTACCACCTGCTCGCCTCGGGCAAGATCGATGTCGTGATCGAATCGGACGTGAACATTCTCGACATCGCGGCGCTCGCGGTGATCGTCGAAGCGGCCGGTGGGCGCTTCACGGATCTCGAAGGCCGCGCGCCCGGGCTCGAAACGACTTCGGTGCTTGCGACCAACGGCAAGCTGCACGACGCGGTGTTGCAGGCTTTGTAGGCTATCCCGCGACGAACGTGCGGCCGCCGGCCCACGAGATTTCGCGCACGGCGACGCCGTAGAGCTTCGTCATCGTCTGCGGCGTGAGCACTTCGATGGTCGGTCCGCTCAGCCATTCGCCGTTGCCGAACAGCAGTAGCGCGTGATCTGAGAAACGCGCTGCGAGTCCGGCATCGTGCAGACTCATCACGACCGTGCGGCCCGCTTGCGCCTTCTCGCGCAGCAGCTTCAGCACGTCGAGCTGGTGATGCGGATCGAGATGATTGATCGGCTCATCGAGCAGGAACACGTCCGGATTCTGCGCGAGCAGCGTCGCGAGTGCGACGCGACGGCGCTCGCCGCCAGACAGCGTATCGACTTCGCGCTCTGCAAGTTCCTCGAGTGCGACCGCTGCGAGCGAAGAGCGTGCGATGGCGCGATCGGCCGCGCTTTCCCAGCGCCAGAAATCGATATGCGGATGACGACCGATCAGCACGCTGTCGAGCACCGAGGACGGGAACGGATCTTCGGTCGTCTGCGTGAGCAACCCGAGCTTGCGTGCCAGCGCGCGTCGCGGCCAGTTGGCTAGCAGCTCGCCATCGAGCGTGACATTGCCGAGCGCCGGAGCGCGCAAGCCCGCGAGCGTGTGCAGCGTCATCGTCTTGCCTGCACCGTTGCGCCCCAGAATCGCAGTGAGGGTGCCGCTCGGCATCGTCAGTTCCAGCTCGCGAACGAGCACGCGTCCGGCCACCTCGACGCTGAGCTGCGTGCACGTGAGTCCGGCGGCAGCGCTCCGTGGCAGCGCACTCATCGTTTGCTCCAGCCGATTTCGCTCGCGGTCTTGACGCCGACGATCACCTGCTGCAACGACTCGGGAATCCTCGACGTCGCGGCCGACTCCGGAATGCGGCCGCCCATCAGCTCCGCGAACGATTGCGGATACAACGGATCGAGATCGGGCTCCGCGTAGCCGTCCGGCTGCGTCGGCTGATTCGTACGTAAATCGTACTTGTCGGTCGCGCCGAGCGTGTGCAGCAGCTCGTGCGCCATCACCGTTTCGTTCGAGCCGTGCATGCCGGCGTCTGCGAAAACGTGCACGACGCCGAACAAGCCCTTCTGCACGCCGAGCGAATGCGGAACCGCCGGTGAGATTGCCGGGTCGTGATACAGCACGAACAACTTGATGTCAGGCGCGGGGCCGGGTGGCGCATCCACGCGCCACGCCCAGAATCGCATCCGCAGACTCCACCACGCAGCGGACAGCATCCCGGGGTCGGGCGCGAGCACGGGCGGCGACTGCGCAAGCGGCGACGCGAGCGTCAGGCGGACCGGCCGCTCCATCTGCAATCCATAGTCGTGCGCCTCCTGCTCGAAGAACGCCTCGATTTCCGCAAACGAATCGGCGGATAACTCGCGGATGTAGTGCTCGCTGACGGCGCTGCCGTCGGCGTTGATCGGAAACACGGCGACGCGCAGCGGGATGTCCCAGTCGGTCGAGTAGACGCGATCGAAGTAAGTGTTCAGCGCTACGAACGCCAGGATCAGCAGCAGCACTGCGATCCGCAGCCGGCGCCACATCAGCCGCCGGCCTCGACGCTCACATCGGCGAGCTCGCCGTCTTCGACGCGATACGACACATTCATCGGCTGACAGCAGACGCTGCAGTCTTCGATGTACGACTGCTCTTCGACCGAGAGGTCGAGCAGCAGCGTGATGGTCTCGCCGCAATAGGGACAGGCAACTTCCGCGGTGGTTTCCAGCATGAGCTCAAAGCGTAAACGCGCTCCTGATCCAATCGATCCTGCACTGTGGCGCGGCGGAGATCGCCACGACGTCGAAGCGCGCCGGGTAACGGCGCAACTCCGGATGCGCGAGCAGCAGGTAGGCCGCTGCGTTTGCCAGCCGGCGCTGCTTGCGCCAGGTGACCGACGCCGCTGCCCCGCCGAAGCGCTCGCTGGAACGATAGCGCACTTCGACCAGCACCAGCGTTGCGCCGTCCAGCATCACCAGGTCGATCTCGCCGGCCTTGCACCTGAAATTTCGCAATATCAGCTGCAAGCCTGCGCTCTGCAGATGAGCGAGCGCGGTCGCCTCGCCCGCGCGGCCCGCTTCCTTGCGTTGCCGATCGTCCATGCCGCCTTCTCCGCAGAAAAATCAGTTCGCAGCTGTCGTTGCCGCAGTACTCAATGGATTCGGCTTGCCGCCCGCAACCTGCGCCCAGTCGAGCTCGCGCCGCACGCGGCCTTTGCTATCGACCGACAGCAGGCCGGTCATGCCCGGCACCGAGTGCTCATTGCCGAACTTGCCTGCCTTGAGCAACGGCACGAGACGATAAGCGTCGAAGCCGAATGCGTAGAGCCGGCCGCGGCCGCGCGCCCGCACCGGCCAGTGCTTGCTCAACGCCGTGCGCAGCTGCGTCGATACTGCATCCGGCGAGATGACCCACGGCATGTCTGGAAAGATCACGCCTTCCAGATCGCTGTTCGCTTCGGCGTCGGGCTCGAAGATGTCGGAGGTCGCATAGACCGGCAGGTCATCGGTGAGATGGAAGCGCAGTGCGGGACGCAGCGAGCGGCCTTGCACCGGCTGCGCACCGACGAACACGAATTGCGCATCGCCGCGGCGGCGCGGCTCGAATTCCAGGTGCGTGCCGATCGCCGCGCTCAGAGCGTTGGCGCGTTGACGACTTTCGTCGATCAGGAGCAGCTGCGTAATCGGCGTCGAATAATCGCGCGCCTCGGGATCGTAGAAGCGCATCGCCGCGATCGTACCGCCGAGCGTCTTGATCTCGGTGTCGAATGCCTTGAACACGCGCCGGCCCCACTCGTTGTTCGGCAACAGCAAGAGGCCGCGCATGCGGCCGTCTACGGTGACGCGCTGCGCGACCTGGCGCGCTTCGTCTTCGGGATCGAGCGCGAACTGAAACATCAGCGACGGCTGACTCACTTCGTCGCCCGTCTGATTGAGCGCCAGCGTCAGCACCGAAGTTTCGCCGGAGGTCGCGATCGCAGTGACGTCGTCTTTCGTGAGCGGGCCGACGATGAATTGCGCGCCGTCGGCAATCGCGCGTCGATACGCAGTCGTCGCGCCCATCTCAGCGGAGTCGTAAACGTTGACGACCGGCCGCTTCGATGCCTCCTGCTGCAGCAACGCCGCTAGAAAGCCGTCGCGCACTGCGACGCCGGGGCCCTGTTGCCGGCCCGACAGCGGCAGGATGAGACCGATCTGCGTGGGATAGTCGAGGCCCACGCCGAGCTCGGGCAGCACGTCCTCGTTCAGCAGCGCATTCGCGGGATGCGACGGATAGCGGCCGCGCCAGTCGGCGAGATCTTCGTTCGCGGTGAACGGATTGCGCGCGGCAGTCAGCGCTGCGCGGCCGAGCTCGAGCCAACCGGTGACCGTCGCGCTCGAACCGGGCGGCGCCGTGAAATCCGCGTTGCCTGCGGCGCTCTGCTGCAGGCCCTGCCAGATGAGCTTGCGATTGGCGCGTACTTCATCCTGATTGTTGAGGCCGCGCTCGCGCTCGAGCGCAGTCGTGATGCCGGCCGCAGGACGATTCAGCGCGAACAGCGCCCGCGCCCGCAGCGCCAGCAGATCGGAGACATCTTCGCGCGGCAGCGGCTGCGGAATGCTGTCGAGCTCGGCTAAGGCCCGATCCGGCTTCTGCTGCTTGAGATTGAGCTCGGCCGCAACGCTGGCGCGCAGTGCGAAGTCCGCGCCGGGCAGCGTCGTGCCAACTTGCTTGAGCAATGCCGCGGCCTGGTCGCTTTGATCGCCGCGCAGGTACTCGCGCGCCGCGCGCAACAGGAAACGATTGCGCAACTCGCCGGGCGCCTGCGCCGCGGCCTGCTCGAAGGACTGGGCCGCGCCGCGATGATCGCCGTCGCGCGATTGTTTCTCGGCCTGCGTGACCAGCCTGCGATCGGTCGGCTCGCGCCCCGGCTGCGTGACCGGCACGCTGCACGAGGTCGCGAGCAGCGTTGCCAGCAACACCGCGCCAACCACTCTCAGCTTTTTTCCCTTTGCGGCCATCCGACCTCTCTCAGTAGGGCTGGCGGCATTATAGGATCTCTCCATGTCCGGCACCCTGTACGTCGTCGCAACCCCGATCGGCAACCTCGGCGATCTCACGCCGCGCGCCCGCGAAGTGCTGGCGAGCGTCGCGCTGATCGCGGCGGAGGATACGCGCCACACGCGCCAATTGCTGCAGACCTGCGGGATCGGCACCGCGCTGACGTCGCTGCACGAACACAACGAAGGAACGAAGAGCGCCGAGCTCGTTGCAAGACTTGCACAAGGCGACTCGATCGCCCTGGTCAGCGATGCAGGCACGCCGCTGGTGAGCGATCCAGGCTTCGACCTGGTCGCTGCCGCGCGTCAGCAGGGCATCGCAGTCGTGGCGATCCCCGGCGCGTGTGCCGCGATCGCCGCGCTGTCGGTCGCAGGCCTGCCGACGAATCGCTTCGTTTTCGAGGGCTTTTTGCCTGCGAAAGCAGCAGCGCGCAACGAGCGACTCGAGCAGCTCGCGCGCGAAGAGCGCACGCTGATTTTCTACGAAGCGCCGCATCGCCTCGGCGAAGTGCTGCGCGCCATGACGGAAATCTTCGGCGCGCAGCGCCGCGCATCGATCAGTCGCGAGCTGACGAAGCGTTTCGAGACGACCTACAGCGGCACGCTCGCGGAGCTGAGCGCTGCTGCCGAGCGCGACAGCGACATGGCGCGCGGGGAACTCGTGATCGTGGTGAGCGGTGCGCCCGCAGCCGGCGGCGCGGCGCTCGAGCTCGACGCCGGCTCGCTGTTACGCGCGCTATTGCAGGAGTTGCCGCCCTCGCAGGCCGCGAAGATCGCTGCGCACCTCACGGGCTCCAAGCGCAGCGAGCTGTACGACGCAGCGCTGCAGATCGGCCGCGTGCCGGGACCGGAGAAAGGCTAAGATCGCGGCCGGAGTCGGCCAGACAATCGCTGCGCGCAAGCGTGGAGGAAAGTCCGGGCTCCCAGGGCAAGGCGCCAGGTAACGCCTGGGGGGCGCGAGCCCACGGAAAGTGCAACAGAAAGCAAACCGCCTAAGCCTCCACCCTTCGGGGAGGGGGCCGGTAAGGGTGAAAGGGTGCGGTAAGAGCGCACCGCGCCGGTGGCAACACTCGGCGGCACGGCAAACCCCGCCCGGAGCAAGACCAAATAGGGGAGCAGGCAGTCTCGTCCTCGGATGAGGCTGCGCGTGTGGCCCACACGTGCTCCCGGGTAGGTCGCTGGAGGTACGCGGCGACGCGTATCGCAGATGAATGATTGTCCTCGACAGAACCCGGCTTATCGGCCGACTCCTTTTTCTTAACGATCCACGGCCGGCAGCGCCCCGGAAACCGGGTAGGGCGCGCCGGCCTGGTATACAAAAACTGTCCGCTGTGCAGGGATTGTGCGGACTTCCGCGCTGATCTGGCGACCTGCCCGGATTTGCCCGGATTGATCTGCCCCTCGCCACCCCGCGGCGCTTCTGCTGCGCAAATCTGCGCGCAAGGTGACGCCATGCGGCCAAACAGGTCTCGGACGCTCCTTCCGCGCTCGTATGTGCTTCCACGTCAAGAAGTTTTCATAAGCGGTTGATTTACGTCAGACCGCTTCTGGCGAATCTTTGGCGAGGACTGGATATCCATCCTAAGTCCCTGTCGGTAAACAGGAAACTTCCGAGATTTTTTTGACTTGCAGCTTTCGCGCTACCTATAGTGCAGCGAGGTGGGAAAAAGTGGAAAACAGTGGGTACAGATGGCATGCAGGTGCTGTCTGGGCCCGCCCATTTGAGTGGGGGTTCAGTTCGGCATGTTCCGCGGTGCAAACAAGGTGACGCTCGATGCGAAAGGCCGGCTGGCAATGCCGACCCGCTATCGCGAGCGCATCGTCGAGCGCTCCAACGGGCGCCTGATTGCGACCGTGGATCGCGCCGACCGCTGCCTGCTCATCTACCCGCTGCCGGAATGGGAAGAGATCGAGCTGAAGCTGCGGCGCCTGCCGACGCTGAATCCGCTCGCACGGCGCTTGCAGCGCCTGATGATCGGTCACGCCACCGATCTCGACCTCGATGGCAGCGGCCGAATCCTGATCCCGCCGAGTCTGCGCGAGTACGCGGGCCTGTCGCGCACCGCGATGCTGATCGGACAGGGCAATCGCTTCGAGCTCTGGGACGAAACGCAGTGGAATCAGAGCTGCCAGCAGTGGCTGAAGGCCGACGAAAACGCCGAGCCGCTGCCGCCGGAGCTCGAATCGCTGTCGTTGTAGGCGCGCGCGATGGGGCGACACACGCCGGTGCTTCTGCGCGAAGTGCTGGAGGCGCTCGCGATTCGCGCGGACGGTCGCTACGTGGATGCGACGTTCGGCCGCGGCGGCCACACGGCCGCGCTGCTGGAGCGGCTGAACGCGCAGGGCAGGGTGGTCGCGCTCGACCGCGATCCGGAGGCGCTGCGCGCAGGGCGCGAGCGCTTCGCGGGCGAGGCGCGGTTGACGTTGAGGGCCAGTCCGTTTTCGCGCCTCGCGGCGCTGATCGCGGAAGAAGGACTGGCCGGGAGAATTGACGGCGTGTTGCTCGACCTCGGTGTGTCTTCTCCGCAGCTGGATGATGCCGCGCGCGGCTTCAGCTTCGCGCACGATGGACCCCTCGATATGCGCATGGACCCCGCGACCGGGGCCAGCGCCGCAGATTTCCTCGCGCGCGCGCCGGAGCACGAGCTCGCGCGCGTGATCCGCGAATACGGCGAAGAGAAGTTCGCGAAGCGGATCGCGCGCGACATCGTCGCGGCGCGGCGCGAGGGACCGATCGAGAGCACCGGCCAGCTCGCCGGGATCGTGGCGCGCGCAGTGAAGACGCGCGAGCCCGGCAAGCATCCCGCGACGCGCACCTTCCAGGCGATCCGTATCCACGTGAACGACGAGCTCGGCGAGCTGCAGGCGGCGTTGCGCGGCAGCCTCGAGGTGCTGGCGCCGGGCGGCCGGCTGTGCGCGATCGCGTTTCACTCGCTCGAAGACGGCATCGTGAAGCGCTTCATCCAGCAGCACTCGCAGGAGGATCCGGTCTACGCCGGCCTGCCGCAGATTCCCGCGCACGCGCGTCCGAAACTGCGCCGCATCGGCCGCGCAGTGCATCCGTCCGAAGAAGAAGTAGCCACCAATCCGCGCGCGCGCAGTGCCGTGATGCGCGTTGCCGAGAGGATCGCAGCATGAGTCTCGCAATGCGTGCAGCAGTGGCCGTGCTCGCCCTGGGACTCGCCGCGACCGCCATCGGCGTCGTGTTCACCAAGCACGAGGCGCGCGATCTCTTCATCGAATTGCAGGGTCTGAACGGCGAGCGCGACGCGCTCGAGATCGAGTGGGGCCAGTTGAAGCTGGAACAGAGCGCGTGGGCCACGCACGGGCGCGTCGAGCAGACCGCGCGCGTCGGCCTGCGCATGGTGATTCCGCGCCCCGACGAAGTCCGCATCGTGAAGCCCACGACGGTGACCCAATGAACACCGACCGCAAGTGGCGATGATCCGCAACGAGCAGAATCGCAGCTTCTCGCAGGAGCAGTTTCGTTCGCGACTGCGCGTAGTGCTGGGCGTGCTCGTGCTGATCGCGGTCGCGCTGGTCGCGCGCGCCGTCGATCTGCAGTTGTTCGACGAAGGATTTCTCGAAGGGCAGGGCGATGCGCGCTTCACGCGCGTCGCCAAGCTCTCCGCCGTGCGGGGCGGCATCTACGATCGCAACGGCGAGCCGCTGGCAGCGAGCACGCCCGTCGACACCGTGTGGGCGTGCCCGCCGGAAGTGATGCGCGCCGCGGACCAGATCCCGCGCCTCGCCGAAGCGCTCAATCGCGACAAGAAGTGGCTGACGCAGGTCATCACCAGCAATCTCGATCGCGAGTTCGTGTACCTGGTGCGGCACATGCGGCCGAGCGACGCGCAGCAGGTCAAGGACCTGAAGATCCCCGGCGTCTATCTGCTGCGCGAGTACCAGCGCTTCTATCCGGCCGGCGAAGTCACCGGCCATCTGCTCGGCTTCACCAAGAAGTTCGACGACATCGGGCAGGAAGGACTCGAGCTCGCGTACGACCGCTGGCTCGGCGCGCAGGCCGGCGCCAAGCGCGTAATCCAGGATCGCTACGGGCGCACGGTCGAAGACGTCGAGAGCATTCGCGCGCCGCGTCCGGGCGAAGACCTGATCACCAGCATCGATCTGCGCATCCAGTATCTCGCCTATCGCGAGTTGAAGGCGGCGGTGCAGGAGCAGCAGGCCAAGGGCGGCTCGGTCGTGGTGCTCGACGTCGACACCGGCGAAGTGCTCGCGATGGTGAACCAGCCCGCGTACAACCCGAACGATCGCGACCAGGTGGCGCCCTCGCGCTATCGCAATCGCGCGGCCACCGATATCTACGAGCCCGGCTCGGCCATCAAGCCGTTCGTCGCCGCCGCCGGCATCGCGTCGGGGCGCTATCACCCCGACACGATCATCGATACCTCGCCCGGCATGGTGCAGATCGGCTGGAAGAAGATTCCGGACAAGCACAATCTCGGCGCGATCCCGCTGACGACCGTCATTGCCAAGTCGAGCAACGTCGGCATGACGAAGATGGCGATGACGCTGACGCCGCAGTCGATGTACCAGACGCTGCGCG
Source organism: Steroidobacteraceae bacterium (assembly GCA_044866955.1). GTDB lineage: Bacteria > Pseudomonadota > Gammaproteobacteria > Steroidobacterales > Steroidobacteraceae > Steroidobacter. The sequence continues at coordinate 61,312 of JBIOUH010000132.1, forward strand.
CGTTCGGTTTTGGCGACGTGACCGGCAGCGGCTTCCCGGGAGAATCCGCTGGCCTGCTGTACGACGCGTCGCACTGGCGCAAGATCGAACAGGCGACGATTTCATACGGCTACGGACTGTCGGTGACGCCGCTGCAGCTGGCGCGTGCGTACGCAATCCTCGGCGCCGACGGGATCCGTCGTCCGGTGACGCTGCGGCGCGTGGACGGGCCGGTGCCCGGCGAGCGCGTGATCGAGGCAAGCGTCGCGCGCGAGTTGCTGCAGATGATGGAAAGCGTCGTCGCACAGGATGGCGGTACCGGTACGCGCGCCGCACTCGTCGGCTATCGCGTTGCCGGCAAAACCGGGACAGCGTGGACCGCCGATGCCGGCGGATACTCGTCGAACCGGTACAAGGCTTCGTTCGGCGGCGTCGTGCCCGCCAGCCATCCGCGACTCGCCGCGCTGGTCGTCATCGACGAGCCCGGCGGCAAGCTCGTCTACGGCGGTGATGTCGCCGCACCGGTCTTTGCCAACGTGATGGCGGGCGCGCTGCGCCTGCTCGGCGTGCCGCCGGATGGACTCGACCGCGTGCCGGCTACGACGCTCGTGCAGGCGAGCCGAATTCCATGAGAGTGGCAGCGCTAACCGGACGCACGATGCAACCACGCTCTGCTAAAGATCTTCGAACGCTGCTCGCGGGGTCCGCCGTTAGCGTGCCAGCAGGCATCGGCATCGTCGATCTCACGCTCGACAGTCGCGCCGTTCAGTTCGGCGGCGCATTCATCGCCCTGCCCGGAACGCGGACGCACGGCATCGGCTTCGCAGCTCAAGCGGTGAACGCCGGCGCTAGAGCGATCCTGTGGGAACCGACACCGGGTGTCGCCGCGCCGCGCGTGCCCGACAGCGTGCTGCTGCTCGCCGTGCCGAACCTCACGGCGATTCTCGGCACGATCGCCGATCGCTTCTTCGGTGCGCCGTCGCAGGCCGTGCGCACATGCGGCGTAACTGGCACGAACGGCAAGACGACAACGGCATACGTCATCGCGACTGCGACGCAGCTGCTCGGAACCCCTGCCGCGTACGCGGGCACGATCGGCTTCGGGCGCATCGATGCATTGCAGACGACGACGCACACGACCCCGGATTCCATCACGGTGCACCGTCACCTCGCCGAACTGCGCGACGCAGGTGTGCGAAGTCTCGCGATGGAAGTGTCGTCGCATGCGCTCGATCAGCATCGCGTCGCCGGCGTGCGGTTCGACACCGCCGTGTTCACCAACCTGACGCACGATCATCTGGACTATCACGGCACGTTCGAGAGTTACGCCGCGGCGAAGGCCAGGTTGTTCGTGTGGCCGGAGCTGAAGCACGCGGTGATCAACGCGGACGATGCGTTCGGCCGCACCTTGCTGACGCCCTCGCAGACGTCGGCGCGCGCCGAAATGCTCACTTCGTACTCCCGCTCGGCGTCGCTGCCCGACATGCGCAATGGCGTGCGTCACCTGTTCGCGGTTCGTGCGATTCCCGGCGCAACCGGCCTCGACATCACCGTCGACGGCAGCTGGGGCGTTGCGACGCTGCATTCGCGCTTCATCGGCGACTTCAACGTCGAGAATCTGCTCGCGGCGCTGGGTGCGTTGCTCGGCTGGAACATGCCGTTCCACGATGCGCTTGCGGCGCTGGAGCGCTGCAGCCCGCCGCCCGGACGCATGGAGACGCTCTTCGCGACCGGCAAGCCGCTCGCGATCGTCGACTATGCACATACACCCGATGCCCTGGAGAAATTGCTGGTAGCGGCCCGCAAGCACACGACCGGCAAACTGATCTGCATCTTCGGTTGCGGCGGCGATCGCGATCCGGGCAAGCGGCCGATCATGGCCGCGGTGGCCGAGCGACTCGCCGATCAGGCGATCGTCACCGACGACAATCCGCGCACCGAGGACGGCGATGCCATCGTCGCGGGCATCGTCAAAGGATTCACCGCGCCGGCGCGCGCGTTGATCGAGCGCGATCGTGCAAAAGCCATCGCGCAAGGCATCGCTCTCGGCAAGCCGGGAGATGTCGTGGTGATCGCCGGCAAGGGTCACGAGGACTATCAGATCGTCGGTACCGAGCGCCGCCACTTCAGCGACCGCGAAGTCGCGCGTGCTGCGCTGGAGCGCCGCTCATGATGGCGTGGCGCCTCAGCGAGCTGGTCCGCTGCACACCCGGGCAGATCGTCGGCAACGACTGCGCGTTCAGCACCGTCTCGACCGATTCGCGCACGCTCAAGCCGGGGGCGCTGTTCGTCGCGCTGAGCGGTCCGAGCTTCGATGGCCACGACTTCGTCGCGGCGGCGGCGGAGCGCGGTGCCGCCGCGGCGCTGGTCGAGCGGCCGCTCGCCGCGGAGATTCCGCAGATAGTGACGCCCGATCCGCTCGGTGCGCTGTCGGCATTCGCACGGCAGTGGCGACGACAGTTCCACATCCCGCTGGTCGGCGTCACCGGCAGCAACGGCAAGACGACGACCAAAGAACTCATCGGCTCGATCCTGTCGCGGCAGGGCAAGACGCTGGTCACGCGCGGCAATCTCAACAATCACATCGGCGTGCCGCTGATGCTGCTGGAGCTGACGGCCGAGCATCGCTACGCCGTCATCGAGATGGGGGCGAATCACGTCGGTGAGATCGCGCATCTCGCGAGCCTCGCCGAGCCGACCGTCGGCATCGTGACCAACGCCGGCGCGGCGCACCTCGAAGGCTTCGGCAGTCTCGCGGGCGTGGCGCAGGGCAAGGGCGAAATGTTTCGCGCGCTGCCGCCCGAAGGTGTCGCGATCGTGAATGCCGACGACGCGTTCGCTGCACAGTGGCGCGACTCGAGCGCGGCCGAGCGCGTGCTGACTTTCGGCTTCGAGCAGCCGGCGGATTTCATGGCGCACAAGGTGAAGTCGGAGAGCAACGCGGGCGGCTTCCGCACCGACTTCGAGCTCGTGACGCCGTACGGCAGCCGGCCGGCAACGCTGGCGCTCGGCGGCTTGCACAACCTTCGCAATGCGCTCGGTGCGGCGGCCGCCGCGTGCGCAGTCGGCGTCGAGATCGACGAGATCGTCGTCGGCCTCGCCGCCATGAAGAGCGTCGCGGGCCGGCTCGAGCTGAAGCCGGCGCTGAACGGCGCGTTCCTCGTCGACGACTCGTACAACGCCAATCCCAGCTCGCTCAAAGCCGGCCTCGACGCGTTCCGCAGCTTCGGCGGCGTGCGCTGGCTGGTGCTCGGCGAGATGCGCGAGCTCGGTGCGAGCGCCGACGAATTGCACGCCGAAGTCGGGCGCTACGCGCGACAGGCCGGCGTCGCGCGCCTGTTCGCGGTCGGCGAAGGCTCGCGCTTCGCGGTGGAAGCCTTCGGGCCCGGCGGGCAGTGGTTCGCGACGCTCGACGCGCTCATCGCCGAAGCGAGCAAGTCGCTCACGAGCGGCGTCGCAGTGCTCATCAAGGGTTCACGCGCCAATCGGCTCGAGCGAGTGGCAGCGGCACTGGCGGCGTCACCGCAGGGGGAAGGGAATGGTCATTAAGAAACAAGAAGGGGTTAGCGGTTGGCGGTTAGCGGTTAGTGCAGAGGCACTCCGCCTCCGGCTCCGCACCAACCGCCAACCGCTAACCCATAACCGCTTCTTTCGGGTGTAGCGTGCTGCTGTACCTCACGCAAAAACTGACGGCGCTGGAGGGCGCGTTCCGGCTCTTCAACTACCTGACGCTGCGCGCGATCCTGGCCGCGCTGACTGCGCTGCTCATCTCGTTCCTGATCGGACCGTGGATGATCCGCCGCCTGTCGTACAACCAGATCGGCCAGCGCGTGCGCGACGACGGCCCGAAGACGCACCTGCCGAAGGCCGGCACGCCGACGATGGGCGGCACGCTGATCCTGGTGGCGATCGGGCTTTCGACGCTGCTGTGGGCGGATCTGCGCAACCGCTTCGTATGGATCACGCTCGGCGTGACGCTCGCGTTCGGGCTGATCGGTTTCTGGGACGACTACCTGAAGCTGGTCATCGGCAACAGCCGCGGGCTGATCGCGCGCTACAAATATTTCTGGCAATCGGTCGCGGGACTGTGCTGCGCGATCGCGCTGTTCGTAACTGCCAAAGCGCCGGCGGAGACCGCGCTGTACGTGCCGTTCTTCAAGACGGTGATGGTGCCGCTCGGCTACGGCTACATCCTGCTGACGTATTTCGTCGTCGTCGGTTCCAGCAACGCCGTGAACCTGACCGACGGGCTCGATGGGCTCGCAATCATGCCGGCCGTACTGGTCGGCGGAGCACTGGGGGTGTTCGCGTATGCAACGGGCAATGCGGTCTTCTCGGGTTATCTCGGTATTCCTTTCATCGAAGGAACCGGTGAAATCCTGGTGTTCTGCGCGACGCTGGTCGGCGCCGGACTCGGGTTCCTCTGGTTCAACACCTATCCCGCGCAAGTGTTCATGGGTGACATCGGCGCGCTCGCGCTTGGTGCGGCACTAGGCGTAGTCGCGGTCATCGTCCGCCAGGAGATCGTGCTGCTGATCATGGGCGGCGTGTTCGTGATGGAGACCGTGTCGGTGATGCTGCAGGTGGCCTCGTACAAGCTCACCGGCAAACGCATCTTCCGCATGGCGCCGATCCACCATCACTTCGAGCTGAAGGGCTGGGCCGAGCCGAAAGTGATCGTGCGGTTCTGGATCATCTCCGTGATCCTGGTGCTGGTCGGACTCGCGACGCTGAAGGTGCGCTGACGATGCCCCTTGCCAGCGCAACGCCGCCACCCCAACCCTCTCCCGCACGCGCGGGAGGGCAGGGAGGAGGCCGCTCCATCGTCGTCGGGCTGGGCCGCACCGGTCTGTCGTGCGCGCGGTATCTGCACGCGCGCCACGAAATGTTCGCGGTGACCGACAGCCGCGCCACGCCGCCGGAATCGTCGGCGCTGCAACAGCTCGCGCCCGAAGCGGAAGTGCGCTTCGGCGCCTTCGACGAAGCGCTGCTCGACGATGCCATGCGCGTGATCGCTTCTCCCGGCGTTTCGTTGCGCGAGCCCTTCATGATGAGCGCGGCGATACGCGGCGTGCCGATCATCGGCGACATCGAATTGTTTGCGCGCGAGGCGCAGGCACCGGTCGCGGCGATCACGGGCACGAACGGCAAGAGCACCGTGACTACGCTCGTTGCACGCATGGCCGAGGCTGTGGGCAAGCGTGTGCTCGCCGGCGGCAATCTCGGCCGGCCTGCGCTCGACCTGCTGGACGAGCCGGTGCCCGAGCTGTACGTGCTGGAGCTGTCGAGCTTTCAGCTCGAGACCACCCGATCCCTGCGTACGGCCGCGGCGGTCGTGCTCAACGTGACGCCCGACCACATGGATCGCTACGAGTCCGTCGGCGAATACGCCTCGGCCAAGGCTCGCATCTTTCAGCACTGCGATGCCGCCGTCATCAATCTCGACGATCCGCTGGTACACGCGATGACGCATCACGCGCCGCGCGTGCTCACGTTCACCCTGCGCGCTGACCGCGGCGGCGACTATTACGTCCTGCCGATGGGAGAGGACTTCGCCCTGATGCATGACGGGCGTCAGCTCCTCGCGATGTCCGAGATGAAGATCGCCGGGATGCACAACGTCGCGAACGCCCTGGCCGCTCTTGCCATGTGCAACGCTCTGCAGCTGCCGCAAGAGCCCTGCGTGCAGGCGCTGCGAGAGTTTCCGGGATTGCCGCATCGCTCGCAGTGGATCGCGGACGTGCGCGACGTGCGCTACGTCAACGATTCGAAAGGAACCAACGTCGGCGCAACGCTCGCCGCCGTAGCCGGCATGCCGGGCTCGCTGGTGCTGATCGCCGGCGGTCAGGGCAAAGGCCAGGATTTTTCGCCGCTCGCAAACGCGTTCCGCGGCAAGGTGCGGCACCTCGTGCTGCTCGGCCAGGACGCGAAGCTGCTTGCCGCCGCGCTCGAAGGCGTTGCGAGCATGGAGTTCGCGAAGGACATGGACGACGCCGTGCAGCGCGCCGCGCGCGCAGCGCGACCCGGTGAAACGGTGCTGCTGTCGCCGGCCTGCGCGAGTCTCGACATGTTTCGCGACTATGCGCATCGCGGCTACATGTTCGCGGCTTCGGTGCGGAGGCTGGACGCGTGAACACCGCGACCCTCAGCTTCGCCCGCTCGAGCGCCCGCCCGCGGCGCTTCGCATTCGACACAGTACTGGTGCTGACGGTGGCCGCGCTGTTGCTGCTGGGCCTGGTGATGATGACGTCGGCGTCGATCGCGATCGCCGACCGGCAGCTGCATGCGCCGCTGCACTATTTCGAGCGCCAGATGATCGGCGTCGGCTTCGGGATGGTCGCGGCGCTGATCGCGATGGTGATTCCGACGAGCGTGTGGGAACGCCTCGGCCTGCCGCTGATGCTGCTCGCGTTCGTGTTCCTGATCATAGTGCTGATTCCCGGCATCGGTCACGAGGTGAACGGCAGCCGCCGCTGGCTGCGCACGGGCTTCATGAACTTCCAGGCCTCCGAGCTGGCGCGCGTGCTGCTGCTGACGTATCTCGCTAGCTATGTCGTGCGCAAGCAGGCGGAGCTGAAGCAGGACCTGAAGGGCTTCCTCAAGCCGCTCGGCGTGCTCATGGGCGCGGCGCTGCTGTTGCTGCTGGAGCCGGACTTCGGCGCGGCTACGGTGGTGATGGCAACCGGTCTCGCATTGCTGTTTCTGGCGGGCGTGAAGCTGCGCCACTTCCTCGCGCTGGTCGTGCTCGCGGCCGGCGGCATGGCCCTCATCGCAGTTACGTCGGCGTATCGACTCAAGCGGCTCACCGCGTTCCTCGATCCGTGGGCGGACCCGTTCAACTCCGGCTTCCAGCTGACGCAATCGCTGATCGCGATCGGCCGCGGCGAGCTGTTCGGCGTAGGTCTCGGCTCGAGCGTGCAGAAGCTCTTCTACCTGCCGGAGGCGCATACCGATTTCGTGTTCGCAGTGCTCGCGGAAGAGCTCGGCCTCGCCGGCGTCATCGTCACGCTCTCGTTGTTCATCGTGCTCGCCTGGCGCGCATTCCGCATCGCCCGCCAGGCCGCGGAAGCCGGCCTGCCGTTTCAGGCGTACTTCGCCGCAGGGTTCGGCCTGTGGCTCGGGCTGCAGACGTTCATCAACGTCGGCGTGAATCTCGGCCTGCTGCCGACCAAGGGCCTGACCCTGCCGCTGATGTCGTACGGCGGCTCGAGCATCATGGTGACGCTCGGCTGGCTCGGCGTGCTGATGCGCATTCATCACGAAGCCAGCGCCGCGGGGCGGCTCGCAGTGCCGCGACGGGAGCGCGCGCAATGAAGCGCACCGTGCTCATCATGGCAGGCGGCACCGGCGGTCACGTTTTTCCGGCGCTCGCGGCTGCGCGCGTATTGCGCGAGCGCGGCTACGAGCCGGTGTGGCTCGGCACGCAGCGCGGGCTCGAAGCGAAGCTGGTCCCGCCGCAGCACATCGAGATCGAGTGGATCAGCGTGAGCGGGCTGCGCGGCAAGGGATTCACGACCTGGCTCGCCGCGCCGTTCAACTTGTCGCTGGCGATCTGGCAGAGCCTGCAGGTGATGCGCCGCCGCCGGCCGAACGTCGTGCTCGGCGCGGGCGGATTCGTCTCCGGACCCGGCGGCGTGGCGGCGTGGCTGACTCGCCGGCCGCTGGTCATCCACGAGCAGAACGCAGTCGCCGGCATGACCAATCGCATGCTCTCCCGTCTCGCGCGACGCGTGCTCGAAGCATTTCCTGCGAGCTTCCCGCCGGGAGCGCACGCCGAGCGCGTCGGCAATCCCGTGCGCCGCGAGATCGCTGCGCTCGCCGCGCCGGCGGAACGCTTCGGACAACGCAGCGGTCCATTGCGCCTGCTCGTGATTGGCGGCAGTCAGGGCGCGGCACGTCTCAACGCCGTCGTGCCCGCAGCGCTCGCGTCGATCGACCCGGCTGCGCGCCCGCTGGTGATTCATCAGGCGGGCGAGCGGAATCTTGCGCAGGCGCGCGAGCTGTATGCGAAGCACAATGTGCAGGCCGACGTTCGCGCATTCATCGACGACATGGCGGAGGCGTATGCGTGGGCGGACCTGGTCGTGTGCCGCTCGGGTGCGCTGACTGTCTCCGAGCTCGCGGCCGCGGGACTGCCGGCGATCTTCGTGCCGTTCGCGGCGGCGGTCGACGATCATCAGACACTGAATGCGAAGTTCCTCGTCGATGCGCACGCCGCGACGTCGATCGCCGAAGCGCAGCTGACGCCGCCGCGCCTCGCGGAGGAATTGCAGAAGCTGATGCACGGCGGGCGCGCGTTGCTGGCGACGATGGCTGCTCGGGCACGGGCGGTCGCAATCGTCGACGCAGATGTCCGGCTCGCGGATGCATGCGACGCAGTCGCGGGAGGCGCGCGATGACCGATCGCATGCGCCGCATCAATCGCATCCACTTCGTCGGCATCGGCGGCAGCGGCATGGGCGGCATCGCCGAAGTGCTGTTGAATCTCGGCTACCAGGTGCAGGGCAGCGATCTGAAGCCGAACGCCGTGACGCAGCGTCTCGCGCAGCTGGGCGCGCAGATCACGTTCGGTCACGCCGCGGCCAATGTCGGCAAGGCGGACGTGCTGGTGGTGTCGAGCGCGGTGCAGCCCGACAACCCGGAAGTGATCGAGGCGAAAGAGCGCCGCATTCCGATCGTGCAGCGCGCGCAGATGCTCGCAGAGCTGATGCGCTTCCGATACGCGATCGCGGTGGCGGGCACGCATGGCAAGACCACGACCACCAGCATGGTCGCTTCCATCCTCGCGGAAGGCGGTCTCGATCCGACGTTCGTCATCGGCGGGCGGCTCAAGAGCGCCGGCACCAACGCGCGCCTCGGCACCGGCAATTATCTGGTCGCGGAAGCAGACGAGAGCGATGCCTCGTTCATGCATCTGCATCCGATGATGGCAATCGTCACCAACATCGACAACGATCATCTCGCCACGCACGACGGCGACTTCGAGCGCCTCAAGCAGAGCTTCATCGACTTCCTGCACAACATGCCGTTCTACGGCGTCGCGGTCGTGTGCGCCGATGACCCGGTCGTCGCGGACCTCGTGCCGCGCATCGCGCGCCCGGTCGTCACCTACGGCATCGAGTCGGATGCCGACATTCGCGCGACCAACATCACGCGGCACGGCACGCAGACGCGCTTCGATGTGAAGGTGCGCGACTCGAGCTCGGTGTTGCCCGTGCAGCTGAATCTGCCGGGCACGCACAACGTTCTCAACTCGCTTGCAGCGATCGGCGTCGGGATGGAGCTGAACGTTCCCGATACTGCGATCCAGGCCGCGCTCGCGAGTTTCCACGGCGTCGATCGCCGCCTGCAGCAGTACGGCGACGTGCAGACGGCAGTCGGCCGCGTGACTCTGATCGACGATTACGGTCATCACCCGACCGAGCTGGCTGCGACGCTGGAGGCGATCCGCCAGGGCTGGCCGCAGCGGCGCATCGTGCTGGCGTTCCAGCCGCATCGCTACACGCGCACGCGCGATCTGCTCGACGACTTCGCTCGTGTGCTCGCGAGCGTCGATGCATTGATCGTCACCGAGGTGTATGCGGCGGGCGAAGCGCCGATTGCCGGCGCCGACGGCAAGGCGATCTGCCGCGCGATCCGCTCACACGGCCGGGTCGAGCCGCTGCTGGTGGAGAAGATGGACGAGCTGCCCCAGGCGCTGATCCAGATCGCGCGCGACGGCGATGTGATCGTGACGATGGGTGCGGGCAGCATCGGTGCAGTCGCGGCGGAATTGCCGGCCACGCTGGCCACTCTCAAGCCTGCGCCAGTCGCGGACCGGAGGCGGCCATGAACGCGCTGGCGCTCCCTCCGGATCTGGCGATGCGCGTGCGGCGCGACGAGCCGATGTCGAAGCACACGTCGTGGCACGTCGGCGGTCCGGCGGATCTGTTCTTCAGCCCGCTCGGTGCCGACGACCTTGCAGCGTTCCTGCGCAGCCTCGCGCCGGACACGCCGGTGATGTGGATCGGGCTCGGCAGCAATCTGCTGGTGCGCGACGGCGGCATCCGCGGCGCAGTGATCGAAACGCACGGCGTGTTCGACGAGCTGGAGCGGCTCGGCGAAACCGAGATCCGCTGCGGCAGCGGTGTGGCGTGCGCGAAGCTCGCCAAGCAGTGCATCAAGTGGGGCCTCGGCCCGGCGGAATTCTTCGCCGGCATTCCGGGCACGCTCGGCGGCGCGCTGGCGATGAACGCGGGCGCGTTCGGCGGCGAGACTTGGCGGCACGTGCTCGGCGTCACGACGATCGATCGCTCGGGCGTGCAGCGCGAGCGGCCGGCCAGCGACTACGTTGCGACGTATCGCCACGTGAGCGGCCCGGCGAACGAATGGTTCCTCGGCGCGCGCCTCACTTTCGAGCTGCGCCCCGGCGTCAGCAACGAAGACATCCGCCTGCTGCTCGCGCGCCGCAAGGCGACGCAGCCGATCGGCGAATGGTCGTGCGGCTCGGTGTTCACGAATCCGCCCGGCGATCACGCGGCTCGCCTGATCGACACCGCCGGCCTCAAGGGACATCGCATCGGCGGCGCACGCGTCTCGGAGATGCACGCGAATTTCATCGTGAACGACGGCACGGCGAGCGCAGCCGACATCGAGCAGCTGATTGGACATGTGATGACGACGGTCGAGCGAGTACACGGCGTGCAGCTCAAGCCCGAGGTGCGCATCGTGGGAGCAGGACGATGAGCAGGCAGATCACGGATCCGCAGGACTTCGGCCGCGTAGCGGTGTTGCTGGGCGGGATTTCCTCGGAGCGCGAAGTGTCGCTGAACTCCGGCCGGAATTGCCTCGACGCGCTGCTACGGCGCGGCGTCGATGCACATCCGGTCGACGGCATGCCCGCGCTGCTCGCCGACATTCATGCGAAGCGCTGCGACCGCGTGTTCAACATCATGCACGGCGGCGACGGCGAGAACGGCGTCGTGCAGGGGCTGCTCGACGCGCTGCGTGTGCCCTACACCGGCTCCGGCGTACTCGGCTCCGCGTTGACGCTCGACAAGATCCGCACGAAGCAGGTCTGGCTGTCGCTCAACATGCCGACGCCCCGGTACGCGCGCTTGTCACGCACCGACGATGTGACGGCTGCAGCCCGCTGGCTCGGACTGCCGGTCATCATGAAACCGGCGTGCGAAGGTTCGAGCGTTGGCGTGAGTCGCGTGTTCAAAGAAGCCGATCTGGCGCAGGCCGTCGCGCTCGCGGCGCGCTACGAAGGCGAGCTGCTGATGGAGCAGCTCATCGAAGGCGAAGAATTCACCGTCGGCATCCTGCATGACGAAGCGCTGCCGACGATCCGCATCGTGCCGCCCGGCGAGTACTACGACTATCACGCGAAGTACGTCTCCGACGACACGCAGTACATCTGCCCCGGCCTGAACGGCCAGGCGGAGATCGACATGCGCCAGCTCGCGCTGGAGGCATTCCGCGCGGCCGCGTGCAGCGGTTGGGGACGCGTCGATGTGATGCGCGATCGCGACGGCGCGAACTACCTGCTGGAAGTGAACACCACGCCCGGCATGACCAGTCACTCGCTCGTGCCGAAGGCCGCGAAGGCGTACGGCATCGAGTTCGACGACCTGGTGTGGCGGATTCTCGAGACGAGTCTGAGTCGTGCGGGACGCGCGCCATGAAATGGGGAGTGCAGCCATGATCTTCGGCAGCCGCAAACGCAATCGTCGTAAGCCGGAGCGCTCCGGCGACGGTTTCTCGCTCGCCTGGCTCAAGCCCGCGCTCACCGGCGGCCTGCAGTCCGTGCTCGGCGTAGCCGGCATGCTGGTCGGTGTCGGCATCATGCTGTGGGGACTGGCGCTCGCGTTCGACCGGCCGATCGGCCAGGTCGAAGTCGGCGGGCGCTTCCAGCGCGTCGCGCCGGTGCAGATCGAAGAAGTGGTCGCGCCGTTCCGCGGCGCCGGCTTCCTTTCCGTCGATCTCGACAAGCTGCGCGCCGCGCTCGAAAGCATCCCGTGGGTCGACCGTGCGCGCGTCGAGCGTCGCTGGCCCAACGGCGTGCGCGTGTTCATCACCGAGCACGTCGCCGTCGCGCGCTGGGGCGAAGACGGGCTGATGAACACGCGCGGCGAGTTGTTCCTGGCGCACGCCCGGCACATTCCGCCAGAGCTGCCGCAGCTGATCGGGCCGCCCGGCACCGAGGCGCAGGTCGCGCAGCTGTACCTGAAAACCTACCCGCGGCTGCTCGCGGTCGGCATGCGCCTGTCGCAGGTCCAGCTCGATGCCCGCGGTGCCTGGGAGCTCACGCTCGGCAACGGTTCGCGCGTGCGCCTGGGCCGGCAGGACGTCGAAAGGCGCCTCGAGCGCTTCATCGCCATCGCCAGCCCGGTCGTCGCGGCGCGCGCCAGCGAGATCAGTTACGTCGACCTGCGCTACAGCAACGGGTTCTCGATCGGCTGGAACACGCCCACGCGCTTCGCGCACGGCGCCGAGGATGCAACGCCAGATGCCTAGAAAGAATGACCGCAACCTGATCGTCGGCCTCGACATCGGTACGTCGAAGGTGGTCGCGATCGTCGGCGAGATCACGCACGACGGGCGCGTCGAGGTCGTCGGCCTCGGCTCGCATCCCTCGCGCGGGTTGAAGCGCGGCGTCGTGGTCGACATCGAGTCGACGGTGCAGTCGATCCAGCGCGCGGTCGAAGAAGCGGAGCTGATGGCCGGCTGCGAGATTCACTCGGTGTACGCAGGGATCGCCGGCAGTCATGTGCGCAGTCTCAACTCTCACGGCATCGTCGCGATCCGCAACAAGGAAGTGACTTCCGAGGACGTCGATCGCGTCATCGATGCGGCGCGCGCCGTGGCAATCCCGGCGGACCAGCGGATCCTGCACATCCTGCCGCAGGAATATCTGATCGACAGCCAGGAAGGCATTCGCGAGCCGATCGGCATGTCGGGCGTGCGGCTCGAAGCCAAGGTGCACATCGTCACCGGCGCGGAAAGCGCGGCGCAGAACATCGTGAAGTGCGTGCAGCGCTGCGGCTTGTCGGTCGAAGACATCGTGCTCGAACAGCTGTCCTCGAGCTTTGCCGTGCTGACCGACGACGAGAAGGAGCTCGGCGTGTGCCTGGTCGACGTCGGCGGCGGCACGACCGACATCGCAGTGTTCTCCGGCGGCGCGATCCGTCACACCGCCGTGATCCCGATCGCCGGCGACCAGGTGACCAACGACATCGCGGTCAGCCTGCGCACACCGACGCATCACGCCGAGGAGATCAAGCTGAAGTTCGCCTGCGCGCTGTCGCAGCTCGCGAACACCGACGAGACCATCGAGGTGCCGAGCGTCGGCGACCGTCCGCCGCGCCGGCTCGCACGCCAGACGCTCGCGGAGGTCGTCGAGCCGCGCTACGAAGAGCTGTTCGCGCTGATTCGCGAGGAGCTGCGCCGCTCGGGCTTCGAGGAAGTGATCGCCGCCGGCGTCGTGCTCACGGGCGGCAGCTCGAAGATGGAAGGCGCGGTGGAGCTCGCGGAAGAGGTGTTTCACATGCCGGTGCGGCTCGGCATTCCGCAGCACATCACCGGCCTCGTCGACGTGGTGAGCAATCCGATTCATTCGACCGGCGTCGGCCTGCTGCTGTATGGCCGCGAGAACTACGTGCGCGGCCGGCGCGGCGAGCCGCTCGGCCAGGTGCGCGGCGTGCTCGACCGGATGAAGGCATGGTTTCAGGGCAATTTTTGATGACTCGTTTTTTGGGTCGAAGGGCTGCGACATCGACTGCGTCCTCTGAACGCAACCGATGCCGCAGCGTGTTGAAGGTGGTTGGAAGATGTCTCGCAGACATCGAGGGGACTAACGATGTTCGTACTCGCTGATACAGAAAACCAAGGTGCCGTGATCAAGGTGATCGGGGTCGGTGGCGGCGGCGGCAACGCGGTCGCGCACATGATCTCCGCCGGGATCGAAGGCGTGGACTTCATTTGCATCAACACCGATGCGCAGGCGCTCAAGCACTCGAAGGTGAAGGTCGGTCTGCAGATCGGCTGCAACATCACCAAGGGTCTGGGCGCCGGCGCCGATCCGGAGGTGGGCCGCCAGGCGGCGATGGAAGACCGCGATCGCATCATCGAGATGATCGAGGGCTCCGACATGCTGTTCATCACCGCCGGCATGGGCGGCGGCACCGGCACGGGCGCGGCGCCGGTCGTGGCGCAGGTCGCGAAGGAGCTCGGCATTCTCACGGTCGCGGTCGTGACCAAGCCGTTCGACATGGAAGGCCGCAAGCGCCTCGGCTCGTCCGACATCGGCATCGCCGAGCTCGGCAAGCACGTCGACTCGCTGATCACGATCCCGAACCAGAAATTGCTGACAGTGCTCGGCGGCGACGTGACGCTGCTCGACGCGTTCAAGGCGGCGAACCAGGTGCTGCAGGGCGCGGTCCAAGGTATTGCCGAGCTCATCACGCGTCCGGGCATGATCAACGTCGACTTTGCCGACGTCCGCACCGTGATGGCGGAAACCGGCATGGCGATGATGGGATCGGGCTCGGCGCGCGGCGACAACAGGGCGCGCGAGGCTGCGGAAGCCGCTGTCTCCAGCCCGCTGCTGGAGGACGTAAATCTTTCAGGCGCCCATGGCCTGCTGATCAACGTCACCGCCGGCATGGACCTGCGGACCAGCGAGTTCAGCATGGTGGGCGACACGGTGAAGCAGTACGCCTCCGAGGACGCCAATGTGGTCGTGGGCTGCGTCATCGACCCGGAGATGCGCGAGGAAATCCGCGTCACCGTGGTTGCGACGGGAATCGGCCGACCGGTTGCAGGACAGATGCCACAGCAGGACGGCCGACGCATGACGGCGATCCCGGGCGGGCGCAACCACCGGGTGCCGACGCTGGACGACCTGCACGTGCCGACCTACATCCGCAACCAGCGGGACCCGCAGTCGGTTACGCCGAGACGGGCCGTGGGCGACGGGCTGAGCGCCGAGGACACCTCGATGCTCGATATCCCGGCGTTCCTGCGACGGCAGGCGGACTGAGCGCATCAGGTTCAGTCAGGGCTGTATCGCGAGGGGCGCGTTGCTGCGACGACGCGCCTTGGGGCGGGCGGGCCGGCGCCCAGGACCGGGCGCCGCCGCAAAAACAGCGGCGAGTCAGAGGCTTGCCGCTGTCGTGTGGCGATGTTAGGGTCTGCGCCCCGCTGCCAGGTACAGGTGTGAGGAGGACGGCTTTTCGAGGTCCGACGAGATGCTGCGACAACGTACGCTCAAGAACACGATCCGCGCCACCGGCGTAGGGCTGCACTCCGGCAAGAAAGTGCTGATGGTGCTGCGGCCCGCGCCCGTCGACACCGGCGTCGTGTTCCGTCGCACCGACCTCGATGAGCCCGTCGACGTCCGCGCCTACGCGGAGAATGTCGGCGACACGACGCTCGGTACGACGCTGGTGCGCGACAACGTGCGCGTCTCCACGATCGAGCATCTGCTGTCGGCGTTCGCGGGCCTCGGCCTCGACAACGCATACGTCGATCTGTCGGCGGAAGAAGTGCCGATCATGGACGGCAGCGCCGGACCGTTCGTTTTTCTGGTGCAATCGGCCGGCATCGAAGAGCAGCCGGCGGCGAAGCGCTTCGTGCGCATCCTGGCGCCGATCCAGGTGCAGGACGACGACAAGTGGGCGCGCTTCGATCCGTACCACGGCTTCAAGGTGAATTTCGAGATCGAGTTCAATCACCCGATCTTCAAGAAGCGCGCGCAGAGCGCGTCGATGGATTTCTCGACGACCTCGTTCCTGAAAGAGATCAGCCGCGCCCGCACCTTCGGTTTCATGCGCGATCTCGAGTTCCTGCGTTCGAAGAACCTGGCGCTCGGCGGCACGATGGACAACGCGATCGTGCTCGACGATTACCGGGTCTTGAACGAAGACGGGCTGCGCTACGAGGACGAGTTCGTCAAGCACAAGATCCTGGATGCGATCGGCGATCTGTATCTGCTCGGCCGCAGCCTGATCGGCGAGTTCAGCGGCTACAAATCGGGCCACGCATTGAACAACAAATTGCTGCGTACGCTCATCAATACGCCGAACGCCTGGGAAGAAGTGACGTTCGATGACGTCAAGGATGCGCCGATTTCCTACGTGCCCGCGGCCGCTATGGTGACGGCGTGAGATCTCTGCTATTCCGACACCGTTGTTAACTGCGTCTGCCGACCTTGACCTTCAGTTTTGTGAACCGCGTCTCACCGCTTGCGCGCAGAGCGTCGAGCACCTGCTGCTGGGCATAGCGGATGCGCGGGCACCAAGCGGCGGAATCGGCCAGCACGACCAGCGTCTCGTCCCGACAAGTGACTGAAACTACGTGGTCTTTCTCGGCGCCCTGCAGAGCGGTCCGAACCAGCATGGTTAAATCGACAGTGCTTTGTACGCGTCGTTCCAGGTCCGCGAGCAGCGGGCCGAGGGTCTCCGAGACGTGTTTGAAGCGGTCAGACATAAACTGAAAGCTCTGATATGTGAGGCGTGTCTGCTTGATCTTTCGTCGGTCGATTCTGCATATTCCCGCTCGAAAGCACGCACTGCTCAGGGCAAACCCGTCGAAAGGCGGGGACGCAAAGCCACCGGTCTAAGGGTCGTTCGTTCGATCACGATAGCGGGGTTGCCAGGATGTACAACACGAACTTTGTCGGTTCTACGTCCAACGCCGGTCGCGAGAGAGATTTTGAACTCGGTGAAGCCGTCGCTCGTTGTGAGTTGTTGGCCTCGCCGGGGTGAGGACTGCGCTGTGATGACATGTTGTACAAGTGGGGCGAGAGGCTGATCTCATGAACGTCATCGTCTTTTCCAAGAGGCACGGGCGAGCCCGCCAGATAGAGCTCGGCCGGCCGCTTGCCATGACGGTGACGATTGCCTCGGTCCTCGCGGTTCTCGGCGGCGTGCTGTTCGCCGGCATGAAAATCGGCAGCAGCGGCGCGATGGGCGATCCGGGCAAACAAGTGGTCGAGTGGACCGCGAGCCTCGAGGAGCAGCGCGCGCAAGTACTCGCGACGCGTCGTGAGCTGCAGGACCGGCTCGATGCACTCGCCGGCCGCGTCGGCCAGATGAATGCGCACGTGATCCGCCTCGATGCGCTCGGCCGCCGCCTCACTGACATGGCGAATCTCGACAAGGGCGAATTCGATTTCGATCGCGAGCCGGCGGTCGGCGGACCGGAAGGCGTCGTCGAAGGCGCTGTCGCGGCGGCGCCGGAGCTGACCTCGATGCTCGATGACCTCACGAACCAGATCAAAGATCGCGAGCGGCAGCTGGCGGTGCTCGAGAGCC
Source organism: Steroidobacteraceae bacterium (assembly GCA_044866955.1). Classification (GTDB taxonomy): domain Bacteria; phylum Pseudomonadota; class Gammaproteobacteria; order Steroidobacterales; family Steroidobacteraceae; genus Steroidobacter. Next base: position 78,588 of record JBIOUH010000132.1, read on the forward strand.
TGATCTCCACGCGCAACCTGAGCCGCCAGATCGTGCCGGGCGGCCGCCCGGTGATGCAGGGCTGGATTTCCTCTTACTTCGGTCATCGCGCCGACCCGTTCACCGGGCGCAGCGCCTTCCATCGCGGTCTCGATTTCGCCGGCCCGGCCGGCGCCGAAGTGGTCGCGGTCGCCGCGGGCGTCGTCACGTATTCGAAGGAGCGCTTCGGTTACGGCAAGTGCGTCGAGATCAACCACGGCAACGGCTACGTGACCCGCTACGCGCACAACCAGCGCGTGCTGGTGCAGGCCGGCGACACTGTCCAGAAGGGCCAGCCGATTGCGCTGATCGGCTCGACCGGCCGCTCGACCGGTCCGCATCTGCATTTCGAAGTGCTCAAGCAGGGTCGTGCGGTCGACCCGATGAGCTTCGTCAAGCGCTGAAAAAAGCTCGCCCGAGCGCCTTGCTTTAGCCTTCCCTGCCTCCAATTTGCCCCAGGAGTGGCGCCCGGGGCTGACCGCCTTACAATAGCCGCCTTTTTCCCTCCTTCCGGAGTCCGCTGACGTGGCCAATTGGCTTGCCCAGCTGTTCGGCAGCCGTAATCAACGGCTTTTGCACAGCTACAACAAGAGCGTCGCCCGCACCAACGCGCTCGAAGAGTCGCTCAAGGCTCTGAGCGACGAACAGCTCCAGGGCAAGACCGCGGAATTCCGCCAGCGGCTTGCCGGCGGCGAGACGGTCGATGACCTGCTGCCCGAGGCCTTCGCGGCGGTGCGCGAGGCATCGCGGCGCACGCTCGGCATGCGGCACTTCGATGTGCAGCTGATCGGCGGCATGGTGTTGCACCAGGGCAAGATTTCCGAGATGCGCACCGGCGAAGGCAAGACGCTGGTCGCCACGCTTCCCGCATACCTGAACGCGCTGCCCGCCAAGGGCGTGCATGTGGTCACGGTCAACGAGTACCTGGCGAGTCGCGACGCGGACTGGATGGGCCCGATCTATCGCTTCCTCGGCCTGACGGTCGGCGTGATCAAGAGCGGCCAGACGCCGGAAGAGAAGCGCGCTGCCTACGCCTGCGACATCACTTACGGCACCAACAACGAATTCGGTTTCGATTACCTGCGCGACAACCTCGCGTTCCGGCTTGCCGACCGCGCGCAGCGCGGCCTCGCCTACGCGATCGTCGACGAAGTCGACTCGATCCTGATCGACGAAGCGCGCACGCCGCTCATCATCTCCGGCCCGGCGGAGGAGAGCACCGAGCTGTACGTGCGCATCAACCAGCTCGCGCCGCGCCTGAAGCGGCAGGAGAGCGAGGAAGGCGAGGGCGATTACTGGGCGGACGAGAAGACGCGACAGGTGCACCTGTCGGACGCCGGCCACGAGCATGCCGAGGAATTGATCGCCGAGGCGGGCCTGCTGCAGCCGGGCGAGAGCCTGTACGACGCGGCGAACATCCGCATCATGCATCACCTGAACGCAGCGCTGCGCGCGCACGCGCTCTATCACCGTGACGTCGAGTACATCGTCCGCAACGGCGAAGTGATCATCGTCGACGAGTTCACCGGCCGCACGATGGTGGGCCGGCGCTGGTCGGATGGCCTGCACCAGGCCGTGGAAGCGAAGGAAGGCGTGCGCGTGCGCGAGGAGAACCAGACGGTCGCCTCGATCACGTTCCAGAACTACTTCCGCATGTACTCGAAGCTCTCCGGCATGACCGGCACCGCCGACACCGAGGCGTTCGAGTTTCAGAGCATCTATGGGCTCGTGGTCGTCGTGTTCCCGACGCACCGGCCGATGGTGCGCCAGGACCATTCGGACTTCGTGTACCTCTCGGCGAAGGACAAGTTCGACGCGATCCTCGAGGACATCAACGATTGCGTGAAGCGCGGCCAGCCCGCGCTGGTCGGCACGACCTCGATCGAAACGTCGGAGTTCCTGTCGGAACTGCTGAAGAAGGAGAAGATTGCGCACGAGGTGCTGAACGCCAAGCAGCACGAGCGTGAAGCGCAGATCGTCGCGCAGGCCGGCCGCCCCGGCGCGGTGACGATCGCGACCAACATGGCCGGCCGCGGCACGGACATCGTGCTCGGCGGCAATCTCGAAGCAGAGCTGCATCAGATGGATCCGGCCGATGAGGCTGCACGCAGCCGCGCGCGCGAGGAATGGCAGAAGCGCCACGACGCGGTGCTGGCCGCGGGCGGCCTGCACATCGTCGGCACCGAGCGTCACGAATCGCGGCGCATCGACAACCAGCTGCGCGGCCGCTCCGGCCGCCAGGGCGATGCGGGCTCGAGCCGCTTCTATCTCTCGCTCGAAGACAACCTGATGCGCATCTTCGGCGATCCCGAGCGCACCAAGCGCTGGCTGCAGACGGCCGGCATGAAGGAAGGCGAGGTGATCGAGAGCCGCATGCTGTCGAAGCAGATCGAGCGCGCGCAGCGCAAGGTCGAGGCGCACAACTTCGACGCCCGCAAGAACCTGCTCGAATATGACGACGTCGCCAACGACCAGCGCAAGGTGATCTACCAGCAGCGCACCGAGCTGATGGCGGCCGAGGACGTCGCCGATGCGGTGGCCGGCATTCGCCACGAAGTCGTGAACTCGATCATCGACCGCTTCGTGATCCCGAAGAGTCCCGAAGAAATGTGGGACATCCCGGGCCTGAACCAGGCGATCGAGCGCGACTTCGGCGTGCGCATCGATGCCAAGAGCTGGCTCGAGGCCGACGAGGAGATGGCCGAGGACGGCCTGCGCCAGAAGGTGTTCGACGAGGTGGATCGCGCCTACGAGGCCAAGGTGCAGATGTACGGTGCGGAGCTGGTGCGGCCGATCGAGAAGTCGATCATGCTGCATCAGCTGGACCAGCACTGGCGCGAGCACCTGGCCGCGATGGACTATCTGCGCCAGGGCATCCACCTGCGCAGCTATGCGCAGAAGAATCCGAAGCAGGAATACAAGCGCGAGGCGTTCGAGCTGTTCACCACGATGCTCGACCGCATCAAGCACGATACCGTCTCGGTGCTGTCGCGGATGCAGCTGCGCACGCAGGCCGAGATCGACGCGGAAGAGGAAGAGCGGCAGCGTCGCCTGGCGCGTGCGATGCAATTCCAGCACGCGGCGCCGGAGCAGATCACGGCCCCGCCGCCGCAACAGGAGCAGGGCCCGGTGGCCGAGCCGCAGCAGCGCGGCGCACCCGAGCCGGTCGCGCAGTTCGTGCGTGAAACGCGCAAGGTCGGCCGCAACGAGCCGTGTCCGTGCGGGTCGGGGAAGAAGTACAAGCACTGCCACGGCGCGCTCGCGAAAGAAGGCTGAGAGCTTCAGGCCGCAGGCTGTAGCCAGAGTGATTCACGTCGTAGCCGGTGCGTTGTTTGATGCGTCCGGGCGCGTGCTCATTGCACAACGTCCGCCCGGCAAGCACATGGCCGGCGGTTGGGAATTTCCCGGCGGCAAAGTTGAGCAGGGCGAAGAGCCGTTCGCTGCACTCAAACGCGAGCTGCACGAAGAGCTCGGCATCGATGTGCATGAAGCCGCGCCGCTCATTGCGTATGAGCACCAATACCCGCATCGTCGCGTACTGCTCGATCTGTGGGTGGTCACGCGTTACTGCGGCGAGCCGCAGCCGCTCGATGCACCGGCGCTGCAGTGGGTCGCAGTCGATGAGCTGGAGAGCGCCGGCCTGCTGGAAGCCGATCGTCCGATGATCGGTGCGCTCGCTGGAAGAAAGTAATTTCTACCCGAGATCGCGGCGGGGAAGAACAGATAAGAAATATCTCTCGCCAAGACGCAAAGA
>JBIOUH010000133.1:0-8367 GCA_044866955.1 Steroidobacteraceae bacterium
GGAATTTGGTGCCGGAGAAGAGATTCGAACTCCCGACCCGCGCATTACGAATGCGCTGCTCTACCAGCTGAGCTACCCCGGCGAGGGGGCGGAAGTATAAGGGAGCGACCCGGCGCTAGCCACTGGCGGCGCGTTTTTTGCGGAGCCGGATCACGACTTCGACCTCGGCCTCCATGCCGTCCGGCAGCGCCGGAAAGCGGCTGAAAGCGATGTCGTTCGGGTCGATGTCGCGCAGCTCGCCGGTCTCCAGGTCGTGGAAATGATGATGGGGCGTACGGGTGGAATCGTAGACGGAGCGCTCCGGATCGAGGTGGATCTGCCGCACCAGCCCGCGCTGCGCCAGCACCTTGAGCGTGTTGTACACGGTGGCCTTCGAGACGCGCTCGCCGCCGCGCCGCACGGCCGCCAGGATCTGCTCGGCCGTCATGTGGGTCGGCACGCTCATCAGCAGCTCGGCGATGCGAATGCGCTGCTCGGTCGGTTTCAGGCCGTGCGCCTGCAGCTGCTCGACAATGTGCGCGCGGGAGGTTGGCTGGGAGCTCACGTTTTCGCCTCGTTCCGTGGAGACTTGAGCATAGCGCGGCCCCCGGCCGGACGCGAGAATCCGCGCAAAAGGCGTAAAAATCCCCGACCGTGACCGTACCGGCGCGTCGTAGGGTGGAACCCTCGATGTGCAAATCGACCGGCACCACCCTCATGGAACTGCTGACGTCGCTCGCTATCGTCGCGATCATCGCAACGCTGGCGGCGCCCAGCTTCCGCACGCTGCAACTCGACGGGCGCAGGACAGCGGTCGTCAACGGGTTCCTGCACGCGCTTTTTCTGGCGCGCTCAGAGGCGATCAAGCGCGGCAGAGTCGTCACCGTATGCCGCTCGGGCGACGGGCGCCAATGCGACTACGGCGCGGCCGACTGGAGCATCGGCTGGATGGTGTTCGTGAACAACGACCGCGACGATCCGCCCGTGCGCGATCCGCGCGAGGACATGATCGCGCATTCCGGCGCCTGGCCCGGCGGCTCGATCACTTCGAACAGACGCGCCTACTCGTTCCGGCCGATGGCGCAGGCCGTGGTCAACGGCACCATCGTGTTCTGCGACGTGCGCGGCTCCGCGCACGCCCGCGCGATCATCATCAGTTACACCGGTCGACCACGCGTCGCACATCGCGACTCCAGCGGCAAGCCTTTACGGTGCCCCTCGGGATAGCGATGATGGCCACACTCATGCTTCTCCGGAATGTCGCCCCTCGCTCGCTCGGCTTCACCATCGCCGAAGCGCTCGCCGCATTGCTGGTCATGGCAGTGGGCGTCATCGGCATCGCAGCGCTGTACTCCGATCAGGCGCAGACCAATCCGGACGCGCAATTGCATCGTGAGGCAGCGCAGCTGGCGGAACAGATCGCGGACCGCATCCGCCACACCAAGGAAGGCCATGCCGGCTTCGCCACGACGATCGGCGTGCTGTGCGACCAGCAAGGCAAGCTCAAGCTGCCGCAGGACATCGCCGCGCACGAGGCCGCGTGCTGGGAAGACGAAGTGGAGCGCAAACTGCCGAGCGGCCTCGGCACCATCACGCGCGACACGCTCACAACTCCGCCAACGTATGTAATCGCCGTGAGCTGGTCCGCCCCGGACGCCGGCACCGCGTCGTACGTGATCCGGGTGCCGGGAGAAAAAATCGGGGGAAAGTGAGCAGTGCAGCAGGTTGTTGCGCTGCTCAGTTTCCCCTGCTTTTTTCGCTTGGCGCCGGGTGAAGGCGCAACTCGCGCGGCAGACTGAAGACCACGTTCTCGGGCTGGCCGAGCACGTCGACGGGCGGTGCTCCGCCCCACTCGCGGATGCGCGCGACCACTCGCTCGACCAGGACCTCGGGCGCAGACGCACCGGCAGTCACGCCGACGACGCGCTTGCCCTCGAACCACTCCTGCTTCAGGTCTTCCGGACCGTCGACCAGATAGCCCGGGATGCCGGCCTTCTCGGCGATTTCGCGCAGACGATTCGAGTTCGAGCTGCTCGGCGAGCCGACGACGAGGATGATGTCGCAGCGCTCGGCCAGCCGCTTCACCGCGTCCTGGCGGTTCTGCGTCGCATAGCAGATGTCTTCCTTGCGCGGGCTCGCGAGCGTCTGAAACCGCGCGCGCAAAGCATCGACGATGCGCTGCGTGTCATCGACCGAGAGCGTCGTCTGCGTGACGAAGGCAAGCCGCGCCGGATCCTTCACGTCCAGGCGCTGCACATCCTCCGGCGTCTCGACCAGCAGGATGCGACCGCCGAACGCCGAGTCGAACTGGCCCATCGTGCCTTCGACTTCCGGGTGCCCGGCATGGCCGATCAGGATCACCTCGCGACCCTCGCGTGCGTAACGCGCAACTTCCATGTGCACCTTGGTCACGAGCGGACAAGTGGCGTCGAAAACCTTGAGCGCGCGGCGGCGCGCCTCGTCCTGCACGGCGCGCGAAACGCCGTGCGCGCTGAAAATCACCGTCGCGTCGTCCGGCACTTCGTCGAGCTCCTCGACGAAGACGGCGCCGAGGTTGCGCAGCCGCTCGACGACGTAGCGGTTGTGCACGACTTCGTGGCGCACGTAGATCGGGGCGCCGAACAGCTCGATCGCGCGCTCGACGATATCGATCGCCCGGTCGACGCCGGCGCAGAACCCGCGCGGATTGGCCAGCAGAATCTGCATGCGCTACTCCGTCCCCGCGCGCCGCTCGCTGGAGACCGATTCCTTGCCGTGCCCGCGCTCGCGGAACGCATCGAGCAGCAGGCAGCCGGCCCCGATCGAGATCGCGGTATCGGCGATGTTGAACGCGGGGAAATCCCAGCTGCGCCAGTTGAAATAGATGAAGTCGACGACGTAGCCGTGCATGACGCGATCGATCACGTTACCGAGCGCGCCGCCGAGCACCAGCGACAGCCCGATCGCGAGCAGCGTCTGGTCGGCGCGGATCCGCCGCAGCCACAGCATCAGCACCAGGCTCACGACCAGCGCCAGCCCGATGAAGAACCAGCGTTGCCAGCCGGACGCCTGCGCGAAGATGCTGAACGCAGCGCCGGTGTTCTCGAGGTACACGACGTCGAGAAACGGCAGCAGCGCGATCGTGTCCTGCACCTTCACCGTACCGATGACGAGCGCCTTGGTCGTCTGGTCCAGCAGCACGACGAAGAACGACAGCCACAGCCAGTTGCTGGCGCCGTGCGTTGGTGTGAACCAGACCTTCGAAAGAGGATTGCTGCCCATGAGATCTCTTAGATGTAGCGTCGTTGCTCGCCCGGCCCGGCGACGTTGGTGACGCAGCGGCCGCACAACTCCGGATGCTCCGCGGAGCTGCCCACGTCCTCGCGCTTGTGCCAGCAGCGCACGCATTTTTGCGCGGAAGACGGACGCGCAACGATCCAGGCGAAGTCGTCGTTCCCCTCCTCCGCCGCAGCCGCCTCGGGCGGACGGCTGTCCGCGCGATGCACGCGCGCCGCGGAGGTGATGAACGCAAACCGCAGCTCCTCGCCGAACGGCTGCAGTACCTGCTGCACGTGCGGGGCGCAGTAGACATCCACCTCGGCGTCGAGGGGCGCGCCGATCGCGCCTGCGTTGCGTAGTTTCTCGAGCTCGCGCATGACGCCACTGCGCACGCGCAATACCGTGTCCCAATCGATCTGTGGACGTTGCGCCGCGCCCTGCGGCAGCGCGACCCAGGTATTGAGGAACACCGACTCATTGCGCGTGCCCGGCATGAACCGCCAGATCTCCTCCGCCGTGAAGGAGAGAATCGGCGCGAGCCAGCGCACCATCGCCTCGACGATCAAGAACATCGCAGTCTGCGCGGAGCGCCGCGCATGGCTCTTCGCAGGTGTCGTGTAGAGCCGATCCTTGAGCACGTCGACGTAGAAGCTGCCGAGGTCGACGCTGCAGAAGTTGTGCACCTTCTGGTAGATCAGGTGGAACTGGTAGTTGCGATAGGCAGCAACGACTTCTTCCTGCAGCTGCTCGGTGCGCCACAGAGCCCAGCGGTCCAGCGCAACGAGCTCGTCGAGCGGGACCTGGTCCTTCGCCGGGTCGAAGCCGGCGAGGTTGCCGAGCAGGAAGCGCACCGTATTGCGCATGCGCCGATACGACTCCGCGACGCGCTTGAGGATCTCGTCCGAGAGGCTCATCTCGTTCGCGTAATCGGTCCCGGCGATCCACAGGCGCAGCACGTCGGCGCCGAGCGTGCCGATGACCTTCTGCGGCAGGATCACGTTGCCGAGGGACTTCGACATCTTCCGGCCCTTCTCGTCGATCGTGAACCCGTGCGTCAGCACGGCGCGATACGGCGCACGATCGTGCATGGCGACCGAAGTCAGCAGCGCGCTGTGGAACCAGCCGCGATGCTGATCGGAGCCTTCCAGGTACAGGTCCGCTGGCATCGTGACTTCGGGCCAGTGCTTCGATACACACTGATGCGAGACGCCCGAGTCGAACCACACGTCGAGAATGTCCTTGACCTTCTCGTAGTTCTTCGCTTCGTCACCGAGCAGCATGACCGGATCGAGCTCGTACCACGCATCGATCCCACCCTTCTCGACGTGCTCGGCGACGGCATCGAGCAGCTCTGCGGAGCGCGGATGCGGCTCGCCAGTGTCGCGATGGGTGAACAGCGCGAGCGGCACGCCCCACACGCGCTGGCGTGAAATGCACCAGTCGGGACGGTCGGCGATCATATTGCCGATGCGGCTCTCGCCCCACGCCGGCATCCACTTCACTTTGCCGATCTCGCGCAGCGCGCCCTGGCGCAGTCCTGCCTGCTCCATGCTGATGAACCACTGCGCGGTCGCACGGAAGATGACCGGCGTCTTGTGGCGCCAGCAATGCGGATAGCTGTGCTTGAGCGTTTCCTCGTGCAGCAGCGCGTTGTGCTCCTTGAGGACCGCGATCACGTGCTTGTTCGCCTCGAACACGTGCTCGCCTTCGAACAGCAGCGTGCCCGCGACATAGCGACCGTCGCTGCCGACCGGATTGTCGATGGGCAGCTTGTACTTCAACCCGACTTCATAGTCCTCATGACCATGACCCGGCGCGGTGTGCACTAGTCCCGTGCCCGCATCGAGCGTCACGTGATCGCCGAGCACGACTGGCACTGTGCGGTCGTAGAACGGATGCGCGAGCTGCAGGCCTTCGAGGGCTGAGCCGGCTGCTTCGCCGATGCGCTTGAAGTCGGTGACGCCGGCGCGCTGGAGCACTGTGGCCACGAGATCTTTCGCGAGCACCAGCCGCTCCGAGCCGGTATCGATGAGCTCGTAGCGCACTTCGGGACCGGCGGAGACAGCCTGGCTCGCCGGCAAGGTCCATGGAGTCGTCGTCCAGATCACGATGCTGGCAGGCGCGGCCGCGGATGCCACACCGAATCGTTTCGCAAGATCCGCGGCGTCCTTCACCGGGTAGCGCACGTCGATCGCGGGCGAGACGCGATCCTCATACTCGACTTCTGCTTCGGCGAGTGCCGAGCGACAGTCGAGACACCAGTGCACCGGTTTCAGTCCCTTGTAGACGTGGCCGTTGCGCAGGATGCGCGCGAACGCGCGCAGCTGCTCCGCCTCGTAAAAGGGCTGCATCGTCATGTAAGGGCGATCCCAGTCGCCCATCACGCCGAGTCGCTTGAAATCCACGCGCTGCGTTTCGACCTGCGACAACGCGAACTCGCGGCACGCCTGGCGGAAGTCGCGCGGCTCCATCGCCTTGACAGCCTTGGTGCCCCGCGCCTTCTCGATCTGATGCTCGATCGGCAGACCATGACAATCCCAGCCCGGCACGTACGGTGAGTCGTAGCCGTCGAGCGAGCGCGACTTCACCACGACGTCCTTCAGGACCTTGTTGATGGCGTGGCCGAGATGGATCGTGCCGTTCGCGTAGGGCGGACCGTCGTGGAGAATGAACGTCGGACGGCCGCGCGCAACCTCGCGCAGCTTCGCGTAGATGCCCTGGTCCTCCCAGAACTTCTGCACGTCCGGCTCGCGTCGCGCCAGGTCGGCCTTCATCGGGAAGGCGGTCTCCGGCAGGTTGATCGTCTGCTTGTAATCCGTGGCCATAGTCAACGACTCAAGATCTCCCGCGCCTGTTGCGCATCTTTCCGCATCTGCTCCACCAGCTGATCCAGCTCCGGGAACCACAGCTCGTCGCGCAACCGCGCGATGAAATCGACGTGCAGCGTCTGTCGGTACAGGTCGCCGTCGAAGTCGAATACGTGCGCCTCGAGCAGCAGCTCCTTGCCGTTCACCGCCGGCCTGGTCCCGAGACTGGCAACTCCGGGCGCGTTCTGCAAACCGCCGCCCGAGACGCGGATCGCGAACACGCCCGCCAGCGGCGTCGCGCGTCGCTGCGGCCGCAGGTTGGCAGTCGGAAATCCCAGCTTGCGGCCGAGCTTCGCGCCTTCCACGACCTTGCCCGTCATCCGGTATGGCCGCCCGAGCAAACGCGCAGCTCGCTCCATGTCGCCGGCATCGAGCGCCGCGCGGATCAGCGAACTGCTGACGCGCTCGCCATCGATCTCGAACGGCGGCACTTCGGTGACCGCGAACCCAGCCGCGGGTCCCGCGGCGCGCAGGGTCTCGACGTTGCCGGCGAGGTTGCGCGCGAACTTGAAATCGTGCCCGACGATGACGTGCCGCGCGCCGAGGGCGCTCACCAGCACGTCGCCGATGAACTGATCCGGGCTCATCGAGCGCAGCGCCGCGTCGAACCGCAGGCACACGAAGCGCTCGACGCCGTACTGCTCCAACGCCTCGTACTTCTCGCGAAAGCGCGTCAGCCGCGCCGGCGGCGTGCCCTTGGCGAAGAACTCGCGCGGCGTCGGCTCGAACGACAGCAGCGTCGGGGGCAGCCTCTGCGCCGCGGCCGTCGTCCGCAGCACACGGATCATCTCCTGATGACCGCGGTGGATGCCGTCGAAGGCGCCGATCGTGAGCACGCAACCCCGAGCGGCCCGATCCACGTTGTGCAAGCCCCGAACGAGCTCCATCGTGGCTCGCGCTCCCAATCGTTCACCGGAGGAGCTGCATTATAGGGGCGAATGGCCGGAAATCAGGGCTGCGCGACTGCCTTCAGCCGGAACTGCCCGGCCCGCACGCCGAGCAGCCACAGGACGCCGAAGTAGACGACGATGCCCACGACGATCAGCCCGCTCAGGCGCACGACGCGGACCAGCGTCCCCGTGCTCAGCCAGTACGCCAGATCGCCGCCGAACCAGGCCAGGACGGCCGCCATCACCGCGCTCGCGATTGCAATCCGGACCAGCAGACCACGCATGACGTGGCCGGGGCGGACGATGCCCATCCGGACCAGGCCGACATACAGCAGACCCGCGTTGAGCATCGCGCCGACGCCGTTCGTCAGCGCGAGCAGTGTGTGCGCGCCGGGCGATTTGATATTGCCCGTGAGCCAGAGCGCGCCGAGAACCACCAGGTTCAGCACCATCGTCAGGCCGAGAGCACGCATAGCGACGCGCACGGGCCCCTTGGTGTCCTGACGCGCGTAATAGCCCGTCGCGAGCACCTTGATGAGGCTCCAGCCGAGCAGCGCGAGCGAGAACGCCATCAGCGCCTGCTGAGTCATGTCGACGTCGAAGCCCGTGAACTTGCCGCGGTGATAGATCACGACGGTCAGCGGTCCGGCCAGCGCGAGCATCGCGACCGAGGCCGGAACCACGATCAGGCAGACCAGTCGCAGCGCCCAAGCGAGCGTCTCGGCGAACTCCTCCGGCGTCTCGCGGGCATGATGCGCCGACAGGCTGGGTAGGATGACCGTCGCCAGCGCGATGCTGAAAACGCCGAGCGGAAATTCGACCAGTCGGTCCGCAAAGAACAGCCACGCCATGCTGCCGTCCGCGAGCAGCGAGGCGATGGCCGTGCTCAGCATGACGCTCAGCTGCCCCATCGACGATCCGATGATGGCCGGACCCATCAGCAGCGCAATGCGGCGCACGGCCTCGTGCTTGAGATTCCAGCGTGGCCAGCGCAACAGGCGCAGGCGTAGCAGCGCCGGTACTTGCATCACGACCTGGCAAATGCCGCCGACGAACACGCCCACCGCAAGTGCGATGACAGGCTCGTCGAAATGCGGAGAAACCCAGGCTGCGAACGCGATCATGACGACGTTCAGCACGACCGACGCGAACGCGGGCAGCGCGAATCTCTCGTAGCTGTTCAGCACGCCGCCGGCCAGCGCCGTGAGCGAGACGAACAGCAGGTACGGGAATGTCCAGCGCAGCGCCTCGACGGCGAGGTCGAACTGGCCGGCCTGCTTCGAAGCGAAGCCGGGCGCGCAGATGTAGACGACGACAGGCGCGATGATGACGCCGAGGATCGAGACGATCGCGAGAATGCCGCCGAGCGTGCC
>JBIOUH010000134.1:0-53876 GCA_044866955.1 Steroidobacteraceae bacterium
TCGCCGCGATCGGCGACTTCGTGCAGTACCAGCTGACCGTCGAAAACACCGCGACCAACGTTGGTGTCGCGAGCGTGCGCACAGTCGACCAGCTGCCGCTCGGCGCGCGCTATCGCCCTGGCTCGACGCGCATCGGCACGGCGGTCGCGCCCGATCCGGAAATTGCTGCAGATGGCCGCACGCTGACGTTCACGACCGGCGCGCTCGGCCCCGGCCAGCGCGTCGACATTCGCTACGTGGTGGAAATCACCGCCGGCGCACGTGGCAAGCAGCTCGTCAACGCAGCGCGTGCCATCGGCCCGGACGGGCTCGCTTCGAACTCGGCGCAGGCGACGATCCAGCTGCGCGAAGAGCTGTTCCGCGACCGCGCGATCGTCATGGGCCGCGTCGTCGAAGGCGACTGCGCGAGCCCGACGCAGCAGCTGAAAGGCATTGCGGGCGTGCGCGTCTACCTCGAAGACGGCCGCTACTCGGTGACCGACGACGAAGGTAAGTACCACTTCGAAGACGTCGCGCCGGGCTCGCACGTCGTGCAGATGGACACTGTCACGGTCCCCGACACGCATCAGCTCGCCGGCTGCGACAGCGTGCGCAACGCCGGCCGCGCCTACTCGCAGTTCGTTGACCTTCGCGGCGGTGCCTTGTGGCGCAGCGATTTCGTGCTCGCGCGCCGGCTCGTGCCGAAGGGTCGCGTAGCCCTGCAGCTCGAAACTGCCGTCGCGGGTCCGACCCAGCTGACGCACACCGCGAAGTTGAGTGTCGCGCAGCTGCCCATTCACGCGGCGCGGGTGATGCTGATGCTGCCGGAAGATCTCGAGTACCAGGCGGGCAGCGCGCAGCTCGACGGTCAGCCGGCTGCCGATCCGGCGATCAGCAGCAACGTGCTCACGTTCACGCTCGGCGATGTGAGCAACGATCGTGAGACGAAGCTGACGCTGCGCACGCAGTCGACCGCCGGCGCCAGCGGCGCGATTTCGATCAAGGCCGTGACGCTGTTCGACACCCAATCTGCGACCGCGCAGCGTACTGCCCCGGTCGAGAATGTGATCCTGCGCGGCGAGATGCTGTTCGAGAGCGCGTCGTATCGCTTTACCCCGCGCTTCGACGTGCTCGACGTGGCGATCCAGGCGGGCGACCGGGCGCAGCTCGACAAGATCGCGAACGAATGGAACGGCGTGAGTCATCTGCGTCTGACCGCCATCGGGCATTCGGATTCCCTGCTGATCGCGGCACGCAGCCGCACGGTGTATGCGGACAACTACGCGTTGTCTCGCGCCCGCGCCGAAGTGGTTGCCAGATATCTGGGCGAGCGGCTGAAGATCGATCCGTCGCGCGTGACGATCGAAGGCCACGGCGCAGATGAGCCGCTGGCGGCGGGTCACGACCCGGCGAGTCTTGCACTCAACCGTCGCGTCGACATTTCGATCGAAGGCCTGCGCATCCTCGCCGCGGGCAGCCTCAGCGTGAAGACCGCGGCCGCCGAGGCGCAGGTCGAAACGACGGGCGTGCTGGGGTCGACGACGCCTGCGGCCGCGCCGGTTGCGAAACCCGCCCCGCGCGCGCAAGCGAAGCACGACATCGATATCGAACAGTTGCAGCCTGGCGCCGCGTGGCTCCTGCCGGCCGAGGACGACAATCCGTCGATTCCGAGCATCCGCATCGTTGTCCAGCACTTGCCGACGCAGAGCGTCGAGCTGCAGAACAACGGCGCGGTGGTCAGCCCGCTCAACTTCGACGGCATCGACACAAACGAAGCGAAGACCGTGAGCGTCAGCCGCTGGCGCGGCGTCGACTTGCGCGACGGCACAAATGAGCTGGTCGCGATCGTTCGTGACGGCGAAGGCAATGAGCTGCAGCGCATGGCGCGCAAGGTTCACTACTCAGGCGGTGCTGTGCGCGCCGAGATCGTGCGCGACGCTTCGACGCTGGTCGCCGATGGCCGAACGCATCCGGTGATCGCAGTGCGCATGATCGATTCCTCGGGCAAGCCGGCGCGTCCGGGCACACAGGGCTCGTTCCGCGTGCAGGCGCCGTACCGCTCGTGGTGGGAAATCGAATCGCAGAACGAGAACAAGCTGGTCGCCGTGGGCACGCGCGAGCCGACGTTCAGCGTCGACGCCGACGGCCTGGCGCGTCTCGAGCTGGAGCCGACGACGCAGGCGGGCACCGCGATTCTGCGGTTGCGCTTCAGCGAGCGCCGGCAGCAGGAGATCCGCGTGTGGCTCGAGCCGCAGGCGCGCGACTGGATCCTGGTCGGTCTCACCGAGAACACTGCTGCGTACCGCACGATCAGCGACAACATGCAGTCGGCTGCCGACGCAGGCCTCGAAGAAGGCTACGCCAGCGACGGCCGCGTCGCGTTCTTCGCCAAGGGCGCGATCAAGGGCGAGTATCTCCTGACCGCTGCCTATGACTCGGCGCGTGATCACGACGTCGCAAAGGACAAGTTGCTCGGCACGGTGGAGCCCGATCGCTTCTACACGTTGTATGGCGATGCGACGGAACAGCGCTTCGAAGCCGCGACCTCGCGCAAGCTGTTCGTGAAGCTCGAGCGCCGCCAGTTCGCAGCGTTGTTCGGCGACTTCGAGACCGGCCTGACGTTGACCGAGCTGACGCGCTACAGCCGTACGTTCACGGGCCTCAAGTCCGACTACGCGGGCGATCGCTTCGGCTACAGCGCGTTCGCCGCCGAGTCCGAGCAGGGCTACGTCAAGGACGAGCTGCAGGGCGACGGCACTTCGGGCCTGTATCGCCTGTCACGCCGCCCGATCGTCCTCAACAGCGACAAGATCAGGCTGGAAGTACGCGACCGCTTCCGCAGCGAAGTCGTGGTCGAGTCGCGGCCGCTCTCGCCGTTCGTCGATTACAGCCTCGACTATCTGAACGGCACGCTGTTCTTCAAGCAGCCGGTGCCGAGCCGCGATGCGAACTTCAATCCGGTGTACATCGTCGCCGAGTACGAAGTCCTCAATGGCGGCGAAGCGCAGATGACCGCCGGCGGCCGTGCCTCGATGAAGCTCGCGAACGACAGCGTCGAGATCGGCGCGAGCTACATTCAGGAAGGCGCGGCGACGGGGGATACACAGATCGCCGGCACGGATCTGCGCTGGCAGCTCGGCGCTGCGACCGAGCTCAGGGCGGAAGTGGCGCGCAGCGAGTCCGACGATCCGCTGCAGCCCTCGAGCGCGGACGCGTATCTCACCGAAGTCACGCACGTCAGCGAGCATCTCGACACGCGTGCGTACGTTCGCGAGCAGGAAGTTGGCTTCGGTGTCGGCCAGCAAGCGGGCAGCGAAGCCGGCACGCGCAAGATCGGCGTCGACGGTCGCTACCGCCTGACCGAGCGCTTCAGCGTCGAAGGCGAAACGTATCGGCAGGAAGTGCTGGATACCGGTGCGCAACGCGAGCTTGTCAGCGCACAGCTGCGTCGCGACGCTGACGACTATTCGATCGGCGCCGGCGCGCGTCACGTCGCGGACACAGGCCTGTCAAACGGCGATACCGAATCGGAGCAGGCCTTCGTCAACGGCAGCCTCGACTTGTTCAAGGATCTGATCACGCTGCGCGCGTCGCAGGACTTTGCGCTCGGCGGCAAGAACTCGAGCGTCGATTTTCCCGAGCGCTCGGTGATCGGCATCGACTATCACTGGCGGCCGAGCACCACCTTCTTCGGCGAGTGGGAGCACGCCAACGGCGACCTGTTCGACGCCGACACGACGCGCCTCGGCGTGCGCACCACGCCGTGGCAACGCGCGCAATTGCAGACGAGCATCAATCAGCGCGCGACGGAGTATGGTCCGCGCCTGTTCGCGAACACGGGCCTGACGCAGGGGTGGCAGCTCAACGAGCGCTGGACCTTCGATTTCGGCGTCGATCAGAGCAGGACGGTCACAGAAGCCGGCGCACCGCCGGTCGAGCAGTTCAATCCGAACGTGCCGCTCGCGTCGGGCACCCTCGACGGCGATTTCATCGCGACGTTCGTCGGCGCGTTGTATCGCACCGAGCTGTGGACCTTCACCTCGCGCCTGGAAAATCGTCACTCCGACGCCGAGGACCGGCGCATCGTGTCCGGCGGTTTCTATCGCGAGCCGGTCGCCGGCCACGCGTTCTCGATGGCGGCGAACTGGTTCGACTCGACGTTCGCGACCGCCGCCGCTGCGTCCGCGGGCGAAGTGCAGCTCGGCTGGAGCTATCGCCCGGCGACGAGCGCATGGATCATCCTGGATCGCCTCGACCTCAAGCACGATGCACACAGCGACGCGTCAAGCGACATCGAGTCGGCGCGCATCGTCAACAACCTCAACGCAAACTGGCAGCTCGATACGCGCACGCAGCTCGGCCTGCAGTTCGGGGGCCGCTACGTGCGCAGCACTTTCGATGGCGAGCGTTACAGCGGGTTGTCGACGCTTTATGGCGTGGACGTGCGGCGCGAACTGACGCTGCGCTTCGACCTCGGCCTGCACGGCACGATGCTGAGCTCCCTGCAATCGGGTGTGAGCGATCAGTCGGTCGGCGTCGATCTCGGCGTGACTGTGGCGCGCAACGTATGGGTTTCAATCGGGTACAACTTCGCCGGCTTCCGCGATGACGACTTCGAGGCGAGCCGCTACACGGCGCAGGGGCCGTTCGTGAAGTTTCGCATGAAGGCGGACCAGGATACGTTCCGCGACTTGATCACAGGGAGTGGGTTCGCAAGATAGCCAGGCTGAAGCCTGACCCACGCCAGTAGCCGACGTTCGATCGATGCAGTGAGTCAGGCTTCAGCCTGACGATTCTTCATCCCGAGCAGAGTGAAACGACGCCGGCCGCCTCGTGCGCGCCGAAACTCCACAGCGTCTCCACGTCCAGCTCGATCTGACCGCTCGCCGTGTCGAGCGTGTGCCGCCAGACCATCACGTCGACGCGATCGCAGCTGGTCGACATCCCGCCGCGAGCGAGACTGCCGATGTGCAGCGTGTGCGTGAGACCGGTGCCGGACGCGGAGCCGCTGCTCTGTAGCACCACGTAGCCGACGTTGTTGTACTGCGTGAATTGCCACAGGTACTCGGTCAGGTCGCGCAATTCCGCAGCTGTCAGCGGGCGGTGATTCAACGTGCCGGCCGGACCGGCGGCATCGCGCAGGTTGGCATTCGCGCGATCGAGGTAAGCGCATTTGAAAACACGCGCGCGCACGTAGAACGTCGGATCGCCCTGGCGCACGCGGCCGAACTCGAAGTAGCGCGGGTCGTCGTTGGTCGCGACCAGGTCGGAGTACTGCGGCTCGTGCTGCGCGCTGAGCTCCGACCAGGCAAGCGCCTCGTTCCAGTCGTCGGTGCACAGCTCGTAGAGCGGCTCGGGAGCAGCAACCGTCGTGTCGACGTTGGCGTTCTTGACGTGCATCGTCGAAACGTAACCGTAGCCGTCCGGCACCGGATCGGAATAGAAGCCGGCGGGTGTACGCGGACCGCTCCCGTAGACGCTCTGCGCGATCTGCAGATCAGACTGCTCGACCGGCCGCGGCGGTGCGCTCGCAGTCGGAGTCGGTGCGGCGCTGTCTCCGCCGCCACCGCCGCACGCACTGAGGACGATGGTTGCAAGTGCAGCCAGTCGCCAGCGCCCGCGCGAGTGTGAATGTGTGTCCACACCAGCTCTATCGTCCCGGCTGAGCGGCGCTTGAGGGATTTTCCCGGTACCCGCCCGGGGCCGTTTTGACGTAACGGCGTCAGGGTTCCGGCGTCAGGCGGGCGGCGCGAGGAATTCCGGCGTCAGGACCGGCTCGAGAATGCGGCGCCGGCTTTCGAGCGACAGTCTTTCCCACTGCACCTTGTGTAGCGCCGCAGTGCGCAGCTCGTCGTCCGTAACTCGGCGCGACACTGGGTCGGAAGCACGTGGAGCTGTGGTGCGCAGGCGGCGCGTGTCGCCGCTCTTCAGGATGTCTGTGACGGCTGCGAGCACGAGATCGTTCTGCGTCAGCGCTCCGTGATTTTCATTCACGAACCACGTTGCCGCTTCGGCCCAGCGCGCTCGCGCCAGGGGCACGGTGCCATCGCCCTCGGCGCGATATTCGTACTCGAATCCGCGGCCACGCAGCGTGGCCGAGACGATCGTCTCCTGTCCGACGCCGACGACGACGCTGCAACGCCCGTCAGCGTCCGGCAGGCGTTCGCGAACCTTGCACGCACGCGCGAGCAGCTTCGCGTCGGGAGCGAGCTCGTCGTTGGGCCATTGGTGCGGATCGAACAAATCAGGCTCGCAGGACGGCAGCATCTGATAGATGCCGGGCAGCGTGTGATACACGGTGCGCGCGAGTTGCTCAGCCGTGTGCATGCGATCGAGCGCCGCAATCTTCCGTACCGTCGGGTACACGGCCCGCAATGCCTGCAGCGGTGCGAACGAGCCGTCGTTCGGCGCGCCGAGCTGGATGAGTTTCGCGATGCGCCGCTTCTTGTCGTGAGCCAGCGCGGCGCGTGCCACCAGACCGCCCATGCTGTGTCCGACCACCAGTGCCTTGCGCTCGCCGCTGCGCTCGATGGTCTGCACGAACGCACGCGCCAGGCGCTCGATGTCGTGTCGCCAGTCGAACGGACAGAACAGCGGCCGAAAGCCTGCGATTTCCAGGCGCAGTCGCAACTTCAGATATCCCGGCAGCATCACGCCGACTGCGCGCAGCGCACGTGAGCCGGGAACTGCGAGCTGCGTGAGCTCGCCGTTCGCGAGCGCTGTCGGATGCAGCCAGAGCAGCGAATAACTGCGGCGCGCGACCAGGCCGAGACGCGAGCCCATGATGCCCGGCAATACGAATACGCGGCGGCCGCGCGGATTGCGGCGGGTGAACGCCAGCTTGGCGAGCTGCGAGAGCTCCCGATATTCCGGCTCGCCGAAGTAGGCGATCAGCAATGCAGCGTGTGCGCCGGAGCGCAGCAGCGCCACGATCTGGTCGTCGTGCAGATCGCCGATGCTGGGAAGAGGGGTCTCGGGCATCGGTGTTCAGGGTGCCATCGACGAGTGAACGACATCGCACACGGCGGTGATAGCTTCCGTGCGCGCCGTGCTCTTGCGCCAGACAGCGCCGACGCTACGCGAAGGCACGGGCCGTGCGAACTGCTTCACGACGAGCCCCTGACCGGAACCGAACGGGCCGCGCGTCGCCAGCTCCGGCAGGAGCGTGATGCCGAGCCCCGCCGCGACCATCTGTCGCAGGGTTTCCAGGCTGGTCGCGCGGTAGTCCTCGCTTTCTTTGACGTCGATGCGGCTGCAGACATCGAGTGCCTGATCGCGCAGGCAGTGACCGTCTTCGAGGAGCAGCAGGGTCTCGCCGTTCAGATCGTCGACCTTGACGCCGGCCTTCTTCGCCAGCGGACTGTTGGTCGGCACCGCCAGCGTAAAGTTCTCGTCGTAGAGCGGACGCGCTTCCAGCCCGTCGAGCGGCACCGGCAGCGCCAGGATGCCGAGATCGATGTCGCCGGCGCGCAGCTTATCCAACAGCGGCTGCGTCTGGTGCTCGTACAGCATCAGCTTCAGTCGCGGCAGCTGCTTGCGCAGCTTGCGCGCCACGAGCGGCAGCAGGTACGGACCGATCGTCGGGATCAGCGCGACCTTGAGCTTTCCCGACAGCGGATCGTGCTCGTTGCGCGCAACCGAAACGATTTCGTCGCTCTCCTGCAGGATGCGGCGCGCCAGCGGCAGGATCTTCGCGCCGGTCTCGGTCAATGTGACCTTGCGGGGCTGGCGTTCGATCAGCTGCACCCCCAGATAGGTCTCGAGCTTCTTGATCTGCGCCGACAGCGTCGGCTGGCTGACGAACGAGCGCTCCGCGGCCTTGCCGAAGTGGCGCGTGTCGGCCAGCGCGACGAAATAGCGCAGATCGCGGAGATTCATGGTGCCGCTGCCCCGATAGCCAGTCTCTATGGATCAGTTTAGATCAATGGATTGGAAAAATGGAGGGTGCGTCCGCATCATCCTGTTCGCAACCCGACAACCCGGAGAGAGATGATGCTGAGCGTTGGACAGAAATTTCCCCACTTTTCCCTGACCGGCGTCGTGTCGAACGACCTGGCGCACGCTTTCCAGCCCTTCGACCAGGCGACCCATCCCGGCAAGTGGAAAGTCGTGTTCTTCTGGCCGAAGGATTTCACGTTCGTGTGCCCGACGGAAATTGCGGCTTTCGGCAAGCTCAACCGCGAGTTCACCGATCGTGACGCCGTGATCTACGGCGTGAGCACCGACTCCGAGTTCGTGCACCTGGCGTGGCGCAAGGACAAGGAAGAGCTGCGCAACCTGCCGTTCCCGATGCTCTCGGACATCAAGCGCGAGCTGAGCACCGAGCTCGGCGTGCTCGACCCCGAGGCGGGCGTCGCGCAGCGTGCGACCTTCATCGTCGACCCGCAGGGCGTGATCCGCTTCGCGTACGTGACCGACCTGAACGTTGGCCGCAGCCCCGAGGAAGTCCTGCGCGTGCTGGATGCGCTGCAGACGGACGAGCTCTGCCCCTGCAACTGGCAGAAGGGCGAGGACACGCTGAAGGCGGCCTAAATGAGGTTGTCGGATCGGAAGTCCGACCTACGGGATCTTTGTAGGTCGGGCTTTGGCCCGGCTCCGTGTCGATTCATCGGATGACCTGGAGAATTCATGACGCTCGATACCATTCGTGACCAGCTTCCCGACTATGCACGCGACCTCAAGCTGAACCTGG
This sequence comes from Steroidobacteraceae bacterium, assembly GCA_044866955.1. GTDB lineage: Bacteria > Pseudomonadota > Gammaproteobacteria > Steroidobacterales > Steroidobacteraceae > Steroidobacter. The sequence goes on from JBIOUH010000134.1 coordinate 8,672, forward strand.
GCAGCGTGCTGACCCCGCCGGGTGCGCCCGGTCTGAGCGAGCGCCAGATCGCATCGCTCGCGGTAGCGACGGCGATTGCCGCGCGCAATCCGCAGCTGGTGCGCGCGATCGAGAGCTGGGCGCAGCCGCACCTCGACGCCGCGCACGCACAGGCGGCTCGGGCCGCGGCGGCCATCATGGGCATGAACAACATCTATTACCGCTTCCTGCACCTGGTCGAGGACGCCGAGTACCAGACCATGCCGGCGCGGTTGCGCATGAACGTGATCGGCAACCCCGGCATCGACAAGCTCGACTTCGAGCTGCTGTCGCTCGCCGTCTCAGCCGTCAACGGCTGCGGCATGTGCGTGACTGCACATGAGCGCAAGCTGCGCGAAGGCGGTATCGGTCGCGAGGCAATCCAGAGCGCGGTGCGTATCGCTTCGGTGATGCACGCCGTGGCCGGGGTGCTCGACTACCAGGAGGCCGCCTGAGAGCGGGTGGAGGTCGGACTTTAGCCCGACTGCTGTAGCTATAATTCGGGGCATGCCGCCGCCCCGCTCTACGAGACTGTCAGCCGGCGTAGTCGTGGTTCGCTCGACTCCGCCGGGCTGGCGCTTCCTTTTACTGCGCGCCTTCAATCACTGGGATTTCCCCAAGGGCATGGTCGAGGTCGGCGAAGAGCCGCTGGCCGCGGCGATACGCGAGGTCCGCGAAGAGACGCTGATCGCCGACCTGCAGTTCGCCTGGGGCGAGGTCTACACAGAGACCGGTCCCTACAGCCGCGGCAAAGTCGCGCGCTACTACATCGCACGGACCGAGACGAGCGCAGTGACGCTCACGGTCATCGAGGCGCTCGGCCGCGCCGAGCACAACGAGTTTCGCTGGGTCGACTACGAAGGCGCGAACCGCCTCGTCTCCCCTCGCGTCCAGCCCATCGTCGAGTGGGCCTGGCAGCAGCTCGCAGAATGAAGCAGGTGCTCATCGTCGGCGCCGGCTTCGCCGGCCTGAACGCAGCGAAAAAGCTGCGCAATGTGCCGGGCATAGCGGTGACGCTGCTCGATCGCGAGAACCATCATCTGTTTCAACCGCTGCTCTACCAGGTCGCGATGGCGGCGCTGAGCCCCGCGGATATCGCCGTGCCGATACGCAGCCTGTTCGCGAAGGTTCGCAATATTCGCGTGCTGAAAGCGGAAGCGCGGCAGGTCGACGTCGACGCTCGCAAGGTCGTCACCGACTGCGGCGACTTCCAGTACGACTACCTGATGCTCGCGTGCGGCTCGCAACACGCATACTTCGGCCACGAGGAATGGGAGCAGCACGCGCCCGGCTTGAAGACGCTGCCCCAGGCAACCGAGATCCGCCGTCGCGTGCTCGAAGCGTTCGAGGCCGCCGAGCGCGATACGAACGTCGAAGCGCGCCGCCGCCATCTCACCTTCGTCGTGGTCGGCGGCGGTCCGACCGGCGTGGAGCTGGCGGGTGCGATCGGCGAGATGAGCCGCTACACGCTGGCGCGCGACTTCCGCAGCATCGATCCGCGCCAGACGCGGGTCATTCTGATCGAGGCGGGGCCGCGCATCCTGCCGTCGTTCGACGACAAGCTCGCGGCGCGCGCGATGCGCGATCTCGAATCGCTCGGCGTGCAGGTCTGGACCCACTCCCGCGTCACGAATGTCGCCGAAGGCGGCGTCGACGTCGGCAATGAGCACGTCGCGGCTTCGACTGTCTTGTGGGCGGCAGGCGTGCGCGCCGCGGACGTCGGTCGCACGCTGAGCGGTGCAACGGTCGATCAGGTCGGACGCGTCCGCGTCAATCCGGACCTCACGATCCCCGGCCATCCGGAAATCTTCGTGCTCGGCGACATGGCGCGTTTCGAAGAGGGCGAAGGCAAGCTGCTACCGGGCGTTGCCCTGGTGGCCATGCAGGAAGGGATCTACGCAGCGAATGTGGTCCGGAAGGAAGTCCAGCGCGGCGCTATCGCCGAGCGCACACCATTTCGCTATCACGACCTCGGGCAGATGGCGACTATCGGCCGCAGCCGCGCGATCGCGGAGTTCGGCAGACTCCGGCTCGCTGGCTACTTCGCGTGGTGGTTCTGGCTGATCGTTCATATCTATCGGCTCAGCGGCTTCCGCAATCGCCTGTCGGTGCTGGTGCAGTGGGCGTGGTCATATATGACGTTCGGCCGCGGCGCGCGCCTCATCGTCGGCAAGGAATGGCAGGCGTATTCCGGGCCGCCGCGTGCCGGGTCCTGACGCCATCGCGCAGACCTTGCGCAATCACCGCAAGATCCATCGGCGAAGGCAACCGATCCTGCTGCGAGTAGACGAACGTGCGGCGCAGGCGGAGCGCTGCGTCGAGCGTCATCACGAAGCGAGTTGCGGGTTCGAAGGCCGCGCTGCGCAGCGCCTCTTCGCGAGAATCGCGCGCGACCGGGTAGCGCTGAATCTCATCCAGCGCCAGCGAAGTCGTGCAACCGCCGACCGCGGTGATCCAGCCGGTCTCGTGCCGCCCCGCGAGCGCGATTGGCCGGATGTCGGTGGCGGCGAAGGCTTCCTCGACGTGCACCAGCCAGCGGTCGCTCTCGAATCCGTAGGCGGCAAAGTCGTCGGGATGCGAGAACAGCAGCGCCCAGCGTCCACGCAGCCAGCGGCGCAGCTCGACGGCGGGCAGCGCTCCTTCCGTGACAGTCGAGTTCGGAACACTCGCGTCGTACTTCAGTGCGGCGGTCCACATGGCATCGCTCTCCGGTTCTGGCCCGGGTGAGACGATGCCGCGAAGCACGGTTTGATGTCAGTCGGGAGCGGGTGACGCGCGGGTTTGAAACGCAGCAGAGTCGGGCTGATGCCCGACCTGCAGGTAGTTCTTACCGGGTCAGTCGCGGAAATTCGTGAATTGCAGCGGCAGGTCGAACTTGCCGCCGCGAACCAGCGCAATGGCCGACTGCAGATCGTCCCTGCTCTTGCCCGTGACACGCACCTGCTTGTCCTGGATCGCGGCCTGCACCTTGAGCTTCGAATCCTTGATCAGGCGCTGCAGCTTCTTGCCGAGCTCGGTATCGATGCCCTGCCGCAGCGTTGCGGTCTGCTTCGCCGTCTGGCCGGTGATGACGGGCTCGTCGACTTTCATGCACACGATATCGATGCCGCGCTTGGTCAGCTTCAGCTTCAGGATGTCCATCATCTGCTTCAACTGAAAGTCGGCGGGCGCGATCAGCGTGATCACGTAATCCGTGAGCTCGTACCGGGCGTTCGTGCCCTTGAAGTCGAAGCGCGTGCCGACCTCGCGGTTCGCCTGGTCTACGGCGTTCGCAACTTCGTGCGGGTTGAGCTCGGAAACGATGTCGAAGGATGGCATGGGGCAATGATAGCTTGGGCCGCATGAGCACGGGAGCCATCGTCTGGTTACGGCAGGATCTGCGTCTGCGCGACAACCCCGCGCTGCAGGCAGCCGCGAAGCTCGGCGGGCCGATCGTTCCGGTGTACATCCTGTGCGATGCCGAGGAGCGCGAGTTTGCCGCCGGCGGCGCCTCGCGCTGGTGGCTGCATCGCTCGCTCCGGGCTCTGGGCGAGGAATTGCGCTCGCGTGGCTCGCAGCTTTCGCTGTTGCGCGGGCCGGCGCTCGAATGTCTGGCTGCCGTTGCCGCGCGCACAGGCGCACGCGCTGTCTTCTGGAATCGGCGCTACGAGCCTGCAGCAGTCGCGCGCGATATCGAAGTGAAGACGCAGCTGCGCGCCGACGGTCTCGTCGCGGAAAGCTTCAACGGCGCTTTGTTGCGCGAGCCATGGGAGATCCAGAACGGCACGGGACATCCGTATCGTGTCTTCACGCCGTTCAAGCGGCGTGTGCTCGAAGACCTGGCGCCGCCCGAGCCGTTGCGAATGCCGTCGCGTTGGGAGGCACCCGCGGCGTGGCCCGATTCGCTGTCGCTCGGCGAGCTGCAGCTGCTGCCGGAAATCCAGTGGTACGCCACGATGGAACGCACGTGGAAGCCGGGAGAAGCCGGCGCACACGCGCGACTGCGCTCATTCGCAAAGAAGCCGCTCGCCGCATACGCTAAGACGCGCGATCGGCCCGATCTCGACGAAACATCGGCCCTGTCGCCGCATCTGCACTTCGGCGAAATCTCCGTGCGCCAGGTGTGGCAAGCGCTGCGCGGCACGCGAGCGCAGCTGCGCGAGTCGACGTTCGTGTCCGAGCTGCTGTGGCGCGAGTTCGCGCATCATCTGATCTACCACTTTCCGCACACGCCGCTGCAGCCGCTCGATCGGCGCTTCGAGCGCTTCGAATGGTCCGGCGACTCTGCGCACCTGCGAGCGTGGCAGCGAGGACGCACCGGCTTTCCGATAGTAGACGCCGGCATGCGGCAGTTATGGGCGACGGGCTGGATGCACAACCGCGTGCGCATGATCGTCGCATCGTTCCTCGTGAAGAACCTGCGCGTTCACTGGCTCGAGGGCGCGCGCTGGTTCTGGGATACGCTGGTCGACGCGGATCTCGCCGCGAACACGTTGAACTGGCAATGGGTCGCGGGCTGCGGCGCCGACGCGGCGCCCTACTTCCGCATCTTCAATCCGCAGACGCAGAGCGAGAAGTTCGACCCCGCGGGCGACTACATCAGGCGTTGGGTTCCGGAGCTGGCTCGACTCGCAGCGCCGCACGTGCACGCACCGCATGCCGCGCCCGCCGCGGCCCTGGCGGCCGCGGGCGTGCGCATCGGTTCGACTTATCCGGCGCCGCTGGTCGATCTCGCGGAGTCGCGCCAGGCGGCGCTCGCCGCGTACCAGGCGATCTAGTTTTCTGGTCGAAAGCGGCCAAGGCACTTTCGACACGCCCGCCAAAAGGCGCGACTCATGTCGGGCTAACGGCTGTTGGCGAAGATGTTGCAGCCACGCCAGGCGGCGGAGATCAGCGTGCGGTTCGACGGGTCGTTCAGCCAGAACCGTTCCCCGTACTCACGCACGACATGATCGTTGTTCAGCTTCGTGGCGCAGTCGTTGGCCCACTTGTCGACGCTCGTGACGACCGGCTTGTTCAGCCAAGGCGCCGGGACTGCCTTCGACTGCGCAGCAGGCCCGAGCTCGAGCATGTAGCGGACCATCGCGGCCAGCTCCTTCGCCGAAGCTTCGAAGGCCGTCGGCACGCAGTGCTCGTCGCATTCCCAGTCGCGATAGCCGACATAGAACGTGCCCGGGACCACTTTGCCTTTCTGCAGCACGTCGACATCGAGGTAGGCGACGAACAACTGCTCACCCGGGAAATACGCGGCTTCCGGCCACACGATCAGCAGCGTGCCGCTCTTCGACGCCGCGATCGCAGCGGGCAGCTCGACGTCCTTGATGTGCCGCACGTTCGAGCAGGGCTCGAGGGTGCTCTGCGTCGGGCAGCCGGTCGGGACCGCCAGGCGCACCCGGACGTTCTGGTCGCCCAGCGCCTTGTACAACGCGTCCGCGTGCGGCCCCTTGTTGAAGGCGCTGGCCCGCGAAGCGATCCCCTGCTTGTACAGAATGGCCCGGTCGTAGCCCTTTTCGGTCTCGTCGACGATGACCACGTTCAGCGGTGCGGGCGGCGAGGCGTCGAGCGCGAGCGCGTGGGCGCCGGCACCCAGCAGGCAAACCGCGATCAGTGCCCGGATGCATTTGCCATAGTTCTGATGGTTCATGGAACGACACTCCCTAACGTGGTCTCTTTGTGCTCGTCGTTCAGCCACCGGCCTGCGCCAGGAGCTGCTCGACTTCGTCGCGAAACTCCTTCACGTGCTCATCATAATGCCGTCCCGTCGCCGGGCCCGCAAACCCTGTGTGAATGCCGCGCACGCGCCCGCTGCGATCCAGCAGAATCGTGGTCGGATAGCCGTAAACGCCGTTCAGCATCGGCAGCGCCTTGCTGGCCTCGTCCGTCTCGGAGAGTCCGGCGATCAGCGTCGGAAACTCGATATTCAGGTCCTGACGGTAACCGCGGACTGCGCGTGCCGCCTTCTCGAGCTCGCCGTGGCGCTCGAACATCAGCGCGATGATTTCGAAGCCGCGGTCGCGGTACTCACGGTAGAGCGGCCCCAGGAATTTCGCTTCGTCGTGGCAGTTCGGGCACCAGGTGCCGCCGAGCGTCACCAGCACGACCTTGCCGCGGAAACGGGCATCGCTCAACGAGACCGGCTTGCCGTCGACGTCGGGGAACGTGAAGTTCAGCGGCTGCGTGGTGTCGAGCATCGTGGTCTGCTTGCCTGCGCCGTCGAGCGTCGCCGCGTCGTTGCGATGTGCTGCGACCTTCTCGTGCGAGGCGAGGCCCTGCCAGTACTCGCCTTCGAGCCCGCCCTGTGCGTCGACCTTCAGCCTGTACAGATAGGCGAGACCGCCTGCGAACGTCGAGAGCTGCAGCTCGTCGCCGTGCACCTGACCTTCGAGGAAGCGATGATCGCCGGTCGGCGTCATGACGGTGCCGGTGACGTGATCGTGCTGTTGCTTCAGCAAGAGGATCGCTCGCGACGTCTTGCCCTCGTCGTCGGTGAAGGTCGCTTCCCACGTCCCGCCGACGTCCGCGTTGTCGCTCGCTGCATCCCGATAGAAGCGATACGTCTCGCCGAGCTTCGCGGTGAATGGAATGACCTGTTCCTTGCCGCCGGCCTTGATCAGCGTGACGCTGCCTTCGATGCGGTCACGATGCATCGTCGCGCGCAGCGAGTTCTCGTATCCCGGAAAAATTGCAGTGAGCTCGCCATCGGCAACCTTCACGTTGCTCACGCGCGTGCGCTCGGTGTCGTTCGTCAGGTAGAGCACGTACTGCTGCTGTTCCTGTGCGACCTCGAAACCGAACGGCGTGTCGCCACCGGGTAGGCGCAGCACAGCTCGATATACGCCGACCTGCGGTGTGTCGACGCGCGTATTGCAGCCAGTGAAAACGAGCGCCGCGAGCAGCAGCGCCACTGCGAAGAAATGAGCCTTGTGCATGGTCGTCCCGGTGTTGGAGCACGCAGTGTCGGTGCTTCAGCTATACGCTGCAACTCCGGCATTTTTCAGGATTTGTAGGCGTCGGCGCCGCGCAATTTCGGGAACATCGCCGACGGAGCAAGCGTTTCGAAGTGTGGTCCCCCTGACGACGTTTCGAATTGTGGAGGAGCCGAGCCTATGAATTACTGGATGACACGTGCTGCCGGTCCGCTCGCACTCACGGCAGTGCTGATCGCGGGCTGCGGCGGCGTTTCCGAGCTGACGAAGGAGCGCGTGGCGCGCAGCGACACCTCGGTGCAGCAAGCGCAACAGACCATCGGCAACTCGGAGCAGGGCGCTATCGAGTTGCAACGAGCAAAAGAGAATCTCGACCATGCACGTCAGGCAATAAAGGACGGCAAGGAGCAGCCTGCAGAGCGCTATGCGCAGCTGGCGCAGCTCGATGCCGAGCTGGCCGTGTCCAAGTCGCAGAGCGCGACCGCGCGCAAGGCGGCGGATGAGCTGCTCGCGAGCATCAAGCAGCTGCGGCAGGAAGCGCAGCGCTCGTCCACTGCGCCGACAGATGCTGTGCGCACCACTGACGACCAGTGACCGGGAGGCACGTAATGAATCGCAAGTACAGTTTTTTTCTGGCAGCAGCGGTAGCGGCGAGTATCGCTGGCTGCGCCTCGACCCCTGACACCATCGAGGAGCTCGAGACCGCGCGCGCCGTCGTGCCGCAGGTCGAAGCATCGCCGCGCGCCGGCGTCGCCGTGACGAACATCACCGAGGCGCGCAAGGCGCTGGACCGCGCGAACGCACTCGCTGAGAAGCACGGCAAGGTCGCCGACATTCAGTACGAGGCTGCGGTAGCCAATCGCAATGCCCAGATCGCGAACGAGAAGATCCTGACGGCGCAGGCCAAGGACGATGTCGACAAGGGCACGGCGGAACGACAAGCCGTGCTGACCGAGGCGCGTACGCTGGAAGCCGACCGCAACGCGCAACAGGCGCGGGCTGCGACGGCACAGGCGCAGTCGGCTGAAGACCGCGCCAAGTCGTTGGAGCGTGAGCTTGCCGATCTCAAAGGCAAGAAGACGGATCGTGGCATCGTCGTGACCATGGGCGATGTGTTGTTCGACACCGGCAAGGCGACCCTCAAGCCCGGCGCTTACACAACGGTCGATCGATTGGCCACTGTTCTGAAGGAAGATACGTCGCGCAAAGTGATGATCGAGGGACACACGGACAATGTCGGGAGCGACGAGTACAACCAGGAGTTGTCGGAGCGTCGCGCGGCATCAGTACAGGCAGCGTTGTTCGAGCGCGGCGTGGACGCCTCGCAGATCAGCACCGTGGGCAAGGGCGAGACCACGCCCGTCGCCAGTAACGACAGCCCGGTCGGCCGCCAGCAGAACCGGCGCGTGGAACTCGTGTTCCAGGAAGACCGTTCCAAGGTGGCCTCCGATACCAATTGATTTGAGTTCGCGCTGAAATCCTCACTTGAAGGCCCCCTGCCGGGTACGGAGGGGGCCTTATGTTTGAGCGGGAGAGACTGGGGCGGGCCTGCGTCACGCGGTCGGGCCGTATAACCCCTTTATAACCGCGGCAATACTGAACTTACACCCGGGCATCGGTAAGCTCACCGGCCACTATGTCGATCACCCTCGACCAGGTCACGAAAAGATATCAAGGCTTGCCGGTCGTCAACGACGTTTCGCTGGAAGTCGGCGAAGGCGAGTTCTTCGTGTTGCTCGGTCCGAGCGGCAGCGGCAAGAGCACCTTGCTGCGCGCGATCGCCGGTCTCACCGGCGTCGACCACGGGCGCATCTCGCTCCACGGCAACGACGTCACGCACGTCTCGGCGCGCCAGCGCGGCGTCGGCTTCGTGTTCCAGAACTACGCGCTGTTCCGGCACATGACCGTCGGCGAGAACATCGAGTTCGCGCTGCGAGTACGGCGCATGCGCGCCGAGGACCGGAGGCAGCGTCGCAAGGAACTGCTGCGCCTGGTCGCGCTGGAAGGCATGGACGATCGCTTGCCCACGCAGCTCTCGGGCGGTCAGCAGCAACGCGTCGCCGTTGCACGCGCGCTGGCGCACAAGCCCGAAGTACTACTGCTCGACGAGCCGTTCGGCGCGCTCGACGCGAAGATCCGCGAAGAGCTGCGGCGGACGATCCGCCAGGTGCAGCGCGAGCTGAAGATCACCACGGTGCTGGTCACGCACGACCAGGAAGAGGCGTTCGCGCTGGCCGACCGCATCGGCGTCATGAATCTCGGCCGCCTGCTCGAATGCGGCCGGCCCGACGAGCTGTACGATCGTCCTGCGACACGCTTCGTCGCGACCTTCCTCGGTGCTGCGAACCTGCTGCTCGCGAAACAGACCGAGCAGGGCATCCGCTTCGGCGCGACGCCCGTCAACGCGCGCCGCATCGAGAAGCTGGAAGGCGGGCGCGAGCACGAAGTGGTCGCGGTGCTGCGGCCGGAAGAGATCGAGCTGGCGCCGACGCGGGACAACCTGCGCACGAACTACATCGCGACCGGCGTCGTCGAAGAGCTGGTGTTTACGGGTGCTCTGGAGCGGATCCGCGTGCGCATGACGAGCGGTCCGGCCGATGCGCACATCGGCACGACCTCGACTGCAGACGGTCATGCGACCGCTGCCATTCTCGATATCACGCGGACGCAGTACGAGCAGCGCGCTTTCCCGGTTGTGTTCGGTCAGTCGGTTGCGATTGGCGTGCGACGCATTCACGTGCTGCCGACTCCACTTTCTAGCTACACCGTGTGTGCGGCCGAGTCCGCGGCCGTCGAGCGCCTTTCGCAGCATCCCTTCCTGGTCGAGCTCGCTGGCCGTATGAAGACGCGCATCGCCAAGCGCATCGATCCGGTGCTCGCGACGTGCCAGGGCAGCGCTCAGACCCGCATCTCGGGTGTGGCCGTGATTGCAGCGCACGCGAAGGTGGCGAAGCAGATCGAATGGTTGCTGTGGAACGGCGCCGCGGAAGTGATGGTGTTGCCGTCGCAAGCAGTCTCGCCGCAGCGCGTATTGATTCATTGGGCTGACGATGCTGCGAGGCGCTCGACGTTGGCCGTAGCAGCCAGTTTGTTGCGTCACGTTCCTGCAGAAGCCGTGTACGTCGGCATCTTGCCGGAAGGTCGGGGCGGCGATGCGCAGCGACCGCTCGGCGTGCGTACGCTGCTCGATGCGCGGTCGGAAGCACAGGCGGTGCACGGCCTGGAGATGCGGACGGAGCTGCGTTTCGGCTCAGCGGCTGAAGAGTTGCAACGCCAGTTGAACGAATCGCTGGACCAGATGCTGATCCTCGGCGTGTCGGACCTCGGGCAGCTGAGCCGCGACTTCGCGCCGCTGTTCGCCGTGCCCGCGTCGTATTCGTTGATGGTCGTGTTTCGCCCTGCGAGAGAAAGCGATGAACAAGCAGCCAGCGCTTAACCTTCTGGGCCTGATGGCGATGGCGCTGCTCGCCGCGTGCGGCGGCGGTTCTGGCGACGATGCCGGCAAGGACCCCGGCGCGCGCAAGCACGTGGAGCTGCTCAACGTCAGCTACGACCCGACGCGCGAGCTGTATCGCGACGTGAACGAAGCGTTCGCGAAGGAATGGCAGGAGCACAACAACGGCCAGCAGGTGACGATCAAGCAGTCGCATGGCGGCTCGGGCAGCCAGGCGCGCGCCGTGATCGACGGACTGCCGGCGGACGTCGTCACGCTCGCACTCGCGTACGACATCGATTCGATTCAGCGCAAGGGCAAGCGCCTGGGCGCGAACTGGCAGACACGCTTCCCGGACAACAGCGCGCCGTACACCTCGACGATCGTGTTCCTGGTGCGCAAGGGCAATCCGAAACAGATTCACGACTGGCCCGACCTGCTCAAGCCGGGCGTCGCGATCGTGACGCCGAATCCGAAGACTTCGGGCGGCGCGCGCTGGAACTACCTGGCGGCGTGGGGCGCGGAGATGAAGCGCCAGCTGCACGGCGATCTGACCAAGATCGACGACCCGGCCGCTGCGAAGGAAGTGGCGGCGGCGCAGGCCGCGGCGCAGAAATTCGTGGCCGAGATGTTTGCGCGCGCGCCGGTGCTCGACAGCGGCGCTCGCGGTGCAACCAATACCTTCGTCCAGCGCGAGATCGGCGACGTGCTGCTGGGATGGGAGAACGAAGCTCTGCTGGCGATTCGCGCGCTCGGACCCGACAAGGTCGAGATCGTCGTGCCTGCCGTCAGCATTCTCGCCGAGCCGCCGGTCGCAGTCGTCGACACCGTCGTCGATCGGCGCGGCACGCGGCAGATCGCCGAAGCATACCTGCGCTTTCTGTACGAGCCCGTGGGCCAGGAGATCGCCGCGAAACACTACTTCCGGCCGCGCGACCCGCAGGTGCTGGAGAAATATCGCAGCCAGTTCGCGCCGCTGGAGCTGTTCACGGTCGACCAGGTGTTCGGCGGCTGGACGCAGGCACACGACAAGCACTTCGCGGACGGCGGCGTGTTCGACAAGATCTACGGCGCCAAGGCCAGCCCGTGAACGCGACGGTCCGCACGCCCTCGATCCTGCCTGGGTTCGGCCTGACGCTCGGCTTCTCGACGTTCTTTCTGTGCGCGATCGTGCTGATCCCGCTCGCTGCGCTGGTCATGAAGACGGCGACGATGGGCTGGGACGACCTGGTGCGCGTGCTGCTCGAGCCGCGCGCGGTGGCCTCTTACAAGTTGAGCTTCGGCGCGGCGCTGCTTGCGGCAACCTTGAACAGCGTGTTCGGTTTCATCATCGCCTGGACACTGACGCGCTACGAATTCCCGGGCCGCAAGCTCATCGATGCGTTGATCGACATGCCGTTCGCACTGCCGACGGCCGTCTCGGGCATCGCGCTCACGGCCGTGTTTGCCGAGAACGGCTGGATCGGCCAGTACCTCGCGCCGTACGGCATCAAGGTCGCCTATACCTGGATCGGTATCGTCGTGGCGCTGACGTTGATCGGTCTGCCATTCGTGGTGCGCTCGGTGCAGCCGGCGCTGCTCGAAGTTCAGCGCGACCTGGAAGACGCGGCTGAAACACTCGGCGCCGCGCGCTTCACCATTTTCCGCCGCATCATCCTGCCCACGGTCGCGCCGGCGATCGCGACCGGATTCACGATGGCGTTCGCGCGCGCAGTCGGCGAGTACGGCTCGGTCATCTTCATCGCCGGCAATCTGCCGATGAAGACCGAGATCACCCCGCTGCTGATCGTGATCAAGCTGGAGCAGTTCGACTACGCCGGCGCGGCGGCGCTCGGCTTCGCGATGCTGGTGCTGTCGTTCGTGATGCTGCTCTCGATCAATCTGCTGCAGGCCTGGGGCCGGCGACGTCAAGTCGTCGCCGGACGCTGATGGCCGGCCCGGGTACTTCACAGGAACTGCTGGCGGAGATCGCGAGCCGGCCCGGCCGCGACACGGTCCTCGCCTTCGTGGCGAAGGCGGCGTTCATCACGACCTCGCTGCTGTTCCTGGCGGCGCTGCTGTTCGCACCGCTGATCACGGTGTTCGCAACCGCGCTCGAGAAGGGCTTCGAGCTGTACTTCAACAGCTTCAAGGACTCGGACACGCTGGCCGCGATCCGCCTGACGCTGATGGTCGCGGCGATCGTGGTGCCGATGAATATCGTCTTCGGCATCGCCGCCTCGTGGGCGATCGCCAAGTTCGAGTTCAAGGGCAAGAGCTTCCTGATCACGCTGATCGACCTGCCGATCGCGGTGTCGCCGGTCATTTCCGGCCTGATCTACGTGCTGCTGTTCGGCATGCAGGGCTGGTTCGGCCTGTGGCTGCAGGAGCACGACATCAGCATCATCTTCGCCGTGCCCGGCATCGTGCTCGCGACCATGTTCGTCACCTTCCCGTACGTCGCGCGCGAGCTGATCCCGCTGATGCAGCAGCTCGGCAACGACGAGGAAGAGGCGGCCATCACGCTCGGCGCCGGCGGCCTGATGACGTTCTTCCACGTCACCTTGCCGAAGATCCGCTGGGGCCTGTTGTACGGCGTTATCCTGTGCAACGCGCGCGCGATGGGCGAGTTCGGTGCGGTCTCGGTCGTCAGCGGCCACGTGCGCGGCGTGACCACGACCATGCCGCTGCACATCGAGATCCTCTACCAGGAATACAATTTCGTGGGTGCCTTCGCCGTCGCTTCGCTCCTGACGCTGCTCGCGGTCGTCACGCTGGTCATCAAGACGCTCGTCGAATGGCGCACCGGATATAAGAGGAAGTAGGTCGGGCTCGAGCCCGACAATAGCTTCAGCATGCTCTCGCGCATTCAAGAATTCATCGACCGGCTGCAGCTCGATACCTCACGTGCGCCCCTGGGCGTGTGGATCGCTCTGATCAACGTCGCGATCGTGCTGCTCGTGGTCGGCGGCATCTCGATCTCCGCGATCGGCTCGCTGCGCGATCTCGCGAATCAGCAGGGCAGTGCGCGCGTGCAGCTCGCGGGCGCGATGGCGCGCGAAGATCTGCGCCGCTACGGCGAGGACGCGTTGACCCAGGCGAAGAGCGTGGCGGATCGCCAGACGCTGCAGCGCATGCTTGCGGACACGCGGACGTCGAGCCTCGGCTTGTACCTGCGCCGCTCGTGCAACAGCGACACGATCGTCTCGTGCGCGGTGTTCGAAAGCGGCAAGCTGATCGCTCAGGCTGGCGTCGCGTTGCCGTGGGAAGAGATCGAAGCGTCGGCGGTCGAGCAGGGCGAGCGGTTTCTCGCGGTCCCCTCGGTCGGACGCTACTCCGTGATCGGTGCATCGGCACAGATCGGCGGTGCGGTCGGGCGCCGCCTGTACGTCGCAAGGCTGCTCGACGATCGCATGGCCGAGCTGTTGACGGAGCGCGTCGGTGTGCCGATCCGGCTGATCAACTACCGCGTGTTCGTCGAGGACAAGCGCGTCGATGAGTTCACGCGTCTGCATTCCGCGGGTCTGTCCGACGGTCGTTCCGCCGTGCTGCGCATGGAAGACCTGGATCTCTATGCGGCGAGCTTCCCGGTGTTCGCTTCGACCGGCGAAGCGATTGCGTTGCTGGAAGCGCGGTTGCCGTCCGGCGAGATCGATGCGTCCGTCAGCAGTCTCGTGAAGCGGCTGCTCGCAACCGCGATCGTGCTCGCTGCATTGGCGGTGCTTGCCGGCGTGATCCTGGGTCAGCAGGTCACCGGTCCGCTCGGCACGCTGAGCGATGCAGTCGAGCGCCTCGGCCAGGGCGACTTCTCCACGTCCATTCCGGTCGGCGGCACGCAGGAGGTCGGCAAGCTCGCCAGCACGATCCAGAACATGCGCGACAACCTGGTGCAGCTCACCACCGATCTGCGCAGGCGCGAGGCCGAGGCGCAGGCGGTGCTCGACGGCATCGTCGAGGGCGTCTATGCCGTCGACAAGTCGCGCGTCATTCGTTACCTGAATCCGCAAGCAGCGCGGCTGCTCGGCGTCCAATCGCACGAGGCGATCGGCCGCTTCTGCGGCGACGTGCTGAAACCCTGTCTCGAGAACGGCGAGCGGCCGTGCGAGACCCGCTGCCCGATCATGCGCGCGCGGCTCGAAGGCAACGCGCAAGCGACGGAGCAGCTGAATCTCAGGGATGGCGCACCGCGAACCACGATCATCACGAGCGCTGCACCGGTCGACGAGCTGCAGGTGCAGGTCATCCGCGACGAGACCGAGCTCGAAGGCGTGCGGCGCGCGCGAGATTCCGTGCTCGTGAACATCTCTCACGAGTTCCGCACACCGCTCGCGGCGCAGCTCGCCTCCATCGAGTTGCTGCGCGAAGGCATCGAGACCATGTCGCGCGAGCAGCAGAAGGAGCTGGTGTTCTCGCTGGAGCGCGGCACGCTGCGCCTGACGCGTCTCATCGACAACCTGCTGGAAAGCGTGCGCATCGAGTCCGGCCAGCTCGGCATCCGGCACCAGAACGTGTCGCTGGCCGAGGTGATCGAGGATGCGGACGCGCTGATCGGCGCGCTGCTCAATCAGCGCCGCCAGCGCCTGGAGCTGGAGTTCCCTGAAGACCTGCCGCCGGTCGACGGCGACGGGCCGCGCCTGACGCAGGTCTTCGTCAACCTGCTGGCGAACGCCAGCAAGTTCGCGCCAGAGGGCAGCGCGGTGCGGGTCGGCGCCTCGCACGCCAACGGGATCGTGACAGCGTGGGTCGAGGATGAAGGACCGGGCGTGCCGGAGCTGGAGAACGGCTCGATCTTCGAGCGTTTCTCCCGCGGCCCCGGTGAAGAGCCGGAACCGGGCGGGCTCGGGCTCGGCCTGTGGATCGTGAAATCGATCATCGAGCGGCACAGCGGCGCGATCGCCGCGCGGCGCACGCCGGCTGGCAAGACCCGCTTCGAAGTGCAACTGCGAGTGGCGCGCGAGTGAACCTACGATGAAGATATTGTGCGCGGATGATGACAAGGACCTGCTGGCGCTGATTGCGTTCACGCTGTCGCAGGCCGGCTATCTGGTGATCAGCGCGGGCGACGGCACGCACGCGATCCGCTCGTTCGAGAGCGAGTCGCCGGACCTCGTGATCCTCGACATCAACATGCCGGGCGCCTCGGGCTTCCAGGTGTGCGAAGCGATCCGCACGCAATCGCGCGTGCCCGTGATGATGCTCACGGTGCGCGGCGAGGAAGAGGACCTGGTGCGCGCGCTGGACCTGGGCGCCGACGATTACCTCACGAAGCCATTCAGCCCGCGCACGTTGCTGGCGCGCGTGAAAGCGCTGTTGCGGCGTGCGGGCCTGGAGAATTCCGCGCCGCTCGCAGCCGGGCGCGTGCAGCTCGACACGCAGGAACACACCGTGCAGATCGGCACCAAGGCGCCGGTGCGGCTGACCAAGCTGGAGTTGCGTCTGCTGCAGATGCTGGTCGCGAATGCGGGCCACACCGTCAGCTCGGATCGCCTGCTGATGCAGGTATGGGGACACAAAGGCTCGGGCGATCGGCAGTTGCTCAAGCAGCTCGTGCATCGCTTGCGCCAGAAGATCGAAATCGATGCCGCCGCACCGCAGATGCTGCAGACCGTGGTCGGCGCCGGTTACAAGCTGATCGTCGACTAGACCAGGGAAGCACGTGGCCCTGTTACGCACGATAGCGATCGTCGGCGGCGGCTTCTGCGGCACGGTCGTGGCCGCAAATCTTCTGCGCCGCCCGCCGCCCGGACCCACGCGCGTGGTTCTGATCGAGCGCGGCGGCGTAGTCGGCCGTGGCGTGGCATATGCCGATCGCGGCTTTCCGTATCTGCTGAACGTTCCCGCGAGCCGCATGTCTGCGAGCGCGGATGCGCCGAACGAGTTCCTCGAGTTCGTGCAACGGCGCATTCCCGGTGCCGGCGGCGAGGATTTCCTGCCGCGCGCGCTCTACGGCGAGTATCTGCAGGAGTTCCTGATGGCGGCGCAGCTCAGCGCGCCTGCGAACGTCCGCCTCGACGTGCTGACCGGCGAGGTTACCAACGTACGGCGCCTCGAGCGCCACCTGCCGCTGCAACTCGAGTTGCGCGACGGACGCAAACTGACGGCGGACGACGTCGTGCTGGCGCTTGGCAATCCCAAGCCTGCAGCGCTCGCGGTCGCTGCACCGGTCGCGAATCATCCGGCGTATGTCACGGACCCGTGGTCGAACGAGCTGCAGTTCTCGCGCGGCCAGAAGATCTTGCTGATCGGCACCGGCCTGACTGCCGCCGACGTGATCAACGCTGCGTCCGCGGATCCGCAGCGCACGCCGACATTGCATGCGTTGTCTCGTCATGGGCTCGTGCCGCCGCGACAAACTGCATTTCGCCCGGATGCGTTCAAGGGCGACGGCAACGCATTGCTGCTTGCAGCATCGACATCGCTGCGCGGTCTCACCAAAGCCGTTCGCCTCGTCGCGCGCGAAGCGGAGAAGGCCGGCGGCGACTGGCGCGAAGCGATCACGTTCGTCCGCAACATGGCGCCTACGATCTGGCAGCGACTGTCGGAGCGCGATCGCGTGCGCTTCATGCGTCATCTGCGAGCGCTGTGGGATACGCATCGTCATCGCCTGCCGCTGCAGCTCATCCAGCGCGTCGACGAATTGCGCACCATGCAGCGCCTGCACATTCACGCGGGGCACCTCTTGCGATTCACGCCTCGCGAGCAGCGCATCGAAGTTACATGGCGACCGCGCGGCACGCAGACCGAGCGCACCGAAGCCTTCGATCGCATCGTGAATTGCACGGGCCCGGACTATGCTGTTGCACGTTCTACGGAGCCGCTGTGGCGCAGCCTCGTACAGTGCGGTCTGTGCGTGGCAGATTCGCTCGGCCTTGGGCTGCGCACGGGGCCGCGAGGCGCCGTTATCGATGCCGACGGCTGGCCAGGCCCGCACCTGTTCTACGTCGGCCCCATGCTGCGTGCGGACCTTTGGGAGGCCACTGCCGCCAGCGAGCTGCGCGGTCATGCGGAGCGCCTGGCCACGCTTCTCGCGACCGAGCGGGATTGATGTCGATAACGTAATCTTTACATCGGACCCAATCGCGAACTTGGGACGTCAAAATCGCTCCCTTTGCTAGCAGGAGGAGTGCTTGACGGCCGAGAGTGCAGGCAGATGGAGCGGATGGCGGCCGTGGGCGATCGGCGCGGTCGTGCTCGCCCTGAGCGCGCTTGTCTTCGATGCGCTGCGCGGTTTATTGCGCGAAGTGCGGTACGCAGAGGTTGTGCAGCAGATCGCGACGCAGCCCGCTACGGCTTTGCTGTGGGCGGGGCTCGCGACCGTGCTCAGCTATCTCGTGCTCACGGGCTACGACTTCTCGGCACTGCGTTACGCGGGCGCGAAGGTTCGGCGCAGCACTGTGCTGCTCACCTCGTTCATCGCCTACGCGCTGGGTAACACCGTCGGTCTCGGCGTACTGACCGGCGGCGCAGTTCGCATGCGCTTGTACACGGCTGCCGGCGTCGAAGCCGGACGCGTTGCGCAAGCAGCCGCTTTCAATGCCGGTGCGTTCGTCATCGGCATGACGGCGTTCGGTGCAGCGGGATTGCTGTGGGGCGCGCCCGACGTAGCCGCGCTGGTTCACTTGCCGAGCTGGCTGCTGCGAGCGATTGCTGTGCTGCTGTTGCTCGCAGTCGGCGCGCTGATCGTGGCCGCTGCGCGCACTCGCGAAATTCGCGTGCTGAATCGCTGGCCCGTGCGATTGCCGCCGGCGGATCTCGCGATCCGGCAGCTGGTGATCTCAGCGCTCGACCTCACCGCATCGGCTGCTGCGCTGTGGTTCCTGCTCCCTTCGAACATCATCGGTCTGCCGGCGTTTTTCGCGTGGTACGCGATGGCGGTGGCGCTCGGACTGCTGAGTCACGTGCCGGGCGGCCTCGGTGTGTTCGAAGCGGTGATCCTGCTTGCGTGCGGCGGACGCGCACCGCCCGAGCAGATCATCGGCGCACTCTTTTTGTATCGAGTCATCTATTACCTCCTGCCGCTGATTGCAGCCGCCATGCTGCTCGCGGGCTACGAACTGCGCTCCGGCGTCGCCGCTCCCATCGGTCGCGCTGCCGTCGCAATTTCGCCGTTGCTGCTCTCGACGCTGACTTTCATCGCGGGAGCGTGGCTGCTCATTTCCGGTGTGACGCCGCTCTCGGGCGAGGCGACCGATCTGCTGGAGCTGCACGTGCCGCTGCCGCTCGTCGAGGCTTCGCACTTCATCGGCAGCGTGGCGGGATTCGCAATGCTGGTCGTCGCGCGCGGCCTGGTGCATCGGCTGGATGCGGCGTGGTGGTCGGCATTTCTGCTTGCGGTGGTGGCGGCGGTGCTGGCGCTGCCAAAAGGCATCGCACTGTCCGAAGGCGCTTATCTCACGGTGCTGGCGTTCCTGCTGCTCGCTTCGCGGCGGCAGTTCGATCGACGCTCCGCGCTGTTCTCGCAGGCGCTCGAGTGGGCCTGGATCCTGTCGATCGCGTGGGTGGTGGCGGCTTGCGTGCTGATCCTGTTCTTCGCTTATCGCGAAGTTCCCTACGATCGTGAGCTGTGGTGGATGTTCGAGTTCGACGCGAACGCGCCGCGCGGCCTGCGCGCGATGATGGGCGTGACGCTCGTGGGCCTGGGCTTCGCGTTGTGGCAGTTGCTGCGTCCGTCGCCCGGCCTGCCGGCGCTGCCCGGGACCGAGGATCTCGATCGCGCCGAGAAGATCGTCAGCGCGCAACCGTACGCGGACGCGAATCTCGTGCTGATGGGCGACAAGCACCTGCTGTTCTCGGAGTCCGGCAAGGCGTTCGTCATGTTCGGGCGCCAGGGACGCTCGTGGATCTCGCTGTTCGATCCCATCGGGCCGCGCGACGAATGGCCGGAGCTGATCTGGAGCTTCATCGAAGAGGCGACCGATCACGGCGGCCGCGCGATCTTCTACCAGGTGCGCCCCGAATCGCTGTCGCTGTATCTCGATGCGGGGATGCGAGCGCTGAAGCTCGGCGAGTATGCGTACGTGCCGCTGCAGGAGTTCGGCCTGAAAGGCTCCAAGCGCGCGGATCTGCGCTATGCGCTGGGTCGCGCCGAGCGCGACGGTTTGAGTTTCTCGGTCACGCCGGCGAACGAGGTCGCAGCGCTATTGCCGGAGCTGCGGGCCGTGTCCGCGGCGTGGCTCGCGGAGTCGCGCGCGCGCGAGAAGAGTTTCTCGCTCGGAGCATTTCGGGATGAGTACCTGCTGCGCCGGCCCGTGGCGCTGGTTCGTCAGCGCGGTACGGCCATCGCATTCGCCAACGTGCTCTGTACGCAGCAGCAAAACGAAGTCAGCGTCGACCTGATGCGTCAGGTGCCGGGCGCGCCGTCGGGCACCATGGATTTCCTGTTCACGCAGCTGATGCTGCACTACAAGGAGCAGGGCGTGCAGCGCTTCGCCCTCGGCATGGCGCCGATGGCCGGCATGGAGACGCACGAGCTGGCGCCGCGCTGGCATCGCTTCGGGCGCTGGCTGTTTCACTCCGGCGAGAGCTTCTATAACTTCCGCGGGCTGCGCAGCTTCAAGGACAAGTTCCACCCGGTGTGGGAGCCGCGCTATCTCGCCGCGCCGCAGGGCGTGGCGACGTTGCTGTCGCTGGCGGACGTCACCGCCCTGATCGCGGGCGGATTACGAGGTGTGTTCTCCAAATGAATCGATGGTGGTTGCTCGGGCTGCTGTGGCTCGCTGCGCACTGCGGCGCCGAAACGCTGTCGCACGGCAGGTTCCAGAATATCGCGATCTATCGGCCGACCGGCGAAGTGCAGCGCGTGGTGCTGTTCCTGTCGGGCGATGCGGGATGGAACGAGAAGCTCTCGCGCAGCGCGCAGTTGCTCGCGACGCAGGGCGCTCTGGTTGCAGGCATCGATTCGCGCGCGCTGTTCGCCAACCTGGAAAAGGATGCAGCCGCATGTGTGTACCCCGACGGCGATCTCGAGAACCTCAGTCATTTTCTGCAGGCTTACTATCGCCTGCCAAGCTATGAGCCGGCGGTGCTGGTCGGCGACGGCGCCGGGGCGACGTTCAGCTACGCGATGGTGGCGCAGGCGCCCAACGACACGTTCGCCGGTGCGATCTCGATCGATTTCTGTCCGGAGCTACGGCTGCGCAAGCCCCTGTGCGAAACGGGCGCGCTGCACTTCGCGGATTCGAAGAAGAAGCGCGCCCTGCTGACACCAGCGAAGCTCGATGACAAGTGGATCGCGTTGCAGACACGTCCGAGCGGCGCGTGCGGCAAGGATGTGACGCAGCGATTCGCAAGCGCTACGCCTGACAGCGAGATGGTCATGCTGACGAAAGATGCCGGTCCCGCGAATCTGGAAGACGCGTTGTCGACGGCCGTACGCCGCCTCGACCCGCCGCCGCGACGACGTCCGCCGCCGCCGCCCGCGGAGCTCGCTGGATTGCCCGTGATCGAAGTCCCTGCGCAGCAGCAGGCGGGAGACACGCTGGCAGTGCTGATCTCGGGCGACGGTGGCTGGGCAGGCATCGACAAGGCGGTCGCCGGGGTGCTTGCCGAGCACGGCATAGCGGTCGTCGGCGTCGATTCGCTGCGCTACTTCTGGAAAGAGCGCACGCCCGAGAGCACAGCCGGCGACATCGATCAGATCCTGCGCCACTACCTCGCGGCCTGGGACAAGCAGAATGTGGTGCTCATCGGCTATTCGCAGGGCGCCGACATCCTGCCGTTCGTAGTCAATCGGCTGCCTGCGCACATGCGCTCCCGCGTGCGACTCACCGCTCTGCTCAGCCTCGGCGTGCGCGCAACGTTCGAGTTTCACCTCAGCAACTGGCTTTCGGGCGACGATGACGAGACGCTGCCGATCGCGCCGGAGCTGCAACGAATGTCCGGCATGCGGGCACTGTGCGTGTATGGCGATGGCGCGGATGACTCAGCGTGCGACGAGGCGGCGAGCAGCACTTTGCGGGCGGTGAGCCTGCCCGGCGGCCATCACTTCGGCGGCGACTACGACCGCGTCGCCGGCCTGATTCTCGACGAGCTGCGGTGACGCTTCAGAAAGGATCGAAGCAGTCGTAGTTGTGCTGACGCACGATCTTGCCGTCACGGTACGTGAGAAAGATGGCGAAGCGTGCGCGCATTTGCCCGCCCGCCGGAATGTTTCCCAATGGCACGGACAGGGTGCCGATCCACAGCGCTTCAACTGCAACCTGATCGCCGCTCGCAATCGCGTTGAGCACCTCGAAGCGCTGCGCGGTCATCACTTTGCGGCCGCGCTCCGCGGCATCGCGCAGTGCTGCGAGATCGCGCGTCGCGCCGTTCGGCAGCAGACGATTCGGAAATTCGACCTGGACGACGTCGTCGGCGAAAAAGCGCAGGCCGCCGAGCGGGTCGTCGTGGCCGATCGATTCGAGATATTCGCGTGCAAGCTGCAGCAGGTCATTGCTCATGCAGCGATTGTAGACGAGCAAAAAGAAGGCCGCCGCCCGATGGAAGTCGGGCAGCGGCCATTGCTCTTTCAAGGTCAGGGGGAGCGAGCGATCTCAGCCGCCGGTGTCATCGGGCTTCGCGCCCGCATCGGGCTTGATCGCGCCACGCTCCTGCAGCTTGGCAGCGACGCGCGAGCGGACCTCGGTGTCCGACGCCATGCGCTCGACGATCTTGTTGAACTCCGGCACCTGCAGGCCGCTGCGTTCCACTGCCGCGATCATGTCTGACTCGGCCGTGGCCTTCACCTTGTCGGCCGCTGCCGGGTCCTTCGCGCTCTGCAGCTGGGTTGCAGCCTTCTGCTGAATCGTCTGCACCGCGACATACGCATCCGCGAACTGCTCGATCTTCTTGTCGTCGATCGGACCGGCGGTGGTGCTGTCGCTCGTGCCCGGGGTGGCGGGCTCTTCGGTGGCGGCGCCAGGCGCTGTCTGCTGCTCGGTGTCATCTGTCGTGGTCGGCGGCAGCTCCTGCTGCTGCGACTGTGCGGGCTCGCCCACATCAGCGGAATCCGGATCCTGGGCGCTCGGCGGCGGCGACGGCGGCTCCTGCGAGAACGCTGCAGGGGCCAGGGCACAGGTCGCGGCAGCCAGCGCGGCGAGCAGTTGATTTCTCAAAATCATGGCAATGTCCTCGTATGCGAGTGAGCGGGTACCAGAAGGGAATACCGCCACCGCCGCCGAGGTTCCGCCCGTGCAGATTTCACCCTGCTTTCGTCGCCATGCGACGACGTTTCGGCTGAACCTGTGGTGGCCGCGACTACAGCGGTCGCGGGAATTCAGTACGCGCTCGGCGCGACGCTATTCGAAGCGCTCGCCGCTCGGCCGCGCAGCAAACTCCTGCTTGCTGAGATAGCCGTCGCCGTCCGAATCGATGCCGTCGAAGCGCTTGCTCACGCTGCCTTTCACCGACGCTTCGGTGCGGCTGATCTTCGCGTCGCGATTTCGGTCCAGTGACTTGAACACCACTTCGACGTCCTGGGTGCTGCGCACGGGCAGCTCGTCCGCTGTCGGGGCAGCATTCGGTGCGAACGCAGCGGCGAGCAGCAGCGTGGCGCAGAAATTCTTGACGATTGTCTTCATGACGTGCCCTCTCCTTGTGGAACGCCACGGCGAAAGCACAGTTCCGCAGTATTTGCCCGCTATTTGCGCTGCTGACTCAGTGCCACTCCGCCGAGAATCAGCGCGCCGGCGATGGCCATGGTGAGCGTGAGCGGCTCGCCGAGCACGATCCAGGCCCAGATCACGCCGAAGAGGGGAATGAGGTACGTCACGGTGGACGCGCGCGTCGCGCCGACGCGATAGATCAGCCGGAAGTAGATGAGATAGGCGATGCCGGTGCAGAGCACGCCGAGCAGGATCGCGCTTGCCCACGAGTGCAGCGGAATCGCCGTTTGCGGCCACGAGAGAATTGCGAACGGCGCGAGCAGCACGCTGGCGCACAACAACGTGCCGGCTGCGACTGCGCCCGATGGAATGCCAGCGAGCTGCCGACGGACCATGTTACCGCCGATGCCGTACAGGAACGCGGCGAACGTTCCGGCGAGCGCTGCACTCCACACGCTGCCGCCGGCGGTCTTGCCGCTCGCAAGCACCGCGACGCCGACGAAGCCCGCGAACAATCCGAGTGCGCGCCGTTTAGTGATGTGCTCTCCGTAGAGCGCGAATGCCACTAGCGCGGTGAACATGACCGCAGTCGCATTCGTGATGGCGCCGATGCCCGCGGGTGCGCGCTGGGCCGCCCAGGCAAACAGCGAGAACGGAATCGCCGAGTTGATCGCCGAAATGAACACGAGCGGCAGAATGTGTGCGCGCTTGAACTGTGCCCGGCCGCGCCACAACAGCGGCAGGAGAATCAGCGCCCCGAGTACCAGCCGCACTTCCACCAGCGGCAGCGCGCCGAACTCACGCGCTGACACCCGCATGAACAGGAACGAAGCGCCCCAGATCGCGCCGAGCGCCGTCAGCTCGACCGGTGTGAGCCAGCGTGCGGCGGCGACGGGTTGGGCGGCAGCGGTCGCTTCGGCTTGGGACATGACGCAGAACCTCACTGCGCCGGCTGCAAGGCCGGCAGGTCGAACTGGGGCAGGAATAGCATGTCAGCACGGCCCGCGCGCCGCATCGGAGGGCTTACCCAATTTGCGGCGGCCGCCCACCCAGATTGCCTGGGGCAGATCGGGAGGCCTGACACAAACCTCGCTTCTGTCTGCCTCATTCTCGCTGTAAACCCTGCTGCTGCAAGCGCATACTTCTTGCGTCAGTCGCAAATATGGCTTGTGTCTCATGCCGATCCGCCCCACGGTCCTGCCTGCCTTCGCCGTGTTTGCCGCGGCCGCCCGGCATCAGAACTTCGCGCATGCCGCGGAAGAGCTGCATCTCACTGCCAGCGCCGTCAGTCACCACGTGCGACGGCTGGAAACGACGCTGGGCGTGACGCTGTTTCAGCGGCATGCGCGGGGCGTGGCGCTCACCGCGCAGGGGCGGGCGCTCGCGGATGCCACCAACACGGCGCTGGCGGATCTCGACGCAGTTTCCGGCTCGTTGCTGAGCCGTGACCAGGCAGTCGCGCGCGTTCGCATCACGACGCTGCATTCGCTCGCGTACTGCTGGCTCATCCCGCGACTGCCATCGTTCGTCGCCGCGCATCCCGATGTGCACCTGGATTTCGAGACCTCGATCGCGCTCGCGCGCTTCGACGATGCCGGGCCGGACCTCGGCCTCCGGCACGGGCCGGGACCGTGGCCGGGACTCACGGCGCACTTTCTGATGGACGACATGCTGTTTCCCGTCGCCGCGCCGACGTTGACGGGCGTCAAACAAGTCACCAAGGCCGCGCACATTCCGCGGCTGCCGTTGATCGCCGATCTCGGGCTGCAAGGCTGGCCGGACTGGTTCCGCGCCGCCGACGTCCGCAGCGCGACTCTGCCCGCCGTGCACTCCTTCACGGACTCGACGGACGCGCTGCTCGCCGCCGTGTGCGGCCTGGGCGTTGCACTCGCGCGTTGGCACATCGCCGCGCCGTACCTCGAGCGGGGCGAGCTGATTCAGCTGCCCGGGCCAACTCTGAAAGCCCGCTTCTCCTATTACGTCGTGCATCCGGCGCATCGCCGCCCGACGCCTGCTGCGGCGGCATTCATCGAGTGGGTGCGCCGCGAGGCAGCGAAGGACGACCTCGCGCCAGCGCCAGCCCGAGGAACTGCGCATAGCGCTGGGCCGCAGCCGCGAGCGCCTGCGACTGGCGGCGATCGAGCCGCGCGAAAGGGCGGCAAGTAATCGCGACAGATGTTTTCTGCAGCTCGCGCGACCAGGTGCCCGCGATTCGGCCGTCGATCACGATTGCCGGATAAAAGATGCCGTGACCCGAGTCGGCGCGAGCAGCAACCTCGCTCGACATGACAGCGCGGCGATCCTGGTACGCGACCGTGTATTCGTCGTACGCAGGGAGCAAGTGACAGCCCGGTTTCGTGCGCGTCGCCGCCGGCGTACCTGCTGCCTGCCAATACACCTGCTTGTCCATCGTGACCGCGTCCAGTTCGTGCGCCACGCTCTCACGCGCGATCTCGGCATCTGCGGCAGCTAGTCCGGACCACCATGCGAAGTCGCGATCGGTCGCGGGCCCGTGACTGGTGAAGTATCGTCGCGCCAGCTCCGCGAGCGAGTCGTCGCGCGATCGCGGTGGTGTCGGCGGCAGCCATTCATCGAGCAGCACGAAGGTCTGTTGTTTGCCGGCGCGCGGACCGAGACAAATCAGTCCTTCGTGCGCATGCCACCACAGCAGATGCAGGCCGCGACTGCTGCCGGTCGAAATGCCAGCGCTCTCGAGTCGTCGATAGAGCTCGGGTCGCGGCAGACCATTACCGCCGCTCAGCGCATCGACCACGACCTTCGCGCTGCGTGCAATGAGCCCACTCTCGATTCCGTGTTCCTGCTTGAGCCGGCGTGCACTGCGAGCGAGCGTACGCGGGCTGCACAGGCTCAGCATCCAGCGCGCATCTTCTGCAGCGACGAAGTGCAGCGTGCCGCGCAACGGCCAGGTGCGAACGATCGAGCGCTCGGCGATGGCCCGTTCGAGCGAGGCCTCGGTGGCGGCGCGGGTGCGCAGGCCGATCGCCCACAGCGAACCGAGGTAGTCCTGCGCCTGGACTGCGCCGAACCAGCGAACGGTGTCGGCAGGGCTGGCGAACGGCTTATGACCAATGCGCTGCTGGCGCATGCGCTGGGCGGCGAGGCGGATAGCGGTTCCTCCCGGGCGGGGCGCGCAAGTCTACGCTGCAGGGACTGTACCGGTCTGTATTGGCCCCGCCGCGGGAATTCTGCGACTGCTTTTACCGCGGGAGCGGCCGTACAATTCCGCGGCTTGCCATCCCACCGAGGTTCAGAATTCATGTCGTGGACGCTGTCGCAACGGGCGCAGAAGCTGACCAGCTCCGCCATCCGCGAGATCCTCAAAGTCACCGAGCGGCCGGAAGTCATCTCGTTCGCCGGCGGCCTGCCTTCGCCGGACACCTTCCCGGTTGCGCGCCTGCGCGAGAAGGCGGCTGCGGTCCTGACGGACGCGCCCTCGCCGGCACTGCAATACGGACCGACTGAAGGCTATCTGCAGCTGCGCGAGTGGATCGCGGCCCGCTATTCGTCGGGCTCGGTCCACATCGATCCGCAGAACGTGCTGGTCACGACCGGCTCGCAGCAGGGGCTCGATCTGCTCGGCAAGACGCTGATCGACACCGGCAGCAAGGTACTGGTCGAAACGCCGACGTACCTCGGCGCGCTGCAGGCGTTCTCGCTGTTCGAGCCGAACTTCGTCTCCGTCACTTCCGACGAAGACGGACTGGTGCCGTCGGCGCTGACGCCGAAGATGCTGGAAGGCGCGCGCTTCCTGTACGTGCTGCCGAACTTTCAGAATCCGACCGGACGACGCATGCCGCTGGCGCGCCGCCAGGAGCTGGCGCGGATCGCGAAGCAGGCAAACCTGCTGATCGTCGAAGACGATCCGTACGCCGCGCTGTCGTACAAGGGCGATGCGGTGCCGACGCTGCTGTCGATGATTCCCGATCAGGTCGTGCACATGGGCTCGTTCTCGAAAGTGCTCGCGCCGGGATTGCGGGTCGGCTACGTGATCGCGCCGCAGGTCGTGCATCGCAAGATGGTGCAAGCCAAACAGGCTGCGGACCTGCATACCCCGAGCTTCACGCAACGCATCGTGTATGAGACCGTGCAGGACGGTTTCCTCGACACGCACATTCCGAGCATCCGCACGCTCTACGGCGAGCGCTGCAAGGTGATGCTCGATGCCATGAAGGAGCAGTTCCCCGCGGGCGTGACCTGGAACGAGCCGGCGGGCGGCATGTTCATCTGGGTGCAGCTGCCGCCGGGGCTCGACAGCTTCAAGCTGCTCGACCAGGCGATCGCGCAGAACGTCGCGTTCGTGCCGGGCGGGCCGTTCTATGCGAACGAGCCGCAGCTGAACACGCTGCGACTGTCGTTCGTGACGGTGCCGCCGGAGAAGATTCGTCGCGGCGTCGCGATTCTCGGCAAGATCCTGCGCGACGCGATCGCCGGCGGTCTGCGCGCGTCCGCGTAACCACTGCGAGCACGCGCAGACGTACTCTGATGCGGTGGCTCTACTTCCTGCTGTTGACGTTGCGTCGCTTCGTCAGCTGGAGAAGCGGGGACGCCTTCATCGAATGGAAGCTCGGCATCCTCGTGCTCTGGCTCGAGGTGAGCATCGTGGGAACCCTCGTTTTCACCTTTGAAAGCGCCTGGTTCGGCATCAGCCCCGGCGCGGTGCTGCTGGCCACGGTCGTGCCGCTGGTCATGCTGAATCAGTTCGTGCTGTTACCGGATCACTGGCCCCAGAAGCATTCGGAAGCATTCGCCGCTCTTCCTCGACTCCACCGTATGGCGCTCAACCTTGCCGCGGCAGCGCTCGTCGCGCTCGCCGTCATGCTGCCCTTCATGGCGCGCACATTGCAGACCGGTAAGGCGTGGTGGCAGTAAGGCTGGCACGCTTGGGGTCATTCACTGCGCGTCGAGAAATTCCTCTAGCAGATCAGCAGTGAGCTCGGGCGCGTGGGCCCGCTGCGGCGTCGTTGCTTCTCCCATGTATTCGCCGTGCCCGCCGGCGAGCACGATCAGCCGCGCATCGGGAATCAGGTGCGTGAGCTCGACTGCGTGCTCGGGCCTCGTCACGTCGCGATCGCCGATCAGGATCAACGTCGGCACGCGCAACCTGCGCAGCTCCACGTCCGGCACGTCCTGGAAGTGGCGCATCCGCTCCAGATCCTTGTCGTGCATCACCCTGAGCCTGGCCGGATCCGGATTGACCTGCAGGAATGCATCCTTGAGCCCCTGCGGCATGCCCGCGAAGTCGGCGCTGCGAATCATCTCCCACAGCTGCGGCTGTGCGCCGGCCTTCTTCGTGAACGACGAAGCGAAGATCAGCTTGCGCACTGCTTGCGGATGACGGAGCGCGACCTGCAGCGCAATGCTCGCGCCGTTGCTGAATCCGAAGACGTCGGCCTGCGTGAGATGGAGTCGATCGAGCAGCGTCGCGACATCGTCGGCGGACGTCTCGAACCGCACCGGCGCATCGCGATCGCTCGTTCGGCCGTGCGCCTGCTCTTCGACGGCGATGACGCGGCGATCGCGAGCGAGGAAGGGAATGACCCGGCCGAACGTCGAGTCGATCGTCGAGCCGCCGCCGTGCAAGAGGATCAACGGCACACCGCGCTGCGGACCGTACGTCTCGTAGTACATCCACAGGCCGTTAACGTCCGCATAGGCGCCGTGGCCTTGATTCGCATCCGAAGCCGCCATGGATCCCGAAGCAAGCGCGAGAGCGGCAACACCCATGAGCGTGTTACGCATTGCCGACTTTCCCTGTTCCGAGCAGTGCTTGCAGACGATCCAGCATCTGCAGCCAGCTCGGATGCGCGCCGGTGTGCTTCGCCAATGCCTCGCTCACGTTCTGATCCAGCGTGAGCTTCGTGCCGCCGCGCACTTCTTCGAGCGTAACGATCACCAGCGTTTCGCGCGGCCACCGCGGATCGTGACCGGCCTTCGCCGGCTCGATCTCGTTGCCCTCGCTGTCCGCAGTCGCGAGCGTATAGACGATGCGTTCCGGACGGACGATCTCGCGATAGACGCCGACGCACCAGCAGTCGCCGAACGACGGGTTGTGGATGCATGAATGAAATCTGCCGCCGGGCCGCACATCGATGGCCGCGTAGTGAATCGTGCAGCCGTGCGGTGCATACCATTGCAGCAGCAACTCGGGCCGGGTCCAGGCGTCGAACACCAGCGGGCGCGGCGCGACGAAGACGCGCTCGATCCTGATCGTGCCGGCGGCCGGTCGTTCAGCGATTCCTGCGGACATTCCTCTTCCTTTGCTGTCGTTGTGGCTGCTGCAGGCGTTGCAGCAGCGCGTCCAGGCGGTCGAATGCGCCTTCCCAGAATTGCCGGTACTCGTCCATCCATTCGTACGCCTGCTGGAGCGGCGCCGCGCGCAACGAGCAGAACTGCTCGCGTCCTTCCTTGCGCTTCTCGATCAGGCTGGCGCGCTCGAGATAGGCGAGATGCTTGGAGATGGCCTGCTGCGAGACGCCGAACGGCTCCGCCAGCTCGTTGACCGTGGCCGAACCGCGGCGCAGCCGTTCGAGAATGACCCGGCGCGTCGGATCGGAGAGTGCCAGGAAAGTGACGTTGAGTGTATCCACAACCATATGGTTGTGCATTGAGCGGCGAATGTCAACGGCAATCTCAGCGCAGAATCAGAGACTACCGATACCCCTTCGCCTGCAGCGAGAACAGATGCGCGTAGTGGCCGTTCACGCGCATCAGCTCCTCGTGGCTGCCGCGCTCGATGATGCGGCCGTCCTGGAGCACGACGATCTGGTCCGCCATGCGCACTGTCGAGAAGCGATGCGAAATCAGGATTGCGATCTTGCCGCGCGTCAGCGTGCGGAAGTGCTCGAACACGGTCGCTTCGGCCGCCGCATCCATCGCTGCGGTCGGCTCGTCGAGCACGAGGATGTCGGCACGCGAGCGCATGAATGCGCGCGACAGCGCAATCTTCTGCCACTGGCCGCCGGACAGCTCGCGGCCGTCGTTGAACCACTTGCCGAGCGGGGTGCGATAGCCCTGCGGCAGCGTGTCGACGATCGGCTGCGCCATGCCTTTCTCGCCGGCCTCGCGCCAGCGCGGCTCGTCCTCGAAGTACTGCACGTCGCCGGCGCCGATGTTCTCGCCGAGCAGCAGCTGGTAGCGCGTGAAGTCCTGGAAGATCACGCCGATGCGCTGGCGCAGCGCCCCTTCCTCCCACTCGCGCAGATCCTTGCCGTCGAGCAGGATGCGGCCGGACGTCGGCTGATAGAGCCGCGTGAGCAGCTTAATCAAGGTCGTCTTGCCCGAGCCGTTCTCGCCGACGAGCGCGAGCGATTCGCCCGGCCGGATGTGCAGGTCGACATCGACGAGCGACATCTGTTCCGCGCCGGGATAGCGGAAGCTCACGCGCTCGAAGCGCACGCCGTCCTGCGGCTGCGGTCCGTGCACGATGGTGCCTTGCGAGTTCGCGACCGGCGTCTCCAGGTACTCGTACAGCGTCGACAGGTACAGGTTGTCCTCGTACATGCCGCCGACCGCCGAAAGGATCGCGGAGACTGCCGACTGGCCCTGCCGGAACAGCATCAGATACATCGTCATCTGACCCAGCGTGATGCGCGTGGCGATCGCCGAAAGCGCAATCCACGCGTACGCACCGTACAACGTCGCGGTGGCGATCAGGCCGAGGAAGAAGCCCCAGGTGTCGCGCCGGACCGTGAGATCTCGATCCTCGCGATACAGCTTGTGGAAGATGTTGCGATAACGCTGCAGGAACAGCGGACCGAGCCCGAACAGCTTCACCTCTTTGACGTGATCTTCGCGTGCGAGCACCGTTTCCAGGTAGAGCTGCATGCGCGTCTCGGGCGAGCGCCACAGGAACAGGCGGAATTTGTCGCCTGAGAATTTCGCCTCGGCGAGAAACGCGGGCAGTCCTGCGAGCACGAGCAGCACGACGGCCCACGCAGAGAAGTTGATCAGCAGGGTGCCGAAGCTGATCAGCGACACCGCGTTCTGCACCAGCCCGAACGTGCGCATGACGAGCGACAACGGCCGGCTCGAAGCTTCGCGCCGCGCGCGCGTCAGCTTGTCGTAGAACTCGGAGTTCTCGAAATGCTCCAGCTCCAGCGTCAGCGCCTTCTCGAGGATCATCACGTTGACGCGCTGACCGAGCTGCGCGCGCAGCAACGATTGGCACAAGGAGATGCCGCGTTGTGCGCCGGCGATCGCGGCCACGAGCAAGCCTTCGCACGCTACGAGCACGAGCGCGTGTTGTGTCAGCGCGGCGCGGCTCGCTGCATCGGACTGGATCGCGGCGACGACAGCGTCGACGATCAGGGCGCCGACGTAGGCGACCGCTGCGGGCAGCGCGCCGGCAATCAGCGTCAGAATCGCAAAGGCGATCGTAAGCTGGCGGCTGGTCGTCCACACCAGTTGCAGCGCCCGGACGCTATAGGCGAACACGCCGAGAAAGCCGCGCGCGACCTTCGGGTCGCCGAGCACCGGCTGGCGCTTGCGCGGGTTCAAGACAGCAAGGAGATGACTGACATAACGGAGCTTCAGTGTGGGGGCGCGGTTCACACTCCGCAATGCCGCCCCCCTCGCCAATTGACGGGGTCGGTTGCTTCCCCGCCGGTCCGAGCAGAGAATTCGGCGAGCATGAGCGACCCGAAAGACCGCGATCCGCGCGATAAACCGCCACCGTCGCCGCCCACCGGCGAGGCGAAGCGTTCCGGGCGCGCCGGCGTCGACGAGCGCGGCAACACGGTGTGGGAATGGCAGCTGGAGACCGGCGTCTACAGCCGTGACATCAGCACGCAGAAGCTGAAGAAACTCGACCTCGGCGATCTCTCCATCGCGGAGACCGCCAGCCATCAGCGCCCCGAAGGGCTAAGCGCCGACAAAAAGCCCCCGCAGAAGAAGCTGCCGGGCGGCGGATTCAATCCTTACGACAGTTCCAGCAGCGGCGGGAACCCGTACGACAACGCTCGCAGCTTCGGCAAGAAGACGCAGGCGCCGGCCGCGGGTGCGCCACCGGCGCGCAAGCCGATGGACCTGAAGCGGCTCGAAGAGTGGATGGAGATCAAGAAGCGGCTCGAGCAGCAGAAGAAGGACGAGGACGACGAGGACTAGTTTCCCGGCTCTGCTGCGCCCTGCGGCGGAATGTTCTTGCGGATCCACTCGGTCAATGCCGCTTCGTCCGCGGTGATCGACGCTTGCTTGTGGAGCTTGTAGAAGCGCTTTTCGACGACCTGGCCCGTTGTCGCCACCACATCCGGAGCTTCGGGTCTGCAGACGAACAGGTTGCCGGCCTTCGCCAGCTGCAACACGAGCGCTGCTTCCGTCGTCGAGAACTCATCCTGCGACGCGAGCTCGACCGGCAGGCTGTGAACGCCTTCGACGGAATCCTCGATGAAGCCCTCGACCAGGAAGCCGCCGATCTTCACGTGCGTGCCGTTCGACAGCGACAGCTCGCGAAACCCTTCCGGGTTCACCGGCGAGGCGCCCGCATCATCGAGCACCTTGTTGACCGCATCGAGGTCCTCTTCGGTCATGCCGTCATTGATGTTGAGCTTGACTCCGCCCCGGCGCACTTGCTCGCCCAGGTTCAGCGTCTGCAGCTCAAACCCGTACTGCCTGGCGTTCGCAGGCGCGTCTGCCGCGTGTGCCGGCAGCAAACCGAACGCACACAGCAGCGTGAGGAACCCACTGAACTTCGCGCGGCTGGTATCCATTGCCGTACTCTAGCCCCGCGCGCTGCATCAGTCGTGCGTAAATTCAACCGACAGCGCGGCGTCAAATGCGCTTGGCGAAGAAGACGCTCGAATGGCCGACGGGATGATCTTCGATACGGGCTACCTGCTCATACCCCTTGCGGATATAAAAGGCCGGTGCCTGAAAACTGTGCGAGGCCAGCAACACGAGGCTGCAGCGCTTCTCGCGAGCGTGACGTTCGACAGCGTCGAGCAGCTCGGTGCCAACGCCTGTGCCGCGAATACTCTCGGCAACCCAAAGGTACGTGACGTAGCAACAGCCGCACCACGTCCAGCCGTAAACCCCTGCCTCGACGTCGCCGGTGGCATTCATGCGAGCGGCGCTGAACGATTCGCCGTCGTCGCGGCCGGTGGCCGCAGCGTTGTACTCGTAGATGCGTTGCGCCAGCAACGCCTCGAGCTCAGGCGCATCGCCGCCGCGAACCTGAATCCGCGTGCTCACCGTCGACGTTCTGGCGGTCGCACGAGAGTCGGCGCGATCAGCTTCATGTGCAGCAACGGATAAGGCCGCCCTTGCTCGTCCAGTTCGGAGCGTCCCGTTACCACGAACCCGCACGCCTCGTAGAAGCGGGTCGCGGCCTCGTTCTGCTCGTTCACATCGACTGTGAGATCCGCCCACTGCGATTGCGCGTGGCGAACCATCTGCCGCCCGACACCGCGGCCCATGAACTCCGGCGCCAGGAACATGGAGTCGATCCTGCCTTCCGACAGTCCCATGAATCCCAGTACCGTCCCGGCGTCGTCGCAGGCCGCCCAGATTTCCGCGTCTGAAGACAGGTAGGTGCGGACTTGCGGCGTCATCTCCTCGATGTCCGCCGGCGATACGAACGTGTGCGTCGCTTGAACCGATCGCAGCCAGCGATCCAGAAGGACTTCGCAATCTGCAGAGGTGGCACGGCGGATGATCATGACTTCGCTCTCCCTCGCCTCAGCGCTTGCCACGGCGGGGCGCGGCGCGACCCGTATCCCGGCGTTGGCTCGCGGTCAGCATATCAATGAACGCGCGCAATTTCGGCTGGGTCTGCGTGCGGGCGGGGAAATACAGGAACAGGCCGGGCGTCGTCGGCAGAAATTGCTCCAACGTCGGCTCCAGCTGACCGGCGGCAACTTCGCGGGCCGCAAATGCGTCCGCCGTGTAGATCAGCCCCATGCCCCGGACTGCGAGCGACAACATCAGCGAGCCATCGTTGACCGTGACGCCGCCGGGAACGTCGACGGAAAACTCCCGGCCGCCGCGCTCGAACTCCCAGCGATAGATCGAGCCGGCGGTGAGGAAGCGATAGCGGATGCATTCGTGCCGCGTCAGTTCTTCCGGCGTGCGCGGGCGACCGCGGGCAGCAAAGTACGAAGGAGCTCCGAGCACGCACCATTTCAGATCCGGTGTGAGGCGCACGGCGATCATGTCGCGCTCGACCATTTCGCCGATGCGCACGCCCGCATCCAGGTTGTTGGCGGTGAGATCGACCGTGCCATCGTCAACATCGACGTCTACTGAGACGTCCGGGTAGGCGCGCCGAAAGTCTGCCAGCACCGGCTCGATCACGAGCGGCACTGCGACGCGCGGCACCGAAAGTCGCAGCAACCCGGCCGGGCGGTCGCGCAGATCCGTGAGTGCGTCGAATGCGTCGGCGATCTCCGCAGCGGCGGGTCGCACGCGGGCGAGCAGACTCTCGCCGGCTTCGGTCAGGCCCACATGCCGCGTGGTGCGCTGGAACAGCACCAGTCCCGTCTTCGACTCCAGCGTGCGAATCGCCTGACTCACAGCCGCCGGCGTGACACCCAGCTCCGCGGCGGCCGCGCGAAAGCTCGCATGGCGTGCGACTGCCAAAAACTCCGAGAGACCGCTGAAACCGTCGCTGCGCGCCATCGCGGGCCCTCGTGCTCACGGCTGCATTAGATAGTTCATCTTCACAGCCTATTCTCCTGCAGCCGGTTTATCCGAACAACGCTCAGCGCTACTTTGAGTGCCAACGAATCGGCCACCGCAATTTTCTCGAGGAGCACAGTCATGCAATACGCAACGCTCGGCAACACCGGCCTCGTCGTCTCGCGGCTCGCTTTCGGCGCGATGACGTTCACCTCCGGCAACCAGGATTTCGCCACGGTCTACAAAGTCGGCGCGCAGCTTGCGAACGATCTGGTCGGCCGCGCGCTCGACGCGGGCGTGAATTTCTTCGATACCGCGGACGCGTATGCCGGCGGGCAGTCCGAGACGTTGCTCGGTCAGGCGCTGAAGGCGCGGCGCAACGACGTCGTCATCGCGACCAAGGTCGGCATGCGCAGCGGCACGGCGCTGACGCAGTCGGGCCTGTCGCGGCGTCACATTCTGTGGTCGGTGGACGAGAGCCTGAAGCGCCTCGGCACCGATTGGATCGATGTCTACATCGCGCATCGCGAGGATCCGTTCACGCCGCTCGAGGAAACGCTCGCCGCGTTCGATGCGCTCGTGCGCGCCGGCAAGGTGCGCTACATCGGCTTTTCGAACTGGTCGGCGTGGAAGGTCGCCGCGGCGCTGGAAATCCAGAAGGCGAACAATCTCGCGCCGTTCACGCACGGGCAAATGCACTACTCGCTGCTCGGCCGCGACGTCGAGCGCGACGTGATTCCGATGATGCGTCGCTACGGGCTCGGCATGACGGTGTGGAGCCCGCTGTCCTCAGGCTTCCTGAGCGGCAAGTACACGCGCGCGTCGCTGTCCGACCCCGACAACCGCTTCTCGGGCTTCGATCTGTTGCCGTTCGACAAGGAGCACGGCTTCCGGCTCGTCGAGCGCCTGCGCAAGATCGCTGCCGAGCACGACGCGAGCGTCGCGCAGATCGCGCTGGCATGGCTGCTCGGGACGCAGGACGTGACCAGCGTGCTGATGGGCGCGAGCAAGCTGAATCAGCTCGACGACAACATCGGTGCAGCGAACGTCACGCTGACTGCGGCTGAGCTGGCCGAGCTGGATGCCGAGACAGCGCTCTCGCCCGTCTATCCCAATTGGTTCATCGAGCGCGTCGCCGACCAGGTTACTGCGAAGGCCGTCGCGCGCTGAGGAGAGAGTCATGTCGAAACAACTTTCAGGCAAGGTCGCTATCGTCACCGGCAGCTCGCGCGGCATCGGCCGCGCGATTGCCGAGCGGCTCGCAGCCGACGGTGCGGCTGTCGTCGTCAACTATGCTCGCGACGAGCAGGCCGCACAGGAAGTCGTGAACGCCATTCGCGGGCGCGGCTGTCAAGCCCTTGCGATCCAGGCAGACGTCGCGAAGCCCGCTGAGGTGCGGCGGTTGTTCGCTGAGGCCCGCACTGCATTCGGCGCCCTGGACATCGTCGTCGCAAACGCGGGCGTAGCGGTGATCAAATCGCTCGTCGAGAGCACCGAGGAAGAGTTCGACCACGTCTTCGACGCAAACGCGAAGGGCGTGTTCTTCACGCTACAGGAGGCGGCGCGCCAGGTTCGCGATGGCGGGCGTATCGTCGTCGTCTCGACGGGCGGCACGCGCATGTTGATGTCCGGCACCGCGCTGTACCTCGGCAGCAAAGGCGCCGTCGAGCAGTTCGTTCGCGTGCTGTCCCGCGAGCTCGGCCCGCGCAGCATCACGGTCAACGCGCTTTCGCCCGGTTTCACGGACACGGACTTGCTGCCGGAGCGCGATCGTACGATCGCCGCAGGGATGTCGCCGTTCGCGCGCATCGGCGAGCCCGCGGAGGTGGCGTCGGTCGCTGCCTTTCTGGCCAGCGACGACGCAAGGTGGGTGACGGGTCAGAACGTCGGAGCCGGTGGCGGGGTTTTTTGAGAGGCTGCCCGGAAGGAAACTCTTGACGGGATGAACAGGATGACCCTCCTGTCAATCCTGTTCATCCTGTCTCGGTCTTCCTCGGGCTCACTCAGGTGCGTAGATCTGATCGAACACGGCGCCGTCGGCGAAGTGCTCCTTCTGCGCCTTGGCCCAGCCGCCGAAGTCCGCGATCGTCACCAGCTTGATCTTCGGAAACTGCCCGGCGTGCTTAGCCGCCACTGTCTCGTCGATCGGGCGGTAGAAGTTCTGCGCGATGATTTCCTGCGCTTCGGGCGAGTAGAGGTGGTTGAGGTACTCAGTCGCGACTTCGCGCGTGCCCCGCCGCAGCACGACCTTGTCGACGACGGTGACCGGCGGCTCGGCGAGAATGCTCAGGGAGGGCACGACGATCTGCACCTTGTCCGCGCCGAGCTCCTTGATGGAGAGGAACGCTTCGTTCTCCCACGCGAGCAGCACGTCGCCGATGCCGCGCTGAACGAACGTCGTGGTCGAGCCACGCGCGCCGGTGTCCAGCACCGGCACATTCTTGAACAGCTTGCGTACGTAGTCTTTTGCAGTCGCATCGCTGCCGCCCGGCTGTTGCTTGGCCCACGCCCACGCGGCGAGATAGTTCCAGCGCGCGCCGCCCGAGGTCTTCGGATTCGGGGTGATCACGGAAATGCCGGGCCGCACCAGGTCGCCCCAGTCCTTGATGTTCTTGGGATTGCCTTTGCGCACCAGGAACACGATCGTCGACGTGTAGGGCGCGCTGTTGTGCGGCAGGCGCGATTGCCAGTTCACCGGCAGGAGCTTGCCGTTGGTTGCGATCGCATCGATGTCGCCGGCGAGTGCGAGCGTGACGACGTCTGCCGGCAACCCGTCGATGACAGTGCGCGCCTGCTTGCCGGAGCCGCCATGCGATTGCTTGATCGTCACGTCCTCGCCGGTCTTGCTCTTCCAGTACTTGGTGAACGATGCGTTGTACTGCTCGTACAGCTCGCGCGTCGGGTCGTACGAAACGTTGAGCAGCGTTACTTCCTTCGCGTGCGCAAGCGGCGCTGCCAGCGCGAACAGCGCCAGCGCCGCAACGATAGTTCGATACTTATTCATGATGACCTCGTGATTCCCGTGTCTGCGTAATTTGTTGATCAGAACTGCAGGCCGATACGCGTGAACAGCGCCTTCTCGTCCGGCCGGTCGGCGCCGTCCGCAGCCCCGCCCTCGAAGCTCGTGACGTCATAGTTGATCGACCACTTGTAGTTCTGATTGAAATACCAGTTGATGCCCACGCCCCAGGCGCTGGCCTTGCTCGCCGCGGTGGCAGGGTTGGCAAAGGAGTTCGTGCCGCCGGCGAACGCGTCGTCGTCGATGTCGAGCTCCTGATAGCGCGCGACGAATTCCAGTGCGCCCCACGTGCCGGCGTCGAGCGAGAACACCGAGCCCGGCGTGAAGCCGCGGAACGATTCGTCCTCGCCGGTCGCGAACCAGGCGAGCTGGACCTGCCAGGCCGTGTTGTCGAGCGTCGCCGAGCGCACGCCCGCCGTCGGCGTCTCGCGCGTGACATCCTGCGAAACGTTCACGTACTCGCCGAGCAGACCGAAGCTGCCGATGGAGTAATACGCCTGCGGCGACCAGCGCACGCGCTCGCCGTCCGCGAACACGCGGTCCGGGCCGGGAGTCGCGCCGGTTGCAACCGTCGCTCCGCGATAGCTGAAGAAGCTGTTCTGCCCCGGAGTGCGATAACTCGGCAACAGCGTCGTTGTAATGTTGCCGGTCGAGTTGACGTACGTGCCGCCGACGCCGAAGCCGAGACCGCGCAATGCGAAGTTGTCGGAGTTGAGGAACGGCTGCAGGAACACGCGCGCGGCCCAATCGCCCTTCGTGTCGTTCTCCGCGTCCGGTGTAGGCGTGTTGCTTTCGCTGCTGCCGCCGTCGCTGACGCCGTTGAAGTAGCCGATTGCATAGTTCACGACGCCGCCCGAGACATCGCCGCCGAACGTCACGCCGAGGTCGCGGTTCGGCACCAGGCTGGTCGGAAAGCCGCGTTCGATGAAACGTATGTCGGTTGCCGATTGCAGGCGCTCGAGACCGACCGGGACTTTGAACTTGCCGGCGGTCAGTGTGGCCCAGGGCTTGAAGCGCGCTGCGATGTACGCGTCCTGGATCACGGTGCGGCCCTGCGCGAAATCGGGCGTGAAGCGGAAATCGTAGATGCCGTTGAGCGTGCCTTCGAGGATCGGTCGCACGCGACGCAGTAGCCACGTGTCCGCGGTCGCGGGCGTGACGTCGTCCGGGAAATACCGGCCGTCGAACTGGAGCACGCCGCGCAGTCGCAGGACATTCTGCGAATCCGCGGACTGAATGCGGAAGCCCTGTTGCGGCGAGGCGCGCACCACTGGCGTGCTCGACACCGTGGTTTTCGTGGCTTCGTCCTGCAGCTCCAGCTTGCGCTCGAGGACGCGGATTTTCTGTTCCTGCGCTTCCAGGCGCTCGCGCAGGTCCGAAAGGTCGTCGGCGGCCGCGGCGCCGGCGTAAGCGAGCAACAGAGTTGCGGAAACGGCAGTGGCGATCCTCATGGGTCTCCCGGTTTTGATGACAAATGACGTTCGGGCATCGTAGGGAAGAGCCCGTAATCACTCAGTCGAGCAGCGGTGACAAACGGGTCGGGGGAGGTCGCAGCAGGGTTATGAAATAAGGCTTGCAGAATTGACTCGCCGGGGCGGGGCCGGTAATACTCGCCGCCATGTCGAAGCGTGTAATTACGGGTCAATGGTGGTGGCGCCTCCCATAAAAGGAGAGGGGCCAGCCTGCACGTAACGTAACTTTCGAATCCAAAACCCATCTCCGAGCGCGAATCCGGAGATGGGTTTTTTTTATCGCCTCCCGCCCGGACCTCGCGCAACGAGGTCGCTGACGAGGAGCTGCTGCTTGAAACCGCCGTTCGACATTGCCGCCGACCTGGACACGCCCGTGTCGGCCTATCTCAAGCTCAGGCCTTTCAAGCCGCGCTTCCTGCTGGAGAGCGTCGAAGGCGGCGAGCGGCTCGCGCGCTATTCCTTCATCGGCTTCGGCGACTGCGCCGAAGTGCGGCTCGACGAGCGCGGCCTCACCGTCAACGGCAGTACTCGTCCGGCGCCCGAGAGCCAGCAGGAATTGCTGCGCGCCTTACGCGATGCGCTGGCGGCCACGCCACAACCCAGCCCGCGGATTCCCGGCGTGCCGTTGTCGGGCGGACTCGTCGGGGTCGCGGGCTACGATCTGGTGCGCCACTTCGAGCGTTTGCCCGCACGCGCTCGCGTCGTCGAGCCGACGCCGCAGGCTCACTATCTCGCGCCGCAATCCGTGCTCGTGTTCGATCATCTGACCCGCGGCGTCGCCTTGCTGCATGCGGGAAGCGAGAGCGAGCGCAGCTCGTTGCGCAAACAGGTCGTGCAGGCATTGCGCGGCGGGATTCCTCCGAGCGACAAGCGCATTCGCTATTCGCCGGCGATCGGCAGCCTGAGCGAAGCGGAATTCATTCAGGGCGTCCATCGCACCAAGGAGTACATCGCAGCCGGCGACGTCTATCAGCTCGTGTTGTCGGTGCGCTTCGCCGGCGAGTGTCAGCTGGAGCCGTTCGAAGCCTACCGCGCGCTGCGACTGCTGAATCCCTCGCCGTACATGTTCTATTGCGATCTCGGCGACAGCGTCGTCGTCGGCTCGTCGCCCGAAGCGCTCGTGAAGCTTTCGCACGGGCACGCGCAGATGCGACCGATCGCAGGCACGCGGCCGCGCGGCCAGGACAGCGCTGCAGACACGCGGCTGCAGGAGGAGCTGCTCGCGGATCCGAAGGAAAATGCCGAGCACATCATGCTGGTCGATCTCGCACGCAACGATCTCGGTCGAGTCGCGCGCGCCGGCACTGTGGGCGTCAGTCCGTATCGTCAGGTGGAGCGCTACAGTCATGTGATGCACATCGTCAGCGGCGTCAACGGCGAGCTTGCGCCCGGCAAGGACGCGTTCGATCTGTTCGCTGCAGCCTTTCCCGCCGGCACGCTGGTCGGCGCGCCGAAAGTGCGCGCGATGGAGATCATCGACGAGCTGGAGCCGGTGCGACGCGGCTTCTACGGCGGCACCGTGGGCTACTTCGGGCACAGCGGCGACATGGACCACGCGATCACGATCCGCACGATGGTGTTTCGCGGCGACACGTACAGCTATCAGGCCGGCGCAGGCCTGGTCGCGGACAGCGTGCCGAAAACGGAATATGAGGAAGTGCTGGCAAAGAGCGCGATCGTGCGCCGGGCGCTCGCACTCGCCGAGGAGGGCTTGTGAACGCATCCACGGCCAGCGTGCGGCTGCTGCTCATCGACAACTACGATTCGTTCACCTACAACCTGGTGCAGGCCTTCATGGTCCTCGGCGCGGACGTGCTCGTGCATCGCAACGACCAGATCTCGGTCGACGAAGCGCTCGCCCTCGCGCCGACGCACCTGTGCATCTCGCCCGGACCGGGCACCCCGTACGACGCAGGTGTGTCCATGCAGATGATCTCTGCATTTGCCGGCCACGTGCCTGTGCTCGGCGTCTGCCTCGGGCATCAATCGCTCGTGGAAGTGTTCGGCGGCAAAGTGGTGCGGGCTGCGCGCCTTATGCACGGCAAGACTTCGCTCGTGCATCACGACGGTCGCGGCGTCCTCGCGGGACTGCCCGAGCCGTTCGAGGCCGGGCGTTATCATTCGCTGATCGCACAGCCCCAGACCCTGCCCGACGTGCTGGAAGTTGCGGCGCGCACCGACGAAGGCGAGATAATGGCGGTGCGTCATCGCACGCTCGCAGTGGAGGGCGTGCAGTTTCACCCGGAAAGCGTGCTCACGCCGCAGGGGCCGCTGCTGATGGAAAACTTCCTGCGGCAACGCTCGGCACAGCGGCTGGAAATGGATGTGAGATGAGTGCTCTGCGCGAAGCCCTCGAGCTATTGCTCGACCGCCGCAACCTGACGGAAGCGCAGGCGGCGGATCTGCTCGTGGCACTGACCGATCCGACGCTCGCGCCGGCGCTCGGCGGCGCCTTGCTCGCCGGACTGCGCGCCAAGGGCGTGACTGCGGATGAGGTGCGCGGCTTCGCCAAGACGATGCGCAAGCTCGCGCGGCGGCCGATCCTGCCGGAAGGCGGACCGCTCGTCGACATGGTCGGCACGGGCGGCGATGGCTCGGGTAGCTTCAACCTTTCCACCGGCGCAGCCTTGCTCGTCGCTGCGATGGGCATCCGCGTCGCGAAGCACGGCACCAGCTCCGTTTCGAGTCGCAGCGGCAGTGCGGACGTCGTGCGTGCGCTCGGTCTGAATCTGCCGCTCGACGAGAAGGCCGCGGGCGAATGCCTCGCGGCGACCGGCTTCACCTTCTTCTTCGCGCCGCATTACCACCCGGCGATGAAAGCGGTGATGCCGATCCGGCAGGCGCTCGGCGTACGCACCGTATTCAACATTCTCGGGCCGCTGTCGAATCCGGCTGAACCGCCGTTTCACCTGATCGGCGCCTATCACGTCGACATCGCGGCACTGATGGCCGATACCCTGGCCGGCATGCCGATCGAGCGTGCTTTCGTCGTGCACGGCGAGCCGGGCTGGGACGAGGCGACGCCGATCGGACCGTTTACAGTCTTCGACGTGCGCCCCGGCGAGGTTGCGCGCACGACGCGCAGCGCAGAGGAATTCGCGTTGCCCCGCTGCACCGCCGAGGAGCT
Organism: Steroidobacteraceae bacterium; assembly: GCA_044866955.1. GTDB lineage: Bacteria > Pseudomonadota > Gammaproteobacteria > Steroidobacterales > Steroidobacteraceae > Steroidobacter. Next base: position 50,837 of record JBIOUH010000134.1, read on the forward strand.
TCAGGGTGGCGACGCCGCTTACAATGCGCAACATCTGCGCGCTGTACTGGAGGGCCGCGACCGCGGCGCGCATCGCAGTGCAATTGTGTTGCAGGCGGCGCTGGTGCTGGAACTGATGGGCAAGGCCCGGACGCCGACGGACGCCGCAAAAATGGCACAAGACGCCATCGACAGCGGCGCCGGGCGCGCGATATTGGAACGAATCGCTGCTTTTGGTCAGAGATGACTATGTCAGGACTTCTTACGGAAATGGCGCAGTCCAGCCTCGCGAGGCTCGAACAGGCGCGTGCGCGCGAGTCCGAACAGATGTTGTGGACGCGCGTGTGCGCGGCGCCTGCGGCGCCGCGTTTGAAACTGTCCCCCGAAGGGTTCGACATCATTGCGGAGTGCAAGCTGGCGTCGCCGTCGGCGGGCGATCTGTCCGCGCACACGACCGACATCGATCGGCGCGTCCAGGCGTACGCGCAAGGCGGAGCCTGCGCGGTTTCCGTGCTGACCGAGCCGACGCGCTTCGGCGGCTCGCTCGAACATCTCGCGCAGACGGCGCGCACACTGGCGCCGCTCGGCGTGCCGGTCATGCGCAAAGATTTCCTCGTCGATCCCTATCAAGTGATGGAAGCGCGCGCTGCCGGCGCCGGCGGCGTGCTCGTCATCGTGCGCATGCTCGATCGCAGCCGCATCGCGGCGCTGCTCGATTGCGCGGCCATGCTCAAGATGTTCGTGCTGATCGAGACGTTCGACGCGCCTGACTTGCACGTTGCGCAGGAGCTGCTCGCCGCGCGCAAGGCGCATGACGAGCAGATGCTGGTCGGCATCAATTGCCGCGATCTCGATACCCTGAGCGTCGACCTGTCGCGCCTGAGCTCACTGGCGAGCCATCTGCCGGCCGCGTTCCTGTCGGTAGCAGAGAGCGGCGTCGGCTCGCTCGAAGACGTCAGGACGGTCGTCGACGTGGGATACGAACTCGCACTCGTCGGCACGACGCTGATGAAGTCGGCCGATCCGGCGAAACTGCTCGGCGAGCTGCTCTCGACCGGTCGCGAGCGCGCGATGGCCGTGCGCACGCGCAAGCTGCGAATCGCGACCGGCACGCCGATGGACGACGAGTAGCGACGTGACGATCTGGGTGAAGATCTGCGGCCTCACCACGCGCGAGGCGGTCGAGGCAGCCGTTGCAGCGGGAGCCGACGCTGTGGGCTTCGTGTTTGCGCCGTCGAAGCGACAAGTCACAGCGACGCGGGCGGTGGAGCTCGCGCAAGGCGTACCGCGACGAATTCCGCGCGTCGCAGTGATGTTGCATCCGACGCAGAGTCAGTTGGATGAGGTGTGGGCGGAGTTCAGACCGGATGTGCTGCAGACGGATGTGGAGGACCTGGAGACGCTGCGGGTGCCGGCGGGCCTCAGCGTCATGCCGGTCGTCCGCAACGCAGTCAGGGCAAAGCCTGATCCGGATCGGAATCACCCGCGCGTTCTATTCGAGGGACCAGTAAGCGGTGTCGGCAGCACGTCGGATTGGAACAGCGCGGCGCAGTTGGCGCGCACGACGCAACTGGTGCTCGCAGGCGGATTGAATGCGACCAATGTCGCGGACGCGATTGCCGCCGTACGGCCTTTCGGCGTCGATGTCAGCAGCGGCGTCGAGGCGTCACCGGGGATCAAGGATCCCGCCAGGATTCATGAATTCGTGCGCCGCGCCCGCGCGGTGAGCGAACGGAGCAGTTGAATGAGAAGCGCGATTGCGATCGATCCCCAGGTGTCATGGGCTCGCATGCTCAAGGGCGAATATCCCGATGCGCGCGGCCGCTTCGGCCCGTTCGGCGGCCGTTACGTGCCCGAGACGCTCGTGCCTGCGCTCGATCGGTTGCAGGCCGGAGTCGATCGGTATCTGCGCGATCGCGCCTTCCTCGATGAGTTTCACGCAGAGCTGCGCAGCTGGGTCGGCCGCCCGACGCCGCTGACGCACGCGCGCACGCTGTCGAAGCGCTGGGGCGCCGAAGTGTGGCTGAAGCGCGAGGATCTCGCGCATACGGGCGCGCACAAGATCAACAACTCCATCGGGCAGGTGCTGCTCGCCAAGAAGCTGGGCGCGAAGCGCGTCATCGCCGAAACCGGCGCGGGTCAGCACGGCGTCGCATCTGCGGCCGCATGCGCGCGACTCGGCATGCCGTGCACTGTCTACATGGGCTCGGTCGACATGGAGCGCCAGGCGCCGAATGTCGGACGCATGAAGCTGCTCGGCGCAACCGTCGTACCGGTCACCAGCGGCGATCAGACGCTGCGCGCCGCAGTCGACGAAGCGCTTCGCGATTGGGTTTCGGATCCGAACGGCACTTACTATTGCCTCGGCTCGGCGATCGGGCCGCACCCGTATCCCTATCTCGTGCGCGAGCTGCAGGCGGTGATCGGCCGCGAAGCGCGCGAGCAGATGCTCACGCAGAACGGCAAGCTGCCGGACATCGTGATCGCTTGCGTCGGCGGCGGCTCCAACGCGATCGGCCTGTTCCATCCGTTCATCGCCGATCGCGACGTGAAGATGCTCGGGCTCGAAGCAGGTGGCAAAGGCGCGGGTCTCGGCGAGAACGCCGCATCGCTTGCGTACGGAACGCCCGGTGTCCTGCAAGGCAGCTATTCGCTGCTACTGCAGGATGAGAACGGTCAGATCCAGGAAACGCATTCGGTGTCGGCCGGCCTCGACTATCCGGGCGTCGGTCCTGAGCACGCGCTGCTGATGAGTGTCGGTCGCGTCGCATACGAAGCAGTCGACGACGGCGACGCATTGGAAGCACTTGCGGAATGCTGCGCATCCGAAGGCATCCTGCCCGCGATCGAATCGGCGCACGCGCTCGCCGGTGCGAAGCGGTATGCCGCCAAGAATCCGGGCGCGAAGATCCTCATCGGCCTTTCCGGCCGCGGCGACAAAGACATGCCGACGTTGCAGCGGACGCTACTGAAGGACGTGCAGTGATGGCGGCCGGAGACGTAATCAGCGAAGCAATCCGCACCGCCCGCTCGCGAGGACGTCCGGCGCTGGTCGGCTGGG
>JBIOUH010000135.1:0-30538 GCA_044866955.1 Steroidobacteraceae bacterium
CCTTCCAGCGAAATATTGATCAACTTCTGCGCTTCCACCGCGAATTCCATCGGCAGTTCCTGGATCACCTCGCGGACGAAGCCGTTGACGATCAGGGCCACCGCCTCCTCTTCGCCGATGCCGCGCTGGCGGGCGTAGAAGAGCTGGTCGTCGCCGATCTTCGAGGTCGTCGCCTCGTGCTCGACACTCGCAGTCGGCGTGCGCACCTCCATGTACGGAAAAGTGTGCGCGCCGCACTTGTCGCCCATCAGCAGCGAGTCGCACTGCGTGAAGTTGCGTGCGTTGATTGCGCCCGGCAGCACTTTGACCAGGCCGCGATAGCTGTTCTGGCCGTGGCCGGCGGAGATGCCCTTGGAGACGATCGTGCTGCGAGTGTTGCGGCCGATGTGGATCATCTTCGTGCCGGTGTCGGCCTGCTGGTAATTGTTCGCGACCGCGACCGAGTAGAACTCGCCGACGGAGTTGTCGCCGGTCAGGATGCAGCTCGGATACTTCCAGGTGATCGCCGAGCCGGTCTCGACCTGCGTCCAGCTGATGCGCGAGCTCGCGCCGCGGCACTCGCCGCGCTTGGTGACGAAGTTGTAGATGCCGCCCTTGCCGTTCTCGTCGCCGGGATACCAGTTCTGCACCGTCGAGTATTTGATCTGCGCGTTCTCCAGCGCGACCAGCTCGACCACGGCGGCGTGCAGCTGATTCTCGTCGCGCATCGGCGCAGTGCAGCCTTCGAGATAGCTGACGTGCGCGCCTTCCTCGGCGATGATCAGCGTGCGCTCGAACTGACCGGTCTTGGCCGCGTTGATGCGGAAGTATGTCGACAGCTCCATCGGGCAGCGCACGCCTTTCGGCACGAACACGAACGAGCCATCGGTGAAGACCGCGGAATTGAGCGTCGCGAAGTAGTTGTCCGTGTAGGGCACGACCGTGCCGAGATACTTCTCGACGAGGGCGGGGTGCTTCTGCACCGCTTCCGAGAACGAACAGAAGATCACGCCGGCTTTCCCCAGCCGCTCCTTGAACGTGGTAGCGACCGAAACGCTGTCGAATACGGCGTCGACAGCAACGCCCGCGAGCCTGGCGCGCTCGTGCAGCGGGATGCCGAGCTTGTCGTAGGTCTCGAGCAGCTTCGGATCGACTTCGTCGAGACTCTTCGGTGCGTCGTCGCGCGCTTTGGGCGCCGAGTAGTAGGAAATCGCCTGATAGTCGAGCGGCGCGATGCGCAGATGCGCCCAGTGCGGCTCGCGCATCGTCAGCCAGTGGCGATACGACTTCAGCCGCCAGTCGAGCATGAACTGCGGCTCGCTCTTCTTGCGCGATATCAGCCGGATGACGTCCTCGTTCAAGCCGGGCGGAACGGTGTCGGCTTCGATATCCGTGACGAACCCGTGGCGGTACTTCTGACCGACCAGGGCTTGCAGGGACTCGTCGTGTGGATTGCTCGACATTTGAGGTTCGGCAGTGGGTAACTCGGTGCTATTCGTGCGAAGCGCGCACCAGCTTGGTCAGGGGCACGCTCGTCGAGCCCGCGCGCTCGAGACCGGCCATTTGCGCGAGCGTGATATCGGTAAGCGCGCGGCGGATCGCGCCGTTAACGCGCTGCCAGACGTGGCCGACGCGGCAGTTGGATTCAATGCCGCAGTTGCTGTGCTGGCCGCTGCATTCGGTGATCGCAAGCGGTCCTTCCAGCGCATCGAGAATGCGCGCTGCGCTGATCTCGCCAGGCTGGCACGCGAGGTGATAGCCGCCATGGCTGCCGCGCGTCGAGATCACCAGGCCGCTGCGCTGGAGCTTCTTCAGCAGCTTGCTGACGGTCGGCAATGCGACGCGCGTGCGCTCGGCCACCTCGGCAGCGGTCCACAGCCGGTCGGTCTGCGACGCGAGGCAGGCCAGGATCACAGTGCCGTAGTCGGTCAGCTTGCTGATGCGGAGCATAGGTGCTTCCTCATATGGGACCATTCTAGTCCTAATACAACCGTCGAACCAATACTTGTCTGGCGGGGTCTTATGCCGTCAATGCCATGTAGTGCGGCAACAACAAATGATTTTGCTATCCTACGCGCCCTCAAACGTTAGGCTCGAAGCGGCCGGTGCACTTCACGCACGCCGCGAGCCCGTTTCCCAACAAAGACGGAGGCAGCATGAATCGCAGTGAACTGGAGTCGATCGCACGGGCGATGGTCGCGAAGGGCAAGGGCATCCTGGCGGCAGACGAATCCAGCGGCACGATCAAGAAGCGCTTCGACTCCATCAAGCTGGATTCGACCGAAGAAGCGCGCCGGACTTACCGCGAGCTGCTGTTCACGACGCCGGGCGCTGCGGACTACATCAGCGGCGTGATCATGTACGACGAGACTATCCGCCAGAAGACCAAGGACGGGACGCCGTTTCCGCAGTATCTGGCGAAGCTCGGCGTCGTGCCGGGCATCAAGGTCGACACCGGTGCGAAGCCGCTCGCCGGCTTCCCGAACGAGACGATTACCGAAGGCCTCGATGGTCTGCGCGAGCGGCTCGCCGAGTACCACAAGCTCGGCGCGCGCTTCGCGAAGTGGCGCGCGGTCATCGACATCGGCGCGGACTTCCCGACGCAGTTCGGCATCGATGCGAACGCCCATGCCTTGGCGCGCTACGCGGCGCTATGCCAGGAGGCGGGCATCGTGCCGATCGTCGAGCCCGAAGTGCTGATGGACGGCGGTCACTCCATCGAGCGCTGCGAAGATGTGACGAGCAACACACTGGCCTGCGTGTTTGCGGCGTTGCATTCACACCGCATTCATCTGGAAGGCATGATCCTGAAGCCGAATATGGTGATCTCCGGCAAGAAGGCCGCGAATCGCGCCAGCCCGCAGCAGGTTGCGGAAGCCACGGTACGCACCTTGAAGCGCTTCGTGCCTGGGGCAGTGCCGGGCATCGCGTTCCTCTCGGGCGGCCAGACTTCGGCGGAAGCGACCGAGCACCTGAGCCTGATGAACAAGCTCGGCCCGCTGCCGTGGGAGTTGAGCTTCTCGTATGGCCGCGCGTTGCAGGACGAGGCGCTGAAGGCGTGGGGCGGCAAGCCCGAGACATTCGCCGCCGGCCAGAAGGCGTTCTTCCGCCGAGCGAAGTTCAACGGCCTGGCGCGCAGCGGCAGCTACAGCGCGAAGCTCGAACAGGAAGCGGCCTGACGCCGCGCTCCGCTCTGTAAGGGGCGATCGGAACATTGAATGTCGTCCAGCGCAGCGAGCACCCAGCAACCTGATGCCCAGACCGCGCAGGACTCGATCGTCGAAGTTCGCGATGTTCACTATTCGATCGGCGGACGCGCGATTTTTTCAGGCCTGAGCCTGCAGATCCCGCGCGGCCGCATCACGGCCATCATGGGGCCGAGCGGCACCGGCAAGACCACGCTGCTGAAGCTCATCACCGGGCAGGTCAAGCCGGAGAAGGGCCAGGTGCTGTTCGACGGCATCGACGTCGCGAGTCTCAGCCGCACTGAGCTGTACGCGCTGCGGCGGCGGATGGGCATGCTGTTCCAGAACGGCGCGCTGCTCACCGACGAAGACGTGTTCGAGAACGTGGCCTTCCCGCTGCGCGAGCACACCGATCTGCCCGAAGCGCTGATCCGCAACATCGTGCTGACGAAGCTGCAGGCCGTCGGGCTGCGCGGCGCTGCGCAGCTGATGCCCGCGGAGCTGTCCGGCGGCATGGCGCGTCGTGTCGCGCTCGCGCGCTCGATCGCGACTGACCCGGAAGTGCTGATCTACGACGAGCCGTTCACCGGTCTCGATCCGATCTCGATGGGCATGATCGTGCGCCTGGTGCGCCAGATGAACTACGCACTGGGCATCACCAGCATCGTCGTGTCGCACGACGTCGAAGAGCTGTCGATCCTCGCGGACGCGAGCTACATCCTCGCGGGCGGCAAAGTGGCGGCATCCGGCACCTTTGTCGAGCTGAAGGATCACGAGTCCGAGATCGTGCACCAGTTCATCAATGGTCTGGCCGATGGACCGGTGCCGTTTCACTACCCGGCGCCCGATTACTACGAACAATTGCTGGCGGGCGACGCATGACGATGGTGCTGCGCGAGCTGTGGGACAACCTGCGCGAGTTCGTGGCTACCGTCGGCGCGGTGGCGTTGTTCTTCGCGCGCGTGTTGGCGCAAGTGCCGCGCGCGCTCTTGCGCTTCCGTCTGGTCGTCGAGCAGGTGCACAACGCCGGCGCGCTGTCGCTCGTCATCATCATGACCTGCGGTCTGTTCGTCGGCATGGTGCTCGGCGTGCTCGGCTACGACGTACTGCAGCGGTTCGGTTCTGAAGAGGCGCTCGGCACGGCCGCGGCGCTGGGACTCATCAAGGAGCTCGGACCCGTGGTGACGGCGCTGTTGTTCGCCGGTCGGGCCGGCACAGCGCTCGCGTCGGAGCTCGGTCTGATGCGCGCGACCGATCAGCTCACTGCGATGGAAATGATGGCGGTGGATCCGATCCGCCGCGTGGTCGCGCCGCGTTTCATCGGCGGCGTGATCGCGATGCCGCTGCTGACGATGATCTTCTGCGGCGTCGGCATCTTCGGCGTCCAGCTGGTTGGCGTGCAGCAGCTGGGCGTCGATGCGGCTTCGTTCTGGTCGCAGATGCGCTCGAGCGTCGGGCACGAAGACATCATGGAAGGCGTCATCAAGGGCTGCGCCTTCGGCGTGGCCTGCAGCCTCGTGGCGGTCTACGAGGGCTTCAACGCGACCCCGACCGCCGAAGGCGTCGGGCGTGCGACTACGCGCACGGTGGTCACGTCTGCGGTGTTGACGCTGATTTTGGACTACATGCTGACCGTGCTGATGTTGTAACGAGGACTGTATGCGACCGACAAGCACCGTGGAACTTTCGACCGGCATGTTCGTGCTGCTCGGCTTCGCGGCACTGTTCTTCATGGTGACGCAGATCACCAACCGCGAACTTTCCTCGAGCGGCAAAAGTTATGAGGTGATGGCGCAGTTCGAGAACATCGGCAGCCTCAAGCCCGGCGCCGCCGTTTCCATGGCGGGCGTGACGGTCGGCCGCGTCGAAACGATCGGCTACGACCAGCAGCAGTACAAGGCGGTCGTGCGTATGCGCATCAACTCGCAGTACGACCGGATCCCGAAAGACAGCGACGCCAGCATCATGACCAGCGGCCTGCTCGGCGGGCAGTACGTCGGCATCACGCCGGGCGGCGGCGAGGAATTCCTGAAGCAGGGCGACCGCATCGAGTTCGTGCAGGATGCGTTCGTGCTGGAGAATCTGATCAATCAGCTGGCGTCGACTTTCCTGCGCCGCGACCAGGGCCCCGCCCCAGACTCGAGTCAGGGCGGGGGCCAGGGCGGCCAGGGGAATCAGCAACCGCCGGCGGAGGAGCCGAAGAAATGAAGTGCACAGTGAAGTCGATTCGCGGCTGGATGGCCGCACCGGTGCTGATCCTGGCGGCGTCGCTGACGCTCGCAGTGTCCGGCGCCCGCGCCGCCGATGACGGGGCGCAGCTCGGCCCGCAGGAGCTGGTGACCAAAGTGGCGCAGGACACGCTGAAGGATCTCGACGCGCACCGCGGCGAGTACAAGCAGAATCCGAAGCGCGTGCGCGAGCTGGTCGACAAGAACATGCTGCCGCACTTCGATACTGCGTACGCGGCGCAGCTGGTGCTCGCCAAGTACTGGCGCACCGCCACGGCGGACCAGCGCAAGCGCTTCGTGGATGCGTTCTATCAGTCGCTGCTGCAGAACTACGGCGACGCGTTGCTCGAGTTCACGCCCGACCGCCTGAAGATCCTGCCGTTCCAGGGCAAGCCGGACGACACGGTGGCAACCGTGCGCAGCGAAGTGCGTCGCGACAACGGTCAGCGCGTGCCGGTCAATTACTCGCTGCGCAAGACGGCCGATGGCTGGAAGGCGTATGACGTGCAGATCGAAGGTGTCTCGTACGTTAAGTCGTTCCGCACGGACTTCGGCTCGGAGATCCAGCAGAAGGGCCTGGAGCCTGTCATTCAGCGGCTCGAGCAGCAGGTCGCCAGCGGCACCGTGCAGAAGCCGACAGCGCCGGCCGGCCAGCAGAGCGGGTCCGAGAAGAAGTCGTGAGCGGCGCGCGGCTCGAAGCGCTCGGCGAGGGCAGGTTCCGCGTCAGCGGCGTGCTCGACGCCTCGACCGCTGCCAATGTGCTGGAGGAAAGCGAGGCGCGCTTCACGCAGGCGCCGAAGATCGATGTGGATCTCGGCGGCGTCGGCGAGAGCGACAGCGCCGGCCTGGCATTGCTCATCGAGTGGCTGCGCCGGGCCAGGCAAGCCGGCAAGGAAATTCATTTCGCCAACCTGCCGCCGCAGATCGAAGCGCTCGCGCGCATCAGCGAAGTCGAGGATCTCATCGGCGCGCCCCACGAGGCGGGACGCTGCGCGCCCGCGACGCGTAAGAAGTAGGTCGGGCTCTAGGCCGACTTCGCGGCGCGTGTCGGGCTGACCTACTGTTTCGGAGCTTCCGGCGGCTGATCGGGCGCCGGCGCGTCGCCGTCCGTCGGCTCCTCCTCGAAGTCCTCCAGCTGCTCGGGCGGTGGGTTGCCGTCGAAGATCGCGTACTCGCGCCGCTGCACCCACGAGTCGCGGATGAACGCGTACGGGTCGTAAGTTTTCTCCAAGGTCGATTCGAGCGGCAGCAGCTCGGCGCGGTTATGCACGACGTTGAGCACGCGCTCACCCCAGATCGCTTCCCACGGCACTTCGATGTACGTGATCGGATCGAAAAAGAAATCGACCATGCGCGTCGGCGCGTCGCGCAGCGTCGAGGGGCCGAACAACGGCAGGTTCAGGTACGGGCCCGAGCCTACGCCCCACACCGCCAGCGTCTGGCCGAGATCTTCGTCGTTCGCTTCCAGTCCGGCCGAGGTCGCGGGGTCCAGCAGACCGCCGATACCGACCGTGGTGTTGATGAGGAAACGGCCGGTGTCGCGCAAGCCCAGTTTGAACTTGCCCTGCAGGAACTGGTTGACCACCGTGGCCGGGTATTCGAGGTTGGCGAGGAAATTGCCGATGCCGACGCGCATCCAGTGCGGCGTGATCTTGCGATAGCCCTTGGCGACGGGCTTGAGCGCCGCGCGGTCGACGGCGTCGTTGAACTTGTAAACGCCGCGATTGAACCCTTCCCAGCGATCGTCAGGAGTCGTACGGCCCGGAGTGGCGGCGCATCCCGCACCGAGCAACGCAATCAATACCGCCACGGCGGCGCGCAAAGGACTGGGCATGCGTCGAGGATCTCCGAACTGGTGGACTGCGGCGAGACCGCCGCGACGGCATTGTATCAAGACCCGCGGCGGCGATTATCTTCTGTCTGCGTCGGGCGACGCGCGCGCTTGGGCAATGCTTGCTGCACTTCTTCTAGGCGGGCCTCGAACCGCGCGCGCTGCACGTCCGTGATCTTCGGCACGGCCAGCGCGAGCTGCAGCTGGTTGATGGCGAGCGGCAGGTCGCCGCTCATCAGGTGGTACTCGGACATGTAGAAGTACGAGTCGGCGACGTCGCCGGCGGCGTTCGCGGCCTGCGCCGTGAGCTTCGCCTGCTCGGGAGTCGGCGGCACGACGTTGAACAGATCGAGCAGAATCTCGTGCGCGCGCTTGGAATCGCCGAGCTGCATCAGCGCTTCGGCATAGCGCACGGTCACCGCGATGTTGCGCGGAAACAGCTCGCGGGCGTGCGACAGCGTGGCGAGCGATTGATCGCCCTTGCCCGCAGCGAGCTGCGCCTGGCCGAGCGCCGTGTGGTACTGCACGACCGTTGGATCCGAGTTGCGCAGGCGCTCGAAGATCGGCACGGCCTTCGCGGGCTGACCGGACACCATCAAGGCGAGCGCGCGGCCGTAGAACTGCGCGGGCGTGGCGTCCGGCTCGTTGCCGATGATCGCCGCGTAGTAGGAGCGCGCGTCCTCTCCTGCCGGCGTCGAAAGCACGCGCAGTCGCTCGCGTGTCAATGCATAGCTGATGCTGTCCGGCTCCGGCGTCACATCGAGCTGCACCGCGCGTTCCTTGGTTTCGGCGATACGCGTGCTCGTCACCGGATGGGTGCGCAGCATCTCCGGAATGTTGGTTTCGCTGCCGCCTGCGAGCCGGCTCATCGTCTCGAAAAAGTCCGGCATGCCCTTGGGGTCGAAGCCGGAGCGCGCCAGGATGCCGAGACCCACGCGATCGGCTTCGGTTTCATTGGCGCGCGTGAAGCTGATCCTCTGCTGGATTGCGAGCGACTGCGCCGCTGCCACGCCGGCCATCGCCGCGTCACCGCCGCCGCCCGCCGCGGCACCGACGAGAATCGCCGCGAGCATCGCGGCCGTCGACACCAGGCTCGAGCGGCTTTGCGCCGCGAGGCTGCGCGCGATGTGCCGCTGGGTCACGTGTGCGACCTCGTGCGCGATTACACCCGCCAGCTCGCTCTCGTTCTTGGTGTCGAGCACCAGTCCGCTGTTCACGCCGATGAAGCCGCCGGGCAGCGCAAACGCGTTGATGGAGTTGTCCTTGACGACGAAGAAGTTGAAGCGCTGCTGGCCCTCGTTCGCCTGGCTCGACAACTTTCCGCCGATCGAGCGGATGTATTCGGAGACCTCGGGGTCTTCGAGGATCTGATCCTGGTCGCGCAGGCCGCGCACGATCATGCGGCCGATCTGGTACTCGTCATCGAGGCTGAGCGTGGCCGTCGCCGGACTGCCGATGTCGGGCAGGTCCTCCGGCTCCGCGAGGGCGCGCGAACCGGCGCCCAGGGTCAGGGCGGCGCTGAGAAGAACAATGGCGATTGCTTTCACGGGGGGAGTGTGGTGCGCCGGGACGGCGGTGTAAAGGCGTTGGACCGGGGTGCTCGTCGTCGGTTCGATGACAGTTTCGTTCAGGTTCGCGACCCTGTCCGTAAAAGCTTTAAGCTCGCCGCGGGGATGGGAGGACTGCGATGTTCACAGGGAACCTTGCGCGCGGGGCCTCGGCGCTCGCCCTTGTCGCGCTCATCCTGACCGGCGCCGCGCACGCTGCACCGATCCAGACTCAAGTGGTGTTGCTCGGGACCGGCAATCCGCCCGCCGATCCCGATCGCTCCGGCCCAGCCACGGCCATCGTCGTCAACGATACGCCTTACCTCGTCGACTTCGGCGCCGGCGTCGTGCGGCGAGCGAAAGCGGCGGCTGTCGATCGCGGCATCGCGGCGCTCGATCCCGTCAAGTTGCGCGTCGTGTTCGTGACGCACCTGCACTCCGATCACACGGTCGGCTATCCGGACCTGATCCTCACGCCCTGGGTGCTCGGCCGGCGCGTGCCGCTCGAAGTCTTCGGGCCGAGCGGGATCGGCCACATGACCGAGCACGTCCTGGAGGCTTACAGCGCGGACTTCGCGACGCGCACGAAAGACCGTGGCTTGTTCACGGTCGGCGCGTTTCCCGAAGGCCACGCGGTGAACGCGCACGAGATCAAGCCAGGCGTCGTCTACAAAGATGCGAACGTCACCGTCACTGCCTTCGCCACCCGGCACACGATGGAGAGCTACGGCTATCGCTTCGACACTCCAGATCGCAGCATCGTCATCTCGGGCGACACGAATCCCGCGCAGGCGACAATCGACGCGTGCCGCGGCTGCGACGTGCTGATCCACGAAGTGCTGACGCACGAGTGGCTGACGAAGCGGCCCGACTTCCAGGCGTACGCAGCGCAGTTCCACACAACGACCACGCAGCTCACCGAGCTGGCGAAGCAGGCTAAGCCGCGATTGCTGATCCTGTATCACGCGTCGCTGTCGTTGCGTCCCGCCGTCGATGCGGAGCGCTCGACGCCCGCGGCGCTGCTCAAAGAGATGGCGGCGTACCCGGGGCAGGTGGTTGTAGGACGGGATCTCGACGTTTATTAGACAAAGCCCCGCATGCGCGGGGCTTCGATAGTTGGCGGAGAGGGAGGGATTCGAACCCTCGTAGGGACGTAATGCCCTCAACCGATTTCGAATCGGTGCCGTTGTGACCGCTTCGGTACCTCTCCGGACGGGGGCCGGATTCTACACGAAGGCGGTCCCGGTTGAAGCCGACCGTAACCGGTCCCCGAGGGGCCGGGGCTGGTACTCTTCCGGCGGGCAACCTCTGACGGCAAACGAACCTTGAAAGCCGCCCTGGCCATCATCGCCACGCTGCTGCTCGGCACCTGCTCGCAGCCGCCGACCGTGCTCGAGCAGATCATGCGGTCCGGCGAGCTGCGCGTCGTGACGCGCAACATGCCCAGCGCCTACTACCTCGGCGCCTCCGGACCGCAGGGGCCGGAATTCGATCTCGCCAGCCGCTTCGCGGCCGAGCTGGGCGTGCGCTTGTTCGTCTATTCCGTGCCGAACGTGGCCGATGCGATGCGCGAGGTCGAGTCGCATCGCGCGCACATCGCGGCGGCGGGCCTGACGCGCGGGATCCGCCTGCCGGCGAATGCCAGCTTCGGTCCGCCGTATCAGCAGGTGCGCGAGCACCTCATCTTTCGCCAGGGCGAGACGCGACCGCGCACGATCAAGCAGGCCAACGAAGGCCACATCGAAGTTGTCGGCGGCAGCGCGCACGCCGCCACGCTCGAGCAATGGCGCGCCGTCAATCCGAACCTGTCGTGGGTCGAGAACCCGCTCGCGGAAACCGAGGAGCTGCTGTATCGGCTGTCGCGGCGCGAGTTCGACTACACGGTCGCGGACTCGAACGAGTTCGCGATCGGCCGCGCTTTTCATCCGGAGATCCGCATCGCCTTCGATCTGTCGCAGGGCAAGTCGCTCGCGTGGGTCGTCGACACGCGCGACGCGAGCCTGCTGCGGCGCGTGACCGCCTTCTACTCGTCGCTGAGTGCGGAAGGCCGCCTCGCACAGATCCTCGATACGTACTACGGCGACAGCGACCGCTTCGACTACATCCAGTCGCGCGTCTTCATGGAGCACATCGAGTCGCGGCTGCCGCGCTACCGCCACTGGTTCCGCGAAGCCGCCACCGAGGTCGGGGTCGACTGGCGATTGCTCGCAGCGGTCGGCTATCAGGAATCGCAATGGGATCCGGGGGCGACGTCGCACACCGGCGTGCGCGGCCTGATGATGCTCACCGAGGAAACCGCGCGCGCGCTCAACGTGCCGGACCGGCTCGATCCGCGCGGCAGCATCTTCGGCGGCGCCCGCTACTTCGTGTGGCTGCGCAACCAGATTCCCAAGCGCATCCTCGAGCCCGACCGCACCTGGTTCACGCTTGCCGCGTACAACGTCGGCGTCGGGCACCTGGAGGACGCGCGCATCCTGACGCAGATGCACGGCAAGAATCCGGACTTGTGGACCGACGTGCGCGAACATCTGCCGTTGCTGACGCAGGCCAAGTGGTACACGCGCGTGAAGCGTGGCTACGCGCGGGGCTGGGAACCGGTGCGCTTCGTCGAGAACATCCGCGGTTACATCGACATCCTCGATTGGGTCGCGACCGACACCCGTCCGCTGCCCGTCGCCGTGCCGTCCGAGATCACGGCAGGTTCACGACCGCAGGATTCTCCAAGTACCCGCCCGCGGCCGGCGTTAGCATCTTCGCAACCGAAGTGAGGAGTCGCGCGCCATGGCCGCTGTCCACATCGAAATGCCGATTCGTGCGCCTGCGTCGCAGGTCTGGGAGGCGCTCGCCGCGCCCGGTGACGCGCATCTCGCGTTTGCCGGCGTCCTCACCGATTGCCGGCTGGAGCGCGAGGATGTGCGCGTTGCAACGTTCGCGAACGGGCAGGTGATCAAGGAGCGGATCGTCAGCGTAGAGCCGCAGCGGATGCGGATCGCCTACGGTGTGATCGAGAGCCAGTTCGTGCACCACAGCGCGTCGATGCAAGTCGTCGCGCGCGGTGAGAAGGAATGCGCGTTCATCTGGATCGCGGACGTGCTGCCGCACGCGGCAGCAGCAATGATCACGCCGCTGATGGAGCAGGGCGCGCTGGCGCTGCGCAGCGTGATGGAGAAGAAGAGCGACCTGTAGGTCGGGCCGCTCCAGCGCATCCTGCGCCCGCGCCATTCGCGCATCCCGGCGCAGCAGCTTCAGCCCGACGCCTTATTTCTTCTTCGGGGCAATCTTTTCGGCGTAGGTGCGCGCGAGCTCTTCCGAGAACAGCGTGGGCAGGCCCTGCTCGCCGCGCTGGTTCAGCACCTGGTAGAACTCGGTGTAGAGATCCCAGTACTTCATCTTGTTGGTCGCGCCGAGCAGCGGACCGCGCTTGAGACCGCGGTCGAAGCGCTCCTGCAGCTCGCCCGGCTCGATGCGGTTCATCAGCTCATCGACGGCCGCCTGGATCGCACCTACCAGCGCCGTCTGATGCATGCGGATGTCGGCGAACGACTCGCGGATCGCTTCGATCGGTCCGAGATAGCGGCTGCTGTGCGGGTCGAGGAGCTTGAGCACGGCTTCGTCGACGCTCGCCGAGAATTTCAGCGGATTGTTCTCGCCCGGCTGGATCGTCGTCTGGTTCAGGCGCAGCCGGCTCTTGAGGTCGGAGCGCCCTTTGAGCGACTCCATGAGGCCGAGCACCGATTCGCGCAGCATCTGGCCGGCGAGCGTCATCAGCACGTTCTGGGTATCGGCGGGCAGGCTCGACGGATCGATGCCGGCGCCGCGGCAAAAGGCTTCCACGCCGGCCGACGATTCGACGGAGCTGCTCTCGACGGCGCGCTTCGGACGCTCGGGCTCTGTCTTCTCCGGTCGCGCGAGCGCAGCCGGCGAGGTCAGAGCCTGCAGCGCCTTGCGGTCATACGGCCGTGTCTGCATGTGCCAGTCGTCGGTCTTGGCGTCCAGCTTCGGCAGTTCCGGTTTCGCTTCCGCCCTGCGCCCGTGAGCGACTGTCTTGTGCTCGCCGCTCTCACCGAGCAGCGAAGCGAACGCTGTCTTCGGCGCCTTCGCCGGCGCCGGTGCGGCGGGAATCGGCGCCATGGACTTCAGATCGTCGGAGTCCAGCGCGAGCGCGCTCTCGAGATCGAGCGGCGTCGCGGACGACGCGGGCGCTCGCAGCGGCGGCGGCATGGTCGGCGCCGGCGCGATCGCGGAGTCGGTGATCAGGTCGGTCAGGTCGAGCTCTTCGCCAAGATCGCCGTCCGTCGACCTGGGATGCGTCTTGACGCCCGACTTGTTGCGCACTCGCGGTGGCGCCGGGACCTGTCCGCTCGCGTCGGCAGAGAAATCGTTACGCTCATCGATGCTGACGAGCACTTCGTAGTCGCCGAGCCGCAGCCGGTCGCCGTCCTGTAGCGTGTACGCGCCCTCGACCGAGGCCGGAGTGTCCGAGCCGTTGATGAAGACGCCGTTGGTGCTGGTGTCTTCCAGCAGCCACTGGCCGGCTCTGAACTCGACCTTGCAATGGTGGCTGGAGACGTAGCGGTCCGGGTCCGGCAGAATCCAGTCGTTGTCCTGCGCCCGGCCGATCCGGCCGCCGGTGACGCCGAACAGCCGCGAGCTGCGCTTGCCGAGCGCCTTGTAGTGATCGCTGATGACTCGAAGTTTCAGTGCCATGGAGCAACGCGCGCTTCAGCCGCAACCCACCCCGTACGAGCCCGGCCCAGCCCACCCGATGCCCGGCCCGTACAGCGTGATTATGGATAATATGGGGAGCAGACTACCAACCCGTCCCGGAACCAAGATGGCAGCCAGTCACATTTTCAAGGTCGTTTTCGTTAACCAAGGCAAGGTCTACGAGATCTATGCCCGCAAGGTCAGTCACGGCGCACTGTTCGGCTTCATCGAGGTTGAGGAGCTGGTGTTCGGCGAGCGCTCCGCCGTCGTCGTGGATCCGTCCGAGGAGAAGGTGAAAGCCGAATTCGAAGGGGTGAAACGCACGTACCTGCCGCTGCACTCGGTGCTGCGCGTCGACGAAGTGCGGCAGCAGGGCGTGAGCAAGGTCAGCGCCATCGAAGGCACGAACGTGACGCCGTTTCCGGTGCCGTTGTATACGCCCGGAGACAAGAAATAAACGCCTCGAGTCGCGCTGAAGCCCGACCTGCAGCAATCCCGTAGGCCGGACTTCAGTCCGACACCTTCCCCTAGTATCATTCGCCCCCGTTCACCGCTGGCTCCAAGATGCTGATACTGCCGGGCGCCCCTGCACTCTCCGATTTCCGAACAACGAGACTCCTTGCCGCGGTGACTGCCCGCGGCCACGCACTCGAATCCCTGACCGCGCGCTTCGTCCATTTTGTGCAGGCGCGTCGTGACCTGAGCGCCGATGAGCAGCGCATCCTGGCGGCCCTCCTGACTTACGGTCCGCGCGCCCCACAGGGCGGCGCTCCTGCGCTTGCGCAGCGTCCCATCGTCGTCACTCCGCGGCCGGGCACGATCTCGCCCTGGTCCAGCAAAGCCACCGACATCGCGCACGTCTGCGGTCTCGAGGCGATCGAGCGCATCGAGCGCGGCATTGCCTACGAGCTGCGCGCCAGTCGCGAGCTCACGCACGAGCAGCTGAGCGCGATCGCGCCGGCCCTTTACGACCGCATGACCGAAGCCGCGATCTTCTCGTTCGAAGATGCGGCGCACTTGTTCTCGCACGAAGCACCGCGACCGTTGCAGACGGTGCCGCTGCGCGCACGCGGTCGCGCGGCGCTGGTCGAAGCGAACGAAAGCCTCGGCCTCGCGCTCTCCGAGGATGAGATCGATTACCTCGCTGCGAACTTCACGCGGCTCGAGCGCGATCCGAACGACATCGAGCTGATGATGTTCGCGCAGGCGAACTCCGAGCACTGTCGTCACAAGATCTTCAACGCCGACTGGGTCATCGATGGCGAGCGCCAGCCGAAGTCACTGTTCGCAATGATCAAGAACACGTACGCGCGCAACTCGCGCGGCGTGCTGTCGGCCTATCGGGACAACGCTGCGGTGATCGAAGGAGCGAGCGGCGAGCGCTGGTTCGCCGACGTCGACAACCACGTGTACGCGCGCAACGCCGAGCCGATCGACATCCTGATGAAGGTCGAGACGCACAACCATCCGACTGCCATCTCGCCTTTCCCGGGCGCTGCGACCGGCGCGGGCGGCGAGATCCGCGACGAAGGTGCGACCGGGCGCGGCGGCAAGCCGAAAGCGGGGCTCGCCGGATTCTCCGTCTCGCACCTGCGGATCCCCGGTTTCGAGCAGCCGTGGGAACGCGACTTCGGTCGGCCCGCGCGCATCGCTTCGGCGCTCGACATCATGGTCGAAGGCCCGATCGGCGCGGCCGCGTTCAACAACGAATTCGGCCGCCCCAATATCCTCGGCTATTTCCGCACGTTCGAGACCGAGCTGGAATCCGGCGTGCGCGCCGCGCTCCGCGGCTATCACAAGCCGATCATGATCGCGGGCGGTCTCGGCAACGTCCGCCGCATGCACGTCGAGAAATCGGACGTACCGCCCGGCGCGAAAGTCATCGTCCTCGGCGGTCCCGCGATGCTGATCGGACTCGGCGGCGGCGCTGCTTCCTCGGTGGGCAGCGGCGCGAGCGCAGAGGATCTCGACTTCGCGTCGGTTCAGCGCGGCAATCCCGAGATTCAGCGGCGCGCGCAGGAAGTCATCGACCAGTGCTGGGCGCTGGGCGAGGCGAACCCGATCCTGCTGATCCACGACGTCGGCGCCGGCGGCCTGTCGAACGCGATCCCCGAATCGATCGCACACAGTCATCGCGGCGGCCGCATCGATCTGCGTGCGGTGCCGTCGGACGAGCCGGGCATGTCGCCGCTGGAGATCTGGTGCAACGAGGCGCAGGAACGTTACGTGCTCGTCGTCGCGCCCGAGCATCTCGATCGTTTCGCCGCACTGTGCGCGCGCGAGCGGTGTCCGTACGCTGTGGTCGGCGAGACGACCGACGACGGCTGGCTCAAGGTCGCGGACCCGAAGTTCAAGACCGCGCCCGTCGATGTGCCGCTCGACGTGATTCTCGGCAAGCCGCCGAAGATGCTGCGCGACGTGAAGCGCGTGCCGGCGCTCGGCGACGGGTTCGACGCCGCGAACGTCGATGTCGTCGAAGCGGCGTACCGACTGCTGCGCTTCCCCGCGGTCGCGGACAAGACGTTCCTCATCACGATCGGCGATCGTACCGTCGGCGGCATGATCAGCCGCGATCCGATGGTCGGGCCGTGGCAGGTGCCGGTGAGCGACGTCGCGGTCACGTTGAGCGACTACACCTCGCACGCTGGCGAGGCGATGGCGATGGGCGAGCGCACGCCGCTTGCGTTGCTCGACGCGCCGGCATCGGGCCGCATGGCTGTCGCGGAAGCCCTTACGAACATCGCGGCTGCGGACATTGCTGCGATCTCCGACGTGCGCCTCTCGGCGAACTGGATGGCGGCCTGCGGCGAGCCCGGCGAAGACGCAGACCTGTACGCGACGGTGAAGGCCGTCGGCGAGGAATTCTGTCCGGCGCTCGGCATCACGATTCCGGTTGGCAAGGATTCGCTGTCGATGAAGACGAGCTGGACGCACGGCGGCCGCGCGCGAAAGATGGTCGCGCCGCTGTCGCTGATCGTCTCGGCGTTCGCGCCGGTGCACGATGTGCGTCGCACGCTCACACCGCAGCTGCGGGTCGATCGCGGCGATACGTCGCTGCTGCTGATCGATCTCGGCGGCGGGCGCAATCGACTCGGCGGCTCGTGTCTGGCGCAGGTGTACGGCAGCCTCGGGCGGGAAGCGCCGGATTGCGACGACCCCGCGCATCTCGCGAGTTTCTTCGCTGCAATCGTCGAGTTGCGCGCAGCGGGACTAGCGCTCGCCTATCACGATCGCTCGGACGGCGGGTTATTTGCGACCGTTGCCGAGATGGCATTCGCGGGCCACTGCGGCGTCGAACTCGATCTGACCGCGGAGGCTGGGTCGATCGCAGCGGTGCTCTACAGCGAAGAGCTGGGCGCAGTGCTGCAGGTTCGCAGCGCCGACGCGCCGGCCGTGCGCCAGGTGCTCGAACGTCACGGCCTCGCGCGTTTCGCGAGCGTCATCGGTCGCGTCACCAGCGCGGATCGCATCGTCATCCGCGCGGGCGGCAAGGTCGTGCTGGACGAAGCGCGCACCGCATTGCGCCGTGCGTGGTCCGAGACGAGCTTCCGCATGGTCGAGCTGCGCGACAATCCCGAGTGCGCGCGCGAGCAGTTCGCGGCTGCGATCGAGCCGGGCGATCCGGGCATGAACGTTCGTCTGAGTTTCCAGCTGCAGGACGACGTGGCCGCGCCCTACATCGCCAAGGGCGCGCGGCCCAAGGTCGCGATCCTGCGCGAGCAGGGCGTCAACAGCCACGTCGAAATGGCAGCTGCGTTCCATCGTGCTGGGTTCAGCGCGTACGACGTGCACATGACCGATCTGTTCGAGCAGCGTCTGAGCCTCGATGAGTTCCGTGGCCTGGTCGTGTGCGGCGGGTTCTCGTACGGCGACGTGCTCGGCGCGGGCGAGGGCTGGGCGAAATCGATCCTGTTCCATTCGCGGCTGCGAGACGCGTTCAGTGAGTACTTCGCCAGGCCGGACACGTTTGCGCTCGGCGTGTGCAACGGTTGCCAGATGATGTCCGCGCTGCGCGAGATCATTCCCGGAACGCAGCACTGGCCGCGCTTCGTGCGCAACCGGTCGGAGCAGTTCGAAGGACGGCTGAGCCTGGTCGAAGTGGTCGAGTCGCCGTCGTTGTTCTTTGCAGGCATGGCCGGTTCGCGCATGCCGATCGCTGTGGCGCACGGCGAGGGCCGCGCTGAGTTCGCGCACCCCAACGCACTGGATGCGCTGGTGCGCGACAAGCTGCTCGCACTGCGCTTCGTGGAGAACGACGGACGGCCGGCGGAGCGCTACCCCGCGAATCCGAACGGCTCGCCGCGCGGCCTCACCGGCATCACGACACCCGACGGACGCGTAACGTTACTGATGCCGCATCCGGAGCGCGTGTACCGCACCGCGCAGAATTCCTGGCACCCGGACGAGTGGGGCGAGGACAGCCCGTGGATGCGGATCTGGCGCAACGCCCGGGTCTGGGTGGGATAAGGCTACTTCCAGTTTCCCGCCGCCGCCTTCGCGACGTCGTTCACCGGTCTTGCTATCAACCCCGACTGCGTGATCGTCACTTCGTAGCGCGCGCCGTCCGCCATCGGCAGATACACGGCGCTGCCGTAAACCGCATCGACGAACGGCAGCCACTGGCGATGATCGATCGACATCGTCCACAGATCGATGCCGGGGTTTTCGCTCAGCGCATAGACTGTGCGCTCGTCTTTGCGCTCCTGCTCGATCTCGCGATAGCGGCCGCTGACGCGCTCCAGTCGATATTGCGCATCGAGGCCGAGCAGATTCGCCCAGCCCTTCCACTTGAGCACACGCGCGTCGAGCTGCCACTCGTCGCCGGCGAGCATGAACATCTGCAGCTCGCCGCTCGGCACCTGCGCCAGCGTCGCGCGGAAATGCTGCGGGCCGCGCGCCTCGAAAACGATCTCGGCAATGGGCTGCTCGTAGGTCAGCCGGTTGTACGTGTGCAGGTTCAGCGAGACGACGAAGAACAGCGCGGCGCCGGCGAGCAGCAGTGCTCCCATCAACCCGCTGCCCGCCGCCGCGACGAAGCGCGCGCGAAACAACCGCTGGCACGCGAGCGCGAGCAGCAGGAGACCGAACAGGGCGACGAGGAGGACGACTGCGTCCGAGGTCATGTCACGAAGCTCGTCAGCTCGCGGCGCTCGATCAGCGCTGCGAGGGTGGCGATGTCGCGGTCGAGGCGGTGGTCGTACGGCCGGTACGCCACATTGTGACGGATGAGTGCGTGCACGCGCTGCAGAGGTTCCGTGGTCTGCAGCGGTTGCAGCTTGTCGATCGCGTGCGCCGCGGCCAGCGCTTCGATGGCGAGCACGTACGCGGTGTTCGAGCAGATCCGCTGCAGCTTGAACCCGGCCCAGGGAGCCATGCTCACGTGATCCTCCTGGCCGGCGGAGGTCGTGACGTTGTCGACCGACGCGGGATGCGCGAGCGTGCGGTTCTCCGACGTGAGCGCCGCGGCTGCGACGTGCGCGATCATGAAACCTGATTCCAGACCCGGCTCGGTGGTGAGGAACATGCTCAGTGCCGGATTGACGCGGCGATCGAGCAAGTCCGTACGGCGCTCCGACATGCTCGCGATCTCCGCAACCGCAATTGCGAGATAGTCGCTGAGCAGCGCGAGCGGCTCGGCGTGAAAGTTGCCGCCGGACAGGATGTCGTGGCCAAAGATCAGCGGATTGTCGGTCACGCCGTTGATCGCGGCTCCGAGCGCTTCTCGCGCATGCGAGAGCGCGCCTTCGACAGCGCCGAGCACCTGCGGCATGCAGCGCACGGCGTATGGATCCTGCACGCGATCACAATTCTCGTGATCGCTGTGGATGGCGCTGGTGGTGAGCAGCATGCGGAAGCGCCGGGCAACTTCCATCTGATGCTTCGAGCGGCTCGCTTCGTGAATGCGCGCGTCGAACGGCGCGTAGCTGCCGGCGAGACCGTCGACGGTCAGCGCGCCGATCACGATCGCTGCATCGAGCAGCGCTTCCGCGGAGAACAGCCCGTCGAGCGCCAGAGCGAGACTGAGCTGGGTGCCGTTGATGAGCGCGAGTCCTTCCTTCGCTTCCAGCGCGAGCGGCTCGAGGCCGGCAGCGCGGCACACTTCGGCGCCTTCGATGCGGCGCTCGCCCTGCACTGCCTCACCTTCGCCGATCAGACAAAGCGACAAGTGCGCCAGCGGTGCCAGATCGCCCGAGGCGCCGACCGAGCCGCGGCTCGGGATCACGGGCAGCACGTCATTGTTGAGCAGCGCGAGCAGCGCATCGACGATTTCCGTGCGCACGCCGGAGATTCCGGCAGCGAGGCTGTTCGCCTTGAGCAGCAGCATGCGGCGCACGATCGGCGCCGCGAGCGGCTCGCCGACGCCGCACGCATGGCTGCGCACCAGATTCAATTGCAGCTGCCGCACCTGGTCCGCGGAGATGCGCTTGTTCGCGAATGCGCCGAAGCCGGTCGTGATGCCATAGCTGACGCGATCGGTGCGCACGGCTTCGCGCACGACATCGATGCTGCGCTCCATGCGCCGCCGCGCTTGCTCGCTCAACGCGACCGTCGTGCGCGCGCTCTCGAAGCGCCGCAGGACATCGAGCGAGAGCGTATCGCCGTCGAGGATCAGGCCAGGTGCACTCATGGTCGGATTGTAGGTCGGGCTTCAGCCCGACAGCTACGCCTCCAGCTTCTTGTACCGGATGCGGTGCGGACTGTCGGCGTCGTCACCCTTGCGCCGCTTCAGATCCTCGACATATTCCGCGTGGTTGCCCTCGAACCAGACCACTTCCGAGTTGCCCTCGAACGCCAGGATGTGCGTGGCGATGCGGTCCAGGAACCAGCGATCGTGAGAGATCACCACGGCACAGCCGGGGAAGCTCAGCAGCGCCTCTTCGAGCGCGCGCAGCGTTTCGACGTCCAGGTCGTTGGTAGGCTCGTCGAGCAGGATCACATTGCCGCCGCTCTTCAACACCTTCGCCAGGTGCACGCGGTTGCGCTCGCCGCCGGACAGCTCGCCGATCAACTGCTGCTGCTGCGTGCCGCGGAAGTTGAAGCGGCCGACATAGCTGCGCGAGGACGTCTCGTAATTGCCGACGCGGATCATGTCGAGCCCGCCGGAGAGTTCCTGCCACACGGTGTTCGCATCGTTGAGCGATTGGCGCGACTGATCGACGTACGCGAGCTGCACCGAGGGCCCGATGCGGATCTCGCCGCTGTCCGCGCTCTCCTGGCCGGTGATCATGCGAAACAGCGTGGTCTTGCCGGCGCCGTTCGGGCCGATGACGCCGACGATGCCGCCGGCCGGCAGGTTGAAGCTGAAGTCGTCGAACAGCAGCCGCTCGCCGAAGCCCTTCTTCAGGGACTTGCCTTCGATCACCAGCTCGCCGAGCCGCGGGCCGGGGGGAATGTAGATTTCGTTGGTCTCGTTGCGCTTCTGGAATTCCTGCGACGCGAGCTCCTCGTAGCGTTGGACGCGCGCCTTGCTCTTGGCTTGCCGCGCCTTGGGATTCGCGCGCACCCACTCGAGCTCGCGCTGCAACGTCTTGCGCAGGCCTTCCTGCTGCTTCTCCTCGATGGCGAGCCGCTGTTCCTTCTGCTCCAGCCACGAGGAGTAGTTGCCCTGCCACGGAATGCCGTGGCCGCGGTCGAGCTCGAGAATCCAGCCGGCGACGTTGTCGAGGAAGTAGCGGTCGTGGGTCACCGCGATCACGGTGCCGGGATAGCTTTCCAGGAAGCGCTCCAGCCACGCGACCGATTCGGCGTCGAGATGGTTGGTGGGCTCGTCCAGCAGCAGCATGTCGGGTTGCGACAGCAGCAGGCGGCACAGCGCGACGCGGCGCCGCTCGCCGCCAGAGATCTTCGTGACGTCGGCGTCCCACGGAGGCAGGCGCAATGCGTCGGCTGCAACTTCGAGCTTGCGCTCCAGCTCCCAGCCACCCTTCGCATCGATCGCGTCCTGCAGCTTCGCCTGCTCTTCGAGCAGCTTGTTCATCTGCTCTTCGCCGAGGTCCGGATCGGCGAACTTGTCGCTGACCGCGTTGAAGCGGTCGATCAGCGCCTGGATTTCACCGACACCCTCGACGACGTTGCCGCGCACGTCCTTCGTCGCATCGAGCTGCGGCTCCTGCGACAGCAGGCCGATCTTGATGCCGGGCTGCGGCCGCGCTTCGCCTTCGATCTCCTGATCCGCGCCCGCCATGATGCGCAGGAGCGTCGATTTGCCGGAGCCGTTGAGGCCGAGCACCCCGATCTTGGCGCCCGGGAAAAACGACAGGGAGATGTCCCGCAGGATGATGCGCTTGGGCGGCACCACCTTCGAGACTCGATTCATGGTGTAGATGAATTGGGCCATGGATTGCGAACGGGCTGGAGGATGGCAAAGGGGGGCGAATGATACAGGGGACGTGTTAGTGTCCGCACCGGGGGAGGGGGCGCACGCAGCGAGAGGCCCGCCGTGACGGAATCCGACTGCAACGTGCTCCTGATAGCGGGCGATGAGATCGCGCGCTACGGCTTCGGCGACGGCCACCCTTTCGGGCCGGACCGGCACGAAGCATTCATGCGCGAGCTGCACCAGTGCGGCCTCGACGGGCGCGTCCAGCGCGGCTCCGCCCGCAGCGCCTCCCGCGAAGAGCTCGAATGGTTCCACACGCCGGCCTACGTCGACCTGGTGCGCGAGCGCTCGGCGAGCGGCTTCGGTTATCTCGACGCCGGCGACACGCCGGCCTGGCGCGGCGTTTATGAAGCCGCGAGCAACGTCGTCGGCGCGACTCTGAATGCAGTCGACGCCGTGGTCGAGGGTCGCGCGCGGCGCGCCTTCATTCCCATCGCCGGTCTGCATCACGCGTCGCGCGGGCACGCAGCCGGTTTTTGCGTCTTCAACGACTGCGGCGTGGCGATCGAGATGCTCCGCCGCCGGCACGGGCTGAAGCGCGTCGCCTATGTCGACATCGATGCGCATCACGGCGACGGCGTGTTCTACGCATTCGAGGACGATCCGGACCTGCTGTTCGCGGACCTGCACGAAGACGGTCGCTACCTCTATCCCGGCACCGGCATGGCTGCGGAAACCGGGGTCGGGCCGGCGCTCGGCACGAAGCTGAACCTGCCGCTGCCCCCGGGCGCGGGCGACGAGCACTACCAGGCGGCCTGGGCGAAGGTCGAAGACTACCTGCGCGCCGGGCGCCCCGACTTCATCCTGTTCCAGTGCGGCGCCGACAGTCTCGAAGGCGATCCGATCACGCACCTGCGCTTCAGCGAGGATGCGCATGCGCACGCCGCGGCGCGGCTGTGCGCAATCGCCGACGAGTTGGGGCACGGCCGCGTAGTGGGGATGGGGGGCGGCGGCTACAACCGCCGCAACATCGCGCGCGCCTGGACCCGCGTGGTCCAGGCCTTCGTCGAGGGCAGCGGATAAGCGCTTCTTTCCGTACAATCAGCCTCCCCACGAAGAGGCTGCCCATGTTCCCCGCCACCATGACTATTTCCGGGTTCGATCCCGAGCTGCAGGCTGCGCTCGACGGCGAGAAGCGGCGCCAGGAAGACCACATCGAGCTGATCGCGTCCGAGAACTACGCCAGCCCGCGCGTGCTGGAAGCGCAGGGCACGGTCCTGACCAACAAGTACGCGGAAGGCTATCCCGGCAAGCGTTACTACGGCGGCTGCGAGTACGTCGACGTCGCCGAGCAGCTGGCGATCGAGCGTGCGAAGAAGCTCTTCGGCGCGGCATATGCGAACGTGCAGCCGCATTCGGGATCGCAGGCGAACGCTGCGGCGTACCTGGCGCTGATCAATCCCGGCGACACCATCCTCGGCATGAGCCTCGATCACGGCGGTCACCTGACGCACGGCGCCAAGGTGAATTTCTCCGGCAAGCTGTTCAAGGCCGTGCAGTACGGGCTCGATCCGAACACCGGCGAGATCGATTACGTGCGCGTCGAGCAGCTCGCGCAGGAGCATCGGCCGCGGATGATCATCGCGGGCTTCTCCGCGTACTCGCGCGTCGTCGATTGGGAGCGTTTCCGGCGCATCGCCGACGGCGTCGGCGCCTACTTCGTCGTCGACATGGCGCATGTCGCGGGGCTGATCGCCGCCGGCATCTATCCGAATCCGGTGCCGCACGCCGACGTCGTGACGACCACGACGCACAAGACGCTGCGCGGTCCGCGCGGCGGCCTGATCCTGGCGCGGCCGAACGAGGAGATTCACAAGAAGCTCAACTCGCTGGTGTTCCCGGGCACGCAGGGCGGACCGCTGATGCACGTCATTGCGGCGAAAGCCGTCGCGTTGCTGGAAGCGCTGCAGCCCGAGTTCGGCGCGTATCAGAAGCAGGTGCTCGCAAACGCACGCGCAATGGCCGGCGGCCTGATGAAGCGCGGCTACAGGATCGTGTCCGGCGGCACGGACAATCACCTGTTCCTGGTCGACCTGATCGACAAGAACATCACCGGCAAAGACGCCGACGCGGCCCTCGGCCGCGCGCACATCACCGTGAACAAGAACGCGGTGCCGAACGATCCGCGTCCGCCGTTCGTCACCAGCGGCCTGCGCATCGGCACGCCCGCCGCGACCACGCGCGGTTTCAAAGAAGGCGAAGTGCTCGAGCTCGCCAACTGGATCGCGGACGTGCTCGACGAGAACCTCAGCGACGCCGCCGTCGCGAAAGTGAAAGGGAAAGTGACCGAGATCTGTCGGAGGTTCCCGGTCTACACGAACTGATGCATTGCCCGTTCTGCAATCACGAAGAGACGAAAGTCATCGACTCGCGCCTGGCCGGCGAAGGACAGCAGATCCGCCGCCGCCGCGAGTGCCTGCACTGCGGCGAGCGCTTCACCACTTTCGAGACTGCGGAGCTGGTGATGCCGCGCATCGTCAAGAACGACGAGAGTCGCGAGCCGTTCGACGAGAGCAAATTGCGCAACAGCATGCTCAAGGCGCTGGAGAAGCGCCCGGTGTCGAGCGAGGCGCTCGATGCCGCGGTCGTGCACATCTGCCACAAGCTGCGGGCGCTCGGTGAGCGCGAAGTGAACTCACGGCTGGTCGGCGAGCTCGCGATGGAAGAGCTGCACAACCTCGACGAAGTCGCGTACGTGCGCTTTGCGTCGGTGTATCGCAGCTTCCAGGACGTCGATGCGTTCCGCGAGGAAATCGAGCGCATGCGCAGCCGCCGCGGCAAGACGGACGAAAGTCAGCTCGCGCTGTGGACCGGCCCGGAAAGCGGCAAGAAGCGATGAGCGCGGACTTCGACCTGCGGATGATGCGCCGGGCGATCGAGCTCGCGCGGCTCGGGCAGTACAGCAATCATCCGAATCCGCGCGTCGGCTGCGTGCTCACACAAGGCGAGCGGATCGTCGGCGAGGGCTGGCACGCCAAGGCAGGCGAAGCGCACGCGGAAGCGCGGGCGCTCGCCGCAGCCGGTGACAGTGCCCGCGGCGCGACTGCGTACGTAACACTCGAACCGCATTGCTATCACGGACGTACGCCGCCCTGTACCGATGCGCTGATTCGCGCCGGCGTGCAGCGCGTCGTGTGCGGTGTGCTCGATCCGAATCCCAAAGTCAGCGGCGAGGGCATCAGGCAACTCGCCGCGAGCGGCATCGCGGTCGAGACCGGTCTGCTCGAAGCGGAAGTGCGCGAGCTCAACCTCGGATTCGAGAAGCGCATGACAAGTGGTCTGCCGCGCGTCACGGTCAAGATTGCGATGAGTCTCGACGGCCGCGTCGCGTTGGCGAATGGCGTGAGCAAGTGGATCACCGGCGAGGCCGCGCGCGCCGATGTGCAGCATCTGCGTGCGGCAGCGAGCGCCGTGCTGACGGGAATCGACACGGTGCTGGCCGACGATCCGCAGCTCAACGTGCGCGATCCTTCGATCGAGCTGCTGGGCCGGCAGCCGCTGCGCGTGGTGCTCGACTCGCGGCTGCGTATTGCGCCTGCAGCGCGAATTTTCGGCGTCCCCGGCCAGACTATCGTTTTCACGGCTGCAGAGCAGATGGCGAAGGCCGGCGCGATCCGGAAGGCGGGCGCCGAAGTGGTCGCGTCCGCACTGGACGCCGAGCGGCACGTCGACCTGCAGCACGTGCTCGCGGAGCTGGGCCGCCGCGAATGCAACGACGTGCTGGTCGAAGCGGGGCCGACGCTGGCCGGACGGTTTCTGCAGCTCGGGCTGACGGACGAGCTGATCGTCTACATTGCGCCGATCGTGCTGGGATCCGAGGCGCGGGCGATGGCGCTGTTGCCGCCCCTGTATCGCATCGAGGACGTGCTGCGTTATACGCTACGCGACATGCAGCGCATCGGCGCTGACGTCAAACTCACCCTGCGTCCCTGATTCCCAGACCCTCATGTTCACCGGAATCGTTCAAGCCATCGGCGAAGTCCGCGCCATCACGCCGCGCGACGGCGACGTTGAATTGCTGATTGCCGCCGGCACGCTCGGGCTCGAAGGCGTGGCGATCGGCGACAGCATCAGCGTCAGTGGTTGCTGTCTGACGGTCACTCGAATGACCGCCGACTCGTTCGCCGCCGATGCCTCGCTGGAAACGCTGCAGGTGACGACGCTCGGCAGCTGGCGAGCGGGTCAGCGTGTGAACCTGGAGAAGGCCCTGCGGGCCGGCGATCCCCTCGGCGGCCACTATGTCACCGGCCACGTCGATGGCATCGCCGCAGTGGTGGGCGCGACCAGCGATGCGCGCTCGCTGCGCGTGGAATTCGAGGTGCCGGCGCCGCTGGCGCGCTACGTCGCGCGCAAGGGCTCGGTCTGCATCGACGGCGTCAGCCTGACCGTGAACGACGTGGCGCAGCGCCGCTTCGGGGTCAACCTGATTCCGCATACGCTCGAAGTGACTACGCTCGGCGCCTGCCGGCCGGGCACGCAAGTGAACGTGGAAGTCGATATCATCGCGCGCTATCTGGAACGCATGACGCGCGAGGCCGGAGACGACGCATGAAGCCGATCCCGCTCAAGCCCCATCCCATGAACCTCAACACCATCGACGAGCTGCTCGCCGACATGCGCGCCGGCAAGATGGTCGTGCTGATGGACGACGAGGATCGCGAGAACGAAGGCGACCTGATCATCGCCGCCGAGCACGTGCGCGCCGAGGACATCAACTTCATGGCGCACTACGGGCGCGGCCTCATCTGCCTGACCCTGACGCGCGAGCGCTGCCGGCAGCTGCGGCTGCCGCTGATGGTCAGCGACACCAACGTCGATCACCGCACCAACTTCACGGTGTCGATCGAGGCCGCCGAAGGCGTCACGACCGGCATTTCGGCGCACGATCGCGCGCACCCGATTCGCACCGCCGTGCGACGCGAGGCGCGTGCCGAGGATCTGCGTCAGCCCGGCCACATCTTTCCGCTGATGGCACAGCCCGGGGGCGTGCTGACGCGAGCGGGGCACACTGAAGCCGGCTGCGACCTGACGCGCCTCGCGGGCCTGGAGCCGGCCGCGGCGATCGTCGAGATTCTCAACGACGACGGCACGATGGCGCGCCGTCCCGATCTGGAGAAATTCGCGCAGCGTCACAAGCTCAAGATCGGCACCATCGCCGACCTGATCCGCTACCGCCTGGAGAAGGAGCGCTCGGTGGAGCGCATCGCCGAGCGGACGATCGCCACCGAGTTCGGCGCATTCCGCATGTTCTGCTACGAGGATCATGTCAACCGCACCGTACATCTCGCGCTGGTTGCAGGCGATCTCGAAGACAAGCGGGTGCCCCTGGTGCGCGTACATCTCAAGGACACGCTCGGCGACGTAGTCGGCATTCGCGACCGCGCGCTGGGCTGGCCGTTGCGCGCGGCGATGCGGCGGATCGCGCAGGAAGGTCATGGCGTCATCGTGATCCTGCGCCCCGACGAGACGCCGCGCGACCTGATGGATGCCGTGCAGAGCATCGGTCTCGATCCGGCGGCGCCGCCGCTGCAGGCGGGCGCGAAAGTCCTGCGCACGTACGGGATCGGCGCGCAGATCCTGCGCGATCTCGGCGTCACGAGAATGCGCGTGCTGTCGGCGCCGAAGCAGATGCACGGCTTGTCGGGCTTCGATCTGGAAGTGGTGGAGTACGTGGATGGATAACGTCAAGATCATCGAAGGCGATCTGCAGTGCCGCGAGCTGCGCTTCGCGATCCTCGCCGCGCGCTTCAATGATTTCATCGTCGATCAGCTCATTCGTGGTGCAGTCGACTCGCTCAAGCGTCACGGCGCCTCTGAGAAGCAGATAGACGTCGTTCGCGTGCCTGGCGCATTCGACATGCCGGTGGTCGCGCGCAAGCTCGCGCAGAGTAGGAAGTACGACGCCATCGTGGCGCTCGGTGCCGTGATCAGGGGCGCGACTGCGCACTTCGACTACGTAGCAGGCCAGTGCGCGAGCGGACTCGCGCGGGTTTCGCAGGAGAGCGGCGTGCCGATCGCATTCGGCGTGCTGACGACGGACACCATCGAGCAGGCGATCGAGCGTGCCGGCACCAAGGCCGGCAACAAGGGCGCCGATGCGGCGGTCACTGCGATCGAGCTCGCGAATCTGTTGCGCAGGATCGAAAGCTGAGCGCGCTGCCGACCATGAGCTCAACCGGGAAACCCGTCGGTAAAGGGGCGCGCGGCACGCGCGCGCGCTCCATCGCACGCAAGCTGGCCATGCAGGCGCTCTATCAATGGCAGCTCACGCAACAGTCCGCAGCGGAGATCGGCAAGCAGTTCCTCGAAAGCGAGGAGTCGGCCGGCGTCGATCGCGAGCACTTCGAAGAGCTGGTCGTCAAGAGCATCGCCCAGCACGAGGAGCTGGAGACGGCGCTGGCGCCGTACCTCGATCGGCCGCTCGATCAGCTCGATCCGGTGGAGACGGCGATCCTGCTGATCGGCATGTACGAGCTGCGCGA
This sequence comes from Steroidobacteraceae bacterium, assembly GCA_044866955.1. GTDB lineage: Bacteria > Pseudomonadota > Gammaproteobacteria > Steroidobacterales > Steroidobacteraceae > Steroidobacter. The sequence continues at coordinate 28,340 of JBIOUH010000135.1, forward strand.
GCGCCTCGACATTCCGTATCGCGTAGTCATCAACGAGGCCGTCGACCTGTGCAAGCGCTTCGGCGCGACCGACGCGCACAAGTACGTCAACGCAGTGCTGGATCGGGCTGCGCGCGAGTTGCGCGCGGCGGAGAGAGGCTAAGAAGACTGACAGGATGAACAGGATGAACTGGATAGTGAGGCGAAGAGACAGAACCCGGGAAGGCTGTTTCCACGCGTTTCACATCCCGTACATCCTGTTCATCCTGTCAAAAGACTTTTTCTTCATCGGAATTTCGAACGCCAGTACCCCCCGCCACGCAGGGTGATTCGGGCATGAGTCTCGGCGAATTCGACATCATTGCCCGCTATTTCGCGAGCCACGATCATCGTGCCGATGTGCTGCTCGGCGTCGGCGACGATGCGGCCGTGCTCGAAACACGTCCTGGCCGCAGGCTGGTGGTGGCGATCGACACGATCGTCGAAGGCGTGCACTTCCCGCGCAGCATCGACGCCGGTGCCGTCGGGTATCGCGCGCTCGCCGTGAATCTCAGCGACATTGCCGCGATGGGCGCGGAGCCCTCGTGGATGACGTTGTCGCTGTCACTGCCGGAATCGAGTGAGCCGTGGATCGCCGGCTTCGCGTCGGGATTGCTGGAACTGGCTGAGCAGTACGACGTCGCGTTGGTGGGCGGTGACACCGTGCGCGGCCCGCTCGTCATCACGGTTCAAGTTGCCGGCTGGGTCGAGGAGGATCGCTGGCTGACGCGCTCGGGAGCGCGGCCCGGCGATCTCGTCATGGTGTCCGGCATCCCGGGCGAGGCCGCGGCCGGTCTGCACGTGATCCAGCAGCACATGCCGTTGAACGAAACCACCGCGCAGTTGCAGTGGCGCTTTCTGCGGCCGCGGCCGCGTATCGCGCTCGGCCGTCAGTTGCGCACCATGGCCAGCGCAGCGATGGATGTCTCGGACGGCTTGCTGACGGATCTGCAGAAGCTGTGCACAGCCAGTCGTTGCGGTGCGCTGCTCAGTATCGACGCCCTTCCGCCATCGCCGGCGATGCAGGAACTGTTCGACGCGGATACCGCGATCGACTACGCGCTTGCCGGCGGCGACGACTACGAACTGATCTTCACGTTGCCGCCTGACAAGCTGTCGGTCCTGCTGGCGCAGCGCGATCCCGCGGTGCCGCTCGCCAGCATCGGCGTGATCGTCGAAGGCAGCGGGGTGCAATGCCAGCGCAATGGCGCGCCTTTCGTACCCAAGCGCAGCGGCTACGATCATTTTGCGGTCGACGGGTCATGAGCGAGAAGCGCGCGGGCCGGATCGATCCTGCGCTCCTGCGCAACCCCATCCACCTGCTGGCGTTCGGCTTCGGCTCGGGCCTCGCGCCGCGCGCGCCCGGCACTTTCGGGACGCTGGTCGCGGTGCCGATCGTCCTCGGCGTGATGCAATTCGGTTTCGCGGCGCACCTGGCGTTCGCGATCGTCGCGACGGCGGCGGGCATCTGGCTGTGCGGTGAGAGCGCGCGCCGGCTCGGCGTGCACGATCACCCCGGGATCGTCTGGGACGAGATCACGGGATATACCGTGACGATGTTGGCAGCTCCGCCCGATTGGCAGTGGCTGGCCGGCGGATTCGTGCTGTTCCGCCTGTTCGACATCTGGAAGCCCTGGCCGATCCGGGAGGCCGATCACAGTCTGTCCGGCGGGCTGGGAATTATGCTGGATGACATCATTGCAGGCGTTTTTGCAGGAGCAATCCTGCTCGCCATACGGCTCCTGACCTGATGACAGCCAACAACGCAAACAGCTCGAACGGTCTGATGGAACAGCGCAGCCCCAAGCGCGACCCCCGCAATCCGGAAAAGGTCGGCAAGTACGTCATCGTCAAGGAAGTCGGGCGTGGCTCCACCGGCGTCGTCTACCTGTCCAACGACCCGTACTACCGCCGCGACGTCGCGATCAAGGTCTACAACATCGAGTCGCACGACGAGGACCGCGCGCGTGTCACGCGCAAGATGTTCCTCTCGGAAGCGCACATGGTCGGCATGCTGCAGCATCCGAACATCCTGCCGATCTTCGACGCCGGCGAAGAGGACGGTCGTTACTACATCGTCACCGAGCATGTGCACGGCGCGCGCACACTGTCCGCGTACTGCAAGCCGGACAACCTGCTGCCGGTCGATGACGTGGTCGAGATCATGTACAAGTGCGCGAA
>JBIOUH010000136.1:0-7439 GCA_044866955.1 Steroidobacteraceae bacterium
GTCGTGCTCGCAGTGGCGCACAAGGAATTCCGCGACATGGGCATCGACGCGATTCGCGGCTTCGCGCGCAAGCCGCATGTCCTCTATGACATCAAGTACGTGTTCGACGCTGACGAGGTCGACGGACGTCTGTAGAAGCGGTTAGCGGTTAGCGGTTAGCGGTTAGCGGTTGGCGGTTGGTGCGGAGCGCACGCTTTGGCGTGTGCAGCCTGACGGTTGACGGCGAGCCGGCTGATGAGCGCGTTGAGCATTCGGCCGATTTCGGCGACATCCTCGAGCAGGCCGTCCGAGCCGGGAAGCAGACCCTGGTCCCGGACGACCAGCATTTGCGTTTCGACTTCGGACAGGGAACCGCGCGCGATGTGGAGGTACTGTACAAACTCTGCTCGGGTTCGGCGCGCCGATCCTTCGGCGATATTGCTCGGAACCGAGATTGCGGCGTGCCGGAGCTGCAGGCTCAATCCGAATCGCTCGTCTCTGGGCAGCTGCCGTGTTGCCGCGTAAACTTTGCCAGCAAGTACAACGGCCTTCTGCCACACGATCAGGTCCTTGTGGCTGATAATGATCATGTGCCTCGGTTTATCGGAGAGCGGACTGGACGGAATCCATGATGCCCAATGAATCGCTCCCAGGGACGCTCGAATGGTCGCGACTTTGAGTAGAAATGCTCCGCACTAACCGCCAACCGCCAACCGCCAACCGCTTCACATGAAATTCCTCGTCACCGGCGCCGCCGGGTTCATTGGCTATCACACGGCGCAGCTCCTGCTGGAGCGCGGCGACGAAGTCGTCGGCCTCGACAACCTCAACGACTACTACGACGTCTCATTGAAGGAGGCGCGCCTGGAGCAGCTGCGCGCCAAGCCGAACTTCCGCTTCGTGAAGCTCGATCTCGCAGATCGCGAGGGCATGCAGGCGCTGTTCGCGGCCGAGAAGTTCCAGCGCGTCATCCATCTTGCCGCACAGGCCGGCGTGCGCTACTCGCTGCAGAATCCGCTCGCCTATGTCGACAGCAACGTCGTCGGCTTTGCCAACGTTCTCGAAGGCTGCCGTCACAACGGCGCCGGGCATCTCGTCTACGCGTCGACGAGCTCGGTCTACGGCGCGAACACGAAGATGCCTTTCTCGGTCCATCAGAACGTCGATCACCCGCTGTCGTTCTACGCTGCGACCAAGAAGGCGAACGAGCTGATGGCGCACACATATGCGTACCTGTACTCATTGCCGGTGACCGGGCTGCGGTTCTTCACGGTGTACGGCCCATGGGGACGCCCGGACATGGCGCTGTTCATGTTCACGAAGAACATCCTCGCCGGCAAGCCCATCGACGTCTTCAACTACGGCAATCATCGCCGCGACTTCACTTACATCGACGACATCGCGCAGGGCGTGGTGCGAGCTGCGGATCGTGTCGCGACAGCGAACGGACAGTGGAACAGCGACGATCCGGACCCGGGCACGAGCAAGGCGCCGTATCGGCTCTACAACATCGGCAACAATCAGCCGGTCGAGCTCATGCGCTACATCGAGTGCATCGAGCGCAGCCTCGGGCGCAAGGCGCAGAAGAATCTGCTGCCGCTGCAGCCGGGCGACGTGCCGGACACTTTCGCCGACATCGATGATCTGGTGCGCGACGTCGGTTACCGGCCGGCGACCCCGGTCGAGGTCGGCGTCGAGCGTTTCGTACGCTGGTACGTCGACTACTATCGAGCTCAATAGGAATGCTGCCGAATCAGACTCCGATCCAGGGACGCCGCATCCGCATCGCAATCGTCGGCTGCGGGCGAATTGCCGCCAATCACTTCAATGCGATCGATACGCACAAGGAGCGGCTGCAACTCGTCGCTGTGTGCGATACCGACCCGCGCGCCCTGCAGGCGGCGCAGGCGAAATACAACGTGCCCGGATACAGCTCGCTCGGCGCGCTGCTGGAATCGTCCGATGCCGATCTGTTCGCGCTGTGCACGCCGAGCGGTTTGCATCCGGAACAGGCGATCCAGGTGGCGCGCGCCGGCCGCCACGTGATGACCGAGAAGCCGATGGCGACGCGCTGGAACGACGGCCTGCAGATGGTCCGCGCCTGCGACGAAGCCGGCGTACACTTGTTCGTCGTGAAGCAGAACCGCCGCAACGCCACGCTGCAGATGCTCAAGCGGGCGATGGAGAAGAAGCGCTTCGGGCGCATTCACATGGTCACGATCAATGTCTTCTGGTCGCGCCCGCAGTCGTACTACGACAGCGCGAAGTGGCGCGGCACGTGGGAGTTCGACGGCGGAGCGCTGATGAACCAGGCGAGTCACTATGTGGATCTCGCGGACTGGCTCATCGGTCCGGTCGAGAGCGTGCAGGCATACGTGGCGACGCTGGCGCGCGACATCCAGGTCGAGGACACCGCGACCGTCGGCATACGGTGGCGCTCGGGCGCGCTCGGCTCGATCAATGTCACGATGCTGACGTACCCGAAGAATCTCGAAGGCTCGATCACCATCATCGGCGAGCGCGGCACTGCGCGCATCGGCGGCGTCGCCGTGAACGAAATCCAGAGCTGGGAGTTCGCGGACCAGGACCCGGACGACGAAGCGATCAAGGCGGCGAGCTACGAAACCACGTCCGTGTATGGCTTCGGCCACCCGCTGTACTACGACAACGTCATCAGGGCGCTGCGCGGCGAAGCGGAGCCGGAAACCGACGGGCGCGAAGGCCTGCGCTCGCTCGAATTGCTGATTGCGAGCTACATCTCCGCACGCGACGGCCGTCGCGTCGCCTTGCCGCTCGAGTTCTGAAGTGGCGGCCCAGATTCACCCGACTGCGATCGTCGATGCCGGCGCGGCAATTGGCGAGGGCACGCGCATCTGGCACTGGGTGCACGTGAGCGCGAAAGCGGTCATCGGCAGCGGTTGCTCGCTCGGTCAGAATGTGTATGTGGGCAACCGCGTGCGCATCGGCGACAACGTCAAGATCCAGAACAACGTCTCCGTGTACGACAACGTGACGCTGGAAGACGACGTCTTCTGCGGGCCGAGCATGGTGTTCACCAACGTCTATAACCCTCGCTCGGCAGTGACCCGCAAGGACGAGTATCGGGACACGCTGGTGAAGCGCGGCGCGACCCTGGGCGCGAACTGCACAATCGTCTGCGGCGTAGTCATCGGCGAGCATGCCTTCGTCGGCGCAGGCACGGTGATCAACCGCGACGTACCCGCTTTTGCATTGATGGTGGGCGTGCCAGGCCGGCAGATTGGCTGGATGAGCCGGTTCGGCGAGCGCCTGCCGCTGCCCGTCGAGGGCGATGGCGAAGCGACCTGCCCGCACACCGGCGATCGCTACGTGCTGCGCGAGGGTGTGTGCCGGATCGCGGGCTCCTGATCGCACGGCAGCCCCCGCGTGCGCAGATGAACAGTTCAATACAGTCTCCTTCGTGGCAACGCCTGGCGGCGCACGCGGCCGACATGCGGCAGCGTCACCTGCGTGATCTGTTCGCAAACGATCCGCAACGCTTCGCGCAGCTCTCGCGCTGCGAGATGAACCTGCTGTTCGATTTCTCGCGGCAGCTGCTCGATGCGCAAACGCTGCACCTGCTGCTCCAGCTCGCTGGCGAGCGCGGCCTGCGCGCGCGCATCGACGCGATGTTCGCCGGCGAGAAGATCAACACGACCGAGAACCGCGCCGTCCTGCACGTCGCCCTGCGCAATCGCACGGACCGGCCGATCCGCGTCGACGGCCAGGATGTGATGCCCGAAGTGCGCGCAAGCCTGGCGAAGATGCGCAACTTCGTCGAAGGCGTGCACGGCGGGCGCGTCCACGGCGCCACCGGCAAGACATTCACGGACATCGTCAACATCGGGATCGGCGGCTCGGATCTCGGCATCGTGATGGCGACCGAGGCGCTCGCGAATTTCCGCAATCACAACCTGCGGCTGCATTGCGTTTCGAACATCGACGGCGTGCAGCTCGGCGATGTGCTCGAGAAGACCGATCCGGCGCGCACGCTGTTCGTCGTGTGCTCGAAGACCTTCACGACGCTCGAGACGCTGAGCAACGCGAAGCTCGCGCGGCAGTGGATCGTGGACCGGTTGGGAGAGGGCGCGCCGGCGCGCCACTTCGCCGCAGTCTCGACCAACGCCAAGGCAATGGACGACTTCCTGATCCCGCCGCAGAACCGGTTCACGATGTGGGACTGGGTCGGCGGCCGCTACTCGGTGTGGTCGGCGGTCGGCCTGTCGGTGGCGCTCGCGCTCGGCATGGACCAGTTCGAGCAGATGCTCGCTGGCGGTCACGAGATGGACGAGCACTTCAGGAGCGCGCCGTTCGAGCAGAACCTGCCGGCGCTGATGGGGCTGATCGGCGTGTGGAACCGCGACTTCCTCGGGATGGACTCGCTCGCCGTGCTGCCCTACGACCAGCGGCTGCATCGCTTCCCCGCATACCTGCAGCAGCTCGAAATGGAGTCCAACGGCAAGCGCACCCGCCTCGACGGCTCGCCGGTCGACTGCGCGAGCGGCGCAGTGCTGTGGGGCGAGCCGGGCTCGAACGCGCAGCACTCATTCTTCCAGCTGCTGCACCAGGGGACCGCAAACGTCGCAGTCGACTTCCTTGCGCCCGTGAACGCTTCGAGCCCGTACCAGCAGCAGCAGAACCTGGCGCTCGCCAACTGTTTCGCTCAGGCGCAGGCGTTCGCGCTCGGCCAGACGACGCATCAGGTACGGGCCGACCTGGCGGCGAAAGGGCTGCCGGAAGCGGAGATTGCTCGGCTGACGCCGCACAAGGTGCATCCGGGCAACCGGCCCAGCTCGATCGTGTTGTTCCGGCGTCTGGGCCCGAAGACACTCGGCCGCCTGATCGCGCTGTACGAGCACAAGGTGTTCACGCAGAGCGTGGTCTGGGGCATCAACGCGTTCGATCAATGGGGTGTCGAGCTCGGCAAGAAGCTTGCGGATTCGCTGGCGCCCGCACTCGAGGATCCGCAGAAGAACTCCGATGCAACGCTGCGGGGCCTGCTGGCGCGCGTCGCGCAATGGCGCGGTTAGCGACCCGCGCGCACCGCGGATTTCATCGCATCGCGACCGGGCTCCGTGTAAACTCCCGGCCTCGTCGCAGGGACCCCTATTTTTAAGCGACCCTGATGGTCAGATTGAATTTTCGCGGCCGCATCGTTCGGCTGGCCCTTGTCGTTGCTTGCGTGCTTTTCGCCGGGGGATTCCTTGCAGGCGCGAACGCGCAGTCGCCCACTCCCGAGCAGATCCAGATCTTCCAAGGTCTGCCGCCGGACCAGCAGCAGGCCATTCTCGACTCTCTGAACCGCAGCGGCACCACGCTCGGCAGCGGTCGCGTACCCAGCGATCGACAGCTCGAGTTTCCCGAGACAGTCCGGCCGCGCGCTCAGGGCGAGGAAGACCAGGAGACGGACGACCAGTTCGTCACTGGCATGCCGAAGGACCAGCGGCTGCGTCGTAACGACACCGTCCTGCTGTCCATCGAGATCCGGCAGCTGGAGCGGCGCGCACCCGAGATCGAAGAGCGCGAGCGGCGCGATCGCGACCAGGGTCAGCTGGTGCCGGCGCAGCCGGCGATCCCCGGCCAGGCTCTGCCCAACCCGAATCAGAGCGCAGAGCCAGCGGCGCCTGCGTCCGCGCCTGAAGCAAAATTGCAGCGGACGGACGATGAGGCGAAGCGACTGGGAGATTTTCGCGACCGTATCCTGCGTCGCAATCCGTACAGACTGGACAACTCGGGTGTCCTGCAGGTGCCCGAGCTCGGACCCATTCCGCTGGCAGGTCTGACCGCGGAAGAGGCAACCCAACGACTCGCGGCGGAGGTCCGGCTGCAGGACTTCATCGTCCGTGTCACGCGCCTGCCATTGAGGCCCATCGGCACGGAGGCGCTGAAGCCGTTCGGCTACGACCTGTTTTCCGGCATGCCTTCGACCTTTGCGCCCGCCACCGACGTACCGGTGCCCTCCGAATACGTGGTCGGACCCGGCGACGTGATCGAGATCCAGCTCGTCGGCAGCATCAAGGGCCGCTATTCGCTCGTCGTCGGCCGCGACGGGCGCGTCAATTTCCCCGAGCTCGGGCCGATCGCCGTCGGCGGCCGACGCTTCGAGGAGGTTCGCAACGAGCTCGAGTCGCGCGTGCGCGGCCAGCTCATCGGCACTGAAGCCAGCGTCGGCATCGGCGAGCTCAGGTCGATCCGGATCTTCGTTCTCGGCGATGCGCAGACGCCGGGCTCGTACACCGTGAGCGGCCTGTCGACGATCACCAACGCGCTGTTCGTCAGCGGCGGTATCAAGAAGATCGGCTCGCTGCGCAATATCCAGCTGAAGCGCAACGGACGCCTGGTGACGACCCTGGACCTCTACGATCTGCTGTTGAGCGGCGATACCAGTGCGGACGCCCGCCTGCTGCCGGGCGACGTGATCTTTGTCCCGCCGATCGGCTCGACCGTCGGGCTGGGCGGCGAGGTTCGCCGGCCGGCGATCTACGAGCTGAAGAACGAAGTGACGGCGGCGGACCTGTTGCGGCTCGGCGGTGGCCTCACGCCGCAGGCGGATCCGGCGCTGGCGACTTTGGAGCGCGTGAACGAGCGACGCGCGCGCGTCACCGTCGACGTAAATCTCGCTGCCTCGGAGGGCCGCAGCGAACGCCTGCAGACGGGCGACGTCCTGCGCGTCCCCGCCATCCGCCCGATTCTGGAAGATTCCGTCCAGGTCGACGGCTATGTCTATCGCCCCGGCGAATATCAATTCCGCCCCGGGATGCGCATGTCGGACGCGATCAAGAGCCTGGACGACTTGCGCCCGAACGCGGACCAGCGCTACGTGCTCATCCGGCGCGAGATGCCGCCGGACCGGCGCGTTCACGTGTTCTCCGCCAATCTCGAAGCTGCATTGGCCGAGCCGAATTCGTCCGCGAACATCGAGCTGGCGCCGCGTGACCGCATTTACGTGTTCGACCTGGAATCGGGGCGCGACCGGATCATCGAGCCGCTGATGCGCGAGCTGCGCCTGCAGTCGCGCATCGATGAGCCGACGGCGGAGGTGAGCGTCGCCGGCAAGGTGAAGATTCCCGGCAAATACCCGCTCGAGCCCGGCATGCGCATCAGCGACCTGTTGCGTGCCGGCGGCAGCCTGGACGAGGCCGCATATGGCGCGCAGGCCGAGCTCACACGCTACCAGGTGGTGAACGGCGAATCGCGGCAGGCTGAGCTTATACAGGTCGATCTGCGCAGCGTATTGGCAGGAGCGCCTGGCGCCGACGTCGAGCTGCGGCCGTTCGATTATCTGGTCGTGAAAGAAGTGCCGCTGTGGGCCACACAGGAAGAGGTCGAGCTGCGCGGCGAAGTGAAATTCCCCGGCCGCTATCCGATTCACCGCGGCGAGACGCTGCGATCGGTAGTGGAGCGTGCCGGCGGGTTCACCGATCTCGCGTTCATCGAAGGCG
>JBIOUH010000137.1:0-8642 GCA_044866955.1 Steroidobacteraceae bacterium
GGGCGAACAGCAGATCGCCGATCTCGAACTTCCGAATGGCGGGCAGGAGCTGGGTGATCTCGGGAGAGCGGAGTGCCTCGATGATGTTGAACATGGCAAGTGCGTCCGATCAGTGGACTCGAGCCGCAGTGTACGCGCACCCGAGAACACTGGGAGCTACACTAAAGTGAATGGTGGCGCGTCCGCTCTGTCTGACAGCACACCGGCCCGAGCCGCTCTATTCCCGGTACTTCCCCAGCACCAGCCCGTCCTGTTTGAGTTTGTCGTGGCAAGCGAAGCACTGCTGCGGCGTCGGCGCTGACGCCGGCTCGTGGGTGTCCTTCACGAATCGCTGAAATCCCCAGCCGCCGGTTGCTGCGAAGCGCTGCGAATCTTTCACCATCACGTCGACCTGGCGCCGCGGGCCTTCCAGGATCGCGCCATCCTTCTCCTGCCATTCGAGCCACTCGAACACGATGGCCGAGGCTTCCGGGAATTTCCGGGTGCGGTAGCCGGCCATCGCTTCAGGGTTGGCGTAGACGTGATGAATGCCGCCGAGGCTGGCGAAATTCGGGTGCTGCGGGCCGATCACGCCGCTCTTGACGTGCGACCAGCTGCGAAAGTTTTCGGGGTAGGCAACGATTGCTCCGTCGGCAGCCGGGGACTGTCGCCCGAGGAAAATGCTGACCAGGACGGCGCCTGCAAGAACGAGGACTGCGCGCTTCATATTAATGTTGATGATAGGCCGTGATCGTTAACGTGCCGGCCACATTCGGACACGGATCAGCATGTTCGGGCCCGGCGGCGTGTGCGACGATAGCGAACATGAATACTACAATGCTCACCCTCGCTGAAACCACACACTTTCGTCACACCGGACGGATCGACGAAGTCGAAGCGTTATCCTCGGCATTCGCCGCTCGCTGGCCCGAAGCAGTGCACTCGTTCGTCTACGGGCAGTCAGCCGAAGGCCGCCCGATGCGTGCGTTGCTCGTGACGCGCACAGGTGCGCGCACGCCGCAGGATCTGCGACGCCAAAGCGTTCCGCTGCTAATGCTGCAAGGAGGGATTCATCCGGGCGAGAGCGACGGTAAAGACGCCGGCTTCATTTCCTTGCGTGAGCTGCTGAGCGCGAAGGCTCCGCATCTGCTCGAGCAGATCGCCGTGCTGTTCGTGCCGGCCTTCAATACAGACGGTCACGAGCGCGTCGGTCGCTGGAACCGGCCGAACCAGAACGGACCGGAAGTCACCGGCTGGCGCACGACCTCGCAGAACGTGAACCTCAATCGCGACTACACGAAGGCTCTGATGCCGGAGATGCACGCGATGCTGCGGCTGATCGACGAGTGGGATCCGCTGATCTGCGCCGATCTGCACGTGACCGACGGCGCGGACTTCGAGCCCGACATCTCGCTGCAGGTGGAGCCGATCAACCAGGGCGCACCGAGTCTGCGAGCCACCGGCGTAGCGATGCGCGATCAGCTCATCGACAAGCTGGCTGCACAAGGCCATCTGCCGCTGCCGTTCTATCCGGATTTCGCTGCGACCGACGATCCGTCGTCCGGCTTCGTGCTCACGGTGTATTCGCCGCGCTTCTCGACGGGCTACTTTCCTCAACGCAACCGCTTCACTGTGCTGGTCGAGACGCACTCGTGGAAACCGTACGAGCATCGCGTGCGCCTGACCCGCAATACGATCGTCGGTCTGGCCGAGCTCACGGCTGCGAACGGCAAAGCGTGGTTGCGGCTCGCGCAGCAGGCTGATGTGGAAGCGAGCCGTCTCGGCGGCAGCGAGGTCGTGCTGGACTATGCGTCGGGTTGGCGTGAGCCGTCGAAGGCCGGTGCCTCGGGGCAGGCACTCGAGGACGCCGGCGCGCGCCGCATCGATTTCCGCGGCTACGCCTACACGCGCAAGCCTTCGGATATCTCCGGTGCGCTCGTCACTGTCTACGATCCGAAGACACCGCAGATCTGGAACGTGCCGTATCGCGATCGCGTGCAGCCTTCAGTCACCGTGACGGCGCCGGCCGGCGGCTATGTCGTTCCGCCGGGTCACGTCGCTTGGGTGCAGGCGAAGCTCGCGTTGCACGGCATCGAATCGCGCGTGATCGAGAAGTCCGTTGCGAGCGCGCCGGTGCAGGCATTTCGTGCCGAGCGCGTCGAGTTTTCCGGCGCGCCCTTCGAAGGCTGTCAGCGCGCGACGTTCATCGGACAGTGGCGCGATGAATCGCAGCCGATCGCGGCTGGCTCGCTGCACGTGCCAGTCGAGCAGCGTCTCTCGCGTCTCGTCCTCGCGCTGCTCGAGCCGCAGGCGCCCGATTCGCTTGCGGCCTGGGGCCTGTTCAATGCCTCCTTCGAGCAGAAAGAGCAGATGGAGCGCTACGTCGCCGAGCAGATTGCACGAGAAATGCTGGCAGCGGATCCGGCGCTGCGCGAGGAGTTCGAACGGGCCGTGGCCCGCGACCCGAAGTTCGCAGCCGACCCCTCCGCGCGGCTGGATTTTTTCCTGCGCCGGCATTCGTCCTGGGACGCGCGCTACAACCTCTATCCGATCATGCGCCTGCCGCAGCCGTTATCTTAGCGAAAAGCGCCTCGGCGACTTTTCGCCATTGAAAGCGCAGCGAAAGCCACGCCTTTCGCAAGCGGCTAGGGCGCTCGCCCTAGACGCAGGCCATCCTTGTATTGGAAGGAGCCGGGCACAGGGATACAGTGCCGGCGATGGCCGAAAGATCTTTCACACACGAAGTCGGCAAACTTCGCCTCGGCGCCGGACAGGAATTCCGCGGCGAGGGCATTCTCGCGGTCACCAAGGCGTTGCTGCAGTCCGGCGTCGGTTACGTCGGCGGCTATCAGGGCGCGCCGATCTCGCATCTCATGGACGTGCTGTCCGATGCGCAGGAGCTGCTGAAAGAGCTCGGCATCCACTTCGAGGCCAGCGCCTCGGAGGCCGCCGCCGCTGCGATGCTCGCCGCATCGGTCAACTATCCGATCCGCGGCGCCGTCACCTGGAAATCCACCGTCGGCACCAACGTCGCCTCGGACGCACTCGCGAACGTCGCATCCGGCGGCGTCACCGGCGGAGCGCTCGTGATCATCGGGGAGGACTACGGCGAAGGCTCCTCGATCATGCAGGAGCGCTCGCACGCTTTCGCGATGAAGTCGCAGATCTGGCTGCTCGATCCGCGGCCGAACCTGCAGAGCATCGTGGCCATGGTGGAGCGCGGCTTCGAGCTGTCGGAGGCATCGAACACGCCCGTCATGCTGGAGCTGCGGATCCGCGCATGTCACGTGTATGGATCGTTCATCACCGAAGACAACCGCAAGCCGTCCTTCACGGTGCAGGATGCAATGGACAGTCCGGTGCGCGACGTGACCCGCATCGTGCTGCCGCCGGCGAGCTTTCTGCACGAGCAGGAGAAGATCAATCGGCGCTGGCCGGCGGCGGTCGAGTACATCGCGAAGCATCGGCTCAACGAATTCCTTGGCGGCACGGACGGCGAGGTGGGCATCATCCTGCAGGGTGGCCTGTACAACACGCTGATCCGTGCGCTGGAGTTGCTCGGGCTCGCCGATTCGACCGGCGAGACGCAGCTGCCTCTGTACGTGCTGAACGTGACCTATCCGCTGATCGACAGCGAAGTGATCGAGTTCTGCCGCGGCAAGAAGGCCGTGATGATCGTCGAGGAAGGTCAGCCGGAGTATCTCGAGCAGCATCTCAACACTATCCTGCGCAGGGCGGACAGCGCGACGCGCGTCGTCGGCAAAGACGTGCTGCCGAAGGCCGGCGAGTACACCGGCGAGGTGATTCTTCGAGGCGTGCGGGCGTTCATGCGAACGTACGCGTCCGAGCGCCTCGAACGCGCAACTCCGCTGTTGCCGCCGCCGCCAGCCGAGTTGCCGAAGGAAGTGCAGGCACTCGCGCCGCTGTTGCCGATCCGGCCGGCTGGATTCTGCACGGGCTGCCCCGAACGGCCGATCTTTACCGCGATGAAGCTGTTGCAGCGGGAGCTCGGACCGGTGCACATCAGTTGCGACATCGGCTGCCATCTGTTTTCCATCCTGCCGCCGTTCAATCTCGGCAACACCACGATGGGCTATGGGTTGGGGGCTGCGGGTGCATCGGCCTTCAATACGCCGCGCGGCAAGCGAGCGATCGCCGTGATGGGCGACGGCGGCTTCTGGCACAACGGCCTGACCTCCGGCGTCGGCAACGCCGTGTTCAATCAGAGCGACAACGTGCTGGTCGTAGTCGACAACGGCTATTCGGCCGCCACCGGCGGCCAGGACATCCTCTCTTCGCGCGCCGACAACCGCTCGAAGAGCACGAAGCATCCGATCGCCGAGGCCGTCAAAGGCGTCGGCGTGAAGTGGCTCCGCGTCGTCGATCGCACCTACGACATCGGGCGCATGCGCGACGTGCTCCGCGAGGCGATGACAGCGCCGGAGAAGGGACCGAAAGTCGTGGTGGCTGCATCCGAATGCATGCTCAATCGGCAGCGGCGCGAGCGACCCGCATTCAACAAGGCGGTTGCGGCCGGCTCGCGAGTGGTGCGCGAACGTTTTGGCGTCGATGCGGATACCTGCACCGGCGATCATTCCTGCATCCGCTTGTCCGGCTGTCCGTCGCTGACGATTCGTCCCAATCCCGATCCGCTGCGCCAGGATCCGATCGCGCACGTGGAGGACTCGTGCGTGGGCTGCGGCGTGTGCGGCGAAGTGGCGCACGCAGCCGTCCTGTGTCCGTCGTTCTATCGCGCACAACTCGTGTTCAATCCGACGCGCTTCGACCGCGTGCTGCAGAAATTGCGCGCGAGCATCATCGGGTTCTTTCAACGGCGCGCCGAGCGCCGCAGAGTGCGGCATGCCTTCTGAATCGCGCCCGATCTCGATCGCGATCGCCGCGCTGGGAGGCCAGGGCGGAGGCGTACTCGCGGACTGGCTGGTCGCAGTCGCGGAGCTGCAGGGCTGGAGCGCTCAATCGACCTCGGTGCCCGGAGTCGCGCAGCGAACCGGAACAACTGTCTACTACGTCGAGATGAGTCCGGCGCCGAAGGATCCTGCTCATCGGCCGGTGTTCGCATTGATGCCGGTGCCGGGCGACGTCGATCTGGTCGTTGCCGCGGAGTTGATGGAAGCAGGGCGAGCCGTCGTGCGGGGGCTCGTGACGCCGGAGCGAACGACGACCGTCGCGTCGACTCATCGCATCTACGGCATCACCGAGAAGTCGGCGATGGGCGACGGCATCGTCGACGCCAACGCCGTCTTCGCGGCGCTCGAAGCGCGCTCGAAACGGCTGATCAGCTTCGACATGCAGACTCTTGCGGATGAGCAGCGCAGTGTCATCAGCTCGATCCTGTTCGGCGCGATAGCCGCGTCCGGCGTGCTGCCGTTCTCGAGGGCTCTGTATGAGCAGGCCATCACTCTGTCGGGCGTGGCAGTGCAAAGCAACCTCGCGGGTTTCGCCGCGGGCTTCGAGCGTGCGTTGACCCGCTCGCCGAACACGAGTCTCGTGCCACCCGGCGCGGCTCCCACGACCGAGCTCGGCTGCAAGCTCGACGCGAGGATCAAGGCTGAATTTCCGGCGCATCTGCATGGACTGGTGCAGGAAGGCGTGCGGCGACTGGTCGACTACCAGGATGGCGACTATGCGGCTGCGTACCTGGATCGGCTGCATGCGATCCGTGACTGCGATCAGCGCGCGCAAGGCGCCGGCGGCGGATACGCGTTGACGGCGTCGGTCGCGCGTCACCTCGCGCTGTGGATGTCGTACGAAGACACGATTCGCGTCGCCGACCTCAAGACCCGTCGCACGCGGTTCGACCGCGTCCGCAATGAGGTGCATGCGCAGAAGGAACAGATCGTGTACATGACCGAGTTCATGCATCCGCGCTTCGACGAGATCTGCGAGACGCTGCCCGCAGGGCTGGGCGCGAGGTTGCACGCCAGCAGCAGAGCACGCCGCTGGTTCGCTCCGCTGTTTCGCAAGGGCAGACATGTTGAGACAGCGCATGTCCGTGGATTCCTGATGCTGTACGCGGTCGCGGGCTTGCGTCGCTGGCGTCGCGGCACGTTCCGCTATCGGTTGGAGCAGGAGCGAATCGGCGCATGGCTGGCGCAGATCGAGACGCTCGCAACCAGGCCGGGCGGTTACGACGCTGCGGTCGAGCTCGCGGAATGCCAGCGACTGGTCAAGGGCTACAGCGATACGCACGAGCGCGGGTTGAAGAACTACGGGGCTGTTGTCGATGCCGTGCAGCGCCTGAGCGATCGGGCGGACCTCGCTGCAATCGTCAAACGCCTGCGCACGGCGGCGCTGGCGGACGAAGAGGGCAGGCAGCTGCGAGCGGCACTGGACGAACTGAAGATGGCGGGTTGAATGAGCACGGAACCGGATTTCGCAGCGCTGCGGCGGGAGTTTCCGCTGTTGCAGCACATGACTTACCTGAACAGCGGCTCGTACTGCGCGCTCGCGAACACCGTCAAGGCTGCATTCGATGACTATCTGCAGGACCGCCTGCAGGTCGGTGCGAACTGGGATGTGTGGGTGACCAAGAACGATGCGGTGCGCTCGCTGATGGCGCAGGTGCTACACGCGACGCCGGACGAAATCGCCGTCACGGCCTCTGCCTCGGCAGGCCTCAACGCGCTGGCCACCGCGATTCAATTCACGGGCGAGCGCAACAAGATCGTGACCAGCGACTTCGAGTTTCCGACCAACGCGCAGATCTGGCACGCGCAGGAACCGCGCGGTGCTCGCGTCGTGCACGTGCGGCGCGATGCGGATGGCTACATACCGGCCGAGGCCTTCGCGAAGCACATCGACGAGCAGACGAAGCTCGTAGCCATCACGCATGTCTGCTTTCGGAATGGCGCACGCCTGGACATTCCGGGAATAGTGAAGCTGGCCCGCGCGAACGGCGCGATGGTGCTGCTCGACTGTTACCAGTCGGTGGGATCGCTCGACATCGACGTGAAGAGGCTGGACGTCGATTTCGCGGTCGGCGGGATGTTGAAGTACCTGCTCGGCACGGCCGGCATCGGCTTTCTGTATGTACGGGACTCGCTGGTGCGCGCGCTGCACCCGACGCACAGCGGCTGGTTCTCGCAGGAGAACATCTTCGCGATGGACATCACGGCAAACCGGCCCGCGTCCAATGCCCGTCGCTTCGAAGCCGGTACACCGCCGGTCGTGAACTGCTACGCGACCGAAGCCGGCCTGAAGATCATCCTCGACGTCGGCACGACGGCGATCGAGCAGCGCATTCGTGCGCTGACGCGACGTTGCATGGAAAAGCTGCGTGAAATCGGCTGGGAAGCTGTCACGCCGGAAGCGGACGGGCGCCGTAGTGCAATGGTCTGCGTGCCGTCGCGCGCCAGCGGCCAGCTGTCGCAGGAGCTCATGAGGCGTAACATCGTCACGTCGAACCGCGACGACAACCTGCGCATCTGCCTGCACTTCTACAACAACGACGAGGACGTGGACGCGCTCGTCGCAGCATTGCGTGAGCTGCGCGCGCAGTTCGCACCCTGAACGAGAGAGGACAACAACATGGCAAAGAATTCAGCGCTGCTCGCCGATCTCGCCGCGGGCATCCTCGGTGGCGGCATTCGCGTCGTCGATCTCACGGTGCCGCTGGAGCCGGCGACCCCGACGATTCAGCTGCCGCCGATCTTCGCGCCCTCCAAGCCGTTCTCGCTGGAGGAGATCTCGCACTACGACGAGCGCGGCCCGGCCTGGTACTGGAACAACATCGCCTGCGGCGAGCACACCGGCACGCATTTCGACGCGCCGATCCACTGGGTCACCGGCAAGGACTATCCCAATAACGCCACGCACAACATCCCGGTGCAGAAGTTCATCGGCCCGGCGTGCGTCATCGACGTCACCGAGCGCGTGCGCGAGAACGTCGACTTCCTGGTCACCGTCGAAGTGGTGCAGGCGTGGGAGCAGAAGCACGGCGAAATTCCGCGCGGCGCCTGGGTGCTGATCCGCACGGACTGGTCGAAGCGCACCGGGGCGGAGCGCTTCCTCAACATCCGCGAGGACGGGCCGCACACGCCCGGCTTCCATCCGCAATGCGTGCCGTTCCTGGCGAAGGAGCGCGACATCCTCGGCGTCGGCGTCGAAACGGTCGGCACCGATGCGGGCCAGGCAGCGACCTTCGACCCAATGTTCCCATGTCACACGATCATGCACGGCTCGAACCGTTTCGGGCTCGCCAGCCTGATGAACCTCGACCAGCTGCCGCCAACCGGCGCGGTCGTCATCGCGCCGCCGCTCAAGATCGTCAACGGCTCGGGGAGCCCGCTGCGCGTGCTCGCTCTGGTTCCGAACTAGAGGCGCAGACAAAGACACTCTCGCCAAGACCGCCAAGAAGAATCGGAGAATTCACCTCTTCGGAATTCCTGATTTTCTTTCTTCCTTGGCGTCTTGGCGAGAGAAATTCTCTTTTCTTTTCTTTCCGCAGACCACCTTTCCACGCCAGCAGTAGAGACTTGGCGGAGTGGTACGCAGTCCATGAGGTAGCTGCGGAGCGGAAGGGGAGCCGGAATATCTCTCGCCAAGATCGCCAGGATCGCCAAGGAAGAATCAGAGGTTCAATTTCTGAGATTCGAACTCCGAGATCGGAGTTCCGAATTCCGACCTTGGCGTCTTGGCGAGAG
>JBIOUH010000138.1:0-5558 GCA_044866955.1 Steroidobacteraceae bacterium
TCTTCTGGTTGATGATCGTGTCGATGGCGAGCGCAGTCTTGCCGGTCTGGCGGTCGCCGATGATCAGCTCGCGCTGGCCGCGGCCGATCGGCACCATCGAGTCGACGGCCTTGTAGCCGGTCTGCACTGGCTGGCTCACCGATTTACGGAACACCACGCCGGGCGCGATGCGCTCGATCGGCGAATTGTGGTCGGCCTTGATCGGGCCCTTGCCGTCGATCGGCTTGCCGAGCGAGTCGACGACGCGCCCGAGCAGGCCTTCGCCGACCGGCACTTCGAGAATGCGCCCGGTGGTCTTCACCGTGTCGCCTTCCGTGATGTGCTTGTACTCGCCGAGCACCACCGCGCCGACCGAGTCCTGCTCCAGGTTCAGCGCCAGGCCGAAGCTGCCACCCGGGAATTCCAGCATTTCGCCGTACTTGGCGTCGGCGAGGCCGTGGATGCGCACGATGCCGTCGGTGACGGTCACGACCGTGCCGATGTTGCGCTCCTCGGAGGCGCTCGCGAACTTGTCGATGCGCGCCTTGATCAGATCGCTGATTTCGGAGGCTTTGATTGCCATGGTTCCACTACCCTCTAATGCATGATCTGCGACGCCAGCCGCTCGAGCCTTGCCTTGAGCGAGCCGTCGATGACGAAGTCCCCAGCGCGCACGACCGCGCCGCCGATCAGGCTGGCGTCGACCGCGCAGTGCAGGCGGACTTCACGCTTCAATCTCTTCGTCAGTGCTGCGGACAAGCGCGCGCGTTGCGCCTCGTCCAGCTGCACCGCCGACGTGACGTGCACGTCGATGATGTTCTCCTCTTCGGCGCGCAGCTCTTCGTAGATCGCCGCGACTTCGGGCAGCACGCTCAGGCGCCGGTTCTGCGCCAGGGTGCTCAGGAAGTTGCGGGCGCGCTCGTCGGCGCTGCTCGCTTCCGCGATGAGCTCGACCAGGTCCGTCGGCTGCACGCGCGGGCTCGACAGCAGCTTGACCACGCGCTCGTCGGCAACCGTGGTGGCCGCCGCGGCGAGCATCTGCGACCAGCGCTCGAAGTCCTTGTGCTCCTGCGCCGCCTCGAAGGCAGCCCGGGCATAAGGTCGTGCGAGTGTGACTTTCTCGACCATGCGCTCCGCCTTCAGCCTCGCTCGATCTCGAGCGCGAGCTTTTCCAGCAGGTCGGCGTGCGCCTTGGCATCGACCTCGCGACCGAGGAGCTTGCCGGCGCCCGCGACGGCGATCAGCGCCACTTCGCGGCGCAGCTGCTCGCGCGCCCGGTTCGACTCGACCGTGACCTCGCTGCGCGCATCGGCCAGCAGACGCTGACCTTCGGCGATCGCGGTGCCGCGCGCCTCGTCCACCAGCTCGTTCGAGCGGCGGTTCGCCTGGTCGATGATCTTGTTCGCCTGCACGCGCGCTTCCTTGATGAGCTCGGTCGCGCTCGCCTTCGCTTCCGCGAGGCTCTTCTCGGCTTTCTCCGAGGACGCGAGGCCCTCGGCGATCTTGCGCTGCCGCTCTTCGATCGCCTTGATCAGCGGCGGCCAGATGAAGCGCATCGTGACCAGACCGAGGATCACGAACACGATCGACTGGATGATGAGTGTTGCGTTGAGATTCATGGAACGATCAGCCTCGTTCGAAGCCTCGGGTTACTTGACGAACGGATTGGCGGTCGCGAACCACAGCGCGATGCCGACGCCGATGATGAACGACGCGTCGATCAGGCCGAGCAGCAGGAAGACCTTGGTCTGCAGCACGTTCATCAGCTCCGGCTGACGCGCCGAGGCCTCGATGTACTTGCCCGACATGAGACCCACGCCGATGCAGGCGCCGAGCGCGCCGATACCGATGATCAAACCGCAAGCAAGAGCAACAAAGCCGACGTCCGTCATGAGAGTTCTCCGGGGATGAAACTGAAATTGCAGCCGATGGTGTCAATGGTGCGCATGAGCCTGGCCGAGGTACGCGAGCGTCAGCATCATGAAGATGAACGCCTGCAGCAGCACGATCAGAATGTGGAAGATCGCCCACGCGGTGCCCGTGATCAGGTGCAGCGAGATGCCGACGATGGTCATGCTGCCGCCGAGGCCCGCGATCAGGAAGAAGATCAGCTCGCCGGCGTACATGTTGCCGAACAACCGCATGCCGTGTGAGAACGTGCGGCCGACGTACTCGATCATGTTGAAGAGCAGGTTGGCAAGGCCGAGCAGCAATACGGCAATCCAGCTGAGCGGATTGAGGCTGAGCTTGGCAGCGCCGAACGGGGCCGTGACCAGCTCGTGCAGGAAGCCGCCCGCTCCCTTGATCTTGATGCTGTAGTAGAACGCCAGCACCAGTACGCCGAGCGCGAGGCCGAAGGTCAGATTGATGTCCGCAGTCGGCAGCGGCCGCAGATATTGCACGCGACCGCCAGACACCCAGTGTCCGAAGCTCGGCAGCCAGTCGACCGGCAGCAGGTCGATGGCATTCATGAAGGTGACCCAGCAGAAGACTGTCAGCGCCAGTGGCGCGATGTACTTGAGCGAGCCGTGAACCATCGCCTTGGCCTGCTCCTCGACCATCTCCACCAGCATTTCCACGGCAGTCTGGAATTTGCCGGGCACGCCGGCGGTGGCCCGCGCCGCGGCGATGCGCAGCACGATCAGGACGATGGCGGCACAGAGGAGCGAGAAAAACAGCGTGTCCCAGTGGACCACGCTGAAGTCGAACATCGAGTGCTGCTCTTTGCTCGACAGGTGATGCAGATGGTGGGAGATGTACCCGGACAGTCCTTCGCCGCCGTGGTCACCGCCGCTCTCACTTGCCATCAGCGTCACTTGCATACTTCTTCCCGAACACGAACCAAGCCCAGTACGCCACCATCGAGCCGAACAGTCCGGCCAGCACTGCCAGCGGCGCGAACATCCTGGACCGCAGCACGACCAGCAGCAGGCTGAGGGTCACGACGACCTTGAACAGCCAGCCCGCGAGAAAGCTCACCGCGCTCATCCGCATTCCATGCGTGAGGCTGTGTTTGAACAGCACCCACGCCATGTATACGGTCCACACCAGCCCGATGCCGCCGCCCGCCAGTGCCGACAGCGCCGCCCGCATACCCAGCGTCACTGCGAATATTGCGGCGAGCACCCCGATCCACAACGCCTGCCAGAGCAGAATTCGCAGCGACTGGCGCGCGGCCGCCGCAAGTGCGTTGGTACTCACGGACAACAAAAATGCCACCGTGCTGGCAGCCGAGCGATCGGCACGTGTGGCATCGTTCGATCCGAAGAAAATGCCAGCCGGAGATCCCCGCCGGCCGGAAAAGGCCGCGCATTATACGCAGCGATTTGCGCTGCTTCAACAAAGAGATACGCCCGGGAGAGGCGACTCGAGCGGCGCGACGTAATCCTACAGGCGGTAGCGCATCTTGATCATGAATTGGTCGGCGTCCCGCACGTCGGACATGTGGCCGAACAGCTCCCCGACGCTGTGCTCGTCGTCGCGCAGCAGATCGAAACCGCCGCGCGCATAGACGAGGAACAGCTCCGACAGCGGGCCGATCTCATAGCGGTAACGGATTTGCAGCCCGAGGTTGTTGACCGTGAACGGCGCGAGCGGCTGCGGCGAGATCAGCAGGCTGCCGGCGGCGTCGGTCCGATAGGCAGCTCGCGGTTCCGCATCAATGCCGATCCACTGCCATTTCACCCGCAGCTCGTGGCGCGGCGCCGGGATCCAGTCGGCGCGCAGGTCGTAATCCAGGCGTTTACCGCGGTAGGAGCCGAACAGGTTGTCGCCCTCCCACAGCAGCCAGTCGTCGAAGTAGTACGGCAGCAGGTCGAGCCGCAGCGTCAGGGTCTCGGTCGGGTACCAGGCAGTCATGAACTGCAGGCGAGTGCTGAAGTCCTGCACGCCCTGCTGATACAGGTACCCGCCGAAGGTGAACTGCCAGTCCCCGAACCGCGGCGAAGTGGTATCGAAATACGCGCTCGCGCGGTTATCGAGCTGCACCGGGCCATTGCCGCGCGAGATCAGGTCGTCGACGCCGCTGGTGACGTAGCGCAGCTCCTCGTAGGCGTTCCAGTTGCTCGCGAACTGGACGGTCCGCGACAGCTGCAGGCGCGAAGGCAGCCGCTGGCCCTCTTCGTTCTCCCGATAGTAGGCGTACAGACGCTGGCTCTCGCCGTTGATGCGGCCCTCGCGGGCGCCTGGCACGCGGCGGTTGGTCTCCCACTCGACCTGACGCAGCGAATTGCGCTCCATGTAGCCGAGGTCGTTCAGGTCGAAGCGATCGTCGATGTACAGGAGCTTGAGCGTGTGGGAGAGCGGTGCGGAGCGATTGAAGTCCGTCTGCAGCCACGCTTCGTAGCCGCTGGTATCCGGCGGGCTGCGTTGTACGCCGAACGGCGCGACATTGACGCCGGAGTGGCCGATGTCGGAGCGGATGACCTGCCCCGAGAGCCGCCACCAGTCGTTCGGCGTCACCTCGTAGTCGATCGCGTTGACGAACGCGTCGCGGTCGAGGAACGGATGATCTGTCCACGTGCCGAGATAGCCGATGCGCGCATGCGTCAGCGGCAGGGCGACTCGAGTCGCCGCGAACAGGCGCCCGACGTCGTCGTGGTAGTCGGCCTCCTGGGCGAGGAATGCCCCGTACACCAGCGAGTTCGCGGTGCCAGTGAGCTTGAGCGCCACATCGATGTCGGACGAGCCGGCGCTCAGATCGTCCGGGGCGGCGCCAATGCGACGCGTATAGATGAGCTGGCCGTTCGTCGGCGTGCGCAGGTCGAAGATGCCCTGGTTCTCGGTGAAGAACGGCCGCTTGTCGGTGAACACGGTTTCGATCGCCGAGAAATCGACGACCAGCTCGTCGCTCTCCACCTGGCCGAAGTCCGGATTGAGGGTCGCGGCCAGCGACAGGTTCGGTGAAATCTTCCAGCTGATGTCCGCGCCGGTCTTGAGCTGCGTGTCGTCGTTCACGAGGTCGGAGCGCACTGTCGCGTACGGCACGAAGTCGAAGGACTGCGCGGCGTCGTACTGCGAGATCGAGATCCGGTGAAAGTCGGAGAGGAACGATTCCGACTCGCTGCTGATGCCCGGGCATGCGTAGCGCTCGCCGCGCTCGTACAGATAGCGCGACGCGTAGATGCCGACCGTGCGCGTGTCGACGGCGGACTTGCGCATGCTGATGCTCGACCACGGCACCAGCAGCTCCACGAACCACTGAGTGTCGGTCTCGCGCACCGCGTGCTCCCAGGTCGTGTCCCAGTCGCGGTCGAACGTGTTCTGGTTGGTCACGAGCCCGTCGCGGATGCCGCCGCCGAGCGCGACGGCGAACTCGTAGCCGATCTGCGCAGTCGCGTCATAGTCGACGATCAGCGCGACCGAATCGCCCGTAAACGAGTCCGCATCGCGCGGTGTGCGCGGCTTCATGCGCCGTTCCTGCGGCGGTTGATCGATGGTGAAAGCGGCGGCCAGTCCGCGTTCGGTCGAGAGGATGCGCACCTCGTTGCCGTAGCGGGCAGCGTCGCGCAGAAACGGCAGCGTGCGGTGCCAGTCGTCGCAGCGGATTGCGTCGGCCCACTCCGGCTCGTCGATGGCGC
>JBIOUH010000139.1:0-20069 GCA_044866955.1 Steroidobacteraceae bacterium
CGCAGTGCTCAGCGCACGGTATTGCGCGGGCTCGTAGGGCAGCTCGTCGCTGCCCTCCAGCTCGACGCCGATGGAAAAATCATTGCAGCGTTCGCGGCCCCGATAACTCGACGCGCCAGCGTGCCATGCGCGCAGGTGGAACGGAACGTACTGCACGTACTCGCCGTCGCGGCGGATCAGCAGGTGCGAAGAAACTTCCAGCGTCATCACCGTCGCAAAGAACGGATGCATGCTCGGCGCGTCCGGCGGCAGCGTGTTCGTGAACAAGCGATCGATCCACGGGCCGCCATACTCGTCCGGCGGCAGGCTGATGCCGTGCACGACGAACAGCTCCGGCAGCGCGCCGCCGGGCCGCTCGTCATGATTCGGCGAGACGACTTGGCGCGCCGGTTGCATCAGCCCGGTGCGCGGATCGACTGAAATGGTCACAGCACTCACGATGCGCCATGATGCCTCGCCCATGCGAATGAATCGAATCTTCTGTGAAGGACCGCTCGCGAGCGGCGCCGAGGTGCCGTTGCCGCCCGCCGGCGCCTACCACGTCGCGCGCGTCCTGCGCATGCGCGAAGGCGCCCCGCTCGCAGTTTTCGACGGCAGCGGCCAGGAGTTCCGCGCGGAGATCGTGCGCGTTGCCGGCGACAACGTCACCGTGCGACTGAACGAACCAACTGCCGGCGCGGCTGAGTCGCCGCTGCGAATCACGCTGCTGCAAGGCGTGTCGCGCAGCGAGCGCATGGACTGGACGTTGCAGAAGGCGACCGAGCTGGGCGCTGCCGCCATCGCGCCCGTGCTCACGGCACGCAGCGTCGTGCGCCTGGACGAGAAGCAGGCGCAGAAGAAGCAGGGTCACTGGCGCGGCATCGTGATCGCAGCGTGCGAGCAGTGCGGGCGCTCGAAGATTCCGCAGGTCGCAGCGCCGGTCGCTCTGCGCGATTACCTGACCGGCACGCGCCGCGAAGGGTTGCGCCTGGTTCTGAGCCCGTCAGCGCCCGGCTCGCTCGCCGGACTGGCCAGCCTGCCCAGCAAGGTGGAGCTGCTGATCGGCCCGGAAGGCGGCCTGGACGACGACGAGCTGCTGGCCGCGCAGAAGGCGGGCTTCATGCCGGTGCGCCTGGGACCGAGAGTACTTCGGACGGAAACAGCAGCGGTTGTCGCTCTGACCGTCCTACAAGCGCTGTGGGGCGATTTGCAGTGAGAAGCTAACCGCCAACCGCTTCTAGCCCGCGCGGGTCTCTTCCGAGATCATCTGCTCCAGGCACTCGAAGTCCGGGATCAGCGGCGATTCGTTGAGCATGCGCACCTGGCACAGGATCGGGCCGCGCTCGGGGAACGCACGGCTGGGATCGTGCTTCACTACGTCGGCATTGACGCGCACCAGCTGCGGAAAGCCCTGCGTGATCACGCCGAAATAGCCGCCGGCGATCTGGCTCGACAGCGCGACGAAGATGACGATGCGCGTGCGCGTGCCCGGCGTCGGCGGCGACTGCCCGCAGGCGGCCTCGAAGGAAATCACCGGCACGGCGCGGCCGCTCCAGTGAATCGTGCCGAGATACCACTGCGGCGCGCCTTCCATCTTCTCAGGCGCCTGCCAGGTGACGACTTCGGCGACGCACGCGCGCGGCACGATCAGCCGCTCCTGCGCCAGCGGCACCAGCAGACTGTAGAGCTCGTGGGCCAGGACTTCACTCATGGGTGCACTCATGCGCGGGACTCGCGGCCGGGCGCCGGCGCAGCCGCCTTACGGCGCCGTGCTTCCACCAGCGGCTCGATCGCGTCCAGCAGCTGATTCTCCTGGTACGGCTTGCCGAGGTAGTCGTTCACGCCCAGCTCGATGGCGCGGGCGCGATGCTTCTCGCCGACCCGCGAAGTGATCATCACGATCGGAATCTCGGCGAGGCGCGCATCGGCGCGCACCTGCGACGCCAGCTCGTAACCGTCCATGCGAGGCATTTCGATGTCGAGCAGGATCACGTCCGGCAGGTGGTCCTGCAGGATCGAGAGCGCATCGACGCCGTCCTTCGCGGTCATCACGCGCATGCCGTGCCGCTCTAGCAGGCGCTGCGTCACGCGGCGCACCGTGATCGAGTCGTCGACGACCAGCGCGAAGGTGCGGCGGTCTTCCGTCGGCCCTTCCACCAGCGGCTTGCGGCCGCGCCATTCGGAGCGCACCAGCGCGCCGAGGTCGAGAATGATGACGATGCGGCCGTCGCCGAGGATCGTCGCGCCGGCAATGCCGCGAATGCCGGCGATCTGCGGACCGACTGACTTCACGACCATCTCGCGACTGCCGACCAGCTCGTCGGTGACGACGGCCGTCGAGTGATCGCCCGCGCGAATCAGGATCACCGGCATCGACACGTCCGCTTCCGGCAGCACCGAAGCGCCGCCGCCGATGAAGGCACCGAGGTGCTGGAAGCGATAGACCTGCTTGCCGTACGTGAACGTCGGCGATTCCTCGGTGAGGTACTTCTGCACCTCCGAGCGCGGCACGCGCGCGACGCCTTCCACAGAGGGCAGCGGCAACGCATACAACTCTTCGCCCGCGCGCACGATCAACGCCTGGGTGATCGCCAGCGTGAACGGCAGGCGGATCGTGAACTTCACGCCGAGCCCGGGCTGCGATTCGGTGAACAGCGCGCCGCCGAGCTTCTTGATCTCGTTGACCACGACGTCCATGCCGACGCCGCGGCCGGCGTGCTGCGTGATGCTGCTGGCGGTGCTGAACCCGGGCTCGAGGATCAGCTGCAGCGCTTCCTCGTCCGAGAGCACGCGACCGGCCTGCAGCAGACCCCGCTCACGAGCGCGTGCGCGAACGGCGCTGACGTCGATGCCGCGGCCGTCGTCCTCGAGCACGATGACCATTTCCGAGCCTTCGCGATGCAGGCCGACGCGGATCGTGCCGCTCTCGGACTTGCCGCGCGCCACGCGCTCTTCCGGCGTCTCGATGCCGTGAACGACGGAGTTGCGCAGCATGTGCTCGAACGGCGGCAGCATGCGCTCCAGCACCTGGCGATCCAGCTCGCCGGAGGCGCCGACCACGACCAGCTCCGCCTTCTTGTTCGTGTCCGTCGCGACCTGCCGCACGAGGCGGCTGAGGCGCTGCACGTGACGCTGGAACGGCACCATGCGCGTGCGCATCAGGCCGTTCTGCAGTTCGGTGACGACGCGCGACTGCTGCAGCAGCAGGTTCTGCGCTTCACGCGTCAGGTTCTCGAGCAGGCCTTCGATGCTGCCGACGTCGCTGACGGACTCGGCGAAGGCGCGCGACAGCTGCTGGATCGTCGAATAGCGATCGAGCTCCAGTGGATCGAAGTCGGCGCGGCCCGGATGCTCCTCTTCGTGACGGTGCAGGATCTGCGCCTCGGTCTCCAGCTCCAGCTTGCGCAGCTGTTCCTTCAAGCGCGTGACCGTGCGGCCGAGCTCGGCGAGGTTGAACTCGATCGAGCTGACCTGCTGCTCCAGGCGCGAGCGGAAGATGCTGACTTCGCCGGCGTTGTTGAGCAGCGTGTCGAGCAGGTCCGCATCGACGCGCGCGAACTCCTGACGCTCCTGCTGCTGCGCTTCGCGACCGGGCAGCACCGGCGCGGCTTGTTCCACGACGATCTGCTCGGACGCCTCCGGTGCGTCCGGGGGAAGCTCGGGCTGCTGTGCGGCGACATCGAGCGTCGGCTGCTCGGCGACCGCAGCGCGCTCTTCGACGCGCACTGCCTCGCGGGGTGCAGCGGCTCCGAGCTCATCGGCGTCGAACTCGATGTCGAAATCCGTCTCGTCGAGCGCGGGTGTGGCCGCCTCGGTTGCTTCCTCACTGGGAGCTTCCGCTTGCGCTGCGAACGAATCCGTCAGGATCGGCACTACACCGGTGGCGCCACCAAAATCTTCCGCGACCGGCTCGGCGACGGGCGCGGGGGCGGGAGCCGGCGCAGCTGTTGCTGCCGGCGCCGGTGCAGCGAGCGGCGCCTGTCCCGCGAGTGCGCGAATGCGATTGAGCAGCTCGTGCGCCGGTGGACAGCGATCGCCGCGATTGACGACGTCGCGCATGCGATGCAGCTCGTCGAGGCTCGACTGCAGGGCGTCGAATACTTCGGGTGTTGCGGGCACGATGCCGGCCTCGACACCCTGCATGAGCGTTTCCAGCTCGTGGCTGAGATTGCCCATCGCGCGGATGCCAGCCATGCGCGCGCCGCCCTTGAGCGTGTGCACGACGCGCTTGAGCTCGAAGACCAGGGCATTGTTGCCGCGATCCTGCTTCCACGACGACAGCGCCTGATCCGCAGTCTCCAGCAGCTCGGTCGCCTCTTCGCTGAAGATCGCGGCGACCTCCGGATCGAAATCCCTGTCGTCTTCCGCGCTTTCCTCGACCGGCAGCACGACAGGCGCCGGGGGTGTGACAGCGACGACGGGCGGAGGCGGCGGAGCAGCAGCAGCCACCGGCAGCGGCGGCGGTGCGACCGGCGCCAGGGCCGGGCTGCGAACCGTGTCGCTCTCCTCTTCTGCGAGCACGTCTTCGATCACCTCGATCGACGGCTCGGGCTCGAGCTCCAGCTCGCCCACCGGCTGCGACTGCTCGAAGGCCGACGCGTCGATCTCGATGACCAGCGACGCGTCTTCGTCCGTTTCCTCGACCAGGATTCCGCTTTCCGGCTCGTTCGTCTCCTGGGGCGCCTCGTACGTCAGCGACGCGAGCACGTCGCCTTCGACCAGCCCGGGCTGCACGTTGGTCGGATCGGCATCTTCGAGCGCGCGCTGCACGTTGGTCGGCGCCTCGTCCTCGAGCGCTTCGGCCTTGGCAGTCGGATCGTCGCGGAACACGGGCAGCGGACGCATCATCGTCGGTGACATGTCGTGCGACGGCGAGCCGGCGTCCACGACCGGCGCCGGCGGGAAGTTGTCGTAGCTCCAGTCGAGCATGCTGAGCGCGTTCGCGTCGGTCGGCTCCAGCTCGACGACGTCGACGCCGGCGTCGCTCTCATCCGCCGCGGCTGCGCGGGGCGCTGCGGCCGCCGCAGCCGGCGCGATCGCCTGAGTCTGCATCGTCGACTCGACTGTCTGCGCGAGCCGCGAGATTTCGTCGTCGAGCCCGTGCTCCAGCTCGCCCAGGCGGGCGGCGATGCGCGGATGATCGAGGAAGAACCCGGTGTTCTCTTCGATGTGATCGACCACCTGCTGGATCGCTGCACTCGCGTCCTTCAGGACTGCGAGTCCCGCCGCCGGCATGCCGATCGAGTTGTCGTAAAGCTTGCGGACGTAGCGGTTGAGCGGCTCTGCGATCTTGATGCCCTGGCGCGCGCCGGCGGTCTTGGCAGTGCCGCTGAGCGTGTGACAGGAGCGGTGCACGTCCTCGGTGATGACGTACGGCGGCGACGCCTGGTCGCACGCCGCGATGAACTCACGCAGGGTCGCCAGATGGCCCGCGGTTTCCTTGGCGTAGATCTCGTGCAGCGCGGGGTCCATTGCTGCGGGCTGCGGTGCGGGCGCCGGGATTGACGGAGTTATGTCTGGAGCCGGCGTGGTTTTTTTTTGCGCACTGGCGGGCGCAGCGACGGGCGGCGGAGTCGGCGGCAAAACAGTGGTGGTCTGCGTGTGCGAGACCGTCGGTGGACTCGGCGCGGCGGCGGGCGCGCTCGGGCGCACGCCGGCGATGGTGTTGAGGCCTTCGATGACCCGCGCGACGCTGGCGTGCGGCGCGCGACCGGTCTCCAGCTGTTCCACCAGCTCCGGCACTGCGGCCACTGCTTCGCGCAGCAACGTCATCATCTCGGGGCTGCGCTCCAGCGTCTTGTTGATCACGCGGTTGAGCAGGTTCTCCACCGCCCAGGCGAATTCGCCGATGAGCTGCGCGCCGACCATGCGGCCGCTGCCCTTGAGCGTGTGGAAGGAACGGCGCACGTTGACCAGCGAGTCCTGGTCCTGCGGGTTCTCGTCCCACAGCGGGAACAGGCGCTTGAGCTTGGTGATCTCGTCCTTCGCTTCCTCGATGAACAGCTCGAGGAATTCCGGATCGATCTCGCGATCGAGCGCTTTCGGCGGCGGCGTGGGCCGCGCCGTCGGCCTTGCGGCAGCGGGCTGACGCACGACATTCGCCGGATCGAGCACCGCAGTCGGCTCGTGCTCCGTAGGCAGCGTCTGCGTCGGACTCGCGACGGTCTGCGACAGCGGCTCGATGACCACAGTGCGCGCGTGATCGGTCGTCTGCACCTCGACGCGTGCGATCGGCTGTGCTTCGGCGAGGAAGCGCAGGCAGTTCTCCGCATTGTCGAGCATGTACCACGGGTCGGTACGGCCGGCCTGCAGCGTCTCCATGTAGTACTCGACCGCGACGATCGCGTCCGCGAGGCGATCGACCGCCTCCTGCGGCAGAGTCATGCCGTCGCTGCGCAGGAGCTGCCCGAGCGCGCGATCGACGCCTTCCATGATTTCCACGACGCGCGTTTTGCCGAGCATCAGCAAGCCGGCGATCATGCCGCGCATCAGCTGCGGGATCTGGTCGGCGGCCTGCGCTTCGCGCGGCTTCTCGAACGACAGCGCGACGGCTTCCTTGATACGCGCCATGTTGACTATGCACTCGCGCAGCACCGCCTCGGTGACCTGGCGGAATTCGATGTCTTCCGGGCCGGCGGGCTTTGCCGGCGCTGCGGCGCCGTCGCCGCTCGGCACGATCATGCCGACCAGCTGCTCGTCGAGACTGTCCTCGACCTTGATCAGCGTCGCGGCCATGCGCAGCAGCGTGCTTTCGCTCGCGCCCGAGCGCTGGGTGACGATGGCCTGCAGGTCGGTGGTCTCGCCCTGCACCTTGTCGCGCAGCTCCCCGAGGCCGAGCACCCCCAGCGTATCGCCGATTTTCTTCAGCAACTCCAGCTGCGGCGCGAGCTCGTCGACCTGCGTACCGCCCTGACGCACGAAGATATCCAGCGCGTCCTTGACGCGGCCGAGGTCTTCCTTGATCGCGGCGGCGACGGTCTTCATCAGCTTGACCGACGGCGCCGACAGGCTCTCGCGCGCCTGCTCGATGTGATCGTCGACCGGCAGCAGCTCGTTCAGGCGGAACGAGGCACGGACCGCAGCGACGCGCGGGCCGGAGCTGCGCGCACGCGCGACGTAGTAGAGAAGATTGTTGAGCAGCTCGAGCGGCGGCGAATCGGCGTAACGGCCTTCGCCCTGCTCGTACAGGCGTTTCATCTCGCGGTCGGCGTGGCCGAGCAGGCGCTTGATCGAGGCGCTGCCGTCGAGCCCGCCGTCGCGCAAGGCTTCGAGTATCGCGCCGACCACCCACCACAGCTGGAACACCGGCTGCGTGGTCGCTACCTGCTCGAGCTTCTCGGCCGAGCGCGACAGGATCTCGAGGTTCTGATCGACGCGCTCGCCCTTGATCCAGCCAAGCAGGCCGAGCTGATACCGGGTACGAAGCTTGCGGGCCCACTGCCCGATCGTGACCACCTCGCCCGGCGCCGGCACCGGATTCGCCTGCTGATCGGAGGAGAGATTCAGGAGCAGCAGCGTACCTTCCGAGAGCAATGCGTGACCGCGCACGGCGCGCAGATCGTTCAGCAGCGGCAGCAGCACTAGCGCCATGTCGCGCCCGCCGCTCATCACGCGCTCCAGGTACGTCGGCAGCTGGACCATCGCGCGCATCAGCGCGTCGAGGCCTTCTGCGAGATGACGCCGCTCGGCAAAGTTGTCGATCAGGTAACGCGCGACCTGCCCCATCTCTTCGGCGAGCAGCGCGGCGCCGTAGACCTCGGAGATGCGCAATGCGCCATGCACCGAGCGCAGGTGTTCGCTGCACTTGCGCAGCAGCGCAACGTTGTCCTGTTGCTCGCCGAATGCTTCGAGAGCGGTGCGCGCGTCGTTGAGCTCGCTATTGAGCTCGCGCGCGACGATATGCAGTGTTTGCGATGACAGCTCAGCCATGAGTTGCTATGCGCCTTAGGCCGCAGTGACTTTCTTGGGAGCCGGCGGCGTCGCAGGCCGGACCTGCGTTGCAGTGGCTGTCACCAGCGGCGGCGCGGGCGCCTTCTTGTTGGATTCAGTCAGCAGCGACGAGCCGCCCGAGGCGCCGTCCGGCAGACGGAAGCCGGCGACCGACTTGCGCAGCTGCGCCGAAAGCTCGGCGAGCTTGCCGACGGAGCCGGAAGTCGCAGCGGAGTTCTCCGCAGTCTGCGAGCTGATCTCGCGCAGGACGCCCATCGTGCGCGAGATGTTCTGCGCAGCCGACGCCTGCTGCCGCGAGCTTGCGGAAATGTTCTGCACCAGGCTGGCGATCTGGTTCGAGACCTGCTCGATCTCTTCCAGCGCCGCGCCCGCGTTCTCGGCCAGCAGCGCGCCGCCGACCACGTCGGTCGTGCTGCGCTCCATCGAGACCACGGCCTCGTTCGTGTCGGCCTGAATCGTGCGCACCAGCACTTCGATCTGCTTGGTCGCGTTCGCGGCGCGCTCCGCGAGGCGCTGCACTTCGTCGGCGACGACCGCGAAGCCGCGGCCGGCCTCGCCGGCCATCGAGGCCTGGATCGAGGCGTTCAGCGCCAGGATGTTGGTCTGCTCGGCGATGTCGTTGATCAGCTCGACGATGTTGCCGATCTCCTGCGAGCTCTCGCCGAGGCGCTTGATGCGCTTGGAGGTCTCCTGGATCGTCTCGCGGATCGCATTCATGCCGTCGATCGTGCGTCGCACCGCCTCGCCGCCCTTGTGCGCGACGTCGACCGAATGACGCGCGACGTCCGCGGAACGCTCGGCGTTGCCCGAGACTTCTTCGGTCGAGGCCGCCATCGCCGCGACCGACTCGGACGCGAGCGCGACCTGCTTCGACTGTGCGACCGACGCCTTCGCGAGGTGCCCCGCGGAGGCCTGCGTCTGTTTCGCGGAAGCGTCCAGCGACACTGCCGAGTCGGTGATCGTCGTGACCAGCTCGCGCAGCGCTTCGATCGCGTAGTTGATCGAGTCGGCGATCGCGCCGGTGATGTCCTCGGTCACGGTCGCCTGCACGGTGAGATCGCCGTCCGCGAGGCTCGACAGCTCATCGAGCAGCCGCAGAATCGCTTCCTGGTTGCGCTCGTTCTTGCCCGCCTGCATTTCCAGCGTCTTGCGGATGTTGCCGCTCAGCGCGTGCAGCAGCGACAGCACCAGCAGCGAGACCAGACCGACGACGAGCAAGGCCAGCGGCAGCTGGCGGCTGCCGATCACACCCGAAGCACCGGCAGCGGGTACGCCGATGCGGCTGTCGAAGCGCGAGTAGATCTGGTCACCGGCCGTCGCAACTCCAGCGGCCGCCTGACGCGCGAGCTTGATGCGATCCGCCGAGCTGATCGCCGTGCGCACTTTCTCGCTCAGCTGCGCATACAGCGCGCTCGTCGACTTGAACCGGGTCAGCGCCTCCGGCGAGGTGAGCTTCGGCAGGCCCAGTCCCGCATCCTCGCCGCTGAGACCGCCGACCACCTGCCCCATGTAATCGTTGTCGTCCGCGAGGCGGCGCGCAGTCTCGGTCGCATCGCCGATGCCGCCAGCCAGCGCCTGCATGTTCTGCTGCAACCGCAGCCCGGTCAGCTCGAAGCGCTCGAGATGCCGCGTCATACCGTCGATGCCCGGCGAGCCGAGCGCGCTGGCTACGTTGCCGAGGCTCTGCAGCAGCTGCGGCATCAGCGAGCGCACATCGGCAGCGGCCTTGTGCACGCCTTCGATCGCTTCGCCGGAGCTGAGGATCACCTGGCTCTGCTTGAGCACTTCGGTGGAGCCGTCGAACGCCTGCACGTCGCCGCCGAGCGCTTGCACGAGCTCGGAGTAACGGGCGCGCGACTTCGACAGCTTGTCGAGCGCCGCAGCGTCGCCGCTCAACGCGGCGTTCGCCTGCGCGGGAATTTTCTGCGAGAGGGCGAGCAGCTCGTTCATGCTGCGCACGGAGCTTGCGCCCGCTTCCATGTCCTGGCCGCCGAACGCCAACAGTCCCGCCGCCGCGGCGACACACACCAGGGCGATGACCATCAGCACCGGCAGGAACCGGACGCCGTACATCTTAGTCTCGGCCATGGCGGTGTCCTTCGGTCCGGGAGCAATTGTTCGATACGTCGCGCATCTGTCGTGTCACCTGTGCGGGCGGCGCCTAGGAAGCGGCGGCCTGCAGGAATTCGGGGCTTTCGAGCAGCGTGCGCAGGCTGAATACCGGCCAGCTCTCCGTGCCGCGGCGGAACGCGCCGGCGAGGTAGCGCTCGCAGCGCGCGATCGTCGGCGGCGGCGAATTGGAAAACTCGCCTTCGTTGAAGCGGCGGAAGCCGAGCACTTCGTCCACCAGCAGGCCCGCCGGCACTTCGCGATGATGAGCGACCAGTACGCGCGTCGAACGATTGGTGTTGGTCGCGCCGCCGCCGAGGAAGGCGCGCAGGTCGACCACCGGCAGCAGCTGACCGCGCACGTTGGCGATGCCGCGGATCCAGGCCTTCGCGCCAGGCACGCGGGTCACCACCGAGGGGAAGCCGAGCACTTCGCGCGTCTCCTCGCGGGCGACCAGGAAATTCTCGGCGCTGAGACGGAACGCCACGCCGACCCATTCGCGCTCGCTGCCGGCGTCGCGTCCCTGGCCGGTGAGCGCAATGCGCGCCAGCCGCTCGAGCTCGCGCAGCAACTCGAACGGTTTGTCACGCAGCGATTTGAGAGTGGCGTTGCCCGTCATGTGGAATTTCGGTCCGGGGGGTTCAACCGGCGAGCGCGGCCTGCGCCTTCTCGATCAGCTTTTCCATCGACACCGGCTTCACCAGGTAATCGACCGCGCCCTGGCGCATGCCCCAGATCCGGTCCGTCTCCTGGTCCTTCGAGGTCACCATGATCACCGGGATCGACTTGGTGTCCGGATCCGAAGCGAGCTTGCGCGTCGCCTGGAAGCCGTTGACGCCCGGCATCACCACGTCCATGAAGATCAGGTCCGGCTTCATCTCCTTGGCCTTGCGGATCGCTTCCGCTCCGTCGCCGGCGCTGGCGGTCTTGTAACCGTGGCGCTCCAGCGCCTTCTGCATGACGTGAACTTCCGTCGGCGAATCGTCGACGATGAGGATCAGTGCCATACCTTGCTCCGCGGCGCCCTGCGTGGATCGCACTGCTGCTTGTCCGGCCATACTTGCAAATACTCCCGGGAGTACCCTCGGTAATGCCTAGCGCGCCAGCGCGCCCACGTGAGTCTCGATCGCGTTCAGCAGCTCGTCCTTCGTGAACGGCTTGGTGAGGTAGTGCTCGGAGCCGACGATGCGGCCGCGCGCGCGGTCGAACAGACCGTCCTTGCTCGACAGCATGATCACCGGGATCGAGCGGAACACCTTGTTGTGCTTGATCAGCGAGCACGTCTGATAGCCGTCCAGGCGCGGCATCATGATGTCGACGAAGACGATGTCGGGCTGGTGATCGGCGATCTTCGACAGCGCATCGATGCCGTCGACCGCCGTGTACACCTCGCAGCCTTCCTTCGACAGCAGGGTCTCGGCGGTGCGGCGGATCGTCTTGCTGTCGTCAATGACCAGCACCTTCAGGCCGGCGAGCCGGGCGGACTGCTGGTTCGTTGCTAGATTCTCCATCGGTACCTCACGAGGTGCGCAGGCGCGGCCCCTTGCGCGGGGAAGCGCCGTCGTCCGAATCAAGCACCGGCCGACGCGCGCCGCAAAGTACGAAATGAAGCTTGGAATCGAGTACTTGCGAGTCTTGTCGAGGCGGCCGACGCAACACGCCGAACTTTTAACATATTGGTTATAGGGCCGCCATCGCCCACCTTCTTATACTATGAAGCTCGTCACACCCACTCGCGCGACGTGTTTTTCACCGTCACCGCCGCGCTGTGAAGTGCGTCGCTGATTTGGTGAAACGATGCCCTCGACACCCTCGAAAACCACCTCACCGCGCGTGCTCGTCGTGATGGACCCCATCGACGAGATCAAGCCGGCCAAAGACACCACGCTCGCCATGCTGCTGGCCGCGCAAAAGCGCGGCTGGGAGCTGTGGTACGCGGAGCAACGCGACCTGTGGCTGCGCGACGGGGTCGCCCATGGCCGGGTGCGCCCGGTTGCCGTGCGCAACGACCTCAACGACTGGTTCACGCTCGATTCGGCGCATACGCGCAGGCTTGCGGACTTCCAGGCGATCCTGATGCGCAAAGATCCGCCGTTCGACATGGAGTACATCTACACCACCTACATCCTCGAGCGCGCCGAAGAACAGGGCGTGCTGGTGGCGAACCGCCCGCAGGGCCTGCGGGACATGAACGAGAAGGTGTTCACGGCCTGGTTTCCGCAGTGCTGCGCGCCGACGCTGATCACGCGGGACATGGCCGACATGCACGCGTTCCTGCACGAGCACGTTCGCATCGTCTGCAAGCCGTTGTACGGCATGGGCGGGCGCTCGATCTTCGTCGTCGACCGCGGCGACAAGAACGCCAACGTCATCTTCGAGACGATGACGGAGTACGGCACGCGCTTCGCGATCGTGCAGAGGTACATTCCCGACATCGTGGCCACGGGTGACTCGCGTATCCTCATCATCGACGGCGAGCCTGCGCCGTACGCGCTGGCGCGGATCCCGACGGAGACCGATCACCGCGGCAATCTCGCCGCCGGCGCACGCGGCCAGGGGCGCGAGCTCAACGACCGCGACCGCTGGCTGGTCTCTGAGATCGGCCCCACGTTGCGGCAACGCGGGATGTTGTTCGTCGGCCTCGACGTGATCGGCGGCTACGTAACCGAGATCAACGTCACCAGTCCGACCGGCGTGCGCGAGCTCGACAAGCAGTTCGGCACCGAGATCGCCGGCCTGCTCATGGACGCCATTCAGAAGAGACTATGAACAGCCCTGCGCCCGAAATCGCACCGCTGCCGCTCGAGACGCGGGAGGGATCGGCGCCTGTCAAAGACCGGATGACGACGACGCTGTTCCTGGCGGCGCTGTTCCACGGCATCGTCATCCTCGGCGTCACGTTCGCCGTGCCGATGATGGACATGAAGCCGGCGCAGACGCTGGATGTGCTGCTGCTGACGGGCGATGACACCCGCGCGGCGGACAATGTCGGCGCGCAATACCTCGCGCAGCGCAATCAGCAAGGCAGCGGCACCACGGACGAGCACGTGCGGCCGGCGAATCCCGCGTCGTCGGAGATACCCATGCAGCAGGCCGGCGTCCCCGACGGCAACAGCAGCGAGTATCGCGAGCCCGTGGAAGGCAAGCAGTCGGCCGAGATCCTCAGCAGTCGCAGCGAGCGCAGCGAAGTCGAGTACCGCAGCGGCGAGGACCGGCCGGCGCAGCAGGCCGAGGCGCCGCTGGCGCTCGCGCCGACCACGCCGCGGCCGATCGCGACCAACGCCACCGACGACACGTTGCGCCTGCGCGGCAAGCGCGCCGACGGCACGTTCGAAGTCGTGCCCAACACGCGCGAGTCGAAGCTGGCGCCGTATCTCGACGCGTGGCGCCGCAAAGTCGAGCGGCTCGGCACGCTCAACTTTCCGCAGAGCGCGCGCAGCGGCGCCGGCAATCCGATCCTGGAAGTCTCGATCCGCAGCGACGGCAGTCTCGGCGACGTGCTCGTCAAGCGCTCCAGCGGCCGCAAGGAGATCGACCAGGCCGCGCTCTCGATCCTGCGGCTGGCCTCGCCGTTCGACCCGTTTCCGCCGGAGCTGCGCAAGAAATACGGCGAGCTGCGCTTCGCCTACGAGTGGCAATTTCTCGGCGGGAGCCAGTGACGCAGGTCACTACCCGCGTCCCCTCGCCCACGGTACCCTTGATCTCATGTCCGGCCCTTTTCTCAACCAGTTCCTGATCGCGATGCCGGCGATGACCGACAGCAACTTCGCGCAAACGGTCACGTTGATCTGGGAACATAATGCCGAGGGCGCGCTCGGCATCGTCATCAACCGGCCGCTGCAGATGCGGCTCGCGGATGTCTTCGAGCAGCTCAAGATGCCGACCGCTCCGGGCGTGAGCGGCGACCAGCCGGTCCTGCAAGGCGGACCCGTGCAGACCGATCGCGGTTTCGTCGTGCATCAGGCGGGCGCAGGCCGTTGGGAGCACACGCGCCAGGTCTCTTCGCGAATTCAGGTGACCACGTCGCCGGACATCCTCGACGCGATGGCGCGCGGCGGTGGTCCGGAAACGGCGCTGGTCGCGCTCGGATATGCAGGCTGGAGTGCGGGCCAGCTCGAAAACGAGATCGCGCAGAACGCGTGGCTGACCGCGCCGTGCGACGAGCGCATCCTGTTCGATACGCCCTACGAGCAGCGCTGGCGTGCCGCCGGGCGACTGCTCGGCATCGATCTGAACACCATCAGCTCCCACGTGGGACACGCCTGATGGCGGGCGAGCCAGCACCTCCCGCCCCGCAACTCATCCTCGCCTTCGACTTCGGAACCCGCCGCATCGGTCTCGCCGCCGGCGACACACTCACGCGCACGGCCCGCGGACTTTCGACGCTCGATTGCAGCCGCGGCACGCCCTGGCCCGCGATCGATAAGGTCTGCGCCGACCTGCAGCCGTCGCAGCTGGTCGTCGGCCTCCCGCTCAACATGGACGGCACGCCGACGGCGCAGACTGCCAGCGCACGCGCGTTCGCGGCCGAGCTGGAGAAGCGCTATCGCAAGCCGGTCGCCCTGGTCGACGAGCGCCTCAGCTCGCGCGAGGCCGAAGCCGAGCTGCGCAATGCGCGCGCCGCCGGACTCAAGCGCGGCCGCGCCACGCACGGCGACGTCGACATGATCGCGGCGCGGATCCTGCTGGAACGCTGGTTCAGAGGTGAAGCGGTTGGCGGTTAGCGGTTGGCGGTTGGCGGTTGGTGACGAGGCGCATGCCTTTGCGGCATCTCACTAACCGCTAACCGCCAACCGCTAACCGCTTCTAGAATACGCATCCATGACCCACGACCCCAGCTCATCCGTGCAGCGCGACGCCGACGGCCACTTGCGGCACCTCATTACGCTGGAAGGCCTGACGGCCGGGGAGCTGACCGACCTGCTCGATCTCGCGCAGTTCTATGTGCGCCAGCCGG
The DNA here is from genome assembly GCA_044866955.1 of Steroidobacteraceae bacterium. Classification (GTDB taxonomy): domain Bacteria; phylum Pseudomonadota; class Gammaproteobacteria; order Steroidobacterales; family Steroidobacteraceae; genus Steroidobacter. The sequence goes on from JBIOUH010000139.1 coordinate 14,996, forward strand.
GCGACCTGCCGGCCCGCGATCAGAGCCTGTCCGGACACACCGTCGCCAACCTGTTCTTCGAGCCGAGCACTCGCACGCGCGTCTCGTTCGAGCTCGCCGCGCTGCGGCTCGGCGCGGACGTCGTGAACCTGGACATGCAGTCCTCGTCGCGCGTCAAGGGCGAGACGGTGCTCGACACGATCTACACGCTGCAGGCGATGCATGCCGACATCCTCGTGATGCGCGATGCCGAGCCCGGCCTGCCCGCCCACGTCGCGAAGTTCGTGGCACCGCACGTTTGCATCCTCAACGCCGGCGAGGCGCACCTGTCGCATCCGACTCAGGGCCTGCTCGATGCGCTGACGGTGCGCCAGGCGAAGGGCGACTTCTCGCAGCTGCGCGTGCTGATAGCCGGCGACATCAGCCACTCGCGCGTCGCGCGCTCGGCCTGGCAAGCGTTCACGACCCTCGGCGTCGCCGAGCTGCGCATCGCCGCTCCGGACGACCTGATGCCCGGCCCGAAGGAATTCGCCGGCGCGACGCGCTTCGGCGATATCGACCGCGCGATTGCCGGCGTCGACGTCGTGATGACGCTGCGCATCCAGCGCGAGCGCATGCGCGGCGCGCACCTGCCCGACGAGGCGTCGTATCACCGCGTGTTCGGCATCACCGCCGAGCGCATGAAGAAGGCGCGGCCGGGTGCGATCGTGATGCATCCCGGCCCGATGAACCGCGACGTGGAGGTCGCCAGCGAGGTGGCTGACGGGCCGCAGTCGGTGATCCAGAAACAGGTCGCGAACGGCGTGGCTGTGCGCATGGCGGTGCTGGCCACGATCGCCAGAAACGTGCAGGCGCGGCGGCAATTCCAATGAATGCACAAGCCCGCCCCCACCGCGGCACGATCTTCGAAGAGCGCGCCACGGTCCTCGCGCACGAGCGCTTCGCCGGCGATCAGTTCGTCCTCAGCCTGCAGGCGCCGAAGTGCGCGAGCGCCGCGACGCCGGGCTCGTTCGTGCATCTGGGCTGCGACGACCAGGTGCCGATGCGCCGGCCGCTGTCGATCATGCGGGCGCATCCCGACCGGGGCTCGATCGAGGTGCTGTACAAGATCGTCGGCCCGGGACTGGCCGCGCTCGCGGCGCGGCGCGTCGGCGAATCGATCAACGCACTCGGCCCGATCGGCAACGGCTTCGTCGCGCATCGCGAGCGTCCGCGCACACTGCTGGTCGGCGGCGGCGTCGGCATCCCGCCGATGGTGTTTCTGGCTGAACGCTTGCGCGAGGACGCCGCGGGCGGGTGGCAGCCGCTGGTGCTGATGGGCTCGGAGATTCCGTTCCCGTTTCGCGCGCGACCTTCGACGATCCTGGTGCCCGGCATGCCCGAAGGCGTCATCGCCTGCATGCCGCTGCTCGAGGAATGGGGCATTCCCAGCAGGCTCACCAGCCTCGCTGGCTACGCGGGCTGCCACGAAGGCTACGTGACGGACCTCGCCGCGACCTGGCTCGCCTCGCTCGACCGGGCGGCGCTGGCAGAAGTGGAGATGTTCGCGTGCGGCCCGACGCCGATGCTCAAGGCCGCTGCTGCCGTCGCACGCCGCTTCGGCATCGCGTGCCAGGTCTCGCTCGAAGAATTCATGGCGTGCGCCGTGGGCGGCTGTGCCGGCTGCGCAGTGAGGGTGAGCACACCGAGCGGCCCCGCGATGAAGCGGGTGTGCGTGGATGGGCCGGTGTTTGATGCTCAAGCGGTGTTCACCGCTTGAGCAGGCTGCAGGCTGTAGGTTCTTAGGCCGTAGTCAGAGGCAGAGCACGAGACTCTTGTCCTGGCTACAGCCTACAGCCCACAGCCTTAACCGAAGTTGATCTTCGCCTCGAGGTTCGTCCGCGAGTCCGCATAAGCCAGCGCATCCTCCAGCGTGATGCGCCCGGCGCGATACAGCTCGTACAGCGCCGTGTCGAAGTGCTGCATGCCCTTCTCGCTGCTGGTGCGCAGGGCTTCCTTTGCGCCGATTACGTCGCCCTTCTTGATCAGCTCCTGCACGTGCGGCGTGTTGATCAGCAGCTCGACCGCCGCGGCCCGGCGCTTGTTCTTACCCGGCACCAGACGCTGCGCGATGATCGCGCGCAGGTACTGCGAAAGGTCCAGGAAAATCTGCGTGTGCTGGTCGCGCGGGAACATGTTGATGATGCGGTCGAGCGTCTCGGCCGCGTTGTTCGCGTGCAGCGTCGCGAGCACCAGGTGGCCGGTGCCCGCCAGCATGATCGCCGACTCCATGGTCTCGCGGTCGCGGATTTCGCCGATCAGCAGCACGTCGGGCGCGGCGCGCATCGCACTGCGCAAGGCGCGTGCGTAGGACTTGGTGTCGAGGCCGACTTCGCGCTGGTTGATGATCGACTTCTTGTTCGAGTGCAGGAACTCGATCGGATCCTCGATCGTGATGATGTGGTCCGAGGAGTTCTCGTTGCGGTAGTTGATCATCGCCGCGAGCGTGGTCGACTTGCCCGAGCCGGTGGCGCCCACCATCAGCAGCATGCCGCGCTTCATCATCATCAGGTCTTTCAGCAGGTCGGGCAGCCCGAGGTCGTCGAGCCGCGGCATGTCGGCGGTGATGTAGCGCAGCACCATCGCGGGGTTGCCGCGCTGGTGGAAGACGTTGACGCGGAAGCGGCCGAGGCCCGGCTCGGAGATTGCGAAGTCGATCTCCAGCTCGTCGTTGAAGGCGTCGATCTGCTCCTGCGTCATCAGGCCGTAGGCGGCCTGGCGCACGACTTCCGGCGTCAGCATCTGCTTGTTGACGGGGAAGATCTGGCCTTCGATCTTGATCTTGATGGGCGCGTACGAGGTGAAGAACAGGTCGGACGCGCGCTTGTCCACCATGAGCTTGAACAACGGCTTGGTGTTGAGCACGACCTGCCGGTCGTCCCCGCCGAGCTCGTTGTCGACTGCATCGCCTTCTGCTGCCATGGAGCTATCTGCCAATGACGCCTTCGGTTTCCTCTTCCATGATACGCAAGGAGGCACCCGCTTCGTCGGTCAATTTGGTCTCGCGCTTGCTCTCGAGCTTGATGCGCAGGCGCACTTCGTTCTTGGAATCGGCGTTTCTGAGCGCATCTTCGTAGGAGATCATGCCGGTCTCGTACAGCTCGAACAGCGCCTGGTCGAAAGTCTTCATGCCGAGGCGGTTCGACTTGGCCATCACTTCCTTGATGGCCGCGACTTCGCCCTTGAAGATCAGGTCGGAGATCAGCGGCGAGTTCAGCATGATCTCCATCGCCGCGATGCGCCCGCTGCCCGACTCGCGCGGGATCAGGCGCTGCGAGATGAAGGAGCGGATGTTGAGCGACAGGTCCATCAACAGCTGCTCGCGGCGCTCCTCCGGGAAGAAGTTGATGATGCGGTCCAGAGCCTGGTTGGCGCTGTTGGCGTGCAGCGTCGCCAGCACCAGGTGGCCGGTCTCGGCGAACTGGATGCCGTACTCCATCGTGTCGCGATCGCGGATTTCGCCGATCAGGATCACGTCGGGCGCCTGGCGCAGCGTGTTCTTCAGCGCCATGTGCCAGCTCTCGGTGTCGACGCCGACTTCGCGGTGCGTAACCACGCACCCCTTGTGGTTGTGCACGTACTCGACCGGATCCTCGATCGTGATGATGTGACCGCGGGTCTTCTCGTTGCGGTAGTTCACCATGGCGGCGAGCGAGGTCGACTTGCCCGAGCCGGTGCCGCCGACCAGGATGACCAGGCCACGCTTGGTCATCACGATGTCCTTGAGGATCGCCGGCAGCTGCATCTCCTCGATGGTCGGGATCTTGGCGTTGATCGTGCGCACCACGCAGCCGATCAGGCCCTGCTGCACGAACGCGCTGACGCGGAAACGGCCGATGCCGACCGGCGCGATCGCGAAGTTGCACTCCTTGGTCGCGTCGAACTCCTTGGTCTGCTTGTCGTTCATGATCGAGCGCACCAGCACCGCCGCCTGCTCGGGCGTCAGCACGCGCTCGGACTGCGGGCGGATCTCGCCGTCGACCTTGATGGCCGGCGGGAAGCCCGAGGTGATGAACAGGTCGGAGCCCTTGCGGTCCACGAGGCGCCGCAGCAGGTCCTGCATCAGTTTGATAGCTTGTTCGCGTTCCATTGATGGCTCCGCAAGTCAGTGACGGCTCGCAACGACCTCAGAAGGATTCCTTGTTCTGCGCTCGGAAGCGCGCTTCTTCCTTGGTGACGACGCCCTTCTGCAGCAGCTCCTGCAGGCACTGGTCGAGCGTCTGCATGCCGTCCTTCACGCCGGTCTGGATCGAGGAGTACATCTGCGCGATCTTGCCTTCGCGGATCAGGTTCCGGATCGCGGGCGTGCCGATCATGATCTCGTGCGCGGCCACGCGGCCGCCGCCGATGCGCTTGAGCAGCGTCTGCGAGATCGCCGCGCGCAGCGATTCGGACAGCATGGTGCGCACCATTTCTTTCTCGGCCGCCGGGAACACGTCGACGATACGGTCGATCGTCTTGGCGGCGGAGCTGGTGTGCAGCGTGCCGAACACCAGGTGGCCGGTCTCCGCGGCGGTCAGCGCCAGGCGGATCGTCTCCAGGTCGCGCATTTCGCCGACCAGCACCACGTCCGGGTCTTCGCGCAGCGCCGAGCGCAGCGCCTCGCTGAAGCCGAGCGTGTCGCGGTGGACCTCGCGCTGGTTCACCAGTGAGCGCTTGCTCTCGTGCACGAACTCGATCGGATCCTCGATCGTGATGATGTGATCGGGCTTGTTGTCGTTGACGTAGTTGACCATCGCCGCCAGCGTGGTCGATTTGCCGGAGCCCGTCGGGCCGGTGACCAGCACCAGGCCGCGCGGCTGCATCGCCAGATCCTTGAAGATCTTCGGCGCGTTCAGGTCGTCGAGCGACATGATCAGCGAGGGGATCGTGCGGAACACCGCGGCAGCGCCGCGGCTCTGGTTGAAAGCGTTGACGCGAAAGCGCGCGAGCTTGGGAATCTCGAAGGAAAAGTCGGTCTCGTAGAACTCTTCGTACGCCTTGCGCTGCTTGTCGTTCATGATGTCGTACACCATGCTGTGCACTTCCTTGTGGGTCAGTGCGGGCATGTTGACGC
>JBIOUH010000140.1:0-10749 GCA_044866955.1 Steroidobacteraceae bacterium
AGTTTTGCAACGGGCGCGCTCGCGCCGAAGAGCGCCGCCGCGACCAGCACGTACAGGGCATACCGTTGTAGAGAAAGAAAGCGGGACATCGGGTGAGCAGAATCTACGAGGTCACCCTGAGAAAGCGATTGGTGACGTACGGCTGAAATCCCTTGCCATCAGGGTCGAGCTCGAGCATCTCGTGATACTCGTCGTCCGATTTGTGTGTAAACACATAGCGCGCCTTCCATCCTTTCGGCACGTTTTCGAGCGACTCCGCGATCAGGACCCAGCGATCGGGTCCACTCGCGGATTTGTCGAGAATGTAGGTTCCGACGAAGCCTAGAGTGTCGAACTGACGCAGGACGAGGGATCCGCGTGTCTTGTCAAAGCTCCAGAGGTCGAGCTGTGCGTGAACCTCGCCTTGCGGGTTCTTCTCCTGCTTCGGGTACACCGAACGGCCCTGTGAGCGGATGTAGTTGCCATCGAGATACGAATCGATGTGCCGCTCCGATCCGGAAGTGCCCGGATCCCCTTGCCCGACGCCGCGCCATTCGCCGACCAGCCATCTCAGCTCGGCGAGGCCATCGGCTTTGGGTTCTGCCGCCTGCACGCCGGCGACGAACACGATCACCGCTAGACTGACGATCCACCGCATTCCTGTACTCCTTCGGGCTTCGGCCGCAATTGAGCGTATCGCGGCAGATCAACCGCGCACTAGTAAAAATCGGCCTGCTTCAAGGTCGCCGCTCGTAGAACGCATGACTCTCGGCGCAAAACTGCGACGGAGTCATGCCTAGACGCCTGCGAAACGAGTTCGTAAATGCGGCGTGATCGAAGAATCCAACACGTCCCGCGATCTCCGTGATGTCGAGCTCCGGCCGCTCGCGCAACAGCGCGCAAGCGTCGAGATGGCGTCCGGCCAGCTGAACATCTTTGGGCGATAGACCCGTTGCCTGGCCGATCACCCTTCGCAATCCGCGATCTGACCAGCCGAGCTGCCTGGAGAGACCAGCGAGGCCGCCTGTCGGCAGGCTCCACATCACACGACTGAAGAGGCGCTGGAGATCGAAATGCTCGGCGCTCCAGCTCCTCAGCCGTCGCTCGATCCAGGCTTCGAGAATTGAGAAGCGCTCTTGAGCCCGTGCGGTGTGAAGGAGTTCGCACAGCACATCCGCATCCGTCCCGACAAGATCACGCAGTGCCACCGGCTCGTTCCAGAGATCGTGGACCGGGCGTCCGAGAATTGCACAGGCGACTACTGGCGTTACGCGAAACGCAGCAATGGAAGTCGTTCCTTCTCCCGCGAACCGCAGCGCGCCGTGACTTTGCGCGAGAACGAAAGCGAGCGGTTGTGGCTTCCATCCTGGTTCATCGGTGCGACACATGCGCCACGGGTCTGCGAGATGAAAGACGAACTCGACATGCGAGTCTGGCACGGTCACGCCGGGAAGAACCGCTTCAGACGCGGGTCCCGATGCCGACCACATCGCCTTCACCAAAGACTTTCGGCTCAACGGTGCCATCGCCATGTCCAAGGTGTGGGCTCCTCAGGGCGAAAGATGATCTGCCGGATATTGCATGCGTTGGTGCATTATATGTACCCGACGTCTGACTGCGATGAACGGTGGCGAGAAAGTTTATGAGCCGGGTAGCGCATTGGGACAGCGTCTACACGACGAAGCAGCCCGAGGGCGTGAGCTGGTTCCAGCCGCACTTGGGTGTGTCGCTCCAACTGCTCGAGCGGGCTGGATTGAGCCGCAATACTCGCATCATCGATATTGGCGCTGGCGCATCCACGTTGGTCGATGATCTGCTCGCGCGCGATGTGCAGGCCGTGACCGCCCTCGACCTATCCGCGGCAGCGCTGCAAGTCACGCGTGACCGTCTGCGCGAGCGCGCCGACCGAGTGCGCTGGATCGTCAGCGACGTCACAGAGCTCAATCTCCCTCCGTCGAGCATCGATATCTGGCATGACCGCGCAACCTTGCACTTCCTGACGGATCCGACAGACGCCCACGCGTATGTGCAAGTGGCCTCCCGCGTACTCACGCCGGGTGGCCATGCGATCATTGCGGGCTTTGCAAGCGATGGCCCCGAACAGTGCAGCCTGTTGCCGGTGATGCGACGCGACCCTGAGCAGATCGCGGAGCTTTTCGCAAAGGAGTTCGTGCTCGTCGAGGCCCGACGGGAAAGTCACACAACGCCGGGCGGTTCAGTGCAGAGGTTCGCGTACGCGCTATTGCGCAAGCGGATGGACTGACGTCAGTTCACTCGGCCCTGGCATCGGCGCCGTGCCCGGATAGCTGTGCCCCGAACCAGCGATGGATTGATTCTGACGCGCGACTACACGCCTGAGGTATGAAGCGGCCTTCGTGCTTCCTCCATACGTGGCGGAAATGGCGACGCATCAGTAGCCGGCGAAATCCTCGATCCGGATGTCGTCTTCATCGATGCCCAGACTGCTCACGATGGAATGCAAGCCCGCAACCATTTGTGGCGGACCGGCGATGTAGTAGATGGCGTTCGCATGAGCGGCCGAGCGCCTCGTATGTCTCAGGATCATTCCAGGATCGATGCGGCCGGTCTCCCCGGTCCAGGGTGCGCTCGAGTCATGTATCCGTGTCATCGTCGGGACGAACGTGAAGCGACGATTCTCGCGCTCGAAGCCATACAACTCATCCAGGAACGGCGCGTCCTCGGGGCGCCGGTTGGCGTAGAAGAGCAGGATGCGATGCGCCAGTTTTTCGTGCGCCGCGCGCCTGACGAAACTCCTGAACGGAGTGATGCCGATGCCACCCGCGAGTAGTACAGCCGGTCGGCTCTCTTTGCTGTGCAGGGTGAAGTTGCCGAACGGCCCGTCGATCTGAACTCCGGTGCCAAGTGGCATCGATAGCAGCACGCGTTTGAAGGCGGTGTCGCGCAGGCGCGTTGTGAAGATCAGTTCAGGTTCGTCAGGAGCGCTGTTGATGGAAAAGCCGCGCGTGTTCCCCTCGGCATCCGTCTCCGCCGTATCGAGCAATGTCAGATCTACGAACTGCCCCGCCTTGAACGTCATCGAGGGAGGTCGCGCGAACCTGAACTCCAGCGTTCGCTCGGCGACCTCGCTCCGAGAGCTGAGCGGAAGAATGCGAATCTGCGGGTCAGCGGCGCCGGCCATCGCATCAACCCGAGGTCAGTAGCACTGCAAGCATGCCGAAGAGAAGGCCCGCAGCGAACGTGACCATCCACAGCGGGTTGATCGCAAGCTGGCGTGCGACGGGAGGTCTATTGCTGCCATGTGTGGAAGAGTCAGAGTGTCGGCTGGAAATTCTGTGAGCGCTCATGGTGCCTCCGAATCGCTGAAAGTCTCCGTGGAACGTGCAGGACGGTAGAAGACATCGTTGCCCCGGACAAGCGATGAATTTTCGTCGTGCGCATCGGATTTGCCGATACGAGAAGCCTGCGCCGGACGCGTTGCGATCCATCGACAACGCCGATCCGCAGCTCCATTTTTTATCGCTTGTGAGGCACGTAATCCGTCACTAGCCTCGGTGCATCATCTTCCGCAGCACAGGGAATCACATGAGCCTGACATTGCCGCCATTGCCCTATGCGCTCGATGCCCTCGAGCCCCATGTCTCGCGACGCACGTTGGCTACACATCACGGACGCCATCACGCAGCGTACGTCGAGAAGACTCGTGCCCTCGTGCAACGAACTGCCATGGAAGACGCCAGCCTCGAAGAGATCGTGCTGTCCAGTACTTCGGGCAGCAAGCTTTTCAACGTTGCCGCCCAGGCGTGGAATCACGCGTTCCTCTGGCACAGCATGTGCCCCGGCGGAGGTGGTCCGGCGCGCGGCGCGATCGCGGGTCTGATCGAGGAGAGCTTCGGCGGACACACCGCGTTCTGCCAGCAGTTTGTAACCGTCGCCGGCGATCAGTTCGGCAGCGGCTGGGCATGGCTGGTGCTGGACGACTCACGATTGAGGATCGTGGCAACGCCGAATGCCGAAACTCCGCTGACTGGGAATCTGGTACCGCTGCTGACGATCGACGTCTGGGAGCATGCGTACTACCTCGACTATCAACACCGGCGTCTGGACTACATCGCGGCTTTTCTCGCCCATCTGGTCAACTGGGAATTTGCCAACCGCAACCTGGGCTGTGCGTCTTCCCGGTCATCGACCAGCCTGCCGTCTGCCTCGTTAGCGACATTGGAAGGTGACCGGTGATTTCTGCGAACCATCTCTGGGTGCTGGTTCTCGCTGGCGGCGAAGGGAAGCGGTTGCGCGCTCTGACGACGGAGCCTTGTGGAACACCAGTGCCAAAACAGTTCTGCTCGCTGCGGGGCGAGCGCTCGCTCATCGAGGAGGCGATCGACCGCGGCGCTGCGCTAGTGGACACCGAGCGCATCTGCTCGATCGTCGCTGCTGAGCACCAGCGCTGGTGGTTGGAAAGCGCAGCGTTGACCCGTCTTCTCCCAGCCAATCTGATCGTGCAGCCTCGCAACCGAGGGACCGCAGTCGGCATTCTGTACGCCACGCTGAAGATCGCGAAGAACGATCCCGATGCTATCGTCATACTGCTCCCGTCGGATCACCACGTCGATGACGAAGGGGCTTTGCGGGAATCGCTGGTCGCCGCGCTTCAGACGATGCGCCATGGCAATGGTGGGCTATTGCTCCTCGGACTGCAGCCGAACAGTGCCGATACCGAGTTGGGCTACATCGTGCCCGGGGCTCGCGATCAACGGGGCGGTCATCGCGTGCGGAGGTTTGTCGAGAAGCCGAGTGCGTCGCATGCACGGTCGCTCATCGACAGTGGCGGGCTATGGAACATGTTCATCATGGTCGCTTCCGCTCAATGCCTGGTAAATCTGTTTCGCCCGAGTTGGGGCGCGCTCTTGGCGGAGATGCAAGCGCTCGTCAGTGCGCGCGTGCCAAAAGAACTCCAGACAGTTAGCGGACTGACCTTCCAAGACAGATACGACCTCCTGCCAGAGGTCGATTTTTCGCGGCACGTCCTCGAGGGGCAAGAGTCGGTACTGCGAGTAATGCGCGTGCCTCCATGCGGATGGAGTGATCTCGGCACACCGGTGCGGGTGCGTGAGACGCTTGGGCGGTTGCCGCCGCTGGAGTATGCGGCTGCTGTGTCACGCCGATCCGACTACATCAATCTCGCCGCCCAGTACGATCGCCTGCAACGTCGTGCGTAGGGGGGCGCGACTGCGCAATGTTGGGCCTCGCCCAACAATCTACATGGATCGCCGGAGTAGACGCGTGTCCCCTCGACAGGCTGCATTTACCATTGGCCACTCCACGCGATCCGTCCAGGATTTCATCGCCCTGCTTTTAACGCACGACGTGGATCTCGTCATCGACGTTCGTACCGTGCCTCGCTCGCGGCACAATCCGCAGTTCAATCGCGAGACCTTGTCACAGTCCCTGCACGCAGCCGAGATCGGTTACGAACACGTTGCTGCCTTGGGCGGATTCCGCCGCCCCAGTCCACATTCGTCGAACGCCGGCTGGCGGAATGCTTCGTTCCGGGGCTACGCGGACTACATGCAAACGCCCGCGTTTGCAGCAGCCATCGAGAGTCTCGCCGAACGAGCGCAGCGGCAGCGTCTCGCGGTGATGTGCGCCGAGGCAGTGCCGTGGCGCTGCCATCGCTCGCTGATCGCCGATGCACTGGTCGCCCGAGGGATCACGGTCGAGGAAATCATCAGCAAGGCTCGAACACAGCCGCATGCGATGACTTCGTTCTCCCGTGTAGAGGGCACAACCGTTACGTATCCTGGATGAACGATGCCGATCGCCGTGCAACTGCCGACGCGGGCACCATTCAATCTGGAGGCGACTGTGCGAGTGTTGCAGCGCCGGCCTTCGAATCTCGTAGACGTTTGGCAGGGCAACCACTACGTGCGAGTCCTCGAGGTCGACGGGCGTCCCGTGCTTGTCGAAGTCGAGAATCGCGGCACGCTCCATGAGCCTGACCTGCGCTGCCGCACCCACGGTGATGCGCCATTGGCTGCGGTCACTGCGAACCTGAGGAGAATACTCGGGCTGGATGTCGATCCCGCCCTGCTGCGCTTCCCCGTGCCAATCGACGGCGCGCTGCGCACCGCCGTTGTCGCTTTGCGTGGCATGCGTCCCCCGCGGTTCGCCAGCCTGTTCGAGTCTTTCGTAAACGTGATTCCCTTCCAACAGCTGAGCCTGGAGGCGGGCGTGACCATCGTCGGTCGTCTGGTCCAGCGATTTGGCCTGCCGGTGGAGCATCGCGGCAGGCAGTACCACGCATCGGCCAGAGCACGCGCGGTTGCTACTGCACGTCTCCAGCAGCTGCGCGCATGCGGTCTGAGTCGGGCGAAGGCACAGACACTGCGCAATCTCGCGCGCATGATCGAGGCGCGAGAGCTCCGCGAGGAGGAGATATCCCGAATGACTTCGCGGCAGGCTCTGCAGGCGTTGATGGAGCTGCCGGGCATTGGCCCATGGAGCGCGGCGCTGGTGTTGTTGCGGGGCTTTGGCCGGCTCGATGTATTTCCGCCGGGTGACGTAGGCGCGGCACGCGGGCTCGGACCGCTGCTGCAGCTCGGTCGACGCACGTCGATCGATCGCATCGTCGAGCGCTTCGGAGATCGGCGCGGCTATCTGTACTTCTGCGGTTTGGGCGCCAATCTGCTCGCACGAGGCCTCATTCACCCGGCAGCGCCTGAGCAAGGCGGCGACACCTATTGAGCGTCTGCCGCCACTCGTCGAATCGTGTCCAGGGCCAGGGAGAGTGGTTCCGAATCCGTTCTTGCAGGGAAGCAGACGTATGCGGGGAGCCGGAATTCAGGCGCAGCTTCGACGCGATGTAACCGGCCGGCAAGCTCGTGCTCATGCAGCATTCGCAATGGGAAATAGCCGCTGCCGCCATCGGCCAGTATTCGCTGCAGCCCCAGCCACCCGATGTTCACCGTGAGCGCCGCACCCGCGAAGCTCGGGAAGGCGAGGCTGTGTTGCGCAAAGAACTCCGGGCCCCAGTCCACGAATACGTAGTCTGGATGCAGCTCGGTGGAAGGATTGGGTCGTGTGGACACCATTACCAGGCGTTCCTCCAGCAGCAGTTCGACAGTCAGACCTGGCCGGGCCTGCGGTGTGTACATGACGCCGATGTCCGCGCGCCCTTCAAGCAAGGCATCCATCAAGTCGCTCTCGAAGCCAATCAGCGCGCGTACAGCGATATCCGGAGCGAGCTTTGAATAGATCGGCAGCCAGCGCAGCAACAAGTCTTCCCACAACCCGATCCGTCCTCCGACCGTCAGAGTCGCGCGAAATCCGCTGACGATGCCGATCTCCTGGCGTGCCTGTTGAACCGTGCGAGCGAGGACAGCCGCGTATCGCTGGAACTGTCTGCCCGCAGGCGTCAGCGTTGTACCCATCTTGTTGCGCACGAAGAGCTCAGCACCAAGCTCCTCCTCGAGCCGCTGGATGCGCGAGCTGACGGTCGACTGCGTAACGTGCAACCGTTGAGAAGCGTCCACGAAGCTGCCAGAGGCGACTACTGCGAGAAACGTGCGTGCGAGCTCAGTGTCCATAGTCGTACCCGCATTTAGCGCCTACATTCATCCTTTGTAAAATCGGTCGCGGCCCTCTCCAACCATCGTCCTGGTTCATTGGAACTCCTCGAGCGTTCGCAGCTTCGAGTCCGGCACCCGAGCCTTCCGGCGTTTTCTCCAGTCGCCGAGAAACAGCAGGATCGGAGCGGCGATGAAGACCGACGAGCTCGCCGCGACTATGATGCCGAACACCATCGGCACGGCGAAGCTTGCGACGGTTGCGCCACCCCAGATCGCCATGGGCAGCATGGCCAGGAACGCAGTCACCGAAGTGAACACCGAGCGTCCCAGCGTCTCGTTGATGCTGCGGTCGATGATTTCCCGTAGTGACATCTTCGGGTGCAGTCGCAGGTTTTCACGCATGCGGTCGTACACCACTACCTTGTCGTTCACCGAGTAGCCGATCAGCGTCAGGAGCGCTGCGATGGCTGTGAGGTTGAACTCGAGCCCGGTCAGTGCGAAGAAACCGAGCACCTTCGTGGTATCGAGCACCAATGTGGCAATCGCGCCAACGGCGAAATGCCACTCGAAGCGGACCCAGATATAGATGAACATCGCCACGCTGGCGAACAGCACGGCGAGGATTCCTGCATCGGTCAGCTCGCCGCTGACCTTCGGTCCGATGACCTCGACGCGATCGAAGCGTGCTTCGGGCTCGATATCCAGGATGGCGGCCTTTGCCTGCTCGGCGAGCTGTGTCTGCGCCGTTGCATCCGCGTCGGGCTGCTGCTGCACACGAACGAGAACGGTCGAGCCATCAGCCCCTGCTTGCTGCAGACTGACCTCGCCGAGATCTGCCTGTTCGAGGCTGGCGCGGAGATCACCAATGCGCATCGCAGTCGGCGCGGTAGCTTCGATGATCGTGCCGCCGGTGAAGTCGACGCCATAGTTGAGTCCCGGATTGACGAACAGGAATACCGATGCCACGGACAATACGAGCGATGCGCCCAGGCCAATGAAGCGCGCGCGCATCACCTTAAGGTTCGGAGTGACATTCGCCCACCGCGCGGGTAGGAGCGATCCAATCACGAAGTTCCGGGGTCGGCGCCATCGAAGCCACAGGGCCATGAGGCTCCTGACCACCGTCACTGCGGTGAACATCGAGATGATGATGCCGAGCGCCATCGTGATCGCGAAACCACGCACCGGTCCCGAGCCGAACCAGAACAGGAGCGCCGTGGCGATGAGGGCAGTGACGTTGGAGTCTATGACCGTCGCATAGGCTCGCTGGAATCCGCTCGTGAGGGCTGCCACTGCCGTCTTGCCGTTGCGTGTCTCCTCTCGAATGCGCTCGTTGATCAGCACGTTCGCGTCGACCGCGAGCCCGATGCCGAGCACGATGCCTGCAATGCCCGGCAGCGTAAGTGTCGCGCCGAGCAGTGTCAGAGCTGCCAGCGTGAGAGCCGTGTTTATGAGCAAAGCCAGGTTGGCAATGATTCCCCATCCCCGATACAGAACCGTCATGAACACCAGAACTAACAGCAGTCCGGCGGCACCAGTCACTGCGCCCATGCGGATTGCATCGCTACCGAGGTCGGGACCGACCATTCGTTCTTCGATGACTTGCAGCGGAACGGGAAGCGCGCCGGCGCGCAGCAGCGCAGCCAGCGAGCTGGTCTCATCGGCTGTGAAGTTCCCCTGTATCTGTCCAGAGCCGCCAATGATCGGCTCCTGAATCACTGGTGCGCTGATGACCCGGTCATCGAGAACAATGGCCAGCTGGCGGCCGACGTTCTCGCGGGTGATCTGCGCGAACATTCGTTTGCCTGCAGCATCGAAGCGAAACGCGACGATTCGGCCGCCGTCTTGCGAATCGATGCCGGCGCTTGCGTGCACGAGCCGCTCACCCTGCAGGAGTGGCCGACGCTGAAGAACGTAGTCGACAGCTTCGTCCGAGGCGGGAACCCGAATCGATCCCGCGGGCACTGTTGCCGAGCCGCGGGCATGCGAGGACTCGACGCGGTGAAACGTCAACTTCGCGGTGCTGCCGAGTAGCTTGCGGATCGACGCTGGATCCTGCACACCCGGTAGCTGTACGAGGATCCGAGTGGAGCCGAGCGCCTGCACAGTCGGTTCCGCTACGCCGATCGCATCGATGCGGCGACGAACGATTTCGACACTCTGCTGCAGGGCTGACTGCTCGCGCGCCGCAAGCGCAGCAGGCTCCAGCGACAGCCGGATGCTGCCATCCGGCGCAATCTCGAGTTTCTTCGGTGAGGCAGCGTCCCTGTCGCTGGCGCGCAAGACACGTTCAGCGGCGGCAGCGATCTGTGGCGTGTTCGCTCGCAGAACCACCATGTCCGCTTCGATGGCTCCACGGACGCCGCCGATCCTCGCATCGCGCAGAACCGCCTGCGCATCGCCGAGCAGAGTATCCATCTGCTCCCGCCGCAGCGCGCGAGCATCGGTCTCCAGTACCAGATGCGCGCCGCCGCGCAGATCGAGACCGAGTGCTACTGGCTTGTCGGGCAGCCAGTCAGGCAACGCTTCGCGCTGAGCGGGCGTCAACAGGTTGGGCAGCGCGATCAGGCTGCCGACGACAATGACGAGCCCGTACAGGACGAGCTTCCACGCAGAAGGAACCATGGGACCTCTCCCGTGCAAGCAACGAATAGATCGGGGGCTTGGCGCCCGATCCGACTCTCAATACGAGTGCTTCGCGCTTGCAGGAGGAGCTCGCGGTTGAGCGGGGGAACGTGGCTGCTGCGCAGCGGGGGCATTAAAGGAAAACCTGGTCGGCTGGATTGCGCTGAGGCCACTCGCGGTGATGGCAATGGAATCAGTCGCCAGCTGGTTGGGGTTGCCGTCGCCGGGCGCTGCGTCGTGACGGCGATCACTCGCCTGCAATGAGAGCGGGCGGTCCGCAGCGACGATCGAGCTTCCGGAATCGAAGCCGGGGAGGGCGCCTTCTTTAGCAAGCGGCTGCGCAGGTGCAGGACCCGACAGAACCGCCCAACATACGAACGCAGCGACCACGAGCCACCGCGGCACGCTGATGCCAGGAACAAGCGGCAATGAGGTGGGTCGTGACATCTCGCCTATTATGAGGACGATTCGCCAAAAGTCAGTTAGAGAAAGGCAAACAGACTCTCAGAATAATTCCAATTGTTCACACCACAGCAAGCACGTACAACCCTGCTCAACATAGACGCTCGAGCGGAGGAGCAGTAGTGCAATCACTTCA
>JBIOUH010000141.1:0-33761 GCA_044866955.1 Steroidobacteraceae bacterium
GATGGTTCAGCGCCGAGCGCGGCGCCGCGCGTGCGCAGTCGAGTGCCAATCCCGGCCTGCTTCGCCTCACGATCGGCTTCGTGACGAATTTTTTCGACACGCTCGGCATCGGCTCGTTTGCGCCGACCACCGCAGCGTTCAAGTTTCGGCGAGTCGTAGCCGACGAGCTGATTCCGGGCACGCTGAACGTGGGCCATACGCTGCCGACGATGGCGCAGGGGCTGATCTTCATCGGCATCGTAGAGGTCGGGCCTGCCACGCTGGTTTCGATGATGACGGCCTCCGCGATCGGCGCTTGGCTTGGCGCCGGTGTTGTCGCCAGATTGCCACGTCGGGCGATTCAGATTGGCATGGGCATGGCGTTGTCGGTGGCGGCGATCCTGTTTACGCTGATGAATCTGAAGCTGATGCCCAGCGGCGGCGCGGCGCTGCAGCTCACAGGCGCGACGCTGGTATTCGCCGTTGCAATCAACTTCGTACTCGGTGCGCTGATGACGCTCGGCATCGGCCTGTATGCGCCGTGTCTGATTCTCGTCAGCCTGCTCGGAATGGATCCGCGCGCGGCGTTTCCGATCATGATGGGCTCGTGCGCCATGCTCATGCCCGTGGCCTCGGTGCGGTTTGTCAGCGATCGCAAGTACGACTTGCGCGCCGCGCTCGGATTGGCAATCGGCGGAATCCCCGGCGTGCTGCTCGCGGCGTACGTCGTGCATTCGCTGCCACTGGATTGGCTGCGCTGGCTCGTAGTGATTATCGTTTTGTACGCTGCTGCGCTGATGCTGCTCTCGGCGCGGAGGAAATCCACGGCCGCGGACATGACTCCAGCACCTGCAGAGGCTGCCGATTCTTCGCAGCTCAAAGGCGAAACGCGCTCGTGAAAACAGGCACCGGCTGGAAATCTGCCGTACGTATTCATCGCAGCGAAGGAAATCGTCGAAAGGGCTTACCACCAGCCGCGAGGCGGACTACATTTAAGGCGGTTCAGGTTTGTTGACATCCCAGCTCAGCGGACCCCGAGCACCTCGGGGCGACGGATCGAAGAGCGATGTCGCAGATTCAGCGGTCGATAACAACAGCTGCTAGCATGCAGTAATGGGGAGGGTGCATCGATGTCCGATGCGCGAGGTGACGTGGGAGAACGTGCGCAGGACCCTCGTGACGGTCGGTTGATTTCATGGTTCCAGCGCTGGCGCCGCCCGATTCGCTACTGGTTGTCGAGCCGCTCATCGGTGCCGGCCGCCGAGATCGACGATCTCGCGCAGGAAGTGTTCCTGCGTCTGCTGCGCTATAGCGACGACATCGCGATCGACAATCCGCAGAGCTACCTGTTTCGCATCGCCTCCAATGTCGCCAATGAATGGCGTGAGCGAGCGGTGCGGCGGCAGCCCCACGACAATAGCTGGCTGGAGGATTTGCAGAGTGCGCCCGACGCGGAGCCGGAAAACGCAGTCGCGTACCGTCGCGCGCGCGAGCACGTACAGGCAGCAGTGCAGAGGCTTCCGCCGCGTCAGCGTGAAGTGCTGCTGCTGCACGTCAACGAGGGACTGACCTACAAGCAGATTACGGACAGATTGGGGATCAGCCCGCGCATCGTGCTGCGCGACCTCACGAAAGCGTACAGCCACTTGCGAACCCAGCTGAATCTCGAGGATCTGGAGGACATGGATCAACGCTGAGGTAGGCTGTCATGACGGACCGCATCGACGAGAACGCGCCAATGTCGATCCCGGAACAGGCGGCCGAATGGCTGCTGCGCTGGCACTGTGGCGATCTGAGCATCGCCGAACGTTTCGAATACCTGCAGTGGCTCAAGACCTCGCCGGTTCACATCGCCGAGACGTTGCGCATGTGCCGGCTGTACTCGTGGCTCGAGAACACCCGGCTCAAGCTCTACATCACGAACGAGGACAATTTCTCGAACGTGGTGGAGCTGCCGCCGCGCGAGCGCGAAACGTTGGGCGCTCGTAGCGCGAGCACCGCTGGACTGTGGAGAACGAGAATCGCCGCTGGCGTTGCGGCGGTCGCCCTGACCGGAACACTCGGGTTCGTCGCGAAGATCACCTGGCTGGATCACAGCCTGCAGACCCAAGGCAGCGAGTGGCGCAGCATGCCGCTGAGTGACGGCAGCTCAATCACCGCCGCACCCTACACCAAGCTGCGTCACGACATGGGCGACAAGCAGCGCGTTGTCACCCTGGCGCAAGGCCTGGCCATCTTCCGCGTCGCCAAGGATCCATCCCGGCCGTTCCTCGTCGAAGCCGGAGGAATCGTGGTCCAGGCGACCGGTACGCAGTTTATCGTGGAGCGCATGCCGGATCGCGTGACGGTCACGATGAGCGAGGGTTCCGTGGTCGTGAGGCCATCGACAGCTTCTGGAGCCAAGTTCGACACGGTGCCGCTCGTTCAGGATCAGCAGCTGACGATAGTCGACGCGGGGACTCCCGCCGTCGATCAGGTCGACGCGGAGCAGGAGTTGCAAAGGGCAGAAGGCAAGCTGATCTTCGAGCCGGGTGACACGATCACGTACGCCGTCGAACAATTCAACCAGTTCAACGTCATCAAGATCGACGTCGATCAAGCGACCGGCGCGCGGCCCATGCGCGGTTCGTTCGATGCCATCGATCCACTCTCGTTTGCTGCATCCGTGCAGCGGGTCACTGGAAGTCCCTGGGTATGGGAATCGTCGCAGCGCGTGCGCATCGGACCTCACGAGCCGCGCAGTCGCTGAAGCGGTGAGCGGTCAGCAATGAACTGCCAAGCAAATGGATCTGCGCGCTGCGCGTTCTTCGCGAGCACCCTCATCGTCGCGTCGCTGTGCTGGGCAACTGTCGCGTTCGCTCAGGCGAACGAGCGCCAGTATGAGTTCGACATCGACCCGCTGCCGCTGTCACAGGCGCTGCTGCAGTTCACGAAGCAGACGAAGTTGCAGCTCTTCTACAGCCCGGCCGACGTAGAAGAAGACAAACTGATCGCCGGCGAAGTGAAAGGACTCCATACCGCCGAAGAGGCTTTGGCAACGCTGCTGCCGACCGGCTTTACGTTCGTGTGGACCAACGCGCGCACGGTCACGATCCTCTCACCGCCCGCGAACGTGCCGCCCGGCGGCGTGAATGAGGCGGGCGAAGCCAACGATCAGCAGCACTCGGAGCTGTCGAAGGAGCAGCAGCTGAGCATGGCCAACGGCGGCGGAAAGAGCGGCTCTGCGCGTGGGCCGTACGCATTCGACTGGAAGGTGACGGTCGAGGGCAAGAAAATCCCCGACAGCGTCTTCGGCAGTCTCGATCCGGATGTTCCGGTGACCGTCCTTGACCGGCGCGATATCGATGCGTTGGGGGTGTCGTCGATCACGGATCTCTTCCGATACCTCCCGCAGCAGCTGCATACCATGCCCGGTTCGTACCTGGGCGACGGAACCCAGTTTGCCGATCTGCGCGGCCTCGGTTTCGATACCACGCTCGTGCTCATCAACGGACGGCGCACCATCGCAACGGCAAGTGCTCTGACCGTCAATGCTTTCGACCTCAACAGCATTCCTCCGGCGGCAGTGGAGCGCGTCGAATTGGTCTCCGATTCGAACTCTGCGATGTACGGCGCGGACGCGATTGGCGGCGTCGTCAACATAGTGCTTCGCAAGGGCGTTCCTGAGCCTCGACTGGACATCGACTATGGCGCGGCCGATGGCGGCTCGGTCGAACGCCATGCTGCATTCAGTGCTGCGGGTTCGCGCGGTCGTGCGTCGGGCTCGATCGTGCTCGACTATTTCGACCGCAGCCCGCTGCTGGGGCGCGAGCGCGATCGCTTGAACAACCAGGACTTCACGCGCTTCGGCAGCATCGATTGGCGGTCGCCGACCGCTGCTCCCGGCAATGTCAGCTCGCCCACGCTCGAGAACCTGCCCGGTCTGTCATCAAGTTTTGCGGCCATACCGCCGGTGGGCTCAGGTGAGACGCTGACGACGGCGGACTTCGCGTCGACGGCTGGGCAGCGCAATCTTGAAAGTCTCTTTCGGTACTACGGGCTCACCGACGAGAGCACCCGCAAGGGTGCGGTGACACAGGGCGAGTACAAGTTCACGGAGCAGGTCAGTGGCTTTGGCGAACTCCTCTACGTCGATCGCGAGTTCCGCACGCAGTTCGAACCACCAGCTCTGAGCGGTGCGCTCGTCGGCGCCTTCAATCCGCACAATCCATTCCATGAAGACGTGCTCGTCGACGCGCTCTTGACGGAGCTCGGCCCGCAGCTCTACACCAGTCGGGCGGAAATGGTTCGCGCGGCGGGCGGCGTACGCGGCCGCGTTCGTGAGTGGGATTGGGAAGCGTCGCTGCTGACGAGTCGCGACGACGCGGTGACTGTACGGAGCAACGAACTGGATCACGCGAAGGTCGGCGAGGCGCTCGCCGCTGAGGATCCTGATAGCGCGCTGAATCCGTTCGGGGGTGCGGGAGCCAACAGTCCGGCACTGCTCGCATCTCTGCTTGCCCCGCCGCTTCGGAGTCACTTCCGCACGGAGGCAACTCAATCCGTCGCATCCCTCCGGGGGCCGCTGGTGGCGCTGCCGGCGGGCACTCTGGAATTGGCAGGCGGCGGAGAATGGCGCGAGGAGCGGGTGCTATACGACATCGCGGCGCCGACGGACGTAGCTGGCTCGCAGCGACGCTCCATTGTTGCGGCATTCGCAGAGCTTCGTCTCCCACTGTTGAGCGAAACCGCCAAGGTTCCGGCTGTGCACGATCTTGCGTTGGTGATATCCGGACGATTCGACGACTACTCGGACTTTGGTCACGCGTTCAATCCCGAGTACGCACTGATCTGGCGACCGACATCAGCGCTGACAGTCCGCACGTCAATGGCGCAAAGCTTCCGGCCGCCGTCTCTCTTCGACCTCCATAGCCCCCCCGTGGCGGTACCCAGCCCGATCGTAGATCCGGCACGGAACAACGAAACTGCGCTGCTGACGGTCTTTGCGGGCGGGAATCCGGAGCTGAAGCCGTCGAACGCGGACTCATTGAGCGTTGGGCTGCGCTTCGAGCCGAGGGTGCCGTCCGCATTGCGCCTCGGCGCCAATTTCTGGCGAATTTCGCTCGACGACACCATAACGATCCCATCCCCTGCGCGACTCCTGGCCGCAGAGAGCCTCTTTCCAGAGCGAATCATTCGTGGACCGCAGTCCGCAGCCGACATTGCGGCGGGACTCCCGGGCCCTTTGCAGACAATCGATATTACGCGTCTCAACAATGGAGCTATTCGCACCAGCGGCGTGGATGTCAGCGCCTCCGTGACTTTCGATAGCAGCGTTGGCCAGTTCAGGCCGGAAGTCTCGGCTACGTGGGTGCACGAGTTTACGACTTCGGACTTCGTCTCAGGTCCAAACGTTGATCGCATCGGCATTGCCAATACGCAAGGGACGGTCCCGAGATGGCGTGGGGTTGCCACGCTTACCTGGAACTCAGGGTCCTTCGGTGTCTCCACTGCGGCGCGATATGTACCTGCCGTTGACGACGTTGATATCGTCGGAGCGCGCAACGGCCGACAGATCGGGTCGCAGACGATCGTCGATGTCCAGTTGTCGTGGGACCTTGGCGATCTGGCCGGCGACGGGTCGCCCTGGAAGGGCTTTGAGCTTCGAGCCGGCGCCCTCAATCTTTTCAACGCGGAAGCACCGTTTGCGGAAGTGACCGGGCCAACAGGCTACGACTGGTCGCAAGGTGATCTCCGGGGGCGCTTCGCTTACTTGAAACTCGCAAAAAGGTTCTAAGTGTTTGCGACATCCTGGCTTATGCGGGGGATTGAAAGTCCCGGATGTGCGGTCCTTGCTTTCGGAAGGTGGCCCGCGGCCGGCCTTCCGGTCCCAGGCTTCCGCCAGGCCGGTTCTCAATGGAAAAACATACTCGCGAGGGATTGATCATGGAACAACTCGAAATCGTCGATTTGGGCGATGCAATGACGGAAACACGGTGCAGCCTGACCATCGGTCCTTACTTCGATTTCCTGTACGGACCCGGACACACGCGCTGCTGAAACCCAACGGACGGGTGTGCAGGCAACTGCACACCCTGGGTCTCACGGGATTGTTCGATCACACAAGATAACGCCGCCTGACTTCCGTGCCCGACATCGGCACGAACGACAAGAACGAGTTCTGGATGCCGCCTCACACACGGGTTTGTGTGACTGCAACCGGCGCCGTCGTGCTCGATCTGAAACGCAACCGCTATTTCGGCCTCGGCTATCGCGAGGCCCGCTCGCTGTCCACGCTCGCCACGAACTGGTCGTCCGCGTCGACGTCGGCCGGCCATCCGCTCGAGCCGATGCCGCGCGACGATGCAGCACGTCTCGCCGATGCACTGGTCAATGCCGGATTCCTGACGCCCGTCGCCCCGGCCGAGCCTGGACCGGCCTTCACTGCGATCGATTCGAACGCGACGCTGACGAGCGTCGGTCACGAACTCTCGGCTGCAGTACGCCTGCATCTGCATCACATAGTCGCATTCCTGCGAGCCTGCATCTGGGCGAAGCGCGCGGTCGACTCGCGCCTGCTGTACTCGATCGCGTGCGAAGTCGCGGCGAGCAAAGCCCATGCGCCGCAGGCGATCGACCTGCAGCGGACCATCGAGCTCGTCTGCGCGTTCCGTCGTCTGCGTCCCTACGCATTCGCTGCGCAGGATCAATGCCTGTTTCATGCTCTCGCGCTGCTGAAGTTCCTCTCTCACTACAACATCCACCCGATCTGGGTCGTCGCCGTGCGCCCCAAGCCGTGGGCGGCGCACAGCTGGCTGCAGCTCGGCAGCTTCGTGCTCGACTGCAATCCCGAAGAAATCTGTGAGTACACGCCGATACTCGCCATCTGAGCCGCTGGGGAGACGCTCATGTTTCGCTATGTCGCGCTGATCTGGGATCCGCGGGACGCCCGGCAGGTCGATGCCGCGCAAGGCGCCACGCGCCGGCTCAAGGCCGCAGCATCGTACTGGCAGGAAGCGCTCGATCGCGCTGGATTGCGCGTGCTGTGTGCCGACGTCCGGCCCGGCTCGCTCGAGCCGCACGTGCTGGCGGGGCGGGCGGGTGTCGTGCTCGGCTCGCTCTTCACCCGCAAGTCCGATCTCGCCGACGACGCACCTGCGGCGCGCTGCGAGCCGGATGAAGCGCAGACCATGGCGATCGTCGAAAGTCAGGGCGAATGGCTGGTGCGCAATGCGTGGGGTAACTACGTCGCGTTCATCTGCGATCCGCTGACGGGCGGCGTCCGGGTCCTGAAGGATCCGTGCGGGAGCCTGCCGTGCTTCAGCACCGCGGCTGACGGTATCACGGTCGTTTTCTCAGCGATTGCGGACTGCAGGCTGCTGGGTGCAACTCGCTTCACCGTCAATCGCCGCTTCGTCGAGCGCCGGCTGTATGGCGGCGACATGACTCATCAATGGAACGCACTCAACGAAGTCACGCAGATTCGTCGCGGCGAGTGCGCGGAATTCAGCCCCTGGCAGGAACCCGCGTTGGCAAGTCGGCGACCGCTTTGGACCCCGTTCGACTTCGCACGGGCGCGCGACTTGTTCGACGAGCCGGAAAGTGCGGCCGCCGCCTTGCGCAACACGCTGCGCTCATGCACAGCGACACTCGCCGCGTGCCATGAGCGCGCGCTGATGCGCAGCTCGGGCGGCCTGGATTCGTCCATTGTTCTTGCTTGCCTCCACTCGGCGCCACGCCCTCCACGCTTGCTGGCCTATACACAGTACGCGGCCGAGGGTCCGCTCGACCCGCGCCGTTGGGCGCGCATGGCGGTTGCGCCGACGGGTTGTGAGCACGTCGAGATTGAGTCGAATGCGGCCGGCGTGCGTCTTGACGCGATCCTCGAAATGACGCCGACCGCAGAGCCCGTCAACACGCTGATGTATCTCGTAACGTTTGCTCACGAGCGAAGCCTGATCGCTCGAAATTCCGCGACTGCAACGTTCACGGGCGATGGCGGCGATTGTGTGTTCGGCAGCTTCTGCATCGGCGAAGCAGCAACAGCGTATCTGCGCAGGCATGGCCCGCGGCCGGCAGTCCTGCGACTGGCGGCAGAATCTGCTTTGGTTCTGCGGCAGACGACGTGGCACGCGCTGAATCGCGCGCTGCGCATGTGGCTCACCGGTCGTTCCCTGATGAACACCGATGCGTTGAACACCGAGGCACGAAGGCTCGTCGCTGCGGACGTGGTGCGCGAATGCGCAACGCATCCGGCAGTCCATCCCTGGCTGGTAGGAGTGCGGCACGCGCCCTGGGAAGCACTCAGCAAGCTTGGGATGCTGATGGCCAGTCCGGATTTCTATGTCGGCCAGGCGGACCCGGCCGTGGATGGCCCGGAACTCGTCACGCCGATCTACTCGCAGCCGATGATCGAGCTGGCGCTGCGGATTCCTGCCGACGTGCTTTTTGCGGGCGGCCAGGATCGCGGCCTCGCACGGCGCGCCTTCCGCGATGACGTCCCGCAACCAATCCTGAATCGCATCTGGAAGGACCGCGCCGGCAATTTCCATGACGAGATCATTCAACGCAATCGCGACTGGCTGCGTGAGATCTTTCTCGACGGCGTGCTGACGAGCGAGGGTCTGCTCGATCGCGCCGCGCTCGAACGCGCGCTTGCGCCCGGCCTGGTCAAGAGCGAGGTGTTCCCCGGCGAGCTGCTGCGCCATCTCGATACCGAGATCTGGGCTCGCCAGTGGACTGCGCGCCGCGATGGCGTGCTGCAGGCGGCGTGATCGCTCAACGCATCCAGTAACGCGCCCAAATCTCGACGTCCAGGTGTCGATAGATCTCGACGGGCAGCACTTCCGTTTTCGACGGACCCGGCGCGAGCGCGGCCTCGACTGCCGCGCGATCGAGCAGACCCTCCCTCACGAGCACGCCTTCGAGGAACACCTCGCGGACGAAGTCGAGATTGCGCAGCAGGACCTCGCTGTGAAAGCCGGGCGCGCGGTCTTTCCACTCCCGTCGCAGAATGGGTTCGGGGACTTCACGTGCGAACGCCCGCCGCGCGAGACCACGATCGTGGCCGCCTGCAGCGTGCACGTGGATCGGAATGCGCAAGAACAGCTCCACTGCGGGTTGGGCGTACAGGGGCGATACGATTTCCGGCTCCGGCCGCGCAGCATCGGTGACGTTGTAGAACTCCGGCGTGCTCACCAGGATGCCAAGACGCCTGATCACATCCCAGGGTACGTGTCGTAGCTGACTGAACCACGGATGCGGATAGCTCTCGGGAATCGTGAAGCCGTCCCGCAGTTGCGCGCTTACGAGACGCGAACCCATCACCAGTGCAGGCTGCTGCTCGCGCATCTTTGCGCCGAATAGCCAGCGCCGCGCCGAACTTGCTAGCACTGACCAGGTCGATCGCTCGGTGCGAAGCGCGACCTCGGACGCGAGGCTCAATGCTTTCAGTCGCGGACCGTGGCGCCGCAGATAGTCGGTCACCGCATAGGTGAGCGAGTCGCTGCAGAATCCCGAATCGCCGCCGTCGCCGGTAAATACTGCGCTCGCTTTGCGCTCGATCGCCAGGCGCTCCTCGACCGTGCTCCTGATCAGGTAGCCGAGCAGCGACAGCGGCTCCGTTGCCGGTCGCAGCCGTAGCAGTTCGGCCAGCTCCACTCGGGCAGGTTCGATCGGGTACTCGACGTGCTCGAAGCCAGTGTGGTCCGCTGCGAGACGCGCCCACGGTCGCTCGTCCGAGCGACCGTGCGGATTGAAGTACGTGTAGCACGCGATCCGCGGCAGCGAGGAAGGTCGGCCGAGGCAGCCGGCGACGATTGACGAATCCAATCCGCCCGAAAGCCGGTGCAACACACTTGAATGGCCGCCAGACAGCGCCTGCGTGCACGAACGGACCGTGGCGTTCACGGCGACAGCGGCGCGATCGGGATCCTCGATTGCCTGCTGCTCGCGCACGAATGCGAACGGGTCCCAGCAAAAGCGGCTGGAGCGCACGACGGGCGGCGCCGCAGGGTCGATTTCGACGCACTCGCCCCGCCGGACCTGCGAGACTTCCGCGAGCGCGTTGCGTTCCAGGTCATTGAAGCCGAGGACGCGGGCGCGCAGATACGATCGATCGACTGTGAATCGCCGCAGCCCCAGCTCGACACAATCGCCGACGTGAGCAAACAGGACGTTCACGCCTTCGGCGCTGGTGCGAAAGCAGGGAAGGGTGCCTGTGGGATCCTTGAGCACACGCACGGTGCCGCTGGAAGAGTCGCGCATCAACGCGACGTAGTTACCCCAGCAGTTGTCGATCAGCCACTGCCCGCGACTCGCGAGAATCGCCTCGCAGCAACGCGCACTGAGAGCGGCGCGGCGCGCTGGCGAGTCGTCGTCGATGTCGCGGCTGCGTTCGAAGAGCGCGCCGAGCACCATGCCGGCATCGTTTGCGAGTGGCTGCACCCGCAGCGTCGCCGAGGCGTTCACACAGAAGACTTTCAGTCCAGCGCCGGCGAACGACGGCGTCCACCGTCGCTCACGTAGCCGCTCGTCCAGCGCTCCCGCCGTACGCGATTGCTGCTCGCTGGAAACGTTCCAGACAAGCGCAATGTACCGAAACATGCGCTGCCCCTTAGCAGGCTGTTGTTGTTGTCGCCTGCGTCTTTCCCGCCGTCGTTAGTGTTGGTTCTCAGACAGTCAGTATCGGCGTGTACTCGCAAACATGCTCGGGATTGGCGTCGAGCAGGAGCTTCTCCTGCTGTACCCAGGCGTGCGCTCCCCACGGCTTCGCGCGCACGCCGATCACCCAGGTCGGAAAGACCGCGTGGCGCGACATGAATCTAACCAGCGCCAGCGAATGAAACAGACACCGGTCGCGCGCTGCGAACGTGTGCGGGCGCAGTCGCCGGAAGAGGCCGACCAGCTCGATCGCCTGTTGCGCGTCGAACGTCTCGCCGGCCGCAACCTTGCGATCGCGGACTTCGCACGCGATCGCGTATAGAGAGCGTGAGCGCAGCGCCCGCCGCGTCCAGGCGAGAGCTCCGAGAAAGGCAGCGACGTGCGCCACGCGCAGCGAGGTCTCGCGACTCAATTCGTGTCCCGCGCTGGTCAGCGCACCGCCGAGGTCGGGCGGAATGCCGCGGAAGGAAGCGCGATCGGCCGGCGGTTCGCGGCTGAGCAATCCGGCGTCGATGAGCGCGCCGGCCATCGCGATTGCAGCGTCCGCTGTCAGCGGTTCGACCTCGGCGCCGGCGCCGCTCGCCTCGTTCCAGTTGAGCGCGAGCGTCGAAAGTGCACGCGTCTCGCGCGCGCCAATGCCGAAATAACGATTGCGTTTGAGATCCAGCAGGATCGTGCTGGCCAGCAACGGACAGACTCGGACGTGCGGAGGAATCCAGTAGCGGGGCAGATCCGCGAACATGCGGTGGACCATGAAGAAAAAAGCGGGTGCGTGCGGCAAGCACGCACCCGATGCATTGGCCGTTCTCTACAGCGGGAGAAGACCGAAGGAACTGATGCTATCGATGAACAACGGAAGGATCGGCAATTGCCGCGTCTCCACCATGGCATCGCCCAGATCCACAACCTCGAGCTTGATCGTCATGACGGTTCCCCTTTTTGAGTCACGTGGCTTGCGAAAAAATCTCCCTGCGCGTGCAAACCTGCTCTTATGCACGCCGCTGTCAATAAGGAGCGATGTCCATCGCGGCGCTTTGCGTGCATACAGCTGTGGATATCCGTAGTTAGGACTATCACGCATGACATGATCGAGTTGCGGAGCCCATGTGACAGTCTTGGTTTATTGGGATATATCGGGCGCTTGTTGAGCCTGAAGGCGTTGCGTGCCGCGCAGCGTCGCAGAAGCCAACAACGCTGGATCTGACACTGCCAGCGGGTGGCTCCGGACAAGAGGTGCCCGGAACAGCATTTCTGCAGCCGCGGCAGTGCTTTGCGCGGCTCCCCACGCCAGTGGCCAGCGCCGCGGGCGCGAGTCGCGGCAGACCCTGAGGTCGGCGCGCCGAGGCTGTGGCAGGTTCGCCGTGAAGGAGAGCGAAGATGTCACCTGAAAGATTCGCCAGTCGTCCCCCCACACGCCTCGAGTGGCATCCGGCTCACGAAGAGCTTGCGGGCGGCGATCCCGAGACGTTCCTGCTGCACGTCGAGTTCGTGCACGCCCACGGCATCCCGAAAGGTGAGTTCACGACGTTCTCGATCGCGGGCAGTGCGACGAGTGTGGGGCCCGGCGCGGAGGGCCGCCAGGGAACTCGCAGCGAGTGAGCGCGGGCGATGCCGCGTCCGCCGCAAGCCGCTCATCCATGCCGCCGCGGTCGGTCCCGCAAACCCTGCGCGAGGCTCTGCAGCTATTTCGGGCTGTGGCTGGCGGCGATGCGAAACGAAGACTGCGGCTGGCGCTTGCCCTGGTGGCGGCCGCAGGCCTGCTCGCGACGCTCACATCGATCGAACTGGTCCTAGCTTTCCGTTCGGCAGCTCGTCGAGCTCCGGCAGGAACTCCCGCCCAGTCGACAGCTTGCGGGGCGGGAGTCGTGACAGCGAGGTTCGGTCAGCGGCGAGGCCCCGCACCGACGCGCATAGTCGTGGCGGTCGCGCGTCCAGCCTTCGGGTAGAGCACCTTCTCTTCCACCTCGTCCTCCCACTGCGGCGGCGACACTTGCAGGTGGATCTGCGCCAGGGGCACGATGTCATGCAGCGCTGTCAGCTTGAAGAGCTCTGGGCGGCACAGACGATAACGACTCACCGCGACGGACAGCGTCGATGGATCGCGCCGCAGATAGCGTGCGACCTCGCTCAATGTCGCCACATGTCGTTCGGTCGCGTACCAGGCGATCAACGCTCGCGCGAGGGTCACTTCGCGCTGGCGCGAGGTCGACAGCACGTGCTCGCGATCGACGCCGAGGCGGCAGGTGACCGTCTGGATGATCTGCTCGAGCGTGAGCTTGCTGCGATAGATGCGCAGGTGACGCGGCAGGTTCTCGAGGAACTCGCTGCTCGCGACGATCCGCGCGTCCTGCTTGCTGCCGTGCTCGAACAGCGTGCGGTCCTCTTCCGAAGGAGCCGCCGACATCAACTCTGCGTACTCGCTGTTCTGGTCGCAGCCGTTCAGCAGCCGCAGAGCCGTGCGCGTCGCCAGCCACGGCGTCTCGTTGCGTCCGAGGTAAGCGACGTGACTCGTGAACGGATACGAGCCCGGATCGCTGCTGAGCTCGTCCATGACCGGAATGTGATGAATGTAGCGCACCAGCCGCAGCAGATACGCATCGGGATCGATCAGGATCGCCTTGTAGCGCTGGCGGAAGAAGTGGCCCGACTCGGCGGCGCGCTCATGGACGCTGCGCGCGTAGCGGCTGGTGATGCCCTGCATGAAGCGACCGACGGAAACGCTGTCGATCTGCAACGCGAGGTGAATCGCATCGGGCGTCCAGCAGTACGCGTGCAAGCGCGCGCCGGTGCGACGGAGCGCCGTCGCGAGCAATCGTTCGAAGAGCTGGTAGTCCTGCTGCTGCGAGAAGATCGGGCGAGTCGTGCTGCCCCGCTGGACTACGTAGTACGTTCCTCCAGGAACATGTAGTCGTTGACGACGCGACATTCTGCCACCTCCGTATGAATGCAGTGTTGAAGCCAGGGCCCCCGTGGCCCTTTTCCAATTTCCGTCGATTACTGTACGGGCGCTGGGAAACGTATCCAGCCATATTTTTCGAATGTCGGACGCGCGCTCAGCGCTTCGCGATCATGCGCGCCGGCAAGGCTCGCAAGCGCGCTGGATACTCTAGATGCTCCGGCGCGCTCTCTCCTGCGAAATTCCGGTAAAAAGGATCCCACGGCAGCACCATTGCGGTTTGTTCTTCGTGGACCATCTTCGGCAGGATCGCAACGACGCTGCGCTTCGCTTGCGCTGCGAGCAATTCCTGCAGAGAGCCGTGCTGCTGCAAGCTCGAGTCGAGCTCCATCAAGTTGTAAAGCGTCGGATGCGAAACTGTCATGGTGTCCGCGTGCGCGGCGGCGATGAGCGCTGCGGGAGTCATCCACATGTGGTCGACTGTTTCGGTGCTATCGATGATTGCCTCCTGATCGGACGGCACAGCTGCGAGGAAGAAGCGCGTGTCGAAGCGGCGCGGCACGACCGACGGCGTGATCCAGTGAGCCCAGTAGATGAGCCGCTCGACGCGCAGGAAAAGATCCTCGGTGCGCAGCAGCTCCGCAAACAATTCCGGCTGCGACGCGATCGCACGACGTCGATCCTGAAGGCCTGCGACGAAGTCGCTGCTGCTTTGGGTACCCGCTGCGTCGCTCGCGAGCAGCACGCCGGTTTCCTCGAAGGTCTCGCGACAAGCCGCAACTGCGAGTGCGAGGCATGCGCGTGCATCGATCGGCTCTCCTTGCAGCGTGGCAAGGCGGGCACACCCGTTCTGCGAGGGCTCCGGAATGCGTGCGAGCACTTCAGCGGCAGCGTCGGCTGGGCTGACAGAGCCGCCGGGGAACACCCACATGCCGCCCATGAACGCGAGCTTCTCGTGCCGCCGGATCGCGAGCACCTCGACCCCGTCGCGTCCCTCGCGCAAAAGCATCACCGTTGCCGCGGGTCGCGGGACGGCCGGTTGGTTGCGCTGCTCTGCCACGGTTACAGCACGACCACGGAGCGGATCGATTCGCCTCGCTTCATCATCTCGAAGCCCTCGCCGATCTGGTCGAGCCGCAGCCGGTGCGTGACCAGCGAATCGAGCTCGATCTTCTTCTCGACGTACCAGTCGACGATCTCGGGCAGGCGGTCGAGACGCGCACCGCCCATGTAGCAGCCGGTCCAGTGCCGGCCCATCATCAGGTGGCCCGGAGTCGCCGAGACTTCGGTCCCCGCCGGCGCAACGCCGATGACGTAACTGGTGCCCCACGCGGGATTCGTGGACTCGAACGCCTGCCGCATCACCTGCGGCACGCCGATGCACTCGAATGCGTAGTCTGCGCCGCCGCCGGTCATCTTCATGATGTGGCTGGCGAGCTTCTCGACGCGTCGCGGATCGACAAACTCCGTAGCGCCGAAACGCCGCGCGATCGCTTCTTTTTCGGGATTGGTGTCGACGCCGATGATCGTCTTCGCACCCGCCAGGCGCGCGCCCTGCACGACGTTGAGCCCGATGCCGCCGAGACCGAATACCACGACCGAGCTGCCACGCTCGACCTTCGCTGCGAACAGCACCGCGCCGAGTCCGGTCGTCGCTCCGCAGCCGATGTAGCAGATCGGATCGAACGGCGCGTCGTCACGGACCTTGGCGATCGTGTCCGCGGGCAGCACTGTGTACTCGGCGAACGTGCCCAGTCCCCACAGCTGCGTCACGGGTTTGCCGCCGAGCGAGAAGCGACTTTCGCGCGGTCGCAGGCGCGCGAATGCTTCGACGCAGAGGTTGGTCTTCGGCGAATTGCAGAACGCGCATTTTCCGCAATGTGGAATGAGAAACGGGATGACGTGATCGCCCGGCTTGAATTGCGTGACGCCCGGGCCGCACTCGATGACGATGCCCGCGGCCTCGTGACCGAGAATGGCGGGAAATTGCCACGGCACCTTCGCCTCGTACGCGTGCAGATCGGAGTGGCACAAGCCGGTCGTCTTCACTTGCATGAGCACTTCGCCGGCGCGCGGCCCTTCGAGCTGCACTTCTTCGACGACGAAAGGTTGATTCGGGCCGTGCACGACGGCCGCTCGGACATTCAAAGGCACGCGGGACTTCCTCTGCGAGGGTGAGAGCAGAGGGACTCTACACCATCACCCGCGGTCGGGCCGCTACTCCTTGCAGGCCGGCTGGTGCATGAGCGCCGCCATCGCGGCGCAGAGATTGACGCTCGCAGATTCACCCTGCGCAGTGCTCACCTTGCGGCTCGATCGCGCGAGCAGGTCACGCGCGTTGTCTGCATGCAGATTGCGATCGCGCGCGAGCAGCAACGCGATGCCGCCGGACACGCTGGCCGCGGCAAGCGAGCTGCCCGACAGAAAGTCATAGCGACCGTCCGGCACCAGTGTCAGCACTTCGCTGCCCGGTGCAAACAGCACCGAGTCGGCAGACGCTTTGGCGCCCGCCGCGTCGACGCCGATCACGCCCGCGATGCCGGTCGGGAAAACCTTGCCGTCGCTGTTCGGCGGCGTCGCGCCGACGAACACCACTCCGCGGCGCAGACCCACTTCGATCAATCGGCTCAGCAGCGGATCCGATGGGCCGGTCAGGCTCAGGTTCACGATCTCGATGCGTGCTTCGATGGCCGCCGCGAGCGCCTTGGCGAGCGTCAGCGTGCTGCACACGGCGCGAGAATCATCGCCGGGAGCGGGCCAGCACGCGCGCATTGCGTAGAGTCGCGCAGCCGGCGCGACACCGACGATGCCCTGGCTGTTGTTCTCGACGGCAGCGATCACACCGGCGACGGCAGTGCCGTGACGCTCGCGCGCATTGATCTTGCCGCCGTCGACGAAGTTCTCCTGCTTGACGACGCGCCCGGCGAGATCGGGATGGCTCGCGTCGATGCCGGTATCGATGATCGCGACTCGCACGCCTTCGCCGCGTGACCAGAGATGCGCGCCGGCGACATCCATCATGTCGAGGTTTCGCTGCAGGGGTCGGTACGGATCGCTCGCGGAAATTGCGCTCCGGTCGGTCGTGAGCGTCGCGAACGACTGATAAGGCTGCGCCGTCTCGACACGACTGTCGCGTCGCAGCCGGTCGAGCGTGGCGTTACGGTCTGCGCCCGGCGGCAACTCGTAGACCACGCAATGAATGCCGAGCAGGCCGATCGGCCACGCAGCAACTTCGCGCAGGCCGTGCGCTGCCGCGACGGCTTTCGCGCTCGCCCGGGTCGCGGGCGCAAGTGCATACGAAGGTTGCGACTCGTAGCCGCGAACTGTTGATCCGGCACGCGGGATCGACGGCACTGAGTCGTTACGCAGCGTGACGACGACGTAGCGCGTCGGATCGGATGCATTGAGCGACTCTGCAGACAGACCGCGCGACGCCGAGCATCCCGCGAGCAGCAAGATGCAGCCAACGATGCACAACAGGCGGTTCATGGCGCCTCGTACTCGTCGGCGGGCTCGGCGAATCGCACGTGGCTGTCGGCTCGAAGTTGTTCGAGCGCCTGATCTACGCTGGATTCCTTCGCGAAGCGCGCGGCTCCGAGCGTGTACACACCAGCCTCGCTCGGGCCGGCGATAATCTGTGCGTCCACCGAGCGGAGCACGCGACTCATGTCGTCGAGCGAGGCGTCGCCAGTGAACACTACGCGGATGACCGGCCGATGCCCGATCGCCTTGGAAGCAGACCTCGTCTCATAGCGCGGTGCGGTGAGCGTATCGGCAGATTGCATCCACATCGCGCCCAGCAACCCGATGATCGCGATGCCTTGTACAGCAGCCGCGATCGGCAACCAGCGCGACCACAGCACCGGTTTGCGCTGTGGCATGGCGACTCCGCCGGCAGGCGTCGCCTCCGGCTCATCGTTGATGTCCTCGACGGTATCGATGCGCTGCATGAGCTTCTGCAGCGAAGTCTGCGGCGCGAGCACGACCGCATCCTCGGCGCGGATCGCGCTGCGCAGCTCGCGCTGGAACTCCAGCTCCTGCTGGCATTCGGGGCAGTCGCGCAGATGCGCCTCGACGCGCGCAACGTCCTTGGCCGCTGCACTCTCATTGGCGATCCACGGCAGCATATTCCAGCATTCGCCGTGAGCGCCCAGGGGTCCCATGTGATCGCTGTGTGTCATTGCGTACGTTACTTGTTGGCGCCAGCCAGCCGCGGCAGCGAGCGCCGCAGCTTCTCGCGCGCGTGGAACATCCGCGTCTTCACCGTATTGACCGGGCACTGCATGATCTGCGCGATTTCCTCGCACGAGTGTCCCATCAGGTACGAGAACTCCATCACCATGCGCTGCTCGAGCGGCAGCTCCGCGAGGGCCTGCCCGAGCCACTGGCGATTCTCGTCCTCTGCCTGCACGTCCGGCGCCACTGCCGCCGTCTCGTCGACCAGCATCGGGCGCGTCGCCGCGCCGTGCCGCCGCAGCGCCTTCAGCGCGCGCCGGTAGGTGATGCCGACGATCCAGGTCGAGACCAGCGAATCGCCGCGGAAGTCTCCAGCCTTCAGCCACACCGTCCAGAGCGTGTCATTGATCACTTCCTCGATCAGATCGTGACGCGAAGTCATCCGCATGAGGAAGCGCGCGAGACGACGGTGGTAGATCAGGTACAGCTCTTTGAAAGCTACCCGATCGCCGGTCGCGACCTGGCGCAGCAGCTCGAGCTCACGTGAGTTCGCCTGACTGCCGCCGGACGTACCGGGTGAATAACCGCTGGAAGGCACTGAATTCATTTGCAGCCGTGGCCGTTGTTGATGAGTACCGCTTACAGGGGGCGGCGGTTCTATCCCGCTGGACGGATCAGAACCGCCAGGTCAGCGCCGCGGTCCAGCGGCTGCCGCCGTCGAACAGCCGCCCGGCTGTCGAGTCCGTGTCGATGTGCAGCAGGTCGACCTGCATCCCCTGCCAGATGAAGGAGACGCCGGTGCTCCAATACCAGTAACCGGTGTCGACCAGGTCGCGCAGATCGTAGTAACCGACGCCCGCGCACAGCGACCAGTTCGGGTCCAACGGCTGCAGCAGCGACAGCTCATACGCGAGCGCGCGCTTCTCGGAAATGAAGCCCCAGTACGTGTGTTTGGAGGTGTTCGGCGACCACGCGATGCTCGCCGTCGCGCGTTGCTGATAGCTGACGGAGGCGTTCACCTCGTCATAGTCGTAGCCGGCATCGTTGTCGTCGAGATACGCGTAATGGACATAGCCGAGCTGCATCGACCAGTCGGGACTCAGCGACCATGAGTAGCCGCCGTGCAGGTCGAGCTCATACGCGACGCCTTCCCCGTTCTGGAAATCGACGCTGGAGCTCCACGCGCCGACGCTCCAGCCAGCGGTGGACTGGAACTGGACACCTGCCTGCGCAGCAGGCTTTCCGGCGGTCTGCGACAGCCCGCGGTACAGGTAGTCTGTAGTGACAGCGAGCGAGCCGCTGACGTCACCGGCCGCTGCCGGCAATGCAGGCAATAGCCAGCCCGCGATCGCCGCACACACGATGCAGGTCACCTCGGCCCACCGCACTGACATCGCCGTATCCCGCCCAAGTCGCCCTGCGCGAGTATACGGCGATGTACGGGGTGCCGGCTCGGCCGAACGTCCTAGCGTCTTCCGTGTCTTTCGTCAGTGCGGACCTGGCCGCGAATTTCGCCGCCCGGGAATTTCACGGAGTGAACGTTGGCGTAGGTCGCACCGCTCAGGATCGCGTCCACCAGCTCGTCGAACTCGTCGACGCCGCCCTGCGAAGGTGCGATGCCCTGGGCGGCGGGCCCGACGATGTTCGCCGCCGTCAACGTCCCGGTAATGGTTGCCGGAGACGGTGGGCAGGCCGGGGGCTGCGGGAACGTCGCCGGCGGCACGGTCGGCGGGTTTCCGCACAGGAACACGCTGACGCCGCCGGTGGTGTGGCGCTGACCGAGATGGATGTGCGCCTGAAGCGCCACGTCTTCCAGTCCCTCGTAGCTCAGCTCGTAGGAGATCGTCTGGTTTTCGCGATCGATCGTCGCCTTGAAGCGCCCGTGCGCTGCGGACGAGATCGACGGCACCTCGTTGATCGGGATCAGCTCGGCGAACGCGCGCACCGGACGATGACGATTGTCACCGGCGGTGACGCCGACGGCGAGCAGGACGAGGGATGCGGCCAGGATGGGCAGGAGCGCTCTGCGAAGCATGACGGACCTCCGTGCTGGTTGTTCGAAGTTGCGAATTTCGCAGCGTGTGAGTGCTCGACCCCGGCAGGGTCGGTTCTCGCTCCGGATAGGCCGGTCATGCGGGAAAGTACGTGCCGGCCCGCGGTGCAGCTACAATCGCGCCCCAATGAGCCCCGACGACCCGACACTGGAAACTTTGCTCGATCGCAACCGGTCGTGGGCCGAGCTGATGACGCGCTCGGATCCGGACTTCTTCGCCCGCCTGGCGCGCCAGCAGGCGCCGCGCTACCTGTGGATCGGCTGCTCCGACAGCCGCGTGCCCGCCAACCAGATTCTCGGGCTGCTGCCCGGCGAGATCTTCGTCCATCGCAACGTCGCGAACGTGGTGGTGCACAGCGACCTGAATTGCCTGTCGGTGATCCAGTTCGCCGTGGAGGTGCTGAAGATCAGACACATCATCGTCTGCGGTCACTATGGATGCGGCGGCGTGGCGGCCGCGCTGCGCGACGACAAGCTCGGCCTGATCGATAACTGGCTGCGTCACGTGCAGGACGTGCGCAACCGTAATCGCGACGAGCTCGGCGGCCTCCAGGACGAGCACGCGCGCATGCTGCGTCTGTGCGAGCTCAACGTGTTGTCGCAGGCAATCAACGTGGCAGAAACGACGCTGCTGCAGGACGCGTGGGGCCGCGGTCAGGAGATCGCGATCCACAGCCTGATCTACGGCCTCGACAACGGCATCCTGCACCAGCTCGGCCCCTCGCTCGCAGAGCCGGCGGCCGTCGAGCAGCGCAAGCGCCAGCTCGGCTGGTAGGTTCGTCAGCGATACGTGATCAGCTGCCGCCGGCCTTCCTGGTCGAGATGCGGCAG
This sequence comes from Steroidobacteraceae bacterium, assembly GCA_044866955.1. GTDB lineage: Bacteria > Pseudomonadota > Gammaproteobacteria > Steroidobacterales > Steroidobacteraceae > Steroidobacter. Next base: position 20,577 of record JBIOUH010000141.1, read on the forward strand.
GCCGTTGAACATCGATAGCGAAATCCTGTCCGCGTTGTAGATCAGGCGCGTGATCGAAGCGTTGTGCACGGCCCAGTTCAGTTCGATCCCGAGATGATTGTCGAGGCCGAGCACGTGCGCGACGATCGTGCCGATCACGCCGCCGGAGGTGCTGATGAGCAGCGTCTTCGAACGGCCTTCAGTGCGCATGATGTTCTCGATCGCACCGACGATGCGGGCGTGGAAACTGCGCCACGGCAGCATGCCTTCCGCCTCGACCCGCGCGTCGACCCAGGCGCGAGCCGCGCGCTCGAGAAAAAACTGGAAGCGACGCCGGTCCGTGTGCAGGGCGGGCCAGCCGGACTGCTCGCGTTGCGCGGGTGTCAGCGAGGAAGCAAACGCGTTGAGGATCGATTCGCTGTCGTATTCGTCGAAAGCCGGCTCGACGCTCAGCGGCGGAGCGTGAGGAGCGAGCGCATCGGCGATGAGCTGCGCGGTGAGGCGCTGGCGGGCGAGGGTGCCGGTGTAGATGCGGTCGATCGGCTCGCCGAGTGCGGCGAAGTAGCTGCCGAGGATGGCGCTTTGCTCGCGCCCGAGCGCTGAGAGTTGATCGTAGTTGTCGGTGCCGAAAGAAGCCTGGCCGTGCCGGATGAGGTAGAGGACGCTCACCCGGCCATGATGCCAGAAAGGACTCCAGCGGTTAGCGGTTCGCTGCCGTCCGCGCCGGTTCCTTCGTGTCGGCCGCGCCGAGGTCCTTCACCTCGACCGTCCACGAACGCTCCTGCATCTGCACGACTTCCACGCTGCCATGCTTGCCGGGCTGTTCAGCCGGCGGCGAAAGCAGCCACAGCGCCAGTCCTGCCACTGCGAAGGCTCCTGCTGCTCCGACGATCGTTCGCGCCTCGATTACCATAACCCCTCCCGCTGCTGCGCGCCCGTGCCTGGCCCCAGCGTCATCACGAGGGCGCGCCGAATCTGACTAAACCTGTGATGCACGATAGTCCTTGCGCGATTTGGGACCGTGTTGCAGGTCACACTGATCGCGCGGCAACTTCGTGTATGGGTGTGATCGCGACGCAGGTCTCAGCCGCAAGGCTGCTCGTCCAAATCCCTACGGCGAACGCGACACACGGTAGGATCTTCTGTCACATGCACGCGTTGCGCCGCGTCGCATTTTCAGAAGATCTCGATCTCGCCCGTCGGCCCCGGGCGCAGCGTGAGCGTCGATTGCTGGATGTGCTCGCGCGCCTCTTCGGCGCTCGCGCCATCGACCATGAGCTTGAACAGTTGTCGTTCCTCGTCGGTGCGGTATAGCCGCCGCAGCGTCGAGAACAGGCGGCGCCACTGATCGCGCTCGTGCGCCTTCTCGCGATCGCAGACGAACATCGCCAGCGCGGAAAGACTGTAGCGCACGTGGCCGAGCCGCTGCGTCAGCTTGTCGTAGAACTGGAAGGCGACGACTGCCGCCGCCGTTTGTTGGCGCAGCGCGTCGAGTTGCTGGGCCAGATTCGTGTTGTCGTTCTGGGCGCCGAGCGCCTGGCCGGCCTCGATCAGTCCCTTGAACGACTTGATGAGCTCGTCGACCGCGACGTCCGACTCGGACAGCGCCGATTCCATCTGCGCTTCGCAGAGCAGGAGCATGCGCGCGATCTGCTGCTCCGGCGTCCACGCGATCGGCGCGATCATCGTCTCGTCCGCAGACGAGTCGCGAGGAGGAGGCGCGAGGTGGGAGAGATCCATGCGTGGGACTCAGAGCACTCGTGCGATCGTCGACAGCAGCTGTTCGGGGCTGAAGGGCTTGACGATCCAGCCGGTCGCGCCGGCCTGCTTGCCGCGCTGTTTGGTGTCCTGTCCGGACTCGGTCGTCAGCACGAGCATCGGTGTGAATTTGTACGAGCTGAGCCCGCGCAGTTCGCGGACCAGAGTGATGCCGTCCATGCGCGGCATGTTCACGTCGGTGAGCACCAGATCGACGCAGCTGTGCCGGGCGTAGTCGAGCGCCTCGACGCCGTCGACGGCCTGCACGACCTTGTAGCCGGCGCTTTCCAGCGTGAAACGAACCATCTGCCGCATGGAGGCGGAATCGTCCACGGCAAGGATCACGCGACTGTGCTGGCTGGGGCTGCCCGGCATTGCTCAACTCCGATCGTTCTGCTGCCTACCGTTTAACGGCACCTGCGTGGCGGAGTTGAGCGTCAGGCGTTCCCCGCAAAACACGTTGGACATAACGCGCAGCGCTGCCCGCGTGAACAGAACTGCCAACTGCATCCGGGAGCGAATGAAGTGTGACGCAGTACAGTCCGGCGTCCGCAAACCGGACATAACGATCGGCAGCGGACAGAGGAATTGCATGGGACTTTCCGAAACGATCCTGGCAGCGATGATCGGCGCGATTGCGACGGTGTCGGCCGCGCTGTTCCAGCTGGTCATGGCCTGGCGCTCGCGCAGCAAGGTGGATACGCGGCCCAAGAAAGGTACGGCGCTGCGCTCCGTCGTCTCGATCATGGCGCTGATGGTTGCATCGGCGGCCGGTGGCTTCCTCTATTCGGAGTTCCTCAAACAGCGCAACGCCGAGGACATGCGCGCGATGCGCGACGAGCTGAAGGAGCTGCGGACATTCATCGCGCAGGGCCGCGAGCCCGTGCACGGCAGCGATGCGCCCGGGGTGCAGCAGGCCGGCATGGTGTTGCCGATCGCAACGCAAGGCGTCGAGGACACCGTCGAATCGATCGCTTATGTGCCCGCGTGCCGCCGCGCCGATGCATCGACCGCGTGCGCCGAGGCAGACGCACAGCGCATCGCCCTGTGCGGCACGGTCCCGGCCTACGCGCGCGTCGATCAGATCGAGCTGTTCGCGCAGCCCGATGCCGTCCAGCATCCGTGGGAATCGCACAAGGCCGCCCTCGAGCAGGATCTGGGCGGCGCGCGCTTCACCGGCAAGTCATTCGAGTATGCGCAAGCCAACGATCTCAAGGCCGTGTGCGTGAACTTCATGCAGTGGAGCAGCGACCATCCGCACATCGCGCGCGTTCTCGTGCAGTACGGCTTCGGCGACGCGCCGCAGCCGGCAGAGGCGACGCCGCCCGCTGCGCCGGCGGAGGGCGCCCAGTCCCAGGGCCACGCGCCAGCGGTGGTCGCAGCCGACAGCCCGCCTGCGATCCCAAGCGCGACCTCTCTCGCCACGCCCGTCAGCTCGCGGTAGCCTTACCGGGAGTTGGCTCCCGGGGGGAAAGGCATGTTCGGACAGATGATGGATCGGCCGCTGCTGATCAGCGCGATCCTGCGGCACGCAGAACTACAGCATCCGAATCGCGAAATCGTCTCCATCACCGCCGATCACCCGCGCCATCGGTACACCTTTCGCGAGGCATTCGCGCGCGTGCGCAAGCTCGCCAACGCCCTGCAGCGGCTCGGGCTGCAGAACGGCGATCGCGTCGCCACGCTGGCCTGGAACGACTTCCGGCACTTCGAGATCTATTACGGCGTTTCCTGCTCGGGCTTCGTCTGCCACACCATCAACCCACGGCTGTTCGAAGAACAGATCGCCTACATCGTCAATCATGCGGAGGACCGCTGGCTGTTCCTCGATCCTGCGTTCGTGCCGCTGATCGAGAAGCTGCAGCCGCGGCTGCCGAAGCTCGAAGGCTGCGTGATCCTAACGGACGACGCGCACATGCCGGCGACCTCGCTGCCGCAGGCACGCAGCTACGAGTCGCTGCTCGCGCCCGAGTCGGATCGCTTCGAGTGGCCGGAGTTCGACGAGCGCACGGCGAGCTCGCTCTGCTACACCTCGGGCACCACCGGCGATCCAAAGGGCGTGCTGTACAGCCATCGCTCGACGTTGCTGCACACCTATGCGGCGGCCCTGCCGGACGCGATGGGTCTCGCGGCCTCGGACGTAGTCATGCCCGTCGTGCCGATGTTCCACGTCAACGCGTGGGCGCTGCCGTATGGCTGCGCGATGGTTGGCGCGAAGCTGGTGTTCCCCGGGCCGAAGATGGGCGATCCCGAGACGCTGCAGGGATTGATCGAGTCCGAGCAGGTGACGTTCGCGGCCGGCGTGCCGACTGTGTGGCAAGGCCTGATCGCGTACCTGGAGAAGACCGGCAAGCACATCGACAGCCTGCAGAAAGTGCTCTCCGGCGGCTCGGCGGTGCCGGTCGCGTTGATGAATCAGCTGCGCGAGCGCGGCGTCGAAGTCGTGCATGCGTGGGGCATGACGGAGATGAGCCCGATCGGCACGATTCGCTGTCAGTCGCCGGAAGCGGCGCAGCTCCCGCCCGCCGCGCGCGACGCGTTACGCGCCAAGCAAGGCCGCACCGTGTTCGGTGTCGAGCTGAAAATCACGGACGAGGACGGCAAAGAGCTGCCGCGCGATGGCAAGTCTTTCGGCGCGCTCAAGGTGCGCGGGCCGTGGATTGCGTCCGGCTACTACCGCCGCGACGCCGACACGGCATTCGAGAACGATGGCTGGTTCAACACCGGCGACGTCGCGACGATCTGCCCGCTCGGCTACATGCAGATCACCGACCGCACCAAGGACGTGATCAAGTCCGGCGGCGAGTGGATCAGCTCGATCGAGCTGGAGAACCTCGCCGTGGCGCATCCGGCCGTGGCACAGGCTGCGGCGATCGCCATTCCGCACTCGAAGTGGCAAGAGCGTCCGCTGCTGGTCGTCGTGCTGAAAGCCGGCGCGTCGGCGACGCGCGAGGAGCTGCTCGAGTTCTATCTCGGCAAGGTCGCGAAGTGGTGGATCCCGGACGACGTGGTGTTCGTCGAGAAGCTGCCGCTCACGGCGACCGGCAAGCTCAGCAAGCTGACGCTGCGCCAGCAGTTCGTCGACTACAAACTGCCAACGGACTGAAGAGCGGAGGAAGAGTGCACAGGATGGTCCTGTTAATCCTGTTCATCCTGTCTTGTCTTCTCTCTTGACTCTTACGACATCACCAGCCGCACCGCGAATACGCCCCACATCACGTACAGCACGATCGTGCTCGCCACGAACGTCTGAAAACGCCGCACGACTTTGTTGTGCGTCAGATGGATGTACGCGTGCGCCGCACGCAGGACGACGTAGCCCCATGCGCATGCGAGCAGGAACAGCGTCGTCATCCGCGTGATCGCGATGAAGCCGCACAGCGCATAGAACAGCACTGGCACTTCGAACAGGTTGCGGAAGTGATCGGCGGATTGCGTGTTCTGCAGCGTCTCGCTCATCTGCTTCGCTGTCGCAACCTGTTGCGGATGAATGCGGCGGGAGCGCAGCTCGCCGAGCCGGTCCGAGCCCATGCGCAGCCAGACGAATCCCGTCAGGATGGCCAGCGCCGTCGGCGGCAGCAGGATGCTGTACTCGAACGTCATGCGGTCTTGACCGGGATACCCTTGATGCGCCCGCGCCATTCTGCAGGACCGGTCTCGTGCACCGACTCGCCGCGCGCGTCGACTGCAACCGTGACCGGCATGTCCTTCACTTCGAACTCGTAGATCGCCTCCATGCCGAGATCGCCGAACGCGACGACGCGGCTGGCGCGGATCGCCTTCGACACGAGGTAAGCAGCGCCGCCGACCGCCATCAGATATGCGGCCTTGTACTTCCTGATCGCGGCGACGGCTTCAGGACCGCGCTCCGCTTTGCCGACCATGGCGATCAGACCGGTGCGACCCAGCATCAGCTCGGTGAACTTGTCCATGCGTGTCGCCGTCGTCGGTCCAGCGGGCCCGACCGCTTCGCCGTGCACCGGATCGACCGGTCCGACGTAGTAGATGACGCGGTTCTTGAAATCGAGGCCTTCGGGCAGCGGCTTGCCCGCGTCCAGCAGCTGCGCCAGGCGCTTGTGGGCGGCATCGCGGCCCGTGAGCATCTTGCCGGACAGCAGCAGCCGCTCGCCCGGGCGCCACGCAGCGACGTCCTCGCGTGTCAACGCGTCGAGATTCACGCGACGCGAGTCCGGCGCGGCTTCGTAAGTGAGCTTCGGCCACAGCTCCAGGTCGGGCGGATCCAGCCGTGCGGGACCGGAGCCGTCGAGCACGAAGTGCACGTGGCGCGTGGCAGCGCAGTTCGGAATGATCGCGACCGGCAGCGAGGCCGCGTGGGTCGGATAGTCCTTGATCTTCACGTCGAGCACCGTCGTCAGACCACCGAGCCCCTGCGCACCGATGCCGAGCGCATTGACCTTGTCGAGAATCTCCAGGCGCAGCGCTTCGACGCGGTTCTGCGGGCCGCGGGCGCGCACTTCATGGATGTCGACGGCTTCGAACAGCGATTCCTTGGCGAGCACCATCGCCTTCTCGGCGGTGCCGCCGATGCCGATGCCGAGCATGCCCGGCGGGCACCAGCCCGCACCCATCTCCGGCACCGTCGCGAGAATCCAGTCGACGATCGAGTCCGACGGATTGAGCATCGCCATGTGCGCCTTGTTCTCGGAGCCGCCGCCCTTGGCCGCGACCGCGATCTCGAGCTCCTCGCCCGGCACGACTTCCATGTGGATGACCGCCGGCGTGTTGTCGCGGGTGTTCTTCCGATCGAATGCCGGATCGGCGACGATCGACGCGCGCAGCTTGTTGTCCGGATGATTGTACGCGCGGCGCACGCCTTCGTTGATCATGTCCGTGAGGCTCAGGCTCGCCTCCCAGCGCACGTTCATGCCGACCTTCGCGAACACCGTGACGATGCCGGTGTCCTGGCAGATCGGGCGATGGCCCGTCGCACACATGCGCGAGTTCACCAGGATCTGTTTGATCGCGTCCTTCGCCGCCGGGCTGGCTTCGCGCTCATAAGCGGCGGCCATGGCCTGGATGAAATCGGGCGAGTGGTAATAGGAGATGTACTGAAGCGCGTCGGCGACGCTCTGGATCACGTCGTCCTGCCGGATCGTAGTCATGGGATGTCGGGTTCGCGGTGGGGCGGAAAATATAGCAGAAGCAGTTGGCGGTTAGCGGTTGGCGGTTAGTGCAGAAGAGGCTCACCCTAGCGGCACCTCACTAACCGCTAACCGCCAACCGCTAACCGCGGCTACTCAGCCGCAGCACTGCCTCCAAATAGGCATTTTCGTCCGGCGGCCGCCCGGTGCGTTGCGCTTCCCACATCGCCTCCGCCAGGCATTCGATGATGCGATGCTCGGCCTCGTGCGCCGAACCGAGCCGTTGCGCGAGACTCGCGAACGCCGCGCGCAGGCCGGCAGGGCGGTCGGTCGCAACCTGGTCCCGCACCGCGAGGTGCAGCCCCATGTGCAGGAACGGGTTGGATTGTCCGCCCTCGGGCGTGTAGTCGCGTCCGAGCGCTTCGTCGCGCTCGAGAGCGGCGTGGTACTCCGGATGGAGCGCGATGACGTCCGCGACCTGCGCTTCCAGCGGCTCGACCGGCAGGCCGGCGCGACGTTTGCGCCAGGATTCGACGTAAACGCGGCGCAGATCGTCGCGCGACTGGTTATCGAAAAACGGCATTCGCGAATTCTAGCGCTTCTTCAGCTTCATCCTGAGCTTCGGCCGCTTCTTCGCCGGCTCCGCGTGCGTCTTCTCGCGGAACTCGCACAGCTCGAGGATCGGACATTCGGGGCACTTCGGCTTGCGTGCGATGCACGTGTAGCGGCCGTGCAGGATCAGCCAGTGATGCGCGTCGTGGAGGTACTCCGGCGGCACCACCTTGAGCAGATGCTGCTCGACATCGAGCACGTTCTCGCCGGGCGCGAGCCCCGTGCGGTTCGCGACGCGGAAGATGTGCGTGTCGACGGCGATCGTCGGCTGGCCGAACGCGGTGTTGAGGATCACGTTGGCGGTCTTGCGCCCGACGCCCGGCAGTTCTTCGAGCGCCTCGCGGGACTCGGGCACCTGGCCGCCGTGCCGCTCCAACAGGATGCGGCAGAGCTCGATCACGTTCTTCGCCTTGGTGTTGTACAGCCCGATCGTCTTGATGTATTCGGACAGGCCGGCGACGCCGAGCGCAAAGATCGCCTGCGGCGTGTTCGCATGTTTGAACAGCGTGCGCGTCGCGAGGTTGACGCCCTTGTCGGTCGCCTGCGCCGACAGCACGACCGCGACCAGCAGCTCGAACGGCGTGCTGTACTCCAGCTCGGTCGTCGGGTGCGGGTTGAGGGCCTTGAGGCGCGCGAAGATCGCGGCAACTTTCTTCTTGTTCATTGACGCCGTTGCGTGAGCCAGTTGCGGGCCGCGAGCAGCAGCCCGAACGAGATGAAGGCGCCGGGCGGCAGCATCGCGAGCATGAATCCCATGTCGACGCGGAACACGCCGATCTCGCTCCAGCCGGCCCACGACCCCAGGAGCTTGCCCGCGTCGTGCAGCAGCGAGCCGCGGCCCACGAGCTCGCGCGCCATGCCCAGCGGCAGCAGCGTGATCGCGATCCCCACCGCGATCCTGATGCTCCCGGAGAATGCAGCGCCCGGCGTTGCGTGCCGCGCCTGCAGATGATGTACGACGATCAGGTTCGACACGACGAGCGGCAGAAACAGGTTCAGCGCCGTGCGCAGCTCGCTCAGCCACGCGCTCATGAGCAGCTCCACGCACGCAACCAGCGCGGCGACAGTCAACATGGTTGCGGCGAGCGCAGTCTCGTTCGTCAGTTGCGATCGCAGCAGCACGAGCACGGCGGTGGCGAGCGGCACGACGATCAGCACCGCGGCGCCGATGCCGAGGGCGTCGGCGACCGTGTCGCTCATGGCGAGCAGCGGACACACGGCGATGAGTTGCGCCGTGCTGCCGAAGACTCTGGGACTGACGCTCATTGCGGCGGCAAATCGAAGATGCGCTGACTGTTGCGCTGATAGTAATCCAGCGCGTTGCGCACCGCCTTGACGATCGCGCGCGGCGTGATCGTGGCGCCGGTGAAAGCGTCGAAGTCGCCGCCGTCGCGCCGCACGGTCCAGCGCTGTGTCGGCGGATCCGTCAGCGAGCGGCCGCGGAACCGTTCGAGCCAGTGCACGTCGCGCGACTCGAATGCGTCGCCGAGGCCCGGCGTTTCGTTGTGACGGATCACTTGCACGCCGAGCAGTCGGCTGTCCGGCGCAATCGCGACGAGCAGCTCGATCGGCCCGCGATAGCCGTCCGGTGCAATCGCGCGGATGACCGCCGCCACCGGGACGCCGCCGCGCCGCGCCCGATAGATCCGCACCGGCTGCGCCGTGCCCAGCAGATCGGGAGACCGGACTGCGATCGAGTCGTCGAGCAGGTCGTTGTCATGCGTCGCGGGCGGCACCAGCGCGTCGAGGCGCTGCGTGATCCACGCTTGCTCGTTGTGAACGATGCGCTCGCGTGTGATGCCGGCGACCAGCACGATGAGCACGGTCAGGCCTGCGGCGAGCAGGGCCAGCGTCAGCACCGGCTTCGCAGTTTCAGCGCGCGTGGCCATAGATTCGCGGAATGGTATAGCGGTCGATCAGCGGCACCGCCAGGTTCATGATCAGCACGGCGAACGCTACGCCGTCGGGATAGCCGCCCCAGGTGCGGATCACATACGTGAGCACGCCGATGCCGGCGCCGTAAATCAGCCGGCCGCGATCGCTGGTCGCCGCCGAGATCGGATCGGTGGCGATGAAGAATGCGCCGAGCAGGCTCGCGCCGGACGTCAGGTGAAACACCGGGCCCGCGTACGCGCCCGGGTCGGCCGCCGACATGACGGATGCGCAGACGAACAGCGCGCCGAGCATCGCGACCGGGATGTGCCAGCGGATGATCTTCAACGCCAGCAGCCAGATGCCGCCCGCGAGCGTCGCGAGATTGATCCACTCCCAGCCCTTGCCGCCGAACGTGCTGAACAGCGCACTCGCGTGCGCCTCGGCCATCGTCATGCCGAGCGCGAGATCGGTGCGCAGCGCATCGAGCGGCGTCGGCGAAGTAATCGCATCCCAGGTGAAGCGCGCCGGCGGCGAGCCGGTGAGGATCGTCGTGAGCGTTTCCATCGCTGACAGATCCGCCGGCTGCATGCCGGCAGCGTCGGGCGGCAGCCATTGCAGCAGTCGCGCCGGGAACGAGACGAGCAGCACGGCGTAGCCGACCATCGCCGGATTGAAGGGATTGGCGCCGAGACCGCCGAACAGGTGCTTGGCGAGCAGGATCGCGAAGGCGACGCCGCTGACGACGAGCCACCATGGTGCGAGCGGCGGCAGGCACAAGGCGAGCAGCACCGCCGTGATGATCGCGCTGCCGTCGAGCAGGAAGGGTGGCAACGGTTTGCCGCGCAGCCGCAACGCGGCGGCTTCACAGAGCAGCGCTGTCGCGACACCGAGAACGATTTGAAACAGCAGTCCAGGCCCAAAGAACACGCCATGCAGCACGACCGTCGGGACCAGCGCGTACAGGACTTGTCGCATGACGCGACCGACGCTGCTCGGTGCGACGACGTGCGGTGCGGGTGCGGTGGCGAACGGCATCGGTGCGCTCACGATTTTTTCGCAACCTCCTGGCGCTTCTTTGCGAGCACGGCCTCACGCTCGCGCTCGATCCGGTCGAGGCGGGCCGTCCTGGCGTCGAAGCGCGCGCGGGCTGCATCTGCATTCGCGTGGGCGGTCAGCTTGTCGAGCAACGCCGGCTTCATATCACGAAAGCGCTCCGCCAGCGGAATCTGGCTCGGACAGACGTAGTCGCAACAGCCGCACTCGATGCAGTCGAGGAGACCGTAGGTTTCGAGCGCCTGCAGATCCCGCGCTTGTGCGTACCAGTGCAGTTGCTGCGGCAGCAGGACCGCGGGACAGACTGCCGCACAGTTGCCGCAGCGGATGCAGGGCATCTCCGCTCCGCGCGGCTGCAGATCCAGCGGCGACGCGGCGATGATGCAGTTGGTCGCCTTGATCACCGGCAGATCGTCGTGCGGCAGCGCCTGGCCCATCATCGAGCCGCCCATGATCAGTCGCGACATTCTTCCCGTGTAGCCGCCGCAATCGTAGATCAGCGCGGCCATGGACGTACCGAGCTGCACGTCGAGATTGCGTTGTTCGCGCACGCCGTCTCCGGTCACCGTCACGATGCGGCTCGTCAGCGGCTGCGCATCGCGGATCCACTGCGCCACCGCGGCTGCCGTGCCGACGTTCAAACACACCGTGCTCACATCAGCCGGCAGTCCGCCGGCCGGGACTTCCACGCCGAAGACCGTTGTGATCAGCTGTTTTTCGCCGCCCGCAGGATAAATAGTCGCGACCCGGTGCAATTGGATCCGCTCGTCGTGCGCCTCCGCGATGGCGGCACCGAGCGCAGCTGCGGATTGTGGAGTGTCGTCCTCGATCGCGATCACACACGTCTGCGCCGCGAGAGCGTGCAGCAGGACGCGCGCGCCAAACACGATGTCGCGAGCTCGCTCGCGCATCAGCACGTCGTCGCAGCTGATGTAGGGCTCGCACTCGGCCCCATTCAGCAACAAGCGCAACCCGCTTGCGTCTGCGGCGCTGGCCAGCTTGGTCGCGGTCGGAAACATAGCACCGCCGAGTCCGACGACTCCGCCGCGACCGATGGTGTCGCGCAATTGCTCCGGCGACAGCTCTTCGAAACGCGGCGGCGTCGCTGCGCTGTAGCGCTCGTCACGCTTGTCATTCGCAACGACGATGCTGAGCGCAGGCGCACCCATGCGATGCGGCGCCGGGCGCGGCTCGATAGCTGCGACTGTGCCGGAAGCCGGCGAGTGCAGCCATGCGCTGATTGCGCCGCCGGGCTCAGCGATTGGCTGGCCGCGCAGCACCCGGTCACCGGGTTTGACCAGTGGCACAGCTGCTGCGCCTGAATGCTGATCGAGTGGCAGCACCAGCGATTCAACCGGACTGGCGGGGCGCAGCGGATGCTCGGTGGAACGCTCCTTGTGAGCGTTCAGCCGCAATCCCCCGCGCACGCCGTGCCTGGCCATCGGTCAGGTCGGCGCCGGCCGCATGACGATGCAGTCGACGGGGCAGGGCGGAATGCACAACTCGCAGCCCGTGCATTGAGCCGCGATGACGGTGTGCATGAATTTGGATGCGCCGACGATGGCGTCGACGGGGCATGCCTGGATGCACTTGACGCAGCCGATGCACGCACCTTCGTCGATCCAGGCGACCAGCGGCTGTGTCGTCACGGTGCCGAAGCGCGGATCCACCGGCTTGGCTTCGCGTCCCAGCAGACTCGCCAGCGCGGCAGCGGTGGCGTGGCCGCCGGGCGGGCACTGGTTGATGTCGGCTGCGCCGTCGGCGAGCGCGGTCGCATAGGGCCGGCACCCCGAGAACGTGCAGCGGCCGCACTGCGTCTGCGGCAGCAGCGCATCGATCTCCTCGACCAGCCGACTCCGGTCGCGCTCCGAGCGGCGCGCGGCGAACGCAGCGGCAACGCCGGCCGCGGCGGCCAGTCCAACCATGGTCAGCAACGCCGGCACCATCGCTTATTCCTGGATCAGCCTGCTGAAGCCCATGAACGCCAGCGCCATGATACCGGCCGTGATCAGCGCGAGCGGCGCTTCGCGAAAAACGGCCGGCACATCGGCTTGCTGCAGTCTTTCATACAACGCTGCGAAAGCGAGCAGCAGCAACGCGAGCGCTGCGGCGGCAGCGATTGCCAGTAGTATGGCCGCGCCAAACGTCGCCGCCCGCATGTCCGTGATCAGCGCGATGCCGAGCAGCGCCGTGTTCGTGCCCATCACGAGCGCGAAGCCGGGCTGTTGAGTCAGGAGAGTGCCGCGCCGCCGCAGCGCCAGGTCCGCCAGCGGCACCACGATCAGCACGATGGCGACCAAGGCCGGCGTCCGCAGATATTCCAGGTGCCACGGGCCGAGCACGAGCCTCACGAGCACCCAGCCGAGCAAGGCCACTGCGGGAACGGCCGCGAGACACAGGATGGCGATCACGCGAGCGCCGCCGAAGACGTCGGTGGGTGCTACGAATGGACGCCACTGCGGCAGGTGCGCCAGCACCACCGTCGTGACCAGCACGCTGCTGAGAAGCACCAGGAGCAGGGAGGCCATTGCCCTATTTCACTTTCATCCCCGGCGTTGCGCCGCTGTCCGGCGCCAGCAGGAAGATGTCTTTTCCGCCGGGCCCGGCTGCGAGCACCATGCCTTCGGACACGCCGAAGCACATCTTGCGCGGCTTGAGGTTCGCCAGCACCAGCGTCATGCGTCCGGGCAATTGCTCGGGCGTGTACGCGGAGCGAATGCCGGCGAACACGGTGCGCTGTCCGTCGCCGACGTCGAGTGTGAGCTTCAGCAGCTTGTCCGCGCCTTCCACCGTTTCGGCAGCGACG